>JANYHB010000017.1 GCA_025359265.1 Hyphomicrobiales bacterium | reverse complement strand
CAGGGGTCCAGCCGGGGAATTTTGCACAAGGGCCGGAAGAAAAGTTTGCGCAATTCGGGCGCAAGGCCGGTTTCATATCTGTCATTTTTATCTCCATCCTCACAGATGGGTTGAGCCCCGTTGGGGAGGCCTAGCCCGAGGGCGCGTTTGACAGATTCACCGCTGCAGAGCAACTCAAATCAATTTAAACCGCTAATTGTGCTTTCAGAAAACCTAACAGCCTTCCCCAGGCCAATTCCGCTGCGGTTCTGTCATGCACGGCTCGTTGTTCATTCATGAATGCATGGGAGGCATCGTAGCGAAAAATCTCGAACTTCAAGCCAGAGGCTTTAAAATCTTTCTCCATCTGATTGACTTGCGCAGGTGATGGATAATCATCCGTATTAGAGAAGTGGCACTGCAATGGCACGCGCACTTTGGAGGCACTGAATAAAGTTGCTGGCGGCATTCCGTAAAATGGCGCGGCACATGAAAGTTCAGGCACATCCTGGGCCGCCAATAAGGTTACAGCGCCGCCCATGCAAAAGCCCGTCATGCCGACTTTGGGAGAAGACTTTTTCAGATAAAGCACGGCACCGCGCACCACATTGTCGGCCACTTCTTTGAAATTCAGGGAGCTCATCTCGGCATTGGCCGCGGCTGAGTCGTGATAGGCCACAACACGGCCCGCATAGAGATCAGGTGCCAGCGCGTCATAGCCCGCCAGTGCCAAACGATCACAAATGCCTTTGATGTTTTCCTGCAGGCCCCACCATTCCTGAATCACAATCACGCCCGGCGCATGGTCGCGCCCGGCTTTAGCGAGATAGCGCTCGGTGAGTTTGCCATCAGCGCGGGGGAATGAAATGCGTGTGCCCATGAGAACCTCCTACATTGCCACAATTTGCCAAAGCCCAGTCTAGCAGTCATGGCGCGGATTTCAAAAAAATTTTGTGGAAGCACTTGAAACAGGGATTGTAAGATATATCTCAAGCAGTATCGTAACGCAAAGGAGAAACATATGACTTACGACAAGAATTATTCTGAATCAGATCGTTACCGGGGCTTTGGTGGCTCGCGCGAAGGCTTTTCCGGCCCGCGTGGACCACAATGGGGCGGCGATCCGCTCGGTTGGGCCAAACAGCCCGGCTTTCACCCGCTGAAAGCAGTGGCAGTGGTGGCTGGCCTTGCATTGTCCCCACCGCTTGGTGTTTTGACGTTGGGTTATTTCCTGTGGAATGCCAGGCGTCACGCTTGGGGCCATGACAGCGCCACTTATGCAGGCGGCCCGGGCATGAGACGGGGCTGCGGCGGGCGCGGCATGCGCGGGCGCTTCACCGGCAATCAGGCTTTTGATGAACACCAAATGGAGCAAGTGAACAGGCTGCGCGAAGAGCGTCAGGCTTTCCACCTGCACCGCGCTGAGCAGATCCGCAAGCGTGATCAGGAAGCCTATGAAGCGTTCCGCACGGCGCAAGCCAGCAAGCCGGTTGGCGATGAGCCTGAAACTAAAAATTGAAACATAAAGTCACGGCCTCGCCCTAAATCGGCGGGGCCGCTCTTTACCTTGGAGCTTAAACATGTTTTTTGGTTGCCACATGAATGATCAACACAAGAATCACGGCCCGAAATGGGGTTTCGCACGGCGCGGCGGATTTGGCGGCCCACCTTGGGCGCGGATGGGCGGCTTTGGGGGCGGACCGCGGATGCGCATGTTTGCGCAAGGGGATTTGCGCCTGCTTTTGCTGGCATTGATCTGTGATCAACCTTCACACGGCTATGATTTGATTCGCACGATTGAGGCGCGTTTCGGTGGCAGCTATTCACCCAGCCCCGGCACGATTTATCCCACGCTTACTTTTTTAGAAGAGCAGGGCCACATCGCCGCGCGTCCGGAAGAGGGTGGCAAGAAATCATATCAGGCAACGCCTGCGGGCCGCAGCTTTCTTAAAGAAAATTCCGCGCAAGTGGAAACCTTGATGGCACGCATCGATGTGATGGCGCGCAGCAGTGGCCATGCGCCGATGCCTGAAAGCATCATGCACAGCATTCACACTTTGCGTACGGCGGTGATGAGCCGCTTTGGCAAGTGGGATAGTGATGAGGAAACCCGTGTGCGCACTATTTTGGAACAAGCCGCACGCGATATTGCCAGCGGATCCCCTTCAAAATCTCAACCATAAAAACGCGCCTGATGCAGAAGCAACCGACGCGTTTTAAATGGCGAGTATTTAACGATCAGAACTTGATGCGCAAACCTGCAGCAATTTGATGTTCTGGCGTATTCTGGCCACCCACTAGAATATCGTTGAAGCGGTAGCCCACATCCAATGCCAAGTTGTTCGAGAAGTCATAAGAAACACCGGCCTTCAAGCCCAATGCAATAGCAGAAGAATTAAAGGCCCCGCCCCCGGCATTATACTGCCAGCCATAACCAACACCAACGCCGACATAGGGCGTGAGAGGAGTGGAATTGCGCCAGTCGTAATAGACGTTGCCCATAATTGTGCTGGTGCTCAGTGTAGAACCTGGCGCCAAGGTGTAATTGCCGGTCATGCCATAGGTCAAATCAGTTCGGAAGCTCGGGTCAACCTGATAGCCGATGCCGACATCGCCCACAAAAGCCATATTGTTGGTGGCACTGCCCCAATTCAAATAAGACACGCCTACATCACCGCGCACATAAATGCCGCTGGTTGTGGCAACTTCTGATGGAATGCTTGGGGCCAAATCCGTGGCCTGCGCTGTTACCGCCAAAGGCATTAGCGCCGTGCTGGCCAAAACAACTCGTATAAAAAATTTCATCACACACCTCGAAATAAAAAACTCTATTTATCGAACCTGAAGGAAAGATAATCCCACCTTCATTCGCACTATTATTTGTCGTCCCTATGCAATTAACGATGCAGGCCACTTGTGGTTCCGTGCTGGCGATAAAAAGGCCGAAAAAAGGCGAAAGCCAAATGTTGCATTTTTACATCAGAAATTGATTCAAAATGATACAATTCGATAGGAAATCCCACCGCAATGTTAACCATTGCAGGTTTTAGGCTGCCGCCTTGGATATCACACCACAAAGTTGATCAACAATTTTGCGCACTAGGGTTTCGTCTTGCCCTTCTGCCATCACGCGGATCAAAGGCTCGGTGCCGGAGGGGCGGATAACCAATCGACCTGAATTTCCCAGCATCGATTCTGCGTCTTTGATGGCACTTTTCACCTGCATATCGTCCAGCGGTTTGCCGCCTTTGAATTTCACATTTTGCAATATCTGCGGCAGGGCGGTGAACATGTTGCACACTTCGCTCACCGGCTTTTTTTGGCGAACGACTTCGGCCAAAACTTGTAGCGCTGCCAACAAGCCATCGCCGGTGGTTGAATAATCAGACATTATGATGTGGCCAGACTGTTCGCCGCCGACGTTGAAGCCATGGGCGCGCATGTGTTCCACCACATAGCGATCTCCCACTTTGGTGCGCGCCAATGTCAGGCCTTTTGCGGCCATGCAATGTTCAAGGCCCAGGTTGCTCATGATCGTAGTGACTAATCCGCCGCCCTTTAACACCCCGCGAGTGGCCCACGATGAAGCGATGAGAGCCATGATTTGATCACCATCAATCACGTTGCCGTTTTCATCGGCGATAATCACCCGGTCTGCGTCACCATCTAATGCAATGCCAATGTCGGCTCGCGTTTCACGCACGCGTTGGCACATGGTTTCAGGATGAGTGGAACCCACTTTTTCATTGATGTTAGTGCCATTTGGTTCAACACCGATGGCGATGATTTCTGCACCCAATTCCCAAAGGGCAGTGGGTGCGCTGGTGTAGGAAGCGCCATTGGCGGTGTCGATTACAATCCGCAAACCTTCGAGACTGGAGTCGGCGGTGTAAGTGCGCTTGGCAAATTCGATGTATCTTGCCGCAGCATCATCGATGCGCTTGGCGCGGCCCACGTGTTCGGATGCGGCAGGCAAGAGGCGGCTTGGATTGTCGATCAACTCTTCAATCTGCATTTCGGTTTCATCAGAAAGCTTATAACCATCAGGCCCGAAAATTTTGATGCCGTTGTCGGCGAATGGATTATGCGAAGCTGAAATCATTACACCCAAATCAGCGCGCATCGATCTGGTTAACATGGCCACGGCCGGTGTGGGGGCGGGGCCCAAAAGCAGCACGTCCATGCCCGCAGAAAGGAAACCAGACGTGAGGGCCTGTTCGATCATATAGCCGGAAAGGCGGGTATCTTTGCCAATCACCACGCGGTGGCGATGACCGCCGCGGCGATAAAGTTGGCCCGCAGCCATGCCCACTTTCATCACAATGTCCGGGGTCATCGCACCGGTGTTGGCCTTGCCTCTGATTCCATCTGTGCCGAAGTATTTGCGTGACATCGTGTGTCCCCTCATTAAATCCCCGGCACGAAGCTTAGGCCTTAAAATTAAATTGCGGCTGAAACGGGATCAAGTGCAGCATTGAAAACTGTGAGAGCAGCTAATGAATCCTTAACATCATGCACGCGCAACATATGAGCGCCCTGCATCATAGCTTGCAATGCCCCGCCGATAGACCCGCCCAATCGGTGACCCGCCATTTTTTCCTGCGTGATGGCCCCGATATAGCCTTTGCGTGAAACACCCACCAGCAAACCCACACCAAGACCATGGAACAGGGTGAGCTGTTGCAGCAATTGCAAATTTTGCTTGAAGGATTTACCAAAGCCAACGCCCACATCCACCATGATGTTGGCGCGGGCTATTCCAGCGCCCTCGGCCCGCGCGATAAGAGCGGCAAGTTGGTCATAAACATCCAACGCCACATCGTCATATTTCGGAGCAAGTTGCATGGTGCGCGGTGCCCCTTGGGCATGCATCAGAATAACCGGGGCTTGGGCGGCGGCGACGGTTGCAGCGCTAAGCGTATCAAATTGCAGAGCAGAGACATCATTAATGATCATGGCGCCAGCGCTCAGCGCTTCCTTCATCAATAATGCTTTGCGCGTATCCACCGATACCTTGTGATCTTTGGCCAAAGCTGAAATCACTGGCATAATGCGGGCGCGTTCTTCATCAATGGATACAGGGTCTGAACCGGGCCTGGTGGATTCACCTCCCACGTCCAAGATGCTGGCCCCGTGTTGCCACATGTTGCGAGCTTCGGTGATTGCGGTTTCGGCTTTATAGTGAATCCCGCCGTCAGAAAAACTGTCGGGGGTGACATTCACAATGCCCATAATGTGACAGCGGTTGAGTTGCAGCGATCCAAAGTCTGGGCGCGGCGAGGTGATGGCGGTAAACCCCGGATGATGGCGCGCTTCAGCAAATTCAATGAAACGCCGGGTGGTTTGTTGTTGATCGCGTGTGATCAATTCCGCTTTGGTGAAGGCAATAGAGGGCAAGCCTGCCAGGGGCGCGGCGCGATCGGCTTTGACCAACGCCACAGCATCGGGGCCATACAGAAGTGCCATGGGGCGCAGATAAGATCTAGCCATTACCAATGGCTATCAACAAGTTTGCTTGTTGTACAGGCCACACTGGTGCCACTTTAACGCGACAGGTGCTGCGCTTTCAAAAGCAATGAATTCCGAAAATACTTGCGCGTGAACCCTTAGCTTTGCGTCTGCGGCTCAAGTGTCACTGGCCTGCGGGTCTTGGCAGTGCGCGGCACTATCGGTGTTGTGGGCTTGGCTTTTGGAGAAGGGGGATCATCACGCTTCACTTTTTTGCCGGCGAGAATCTGCTTCACTTCTTCGCCAGTCAGTGATTCATGTTCCAACAAGGCATTGGCCAAGGCCACCAAATCCTTGTGGCGTTTTGAGAGAATGCGTTTGGCATCTGCATAACCTTGGTCAATAAGGCGTTTTACTTCCTTGTCGATCTTCTGGGCGGTTGCCTCGGAAACATTTTGCGTGCGAGAAACCGAATGGCCCAAGAACACTTCTTCCTGGTTGTCGCCGTAAGCCACGGTTCCCAAGTCATCAGAATAGCCCAGCTGAGTTACCATGGCCCGAGCAAGTTTTGTGGCCTGCTGGATATCGCCAGATGCACCAGAGGTAATGTTCTGCTTGCCGAAAGTGAGCTCTTCCGCAACACGCCCGCCCATCGCCACAGCAAGTTGTGAGGTATATTCGATGAATTTCATGGAGTAACGGTCGCCTTCGGGCAAGAACTTCACCATGCCCAATGAGCGACCACGCGGAACGATTGTGGCCTTGTGCACAGGAATGCCAGCAGGAACGGTCAAACCCACGATGGCGTGCCCAGCTTCATGATAAGCGGTGAGTTTCTTTTCCTCTTCAGACATTGCCATCGATTTGCGCTCGGGCCCCATCAGAACTTTATCTTTGGCATCCTCAAACTCAAGATGTGTCACCACACGCTGGTTGCGGCGCGCAGCCAATAACGCGGCTTCGTTTACAAGATTGGCAAGATCTGCTCCAGAAAAGCCGGGCGTGCCACGGGCCAGAATTTTAGCGTCCACGTCGGGGGCCATTGGCACATTTTTCATATGCACCTGCAAAATTTGTTCACGGCCGCGCACATCCGGATTGCCAACAGTGATTTGACGATCAAAACGGCCTGGGCGCAGAAGCGCAGGGTCCAGCACGTCAGGTCGGTTGGTGGCTGCAACAATGATCACGCCTTCGTTCGCCTCAAAGCCATCCATTTCAACCAACAGCTGATTCAACGTCTGCTCACGTTCATCATTGCCGCCGCCCAAACCGGCACCACGATGGCGACCCACCGCATCAATTTCGTCGATGAAAATAATGCACGGCGCATTCTTTTTGGCTTGTTCGAACATATCGCGCACGCGTGAAGCGCCAACGCCTACGAACATTTCCACGAAATCAGAGCCTGAAATCGTGAAAAAAGGCACACCCGCCTCGCCGGCAATAGCTCTGGCCAGCAAGGTTTTACCAGTGCCAGGAGGGCCAACCAGCAAAGCGCCGCGCGGAATTTTGCCGCCCAGCTTCTGGAACTTCTGCGGATCTTTCAAAAACTCAACTATTTCCTGCAAATCATCCTTGGCTTCATCAACGCCGGCAACGTCCAGGAAGGTGACCTTGCCCTGCTTTTCAGTCAACAGTTTGGCCTTCGATTTGCCAAAGCCCATGGCCTTGCCAGAGCCAGCTTGCATCTGACGCATGAAAAAGAACCACACTGCACCAAGTAAAATCAAGGGTGCCCAGCTGAGCAAAGCATTGCCCCAGAAATTTTCACTCTGTGGCGGTTTGAAATTCATTTCAATTTTTTGTTCACGCAGCTTGGTGAGATCGGAATCCTGCAAGGGAATATAGCCCTCAAACGCGGTGCCGCCGGTGTCTTTGCCCGAGACAAAATTTGCGGAATCGCTGAATGATTTAATCGTGCCTGCGTTCACCTTGTCCCAGAATTCAGTGTAAGTGATTTCCTTGGTTGTGGATTTCATAACTTGGCCCTGGAACAGGCTGAAGAGTGCAATTAGTAAAACACCAATAACAACCCATATGGCAAGATTGCGGAAATTGTTCACGTCAGTCCTCAATTTCTCGGCTGCGAACCGAATTCAAGCGATGGCACTAACATAGGATCGACCTTTGCCCAATCCAAGGCCATATTTAAGATTATTTCTTGATGAATGTGGCAGTTACGAAGGCAGACTGGCTTTGTACGGCGTCAATGAAAACATGGTTGGCAAGCCGCACAACAGGCAAGGATTGATCGACAAAGAATGGCAATTTATCATTTCTTTTCATATGTTTTACATAATATTTTGCTGTAACGGTTGAACCCTTTGGCGCCGTCACGCTGAAACGGCCATCCCACACCAAGGGCGCAGTTGACGTGATAACTTGCGGGCTTGCGTCAATTCGCGCGGCTTCTTTGGCGGCGCAAATTCCGTCTTTGGTTTTCGCAAAGACGACTCGTCCGAGGGTGCGGCGCGATGATCCTGAGCCAATAATCCATAGCGATAGCTCTTGGCGTTGGGCCAATTCCGTTTGCGTGCCGCCGCATCGTGCAATGATGGTTTGTAAGGCTTCATCGTGCGCACTGATACTTAGTGACGCTAATGACGCAGAACTAAATTGCAGCATGCCCGATGGAGACAACACGCAATTTTTTGCCGTCCACATTTTGGCTTGGCGCTTTGCTGCAATCACTTGTGTTTGGGCCAGCGTGGCCAATTTCGCCAAGTTAATATCGGGTTTGGAGTTGCGCGTGCGCACCCGTTCAAACTTTTCGTCATGGTTACTGGGGTCTTCAATCCACGGCTGTCCACATAATCTGAGGTAGGCGCGAAGGGTGGCGCGACGTTTCATAAGCAGGGGGCGCAAAATGTGAATCCTGCCCCATTCCGCTTCCGGCCAGATGCCCGCAAGACTTGCGGGCGAAGATGTGCGCTTCATCCGCATGCAAACTGTTTCGGCTTGATCATCTGCGGTGTGGGCGGTGAGCAAGTTAGCAATGCCCTGTTTGATGCACCAAGTCGTCATCAGGTCATACCGAGCGGCGCGCGCTTTAGCTTGCAGGCCTGAGGCTATTTTGACGTGCTGCCATTTCAGTGTGTGATGTTCAATACCGATGGCCTTGCACCAGCTTTTCACCTGGCGCGCCTCGGTGGCAGATGATTTGCGCAAAGCATGATCCACAGTGAGTGCTACAATGCCATCACTCCCATGGAAATTGTGAGCCAAGCGCAACAACGCCATCGAATCGCCGCCGCCTGAAACTGCTATGGCAAATGGTGGCTCTAATTTTTCGAGCTTAACAGCCCGCACGCTTGAATTCTGCCTGTGCGCGTTTTTTAACTTCCACGGCATTCGGGAATTCTGCGTCAACGGAACCCATCGTCGTGCAGGCCTGATCTTTTTGGCCCAAACGAGCCAATGAAAGGCCCAGTTTCAATAAGCTATCGGGGGCGCGGCGGCCTTTGGGATATTGCTTATAGCTGGACATATAGGCCTGCGCGGCCGAACTATAATTTTGTTGCGCCCAGAAGGTTTCACCCAGTTTAAATTCAGCACTGCCCGCTAAATTATGCTCAGGATATTTTGAAACAAATTCTGTAAATCCCGATTCAGCATCCGCATATTGAAGTTGCAATAAAGCTTTTTCGGAACGCAGAAATAAATCATCCGGCGTCTCGGCCGGCGGCTGCTGCAGCGAAACAGGCTGCGCTGTTAATGGCAAGTCTGGTTGAGCCACAGTCGCTGTATCCTCAACTTGTGCCCCACCGGCCGCAACCAGTACTTTACCTTGAAAACCGCTATCGTTGATCTGAGATGCCTTGGCGGTGCCGAAGGGCAATGCCTTAGGCACTGGGGCAACCGCAGCCGTTTGAGAAATGGTTGCCTGGGGCAACACGGGACTTTCTTCAATCGCCTCTACGCCACCCGCATTAGCGTCTTGAACTTGTGTGACCGCTTTTTTCTTCACCGGTGCCAGCAAAGTTGCGGCGGTTGCGGTCTGCGTTGCGATTGTCGGAGCCTTGGGAAGAAGCTGAGTATCTGGTGAGATAGTGGCCTGCTGAGTTTTGGGCGCGCCCAGAGGTTCAGCAGCGCTTAGTTTTTTCTGGCTCTGAAACTGTTTCAACTCATAAGTCAGCTGTTCAACTTGCCCCGTGAGCATTCTGATTTGCTGTTCCAATTGATCCATGCGGATTGCAACATCATCGGCATGGGCGGGAAGGGTGGATACGGTTGCCAAAAGGGCAAAGGCAAAAAGGCTATGCTTCAACATGATTTAATCCGTGAATGATCGAAACACATTGCACAAGGAAAGCGGACAAAATGAGGCCCAATTGGGGTTCCTCAAAAATGCCTGCGCTGTTGCAGCCGTGCAACAAATCAGTTGGTACCGCCGGTGATAACGGTAACCGAACGGCGATTTTGACTGTAACATTGTTCGGCATCACACAACGCCACGGGTCGTTCTTTGCCATAAGCGATGGATGAAATGCGGTTGGCGGCAACGCCTTGACCGATCAAGAAATTGCGGGTGGTGGTGGCGCGGCGCGCTGAAAGGGCAATATTGTATTCGCGTGTGCCGCGTTCGTCTGCGTGGCCTTCGACTTGCACCGTGACTTGCGCGTATTTCTTCAGCCAACCGCCTTGTTTGGTGAGAGTATCGGTGCCTTCTGGTGTGAGTGTGGATTGGTCTTGCAAGAAGAATACGCGGTCTCCCACATTGGTGGTGAAATCTGCTTTGGAGCCGGGCGCGGCTTGGCCAACCCCGGGGCCGCCGTTTATGCCGGCGTCAAGGTTGGGTTGGGTTTTTTTAGAGCAGGCAGCAAGGGCCAAAAAGCAGCAACACAAAGCGGCATATTTCATGCCTACCATACGGGTCATCATATCAAAACTCCTCACGTCGGGCCCTTTGAAGGCCCCGTCCGGTTGTCGACTTGCCGTCACAGAAAGTCGCTATTCCACCAAGTTTCGGCTTGGCAGGTTTTGGTTAAAAAATCAAAAACCCAAGTTCACGCCGAATGTTCAAAATGCCCAATCGACGACGAGAAAGGCTAATTTGTGGCAAGTTTGATATGATCGGTTAAGCATTGTGGATTGTGGTTTGCGCTCCGTTAACAGTCCTCCACCTTTTATTTCAGAAGTGGGCTCCAAGCTGGATCGGATGAGAACCCGGGGGTTTGCACTTGTTGTTCGTTATAGCCACTGATATCCACTGACCACAGCTGCGAGCCGCCGTTTTCGCCTTGTGTGTCGCGAAAGAACATCAAAACACGGCTGTTGGGCGACCATGTGGGCCCTTCGTTGTGGAAGCCCTCGGTGAGCACGCGTTCACCAGAACCATCTGGGGCCATCACGCCAATCCCGAATTTGCCTTCGCCCTGCTTGGTGAAGGCTATATATTTGCCGTCAGGAGACCACACTGGTGTTGAATAACGGCCGTTGCCGAAAGACACGCGTTGCTGGTTAGAGCCATCGGCACCCATCACATAAATCTGTTGGGTTCCGCCGCGATCAGACTCGAATGTAATGCGGCTGCCATCAGGGGAGTAGCTGGGTGCTGTATTGATTGCGGGCACGTTGGTAATTTGGCGGGTTTGCTTGGAACGCAAATCCAACTCAAATATATTGGCATTGCGGCCGTCTTCGCTTTCCAAGCTCATGATCACTTTCTGCCCATCAGGCGAAAAGCGTGGTGCAAAGCTCATATTCGGGAAGTCACCCACAATTTCTTTTTGGCCGGTGTCGATATTATAAATGTAAACGCGGCTCGCTTCCGTGCCAATCGCCGCATAGGTGATTTCCTGGGAAGTAGGGGAAAAGCGTGGCGTCAGCAAAATCTCTTTGCCATTGGTCAGTGTACGGACGTTGAATCCGTCTTGGTCCATCATCGCCAGTTTTTTAATCCGTGCGTTCTTCGGGCCGCTTTCATCCACAAACACAACGCGGGTATCAAAATAAGGCGCAAATCCCGTCATCTTGTTATAAATCATGTCCGCCACTTTGTGGGCCAGCCGGCGAGATAGTTTGGCAGGCGCCGTGAAAGACGATCCGGCCAAGAAAGCTTGGGTGTTCACATCATAAAGTTTGAAGGCCACGGTCATTCTGTCACCCGTCACCGACACTTGGCCCACAACCAGGGCTTGGGTTTTAACTTGTTGCCATGATACGAAGTTTGGATTTTGATCAAACACAGCGATTTTTTCAATGAAGCTTTCAGGCGGCAATGGTTTGAAATAACCTGAGCGCGCCAAATCACTGGCCACGATGCCTGAAACGGCGGCAGCATCTTTCTCTGCACCAGCCGAAGCGATGAATGGTGTGACGGCAATAGGAAGAGGATCAATCTTGCCGCTGTTTACGGTGCCGGTAACTGCAAAAGCTGGCCCAGCGAAAGCCAGAGCCAATAAAACAAGCAAAGTTACACGGAGGCGGGTTTTCATCATCATCTCATTAGCCGGAAAGTTGCGTGGGGTTGAAGTCTAGCACATTATCTTTCCATTGGTCATATTGATCAGCTGGCAATTGATAGGTTTGGCACTCAACGATGGCTGAAATCGCCGCACGCGCCGTGGCTTGAAATACCGGGTCTGTGCTCTCTTGGGCAATTTGCGGTGTGCCATTGACGGAACCATCGGTGTTCAGCAAGAAGTGGATGGGCACGGAAACATTCACCTCGCGCGCCGCGGGTGGAATGGTGAAGCAGCCTTTGATCTTGGAGACGAGCGCTGAAACAATGGTGGCCGTGGCCGCGGCATCTGTGCCCTTGGTATCCTTGTCGCCATGCTTGGGTGCGCCTTTTTTGTCAGAAGGCTGTGCTGGCGCCGCGTTTTCACCCGCAATTTTGTTCAGTTGGGCCTGGGCTTGCGCCAAGGCTTCGGCCAATTTCTTTTTTTTGTCTTCGGCCTTCTTTTTATCATCGGCTTTTTTCTTTTCGTCGGCTTTCTTCTTGTCTTCGGCCTGCTTTTTTTCGTCGGCCATGGCCTGCGCTTCATCCGCTTTCTGCTGAAGATCAGCCTGTTTGGCGGCGTCGTCTTTCAACATCTGATCGAGGGCTTTGGTGTCTGGCTTTGGATCAGGGGTCTTCTCTGGCGGGGGTTTCACGGGTTCACGCGCTGCGGTGTTCAGCTTGTCTGCCACTTTATCAGCAGGCGTCGGGATCTTTACAATTTTGGTTTCTTTGGGCGCGGGCGGTTCGCTGGAATCTGGCACATCAGATTTGGTGGTGGCCATCTGCTGTACTTTGTCTGAGATATTCGAAATATCAACTACAATGGGAACCGGCTCTTTCACTTTAAAAGCGGGAGGTGCCGGCACAACCAGCAGAGCCGCCAGAATGAGAGCGGCGTGGCAACAGAGCGATATGGCAAGGGGCCGCTTCATCAGTTGCCGGGAAGCTGGTCTTTCGGGGCTGTAACCAACCCGATCTTGGTAAAGCCTGCTTGGTTGAGCGTGCCCATCACCTCCATGACAGCGCCATAATTGGTGTTGGTATCAGCCCGCAGCATCAACTGTTCATTATTGCCATTTTTGGCGAGAGCCTGCAGCTTGGGCGCCAGCTCTTGCAATTTTATGACGGAGTCTTGCAGATAAATTGTGTGATCAGCTTTGATGGAAATTATCAATGGCTCAGTTGACGTGCTGAGTTGTTTGGCTTGCGTCTTTGGCAGTTCAATTGGCACGCCAACGGTCATCAACGGTGCTGCCACCATGAAAACAATCAGCAACACCAGCATAACGTCTACCAAAGGGGTGACGTTGATATCGCTCATCGTGCCATGGCGCGATTGACGGCGCGATGACCGTCTTGAATACCCGCCCGCTCGTGCGCCACCTGCACCCATGTTGTTTAAGCCCGTTCGTCAAGTTGCCGCGAGATGATGGCCGAGAATTCATCCGCGAAGTTTTCCAGACGCGTGCCAATCCGGGCGGCGTCTGATGAATACATGTTATAGAAAATTGTCGCTGGTATGGCGGCAACCAGGCCGATTGCCGTTGCGAACAAGGCTTCAGCTATGCCCGGAGCCACAACGGCCAAATTGGTGTTCTGCGAGTTGGCGATGCCTTGGAAGGAAGTCATAATGCCCCACACTGTGCCGAACAGGCCGATGAACGGGCCTGCAGAACCCACAGTGGCCAAGAATAGCAACCGCGATTCCAAGCCACCCATTTCTTTTTGGATGGCGACATCCATCACTTTTTCGATGCGCTTTAATGTGCCGGCAAAACCAGCACGCAAGGCGGCTCCTTGGCTGCGCTTCCATTCCTGCATGGCGGCGGTGAAGATGGCCGACATTCCAATGGTGTGGCGGTTGGCCTGGGCGTGGTAAAGATCTTCCAGGGACTGCCCTGACCAGAACTGGCTTTCAAATTTATCGTTCGCGCCATTCATGCGGCGCACGGAATAAAATTTTTCGAAAATTATCGTCCAGCACCAGATGGAGGCCAGGCCCAGCCCGATCATTACAATGAACACAGGCCATGAAGCCTGAAACAGCAAATGCCATAGCGAAATCTGTGCGCCTGCTGTTAGTGGCGCTTGTGCAACTTGATCCATATATAATTCCCACGGCCTGTAAAGCGAAGACCACCCATCCCAAGCGAGCAGGGGCTTCACCAGCCAAATCTGTCAAAACTGCGGCGTTTCCAAATGGTTCTTAGAATCACCGCAGCGCCGGAGAGAGCCTACCAGCTGAGAAGGCTTGAATCAGCTTTATGGTTAAGGTTGGGTTAGCGCAGTGGCAAGCTCAGGCGTGATCCGCCTGGGGCGGCCTTTGCCGTCGATCAGCACCACGGTGACAGCGGCGGTGAAGAGGGTGGTGTCGCCAAGCGTTACGGTTTGGAAAAGTTGGAAGCGTGCGCCGGCCATTTCTTTGAATTCAGTTTGCACTGTGAGTTTGTCTTCAAAATGGGCAGGGGCCAAGAAGTTGCAATCCATCCGACGCACCACGAGGGCTTCGCCTTTTGTAAACATGGCTTTTTGGTTTATGCCTTTCACACGCAGATAATCACTGCGGGCACGCTCGCAGAATTTCAAATAATTGGCGTGGTAGACAAAGCCTGTGAAGTCAGTATCTTCATAGTTGATGCTGAGCGGATAAGCGAATTTCACTCTTCATCACCAAGCGCTAGAACACCTTGCGTGATGTCGGCGCGTGGTGGCGCGGCCAGCCCTAAATGCTTGAAGGCATGATGCGTGAGCAATCTTCCCCGAGGGGTGCGATTCAGAAATCCCAATTGCAATAAATAAGACTCCACCACATCTTCCAAGGTGTCGCGGGCTTCGGAAAGAGAGGCCGCAATTGTATCAATTCCCACCGGCCCACCACCGAAATTAAGCGCGATACATTTTAGATAACGGTGATCGAGAGCATCCAATCCTGCGCCGTCAACGTCTAATAATTTCAATGCTTTATCAGCCATAGTTGCCGATATGCTTGAGGTGCCATCGGCACTGGCAAAATCTCTGACGCGGCGCAATAGGCGGCCGGCAATGCGGGGGGTGCCGCGTGAGCGTTTGGCAATTTCTCGCGCGCCGTCATCAGTCACATGCACTGCCATGATGCGCGCACCGCGCCTCACGATTTCCAGCAATTCATCTGCGTCATAAAAATCCAGTCGAACCGGAATGCCGAAACGATCGCGCAGTGGGGTGGTCAACAATCCTGTGCGCGTGGTGGCGCCAATCAAGGTGAAACGCGCCAGATCAATGCGCACACTTCTGGCAGCCGGGCCTGCGCCGATGATGAGATCAAGTTGAAAATCTTCCATCGCCGGATAAAGCACTTCTTCAACAATGGGGTTCAGGCGGTGGATTTCGTCGATGAACAACACATCGCGGTCTTCCAAATTGGTGAGCAGGGCGGCCAAGTCACCGGCCTTGGCGATCACCGGGCCGGATGTGGATTTGAAATTCACCCCCAACTCTCTGGCCATGATTTGCGCCAAAGTGGTTTTGCCCAGGCCTGGCGGGCCCGCGAAGAGCACATGGTCCAGCGCTTCCTGACGCTGCTTGGCGGCCTCAATGAATACCTTGAGGTTTTGTTTGACCTTGGTCTGGCCAACGAATTCAGAAAGCCGCTGCGGGCGCAAATGGGTGTCGAGCGCGTCTTCGGGCTTTTTGTCGGGCGTGACGAGGGGCTGGACGGTCATCCTGAGGCCAATTCTTTCAGCGCGGTGCGGATGAGTTTTTCTGTTGGCATAGCTGCGCTGGATTTTTTCAGTGCCGCTGAAACGGCCATCGCCGCCTGGCTGTGGCCGTAGCCCAGATTCACCAGAGCTGAGACAGCATCCGTCACTGCGGTTGGCGCGCTGGCGGCCAGTTCGGCAGATACTTGCGTTAAGCCCATCTCGGCCACCGCCAGCTTCGGCACTTTGTCTTTCAGTTCCAGCACCACACGCTCGGCCAGTTTTTTGCCCACGCCATTGGCCTCACCGATTTTGGCTTTGTCTTGCAGAGCAATGGCCGAAGCCAGTTCATTTGGTGACATGATTGAAAGCACGGCCAACGCCACGCGGGCCCCAACACCTTGCACGGTGAGCAGCAAGCGGAACCACTCCTTTTCGTGATTGCTGGCAAAGCCGATGAGGCGGATGTTATCCTGGCTCACCAACATTTCGGTGTGCAATTCCGCCGCTTCACCCACGCGCGGCAGGCCAGCCAAAGTTTTGGCCGAAGCCGCGGCTAAATAACAAACGCCACCCACGTCGATCATTACCCAATCGAACCCGGTCGAATCAATGCGGCCTTTTAATTTTCCGATCATGCGCGTGGCCTAAATGCCAAAGGTGAACAAGTCAAGAACGGGCGAGCTTCTGTTGCAGCGCCTTCGCGCTTCGATGATGCGCATGACAGATGGCGATGGCCAGGGCGTCAACCGAATCCGCGGTTTTTAATTGCGCACGCGGCAGAAGGATTTTGACCATCTTTTTCACTTGGTCTTTTTCAGCGTGGCCGTTGCCCACCACGGTTTTCTTGATCACGTTGGGGGCATATTCGGCCACGCCCATTTTAAAAAGCACCGGGGCCAACATCACCACGCCTCGCGCCTGGCCCAATTTCAAAGTGGCCCGCGCGTCTTTGTTGACGAAAGCTTCTTCGACGGCAGCTTCATCGGGTTTGAATTCTTCCAGCACCGCCAGAATTTGTTGATGGATTTGCAACAGTCGCGTGGCCAAATCGTCTTCATCCACCGAATGCACCGCGCCATCGGCGATGTATGACAACCGCGAACCCTCAACCTCAATCACGCCCCAGCCTGTGTGGCGCAGGCCGGGATCGAGGCCGATGACACGGATTGTCATTCTTCCGGCGGATTCAATTTGGCGGCAACTTCATCAGAAAATTCAGCATTGATAAACACGTTTTGCACGTCATCATCTTCGTCCAACGTGTCTACCAAGCGCATGAGAGTTTCGGCTTTATCGAAATCGTTCAGGGGGGCCATCACGCTTGGCTTCCAAATGAATTTAACCGATTCCGCTTCGCCGAATTTGGCCGCGAGGGCCGATGACACATCATGCAGCGTGGCGAAAGTGCAGATGATGCTGTGGTGCCCATCAGCCGTGGCATCATCGGCACCTGCATCTATGGCGGCTTCCATCATGGCGTCGGCGCTGGCTTTATTCAGCGGATAAATGATTTCGCCCACATGATTAAACATGAATGACACTGATCCTGTTTCGCCCAAATTGCCGCCGAACTTGGCGAAGGCAGCGCGCACCACGGGGGCGGTTCTGGCGCGGTTATCGGTGAGGGCTTCAACAATCACTGCAACGCCCGCTGCGCCATAGCCCTCATAGCGGATGCTTTCGTAATTATTGGCATCGGCGCCCGAGGCTTTTTTAATGGCGCGCTCGATATTATCTTTCGGCAAGTTTTCGGCTCTGGCGTTTTGGATGGCAAGGCGCAAGCGGGCGTTCGAAGCAGGATCGGGCAATCCTGCTTTGGCCGCCACAGTGATTTCCCGCGCGAGCTTGGAAAAAATTTTAGAGCGCATCTTGTCCTGTTTGCCCTTGCGGAACATGATGTTTTTATATTGCGAATGACCTGCCATCTTAAACCCTAATGAAGCATGAATTTTGCGTGGTTATAGAGTGGCGAAATAGCTTCACACAAGCCTTGTGATTTAACCTCGCTTTAACGCAAAACATTCACCATGGAAAACTGTGAGTGTGTGGAGTGCGTTTTATGAGTTTTAAACTGGCGTCAATGGAAGTTTTCTCGTTTGAAGGCGAGCAATATGCGGCTGCTGGTGCTGCCGGGTTAAGAAAGGTTAAAACCTTGTCTGAAGTTGCACCGAAAGGCCGCCTTTTTGCAGCCATCTCCACACTCAGTGAAATGAGCGCCACCACAGCCAAGGCATTGGAAGATGGCGATTTCAAAAAAGCCGCCCTCATGGCTGCTGATCTTGCCAAAGCTGGCGAAGTGAAAATGCCAAGGTTCTTCAAGCGCAAAGCGCAACGCTAAGTCCAGCATTATAGGCATAATGATTTTTTGAAAACGCCTGATGTTCCGCTGTGGTTTAGTTATCGCGCAGGTGGTGCAGCTAAAAAACGGGTATTGCCTGGTTTAAATTCCCGCCCAGCCTGAGGGGTTGAATGGTTTTGGCCAAACCTGTCTTATCATCCGTTTCCACGACCACGCCACAGAGAGTAGCTTCGCCTTCTGCTGGCCGCATGCGTTCGACTGGTAGTTTGCGCAAAAAGCGTTGCAGCGGTTCGGCTTTATCCATGCCGATCACGCTATCGAAGTCACCACACATTCCGGCATCTGTCATGTAGGCCGTGCCACCGCTCAATATGTGATGATCAGCGGTTGGCGTGTGGGTGTGGGTGCCAACGATGAGAGAGACGCGGCCATCCACAAAGTGGCCCATGGCCATTTTTTCTGACGATGCCTCTGCGTGCATGTCAATCAAGATGGCATCGCAATCGACACCTAGTTTGCAGGCTTCAAGCTCTCTGTTCACGGCAGGAAAGGGATCATCCAACATCGGCTCAATCATCACGCGGCCCATGGCTTGCAGCACCAACACGCGCCCGCCGCTTTTGGTTTCGACCAGTTGCGCCCCGCGCCCCGGGCAGCCGGCTGGCCAATTGATGGGGCGGAGCAAATTGGCTTCACGTTCGATAAAAACCAAAGCCTCTCTTTGGTCGAAAGAATGATTGCCCAAGGTCACCACGTCAGCGCCAGCTTCGCGCAATTTGAGATATATTTCCTCGGTGATGCCGAAACCGTGGGCGGCATTCTCACCGTTCACCACAACCAGATCAGGTTGCAATTTTTCGCGCAACCAGGGAAGCCGCGCATAAACTGCTTCGCGCCCAGCGCGGCCCACCACATCGCCTAAAAACATCAACCGCATGTGATGATGCCCCGCTCGGTCATCACAAAATCGAGTTTCTGGTCATAGGGTTCATGCGGCACAGATGGCACTTGTTGGCTGGCATAGGCCACACCTATGGCGACAATTCGTTTTTTGGCGCGCAAGATGGCCAATGTGCGATCATAGAATCCGCCACCGTAGCCAAGGCGATAACCTTCACTGTCGAAGGCCAATAAGGGAACAATCAAAACGTCAGGCTCTACTTGAGGGGCGTTTGGCAACGGAATTTCAATTCCCATGGCATCTTTGCCGAGCGGTTCACCCGGCAACCAGCGGCGAAACATGAGCGGGCTGCCTGCAGCGATCACAACAGGCAAAGCGGTTGTCCACCCCTCA
This sequence comes from Hyphomicrobiales bacterium, assembly GCA_025359265.1. Classification (GTDB taxonomy): domain Bacteria; phylum Pseudomonadota; class Alphaproteobacteria; order Rhizobiales; family Aestuariivirgaceae; genus Aestuariivirga. The sequence continues at coordinate 7,550 of JANYHB010000017.1, read as the reverse complement.
CCTGCAAGCCTGCCCAAGAGAGGCCTGGTATCAATTTCAGAGCGATAAGGGTGAAAGGCTGAGACGCAGTTGAAACCTGAGGTAAGCTTTGGTGGAAATGCCAGTGATGCCAACAACAATGGTGCACTTTCAGCTTGGCGTTCATGGGCTTTGCGGCGGTTAATGGCTGCGGCTTTTCGCAATTCGGCTTTAAGTTCAATCGTCATACGCTCTAGGTGCCAGCAAGTGCTTCTGGCCGCAACACTTTCTTGTGGCTTAGACACCTGCAACAATTGGCATCGGCTTGGGGATCATGGCGAAGTAAATTAACGCTGCGCCTAATAAACCAGCCGCGATGAAGAATCCGGCGTTGGGTGAAACGAAATACGGGTTCGGTTGCATAAAATAGCCAAAAGCCAGAGAATAGAAAACGGTGCCAACCATCGTGGCCATATTCATGATTGACGAAAGGCCGCCTTGCAGTTCGCCCTGGGCATTTTCCGGCACTTCCTTGGATAGAAGTGCCGTCAGCATGGGATGAATAAAGCCTTCGGGTGCGTGAACGAGGAGGATGGCCAAAACAAAAAACAAGTTGGGCGCCAAGCCAAAGGCGATTGCGCCCAACACACCGCCAACCAGCCCGGCAAGGGCCAGGTTTCTTTCACCGAAGCGTTTTACCAATGGCCCCGTTAAAACGCCTTGGGTGAAGGCCATTGCCAAGCCAAAGGCGGCCAGCGTGGTGCCGATTAGTTTTGGCCCCCAACCAAATTTTGCGGTGGCCCAGAACGGCCAGATAGCCGGATAGACCGAGGTGGCAAAGAAATACAGAGCAAGCAAAATGCACAGCGGCATCACCTGCTTATATTGGCGGAAGATTCTCAAAGTGCCCAGTGGGTTGGCGCGGCTCCATGAAAACGCGCGGCGATTTGCCGGCGATAGAGTTTCCGGCAAAATGAAATAGCCGAAAACAAAATTCATCAGTGATATGGCGGCAGCCACATAAAAGGGCACACGCGGGCCAAAGGCACCCAACAATCCACCTATGGCGGGGCCGATCACAAAGCCTAAACCGAAAGCAGCGCCCATCAGGCCGAATGCTTTGGCACGTTCTTCCGGCTTGGTGATATCGGCGATATATGCGTTTGCAATAACGTAAGATGCACCGCAAATGCCCGCCAGTGCGCGCCCCAAAAACAGCCAGCCAATGGAAGGCGCAATCGCTGTGATCAAATAATCGCAACCCAGACCAAACACGGCCAGCAAAAGCAGGGGCCTGCGCCCATAGGCATCTGATAGATTGCCAAGTGTGGGGCCCAACAAGAATTGGCCCGCAGAAAAGGCAAAAAACATAAACCCGCCAATGATGGAAGCTTGTGCCACGTCTACCTGTGCCACTTGCGAAATCAGCGCGGGCTGAACTGGAATGATGAGTCCAAAGCCCACCATATCAAGCAGCACGGTGATGAACACAAATATAATGGCGTAATTGGAAGCGGGCGCGACAGTCATATTGGCGCGATAGCAGTTGTTGAGCTGGATTGCACCTTCTGCCACACTGTAGAAATGGCATCAGATTCTCCTGCACGCGCCCGTTGGGCCGTGTTTATCACATTTCTTCTGGCTGGCATTCTTGTTGGCGCTTGGGTGCCGCATGTGCCTTTGGCTGAGCAACGATTGGGTGTGGGCCATGGCATCTTTGGCCTGGCTTTGCTGGCGATTGCGGCCGGAGCGGTTTTATCAATGCCGTTCACCGGCGCATTGATCAATCGTTTTGGGAGCGCGCGCATAACACTTGTGGGTGGTGTATTATTCGGGTTTGGATTTTTTGGGCCGGTGTTTGCGCCAACCTATGAGCTGTTTGTGGCGGGCGCTTTCGTGATGGGGCTGGGCATGGGCTCGATGGATGTTTCGATGAATGCGCATGGCCTTGCCGTTGAGAAGGCCTATCAGCGCCCCATCATATCCGGGCTTCATGCCGCTTGGAGTGTTGGCTGCACGGTGGGCGCTTTTGGTGGCTCGTGGGTGATTGCAAAAACCTCGCCCGCGGTTGAAGCTTATGCCTTTGCAAGTTTCTTCGTTGTGGCTCACATTTTGGCCTGCCAATTCTATTTGCCATCAGAAGTTGATAAGGGCCTTTCCGAATCCCATTTCGGGTGGCCAACACGGGCCACTTGGGGTTTGGGGTCTTTATGCTTCCTGGCCCTGATGGTCGAAGGCTCGGTGGCGGATTGGGCGGGCATATTTACCAGAGAGCGCTTTGCCGTTGATGCCGCCATGGCCGCTTTCGGCTTTGCGTTCTATCAGGGTGGCATGTCGCTTTCACGCTTTGCAGGCGATGGCTTGCGGCAGAAATTTGGTGCGGTAAACGTGGTGGTGAGCAGCGCTTTGCTGGCCGCTGTGGGGATGAGCTGCGCCTTGTTAGCGCCAAGCCTTGCATTGGCCTTTTTGGGTTATGCCGCGGGCGGGATTGGCATTGGCAATTTGGCCCCGGTATTATTTGCCGGCGGAGGCAGGTTGGAACCGCAAGCACCGGGTCGCGGCATCGCGGCGGTTGTATCCATGGGCTATGCCGGATTTCTGGCAGGCCCACCGGTGATTGGTTTTGTGGCGCAGTTTTCCACTTTGCAAATCGGCCTAAGCTTCACTGTTGTCGCGGCCCTTATTATCGCGGCCTTCGCCAGGGCGGTGGCTCCGGCTGATCAGTATTGAAGGCCTTCAGCCTCACTTTGCCATTTGGCTGACGTCGATGCCATTTACGGTTATCTTTCCGTCTGGCGTGGCTTCAACATCCCATGATATGCTGCCGTCACTTTCAGCCTTGCCCATGCCTTTGGCAACGACCACAGCGGCGGCACCACCTTGCAAGCCAGCCTCTGGCGGAGCGGCTTGAATGGCTTTCATGATATCATCCAGGCCTTTTGCGGTAATATGCGCCTTGCCTGTTGGCTGGGCTGCCGGGCCCGCATCAGCTGAGCCATCAAGCGTTATTTTATATGTGTCATTGCTGACGGCCGTGTTCGATAGCGTTACTTTGACAGAACCCTTCGGCAGCAGCATCGCCGCAAAGGAATTGCTGACTTGCTCTGATATGGGCGGCTCTTTGGTAAAGTCTGCCGCGGCAATGGCGGCTTTGGCCACGGTTTCCACATCAAAACCTGAAACCGAGAATCCGAGGCTGGAGCTTTTTGGCACAAGTGAAGCGGCCCACGGCGGCACCAGGCTGGGCGGCATGACCAACCCTTCCAGCGACAGGCTTTCGGCAAAATTGCCATCTTTCACGGCACCATTGGCCGCCAAAGTTACTCCAACTTTTTGTGCGGAAAATGTACCCAGCGGAGACTCAACAGTAGTTTTGCCAATTGTGCCTGTCATTTGCATTGTGCCAAACAACGGCAGCATGTCTGCTAAAATGGTTTTGAACGCGGCTTGATCTTTGCCGCGTAATTCTTTGGTTGGGTGGGCGTTGAAAAACTTTATGATTTGCAAGATGGAGAGAGACTTGGAATTTGTCATCGTGCCAACCGCGCTGCCATCGTCCATTTTAATAACCAGGTGCAAGGGCGGCTCACCCTTGTTGCTGATATCTTCAATTAAATCACCATGGCCCACTTTGTAGCCCAATTTGAAATCGACTCCGCCACCCGTGCCAGCAACGCCGGTCATTGTTGTATCGAGATTTTCATATTTGAGACTGACGTTGGCTGTCATACCCTTGGCATCCTGGATCGCTTCAGTCACAGCAATGTTTTTCACCGTTGCATTTAGAGTGGTGAACGTGCCAAGCGCTTCGTCAAATTCACCGTCGATGACGGCTGAATCAGCTTGTTCTGAAATATCCATCTGGTCTTTGGATTTAATCGCAACTTTGAATGGGCCTTCTTGATGTATTTTCCATTTGCCATTGCCCAAAGGCTTCAGGTCAAAATCGGGGGCTTGCAAGTTCAACTCTATGCCATTCGCTTGGGCGATTTTTGCAAGAGCAGATGAATCTATGGTGACCTTGTAACCATCACCATCGGGCGTGATCTTCACGGCACTGCCGTCACCGCCCAAATAAGCTTGCAGCGATGCTTTGAGTTTCGCTGCATCCTCCGGCGTGGTGCCCGCATGAACGGCCAGCGGGCACGTGGTAAGCAATAGGGCGGCAATGATAAGGGATTTTGTGCACATGTGAGATTCTCCAGTTACCCTAACCCTAGCTGAAGCATTTTGTTTCGTGAAGCCATGAAAAATGCGCAACTTGCGTCAAAGCTGCAATGCTGTAAGAGCGGTTAACGGCCCCTCACTCATGGGGCCGTTGGCGTGTTTTCTGGGATGTTCGGCATGGGGAATGTAGCAGTCGTCGGCGCACAGTGGGGCGATGAAGGCAAAGGCAAGATCGTTGACTGGCTATCAGAGCGCGCCGATGTGGTGGTGCGCTTTCAGGGCGGGCATAATGCTGGCCACACTTTGGTGATTGACGGCAAGGTTTACAAACTTTCCTTGTTGCCTTCCGGCATTGTGCGGCCCGGCAAACTTTCTGTCATTGGCAATGGTGTGGTGGTTGATCCGTGGCATTTGGCCAAAGAAATAGAGGACCTGCGTTCCCAAGGTGTTGTCATCAACCGCGATAATTTGCGCATCGCGGAAAATGCCACACTGATTTTGCCTTTGCATCGTGATCTTGATAAGTTGCGTGAGGAGGCCGCGGGTTCATCGAAGATTGGCACCACAGGCCGTGGCATTGGGCCGGCCTATGAAGACAAGGTGGGGCGCCGCGCCATTCGCGCCATTGATCTCGCAAGCCCCCAAGAATTGCAACGCAAGATTGACCGTCTGCTGGTGCATCATAATGCTCTGCTGGCGGGCCTTGGCCAACCCAAGCTTGACGCAACGCAAGTATATGATGAGTTGATGGCCGTGCGCGATAGCGTTTTGCCTTATCTCGACGCCGTTTGGCATGTGCTGGATGAGATGCGCAAAGCCCGCAAGCGCATTTTGTTTGAAGGTGCGCAGGGGATTTTGCTGGATATTGACCATGGCACATATCCTTACGTCACATCCTCAAATACCATTGCAGGGCAGGCGGCCAACGGCTCTGGCGTGGGGCCGTCGGCTGTGTCTTATGTGTTGGGCATCGCCAAGGCCTACACCACGCGGGTGGGCTCTGGGCCGTTTCCATCCGAATTGTTTGACGCGGTGGGTGAGCGTATTGGTGAGCGTGGCCACGAGTTTGGCACTGTCACTGGCCGCAAACGACGTTGTGGTTGGTTTGATGCGGTATTGGTGCGTCAGGCCATCAAGACATCCGGCATTCAGGGCATAGCTCTCACCAAGCTTGATGTGCTCGATGGCTTTCAGGAGATCAAAGTTTGTGTGGCCTATGAACTTGATGGCAAGCGCATTGATTTATTTCCGACTTCTGAGGAAGCCCAAGCGCGGGTCAAGCCCGTGGTCGAAAGTTTCGAAGGCTGGAAAGGCACATCAGCAGGGGCTCGCTCCTGGAACGATTTGCCAGCGCAAGCCGTGAAATATGTGCGCTATTTGGAAGAGTTGATTGAATGCCCAATCGCGCTTCTTTCAACGTCGCCAGAACGCAATGACACTATATTGATGCAAGACCCGTTTGCGGATTAAGTGCTTTAGCCCGCAAACCTTACGGTGGTGTTGGACAGGTCGCTGTTGGCGGGTTGGGGCAAACGGTCGCGTGCTGCTTTCATCATCAGGCCCGGCAGATCAGCCACACGGGTGGGATAACCCAAGTGGAAGCCTTGCAAATAGTTGGCGCCCAATTCCGTAAGCGCCTTGGCCTGGGCCTCGGTTTCAATTCCCTCAGCAGTCACCTTGAGGCCAAGGTTTTCCGCAAGGCCGATAATGGATTGCAAAACGCCTTTGGCCATCACCGTGGATTCCAGAGCATTTACAAAAGCACGATCGATTTTCAGTTTTGAAAATGGAAATTGCCACAGATAGCTCAAACTTGAATAGCCGATGCCAAAGTCATCCAACGCGATCAAACAGCCCATTTCGCGCAAGGTTGAAAGTTGGGTCAACACCGCGTCTGAATCTTTGAGGAACACACCTTCGGTTATTTCCAATTCAAGGCGGTAAGCCGGGAAGCTGGCCAGTTCCAATGCATTGTGCACCACTGTCACCAACGTGCCTGAATAAAATTGTTCAGGCGAAATGTTGACAGACACCGTCAAGTGGTTGGGCCACGCAGAAGCTGCATTGCAGGCCTCCATCAATGCCCAGGTGCCAATGCGATCAATCAATCCAGCTTCTTCGGCCACAGGAATGAATTCGCTTGGGGAGACAGAGCCCAGCTCGGGCGCATTAAAGCGCAGCAATGCTTCAAAGCCCGCCAATTGGCGCGTCTGGCTATTGAACACCGGCTGGTAGTTGAGACTGAGTTGATTTTTTTCAATGCAACTTTGCATCGCCAAAAGAAGGTCGTTACGGCGTTTGGCACCTTGGGCCAATGCAGGGTTGAAGAAGGCATAGGCTGGCCCCCCGCGGTTCGTGGCTGACTTTAATGCCAGTTCGGCATTGTGCAGAAAATTTGCGCCATCGCCTTCATTGTCGGCTGCCAAGGCCACCCCCGCCGCCAGTTCCACGACGAGGTGGCGGTCTAACCAATCAACACTTTGGCTTAAGGTTGTCAAAATGCCCTTGGCCAGCGTTAAAGCTTCCAGTGGATCGTTCACGTCATGCAGCAGGATTGCAAAGTGATTATGATCGATGCGCGCGGTGGTGTTGGGCGGCAGGGCCATGCGGTTCAGGCGTGCTGCCAGCGATGAGATAACATAGTCAGCAACATGACGGCCCAATGTGCCGGAAATGCGGGGCATGCCCCGTACCACAATTTCCACCATGGCGCAGCCACAGTTTAAACCCGTTTTATTGAGAAGATGGCCATCAACTTCGCTTAAAAAGGCCACTCGGTTGAGCAAACCAGTCAATTGATCGCGCCGCGACAACCATTCGATGTCGGTTTCAAGTTTGAAGATGCGCTCTTGCATCTCCTCTGGTGTGGCAGGTTGGAATGACATAGGTGGCATGTAATCAGTCTGATTCTGGCGGCGTTGCCAAGTAAAATGCAGGTTTTAACTTACGAGGGAGTTAACTTTGTCGAAACTGTTTGGTGCTCGCTATGTGGTTGTCGTTGCTTTGCTTGCAGTTGCATTCGGCCACAACACTGGCGCATATGCTGAAACCTATATTGCGCTGGTAAGCCGATTGGTGGCGCGTGGACATTTTGAGCCGCAAATTGAGCTGTTGCTGTTGTCAAAAGTAAACGCCTACCGGCAAAGTCGCGGCATTGGGGCTTTGGCAGCGGAAACAGATATGGCCTTTGCCGCGCGGGCGCAAGCCGCAGATATGGCGGCGAGCGGGCGCATGGGGCATGTGGCATCGAACGGCATGGCCTTTGACAGCCGGATGCGCGCCCTGCACAATGGCGCAATGGTGTTGCCTGCAATGGCCGAGAATGCCGCACTGGCTCCAGCGCGGGGAGATGCCAATCAAATCGCTGAGGCCTTGTTTGGGGCTTGGCTGCACAGCGAAGGCCACCGCCGCACCATGGTTTCGCG
>JANYHB010000061.1 GCA_025359265.1 Hyphomicrobiales bacterium | reverse complement strand
CTGCAATAGAATGTCCCCGTTCGGTGATCTGCTTGATTGCATCAGCTTTGAAATCTTCCGTAAATCTAGGTTGTCCCATGATCGTCTCCTTGCCTCGTTTTGTAAGGGGCAAAGTGTCTACAAATCTAGGGGCTATTCAGTTACGATAACGCGACCGTCGAAACATTCTTCAAAACCCTGAAGGCTGAGCTGGTCTGGCGACACAACTGCACAACACGGCAGCAAGTGACTCAAGCGCTCTTTCAATACAGCAACGGCTTCTACGACAGCAGTCGCAGGGATTCAGCAATAGAAGGCGTGTCACCCATTATATTCGAACGAAAAACCGCCCAAACGAGAACAGGACGCGGAATTAATTGAGGACAAGTCCAGCTCTCAAAGGCCTGACACCCTACGAGTTCATCTGCAAATGCTGGACAAATCAGCCCGAAAGATTCAAGCTAAACCCTATCCATCAAATGTCGGGACTGAACACCTAGTGAAAAAATGGGAAAGACACCCTCAAAAAAACCGGTTGAGCCGATTTGAATTGAAGTGGCCTGTCAATATCTCTGCTACACTGAGTATTCGATAAAGCGCATTGTTTGTGATCTTGGATGTGGCTCTGAGCAAAACCTAAGACGTTTTTCTGCAGCAATCCGGCACAATTTGGGAAAATATCCCATGTGATATATTATGCGAAGAGATGATGTTAAGTCCTCACGAAAAAAGGCCATAAAAATTGTATCCGTGATGAGTTTGCCACAATTTTTCAATTTTCCCCGAGCGCCTAGTTTGCTTGACCGATCTGGTCTATTAACAAAATGGTAATAATTATCGAAGTCGGGCTTACGTATTTCGGGCAAACATTACATGGGGTTAGTTGTTAAACTGAGGACAGCGTTCCTAAGGCAGTTTTTCTGCCTGTTTTTGTGCTTGTTTTTTTGCCTGGCGTTGAACAGCGGGCTTGCCGTGGCAAATCCGGCTATCGCTGGCGATACTGTGTGGAGCACCAATGGATACGGCGTGCCCGCAAAGACTGGGTTTGGGGCTCAGTGCAACGCATGTCATAACAGCTCAGCAGACGGCTTTACGAACCCCGCAGCCGTCGCAAATCCACCCGGTGATTCTGGCAATCTCCAGGGTGCACTTGGGTTAGACCTGTATAACACTTATTATGTCCCCGGAACTATTACACCCAATAATAGTGACTCAGCGAAAATCAAAGCACTAATCGATTTAACCTATGCCCCTAAAATAATTGCACCCGCAGCTGCACTGGTGCTGGACAAAAAGCCCGGCTCAACTGTGAGCGGAGGGAATTATTCAGCGGGCACAGCGGCTTTTCGCGACATTGCCTTTAACTCTCCGGCCCTGCCCTATACAGTTGCTTTTTCACCCTACACCACCGCTGCAGCCACGGTATCAGATGGCCGTTTTGCTATATCGGCGGCAGGAGCGGCAGTGGCATTGACGTCCGTGGCACCGGCACCGTTCAAAGATGTTTTTGGGACTGTATCAGTTTACGTTAAAGCGCAAAATTCAGAAGGGTTACTTAACAGCAGTGGACCAACAAAATTCACCTTAAACCTGCACAACAACCTTCCCTCTGCACTCACCACAACAAACTATGCTTTTGCCAAAGCCGGCACAACAGGAATGTTCGGATTGCAAGGCGTGGATCCGGATGGCGATACGCTGCACTACAGCAACGTTCAACCTGTTTCCGGCAATGGTGGCAGTGCGACAGTGGACGATACGGGCCATGTCACATTTACGCCACCAGCCACCGTCGGCCCATTATTTAGCGAGAATTTTACGATCGACGTCTCAAACATTGATCCCGTTTCGCATGCCAATCAGGGCACCGTAACGCTTCCCTTCGCCGTGACGGCCCTCGCAGGTGCCAATACACCGCCAACAGCGGTGACGAACACTTTCGCTGTGCAGAAATCTGCCTCTGTTTCTGGAACTATTGCCACTGATCCTGATGCCGGCACTGCCTTTACTTTTACCTCTGGTGGCCAGCCAATAACACTTGGCGTGCCTTTTGCATTGCCCCATGGCTCCATCACAATTGCAGCGCCCGTGGCTGATCCGGTGACCCAAGCGGTTTCAAGCCAATTCACCTTTACCGACGCCAATAACGATCTAACGCAAGACGTGTTTTCTTACACGGTTACGAACGGCCTATCGGCCCCAGTTGCGGGCACCCTCATATTCAACAAAACCCCATTCGACTATCCACCAACTGCCATCTTTGGCCCCGTGGTAAGCCTTAGTGTTGTTACGGATCAAACGATCCCAAGAGTGATTGATCTTACCAAATATATTCAAGATCAGGACACGCCTCTCAATCAGGATCGCTTCCAAATCCTGCAATATATTGACACCAATGCAGGCGTTACCCCGCCAGCCACTTACGGCACCTTCACGCCGCTCGCAGTGGGTGAGATTGCACAAGGTTTGCTGAGCTTTGTTAACCGCCCGAATGTGGCTCTGGATTTCAATATCCAATTCCGCGTGGGGCCGTCAAATGCAGCGCCGTCAACAGCCCCGTGCACACTGGCATCTACCGACTGCGGCATGGTTCATGTTCAAGTTTTTTTGAATGGCAATGCGCCGCATAACGGCATGGATAGAGCAACTCTGGCTGCCGCACTGGGTTCCAAATATGTGACCATTCCCGGCGATGTTCCAAATTTCCCGATAGATGAAGGCCAAGGTGCCTGTTTCAATTGCCATACCAAAGGTGTGGTCACCCAAGCAGCGCCGGTTTGCGACAGCGGCTTTTTCAATGCGCTGGGTACACGCATCTGCAAGATCAGGCCATTCCAGCAACCTTTCAGCTCGCGCATTAACGATGCGATTTTAGGCCAACTTCAGGGCCTGCCTTCATTTGAGCCCACGGTTACCCAAGTGCAAAGTGTATTGAATGTGGATGATAACACCCCGGTGGGCACGATTGTGGGCAAGCCCATACAGTTTACCACGGGCCTTGACCTTGACGGCAACCCATCAAAAATTTTGGCAGCTTATCTGGCCTCTCCGGCGGGGGATTATTTTGACCTTGTCATCACTAATGATGGCGGCGGCGGCGGCTTGGCTTCGGGCTCTCTCAAGGTAAAGCAAAGCCTTACCGGATTGACTACAGGCAACACGTTTGCCCTCACACCCCTGCCCGTGAACGCGGGTGGCCGCCGCAATAACCTGGGCGATGCGCAAGCCAATCAACAAGGCTTCTATCCCGTCTTTGGGGCGGTGAATGCAATGCAAGTAAATGTGGTGCGGCAATTGCCGAAAGTTGTGGATGATGCCTACCAAACCAGCTTGGACCCAGCGCCCCTCGGGATGAATGTAACAGCCAATGACACGACAGGTGGCACCATTGATTCCGTTTATGCGGTTACCAATCCCGGCAAGGGAACCATCACCGTAAACGGAAAAAATTTCGTTTATGTTTCCGATGGTATCCACACGGGAACGGATTCGTTCACTTATAGAGCACGACGCGATGGCGTGGGCGACAGCTTGACGGCAGCAACGGTGACGATCCAGATCTATCCGGCGGGTGCTGCAGTGGCTGAGCCAGACGGGCCTTACAGTGTGGTGATCGGAGAACCGGCAAACTTTCCGGTTCAGGATAACGACCGCGGCATAAAGCCGTTTACCGCCTTTTCCATCATAACCCCCCAACCTTCCCAATTTGGAACCGCCAAAATTGTTGGCAATCAAATTGCCTATACTGCCGCTGCGGCTGGCACAGACGTTTTCCAATATCAAATTACTGGCGGCGGCGTCACCACTTCAACGACCGTGACGGTTAACGTGGGCAAAGTCAGCGGCGCAATTTTGGCCGCTGCCACCTCTAACCCCGCGCTCAAACCCGTTGCCGCAGCGCTGGGTGACACGTGCAAGATGATGGCTGCTTCACCTTCGGTTAAAAACGCCGATCAAGTTGACCTCGCCTCAATTTGCAACCAGTTGGCCGATCAAGCCCACACCCAAGGTGCCATTGATACCGCGCTGAGCCAAATTCAAAACACCCAAGTGCTGGCCGCAGGCGATGCCGTGATGGAGCACGAGCGCCTTGCCGACTCCGATATTTTTGGACGCCTCGACGCCATTCGTGGCGGCAAGGGCCGTGGCCTTAACTTCAGCCAATTCAGTATGCAGATTGATGGCACCACTTTGCCAGGATCTCTCATTGACGCAACCATCCACAAAGCCGGATGGGATGGCGCAGTGGACGGGAAAACCTATTTGCCCTGGGGCGCATTTTTCGCCGGCAGCATTGCAGTTGTAACCCAAGACTCGTCAGCTAGCCGCGCCGGCTTCACCCTCGCAGGCGGCACCATTACCACGGGGATTGACTATGCAATCAGCGACAAGTCTCTGATCGGAATTGCCTTAACCAGTGGCCAGACCATGACAAGCTTCGGCAGCAATGGCAATCTGACAGCCTCTTCAACACAGCTTGCCGCGTATGGTTCATTCCAAATGACCGACCAGATGTTTATTGATGGCTATGGCGGCCTCGCCTACAACAGCTTCGATCTTAATCGAAACATTTTATTCTCCACTCTCGATTCAACAATTAATCGCACCGCATCAGGGGCCTTTGATGGTGAAGCGTTCACTGCGGCAGCGCGGTTGAAATATATCACCACAATCGGAGCCGCCAATTTGGAAACATTTGGCACGTTTAATTATCTTGGAGTGCGCACACATTCATTCGCTGAGACAGGCGCTGGCGGATTGGGGCTTTCGGTTGGCGAGCAAAATTTTGACACGCTTACCGCAACGGCAGGCTTTCGCCTCAGCCAAAAATTCGCGGAAGATTTTGGCACACTCACCCCACACATCGGGCTATCGTACGCCAGACAACTGATTAGCGACAATCGGTCCGTTTCTTCATATTTCACAGCCGGTGGCTTCGGCAGCCCAACCTTTACGGTTTCCACTGGTGATGTTGGCGTAAATTCTGGAAACGTCGTCATTGGCCTGGATGCTGAGACTTTTAATCACGCAATTTTGACCTCAGAAATTTCCGGTACATTTTCTGATAGTGGCTTACAAGGCTATGCCGCGAGGATAAGTTTGAACATACCGCTCGGTGCATCGGCATCGTCAGGGAATTTTTTATCCGCGTCGAACGCGCCTGCGCTGGCCCCGCCCCCGGCTGCGCCGCAAACTATCGTTGCACCGGGCCCACTTAAAAAGCGCCCACTGGTTCATCGCAAGCGACACAAAAAATTGGCTTTGGCCCCGAACCAGGGCGCTCCTCCAAACTCCGGTGGAACACCTTCATCTAACAATAACGGCGCAGGCTCAGCAGGCGGTGGTGGATGGGGCCGTTAGGTATAAAATTGATCTCACCAATTCTGGTGGATTGTTGCGCAGGATAATGCGAACTTAAATTTCTATTTCGATTTTTGAGAACCAAAGTCTTCTATGGGCAGGGCTCTTATGGAAAAGCATCCAGAAAATATTATCCGGGTTGCAGTCATTGAAGACGATGCCGCCGCATTGCAGCGTGTGAGTGCTGCTTTGGCGGCAGACCCGGGGCTGGTCACAACCGGCATAGCGAGGAATGTGGCCGCGGGGCGCACCCTTATTGATGCCGGCGGGTTTGATGTTTTGCTGTGCGATCTTGGTCTTCCCGATGGCTCCGGCATACCCCTCATTCGCTATGCGGCGCAAAAGCACAAAAATATTGATATCATCGTTATTACAATTTTCGCCGAACAATCCAAGGTGCTGGATAGTATCAAGGCAGGTGCTCGCGGGTTTCTTCTTAAAGATGAGCACTTTGATAAATGCGCCGAGAGCATTCGTGAAGTGCAGCGCGGCGGATCACCGATCAGCCCGTCCATTGCGCGCCAGCTTTTAAAAGAGTTTCAACCGACAGCACCTGATGCCAAACTGGGAGAGCTTTTGTCAAAGCGTGAATCGGAAGTTCTCAATCTCTTGGCACGCGGGTTTTCCTTCATCGAGATTGGGGATTTACTTAAAATTTCGCGCAGCACGGTGGCCACTTATGTCAAGAACATTTACCAAAAGCTGGAAGTCAATTCGCGGTCTGAGGCCGTGTTTGAAGCATCCAGTCTGGGCATCATCAACATGCCTCATTAAGTCCACGGCTGAAGCAGCGTTGATGACATGACAAGTTGGTTTATTCTTGGCGGATTGGCCTTAGGCGTGTTGGTTGCCGCGGTTGTTGTTTGGCTTTGGCTTCGCCAACGGGCCCTTCGCAAGGCCATTGTTGAAAAAGAAAAGGTCAATGCCCAGCTTGAGCACCGCATTGAAACAACCAAGGCCAATCTCTTGGTCAGCGAAACCGCCAGGCGCCAGCTGGAAGTGGCCAGCGCCATTACCCACGAGCGCGAGCGCATGATGCGCGATATCCATGATGGCATTGGTTCAAGCCTGGTTGCAGCGCTCGCGGCTGCCGAGCGCCAAGGCAAACCCAACTCCACGGCCGTCAACGCACTGAAGAACGCGCTGGTAGATTTGCGCATCGCGGTTGACTCGCTTGAGCCGGTTGAAGGCGATGTTGCAACCTTGCTTGCCAGCCTGCGCTATCGGCTGGAACCAGAAGTGCGAAAATCAAACATCACCTTTGATTGGCGGGTGGAAGAGGTGCCCGAATTGAAATGGCTTGATGCGCCGAATGCCCTGCATGTGCTGCGTATTTTTCAGGAAGCACTGGGCAATATTTTGGGCCATGCAGAGGCCAGCATCATCACTGTGGCGTGCCGCACAGATTTACAAAAGGGTCGGCCTGGCATCATTATCGACCTGATAGACAATGGCAAAGGCTTTGACCCTTCCATTCCGGGCCGCGGCCATGGCCGCAAAAACATGCAAGGAAGAGCCGAAGCAATCGGGGCAAAATTGGCGGTTGAAAGCGCTCTTGGAAAAGGCAGCCGAACGTCGCTCTGGCTGCCCTTGATTAAAGCCAATTGACGAGTTGGGCTCGAGGAGTTCGAAACTAGTGCCCCCAGCCACCGCCGCCACCACCACCACCGCCGCCGCCACTGGAACCATGGTTACCAGTGGTAGCTTGATCTGGTGAGGACGTGGGGTGGGTTCTGAGAAGGCGGTAGAGTTTACGTTTAACAACATGCCGAACGCGCGTGCGAACGACTTTTTGGACAACGTGGTGCTGGACCATCAATTTGGTCTTGTGCGCCCGAAAATGCGTGGATTTTTTTACGTGCACGATAGAAGTCCTTACCGCTATCTTTTTAATGACCACGGGCCTAACAGTTTTGCTTTGTGTAGGCGTTTTGATGGAAGGTGCATTTATAGCTTTGGCGCCTATTGAACCAGATTTCGCAAGCGCAATATCACTGAACATTCCATTAGGATATTTTCTCAAATATTCCTTGAATTTAGAAGCATCGCCGCTGTCTTTGATTTGGTTCCAAAATGCCAATTCTGCTGTGGCCGAACCGCTTGTCGTGGAAGCGTTTTGTTGTGCAAAGCTTGGTCCCAAATTTGCCGGCGCCAAAAAAATAAATGCCAGACTCAACAACAATAAGAATTTTGCCGCACTCGTCATTTGGTTCACCATCTCTCTTTCATAACGCTTGTATCTTTCAGAATATTCGCGGGCTAGCACTTCCGACCCGTGCAGCCACCACCCTTGGTTTGCCCAGAGCCGCCAAAGGAGGTATTGCCATGGGTGCTGTTACCGAAGTTATCAGGTAGCGGGGGATCCGTTGGTGCGATCGGCATCGGCTTAATCTTGATCTTGATCGGCTTATGCAATTTTACGATCTTGATATGGATTTTGTGTATCACCTTTTTTGGTGGTGGCGGCGGCGGAATAAACACAATCTTTTTTGGCGGCGCCTTGACTGCAGGTGCACTGGTGGCTTTGCAAACCAGCGTATCACCGGGCAGTGCTGTTAAATCCCCACAGTTATGTTTGTATTTCTCAATCGCGGTTTCCAGAAACATTCCATTTTGGAAATTGGTGATATAAACGAGGAACAGTGAAGCATCCTCAGAATTCTTGATCTCGTTCCAATAAGCCAATTCTTTCGCGGCCGACTTGTCGTTGAGCACCGGAATTTTCGGCGGGTGATTGGCAAACGCCACTTGCGAACCGCTGTGACAAGTTGATTGCAGAACGATATCGGGCGAAGTGGGCTCATCGGCATAAGCCAAACTGTTGTGGCAGAGCGAGAATGCACCCAAAACAATTAACGCGGCTGCGGCACGCACCATTTTGGCCTCAAAACAGGTCAAGTCGCGGATTGCGACCACGCCAGGCTTGACGCGATAACATTACCAACGTCTCATCAAGATCGGCACCCGTTTGCGCATTGGCAGCGCCCACCTCGGCAATCAGCGACTTGATCACATTTCGCTTTGATTCAACGGGCAACGCTTTCAAAAAATCCTTGTTTTTTGGATTTTCGTTCAGTTTATCGAGCGCCACAGACAGGCTGGAGAACTTAACGGCCTTGTCCGCATCGCGCAAATTATCGGGGCCCTTGGCATAAATATAGGCCAAATTGGAAGCAGCATAAGGATCGCCACGTTCCGCGCCAACCTGATACCACTTTGATGCTTCGGTGACGTCCTTCGGCACCCCGTTGCCATTGAAGTACATGGCACCAATATCCGTTGGCGCACTGGGGTGTCCCCCATCACTGGCTTTCTTGAAAAGAGCCAAGGCTTTTTGCCAGTCTTTCTGCACGCCTTGACCATCGAGGCAGGCAATTCCAACATTTCTCATCGCATAGATATCGTCGCGGTCAAGGGCCGCTTGCCAGAACCGCAGGCCGCGTTCAGGGTTGATTTTTACACCGCGTCCATAATAATACATGGAGCCGAGTTCGTTCATGGCATAGGTATGACCAAGCTCGACGGATTTGTTGAGAAGCTTCGTTCCTTCCACCACATTCTTGGCAACGCCGCGCCCTTGCACCAAATTGCGGCCATAAGACAACATGCCGTAAGGATCACCGCCATCAGCCGCCGCTTTAAAGTGCTTGTTGGCTTCAACGATATCTTGTTTTACGCCGTAGCCACCCTGCACCATATAGCCCAATTGATTTTGTGCGCGAATGTGGCCCGCTTCGGCTGCGGCTTTGAACAGTTCCACAGCACCTGCAGTGTCTTTGGCGGCCAGCTTGGCGCGCCCCAGATCATATTTGTAGCGCGCCACATTGGGGTAAAGCGAAACCGCCTCCTTGCAGGCAGCGATAGCTGCATCGGGATTGATTTCGTTGGGAAGCTTGCCTACACCCACACCTTGCAGATCGAGAGGTTCGCCCGCTTCTTGATCGCAGGGCACAATGAAAGGTTCGAGCTTGCCGGTTACGGTTGTGGAATTAGCGCCACTGCCGTCAGCAATCTTGAATGAAAACTCTTGGGCTTTTCCGTTGGAATCAATGGCAGGCTCAAACTTCACCTTGCGCAACGCCTCTTGATTCAAAACATCGCCTTCACCCAACGGCTTGCCATCAAGATAAAGAGTGCCTGACTTTGGAACTGTTGCAATGTCAATTTGATCAGCGCCTGCAGCACGGATGATCGGCACTTTATCCAGCATGGCCACTTGGCCAACGCCAATGGGAATACGCTGCGGGTTAGACAAAGCCTGGATTAAAATAGATGCAATTTCATTGCTGGGTGCGGCCGTGGCCACTTGCGTTGAAGGGGCGGTATCCTGCGACGGTGCTGCGGTAATCCCAACTTTTGGCGCAGCGCTCGCAACCACCTGCTCTGCCGGAGCCAAATGAACCACTGGCCGCTTAAAGAAAACGGTTTGGCCCAGGCTGTCGCTGGACCAAGGCCTTTGCTTTTGACCAGTGGCTTGCAACACTTCTTCGGCAACTTTGCCAAGTGCTGCGTTCACGTCAACACCAAGCTTGAAGGAATGGCCCAACATGGATTGCGTAAAGGGAGAATTGTTTCCGGTTCCATCCACGGCAACAGCACCTGGCTGAGTGGAGAACGCAATCAAACTTCCCAAGGAACTTTGTTGCGGTGCCAATCCAATGCCGGCCGTAAACACTTGTTTTTCAGGCCCGACGAGGAAAGCTGATCCGGGGAACGGGTTATTGCGACACGAGTCCAAAAACACAAGCTGAAGCTTGGAATTGGATTTCATGTAGGACATGATGGTTTTAACGCTAACGGTTTCCAATTCCAGGTCAGCCGGAGATTTAAGAAGCGCATCCGTTGGTATCACACGGTTGTCTCCGCCCACTTGAATGCCGTGGCCTGAATAATAGAACACGCTCAAATCAGAGCCGGCCAAAGATCGCACAAACTTTTCCATCGCGGCATCAAAACCAACATGATCGGCATCAATTGCGGTAATCACTTCAAAGCCGGATTTCTTCAGGGCCTCGGCAACCGAAGTGGCATCATTGCGCGGATTGGGAAGTTGCGGAACCGATTGGTAGCTGCTGTTGCCAACCACAAACGCCACACGGCGGTCAGTCGCATGGGCGGCAACCGCTCCATAGGCCAGTACCGCACACACTGCCGTAACGTGGAATGCCGATACCACGGCACGATTGGCAATCTTGATTGAAAATTTTGATAATGAAAACATTGATGACGAAAGTTTCGACAAGGGCTCACTCACGATCATATCAGACCGCCTCTTTTGACTCGCCCCAGAAGAAAACATCATATCAAACGTTGCATCAAAAGTCAAAGATTTACGATCACTTTTACGTTTCATCACGTTTCACCATTTCTTTCAAAATCGCGGTAAAATCCTTGGCCACAAAGTTTCGCGCCTTTTCAACCAGCAGTGGAATGGGGCTGGAGGGCTCGGTGCGTTTATAAAACTGTTCGACATTGCGCATCAAAGCTGACGCTTCGGCGCGGGTGGTGGCGCTAAACTGCCTTGTCTCGCTGTCGCCATCAGAATCGGCGGCCTCTTCACCTGCAAGTATCGAGAGCTGCGCAAAGTTGATGGTGAAAGGCGCATCGCCACCGATTTTGATATTTGATGCTTCAACCAGATCCGGGGCCAGCACGCGCATCGCCTCTACAAATGACTTTCCCACGAGCAAGTGTGCTTGCTTGACCAACAAACGTGCCGGACTTGAAGGCTCTGAGGCCAAATAATAAGCCAAAATGCTTTCCAAGGCCCCCGAGGCTTGTTTGACTGACGCAATTGCATCAGCGGTTGCAGGTTCCGTCCGCTCGGTTGGTGTTGGCGCACCATCTGCATGTGCTGCCGCTTCAGGCTTCTCCGCCTGTCCGGGATCACGGGTTGCGATGATGCTGGCCAGAAAAGCGCTAATGCTTTGGGCAAGCTGGGGCAGTTGATCAAACTGCGGGGCAACCTCAAAGCCCGCTTTTTCAACGAATAAATCTCTGACTTTTTGCAGGCTGCCAGATACTTCATCCATCTGGGCCTTTAGCGTGGTCAATTTATCCGCGGGCTCATAGCGCACAAGCGCTTCTTTGATCGCGTCGATGTCATGGGCTTCTTCGCCCGGGCGTGGGGATAAATTTTTGGTGGCCAAAAGTACTGTGCGCCAGGTTATAGTGCCAAAGCGCTTTTCTTGGAGAAGCATGGCGTTTTGCAGCGGCAAAATAACGGTGGGAAGATCATCCAAGGTTTTGAAATAAGCCGCGCGCAGGGCTTGGCCGCCAGCTTGTTCATTCGGGTGGCACGCATCCCATTGGCCGCTGAGCAGTTCGTAAGAAGCCGAAACGGCTTCAACGAACTCGCCGATATTGTCTGACAATATTGAATATTTCGCACTGAGGATAAGATAGCGAAGGTCGCGCGACTTTGTGAGTAACCCCCGCAGCTTTTCAAGAACCGGTCTGGCATCAAAGTTTTTGCGGTTGAAGTCGCGGTAGCTCGCGGGAAGTTGGCCTTCGGCTACCGCAAGAAAATTCTGAACCTCAGGGTCCAGTTCAGGATCAGGCCCGCAGGGCAACTCTACGGTGATCGGTTGTGCGATGGTAGCAAAAATTGACATGCGATTGGCGTCGTCCTTCGACTTCCTGACGCATAATGAAGCACATCTGTGGCACATGGCAATCCCCAAAATGGATGAGACTTCAAAGGCTGAAACCAGTGGACGGCGTTGATGCCGCGCTCTAGTGTCCAGCCCACGTTTCCGAACGAGGTGGGCCATGCCCGAAGAACTTAAACAAGATGATCGCCAGGGTTCTCTGCAGACTGAACTTGGCAAAGATAAACTTGCTCTCACGAATTTTTATGGCAGCGAAGGCCTGAGCGAAAATTTCGAATTTCGCGTCGATGCGGTGAGCAACGAACACAACATTAATTTTGACAATTTGCTTGGAACCAACTGTGTTGTTGCAATCGCGTCGGCCTATCCCGGCGTTAAGCGCAATTTCAATGGCACTTTGGTGCAAGCCAGCTGGAATGGAAAAGCTGGAGAGCTTTCCACCTATCAATTACTGTTGCGCCCGTGGTTCTGGCTATTGACCAGAACGCAAAACTGCAGAATTTTCTCGGAAAAGTCTGCAATTGACATTATCAGGGCCGTTTTCAGCAATTACGGCTTTGCCAAATTTCTCGTCAAAACCACGCAAGACTATCCCGAGATGGAATATTGCGTTCAATACCGCGAAAGTGATTTTGCTTTTGTATCGCGCCTTATGGAAGAGTTTGGTATTTACTATTTTTTCGATCACAGCGAAAGCGAACACACCATGGTCCTTGCCGATGGCAAATCGGCACATGAGCCAAAACCGGGTGGAGCCTCGCTTTCCTTCTATGAAACAGACTTGCGCGGATCGCGGGACGAAGACTCACTGGATGATTGGGCCCCGGGCCGAAAGCTTCGCACGGGCAAGGTGGCAAAGAATGATTACGACTATGCCAAACCCAAGGCTGATCTATTGGCGCAAAAGGAAGCGGCATCAAGCTATGCCAATGGGCAACTCGAACACTATGATTACCCAGGCCGCTTCATAGAGAAATCCAAGGGCGTTGACTTGGCCAACGTGTGGCTCGAAGGCGAACAAGCGCAGGATAAGGTGCATGTGGCGGCGGGCAACGCAGTTACCTGCTGCGCTGGCACATTGGTCAGTCTTGCCAAGCACCCGGAAGGCTCACTCAACAAGGAGTATTTGACGCTTCACGCCAGCCATAACTTTTCCAATAACACTTATCGGACAGGCAGTGATACTGGTGCGGTTTATTCGGGTGCCTATGAATTTCAACCTTCCGATGTGCCGTTTCGCGCGCCACGGGTGACACCGAAACCCCTGATGCACGGGCCGCAAACGGCCTTCGTTGTCAGCGAGGTGGATCAATTTTGCCGCATCAAAGTGCAATTCCACTGGGATCGGGATGCCAATCCCTCGCGTTATGTGCGCATTGGCCATGCTTGGGCTGGAAACCAATGGGGCGACTTGAAAATTCCCCGTGTGGGCATGGAAGTTATCGTCAATTTTCTGGAAGGCGATCCCGACTATCCACTGGTTACGGGCACTGTGTATAATGCCGAAAACACGCCACCATATAATCTGCCCAACGATAAAACGATTTCCGGTACCAAATCACAAACCTATGATGGCACGGGCTATAACGAACTGATCCTCGATGATAGATCAGGCAGCGAGTTGATCCGCATCCATGGCCAGAAGGATATTGAAGTCAAAATCGAGCACGATTCAAAATATGAGATCGGCAATGATTCAACTCTGAAAGTTGGAAACAATTTAACAGAACAAATTGCTAAAGTCTGGTCTGTGGAAGCTCAATCAAAGATTGAGTTCACTGTTGGGCAAAGCAAGATCACTATGGAGCCGGCGCAGATTACCATTACCACTCCGGCAATTACAATCGACACGCAGCTTAAAAGTGATTTCACTTCCACCGGTATAACCACCATCACCGGCACGCTCGTCAAAATCAATTAACGCAATCAAGTTGGCTCCATGCTGAAAATTCGTTCCGAACAGCTGAAGGCCTTCGAACCAAATGTCTGGCTGGCGTTTGAAAATGAAATGGTGGCGCATAGCAAAGCCTACGCGCCGGTGCTGACCGGCGTATTAACCGAGCAACAACTTGGGTCTGCATTGCGGCAGGCTATCAATAGTGCTCAGCATTACGGCTTTACCAACCGTGGGCCCATTCGTCTCTATATAGAAACCATGTTTTTATGTGGCAGCTATTTTGACAGTGATCCGCTTTATACAAATATCAGTGCGGTATTGCGCTCAACGGGCGATCAGATGGAACGCGCCCAACGGATTCATGAATCGATCAACTGGTATATCGAAAACGTGTCTGGCCCGAACAATATCAATGTTCGAACTGCTTTGGAGCAGATTGTCGTGTTCGCCGAAAATCCTCTCAACTTCCGCGAAAATACGTTTGAACAGCACATGCTTGATGAAATGCATCGCGCATTTCCCAAACGCGCCTCATTTGTGGGCGACCGCGCGTTGCAGGCGCTCATCGAAAGTGCGCGAGAGAAGGCACGACACTTTGATCTTCCGGCCCTGCGTTCGGATGCCTTGCTGGTGATTTTGTCTTATGCCTTTGGTCACGGGTGCACCAATGATCCGCTGTATCCGTGGATTAGCCAAACCTTGGCCGACCCGCGAATTAAAGGCCCTGCCGAATGTGCCCGGCGTTTGGAAAAAAAAGCGATGACGTGGTTGGAACATGTGCTGGCGAGGCCAACTTCAGAGGTAGAAATATGACAAGGGGCACACTTACCACGCCGCCAGCAGCAGCATGTGGATCTTCTCCGGCTGGCAGCTGCGTTACGCGTTTTCCAGCACCTGATAAAATCAAGGGCACACCGGTTGCTGTTAACGCTGGTGCCAACAGCATTACCGGCGAAGCCGGAGTCTCTGTGGCGGAGGAAGAATCGGTAAAAGGGAAATAGAAGTTACTCGCAAACAAATTCGTCGACACACGCGGACCAATCGCTTCGTTCTCCATCCGAACAACTCGCCCAATAGGTTTTCCACACCCGCGGATCGTAATAGCGGAAAAACACTACATCGCCATCGGGAAGCTGCACAACCAAGAACTTCCTTAAGTGCTGCCGCAAATCTTTCAGTTCCAGCGATGACTTCAGCAGAATGCCCCAAGCTTTTCCCCAGCCTTCGGTGCGCCAGATATTTTTAAGGGGTGTGTTGTCCGTCAGTTCGACCAGATAGGGCGCTGCTGCTGCCAAGGCGGGCTCAATTGTTCCAGCATACAGGCAATCGTAGTTTGGCGAAAGTTGTACCAAAGGAAAAAGCCGCTCGTCCCGTGCCGTGTCGATGATGCCGTAAAGCCTGGCTTCTGCCATCAACCCTCACCATGGGCTTCGGGTGCAGCCGCCCCTGCTGCGCAACGAGCGCAGAATGGCGTGCCAGACTTGGCTGCATCTTTCAGGGCCTGTGCCTGCAGCATTTGCATAGGCATTCCGGGGCCGCTTGAAATCAACTCTCCAATATCTCCGGCTTCAGCGCTCATTCCCACGCCGCCGGAAGGCGCACCACTAGAGTCGCCAATCAATACCGTTGGCAATCCCGTCACGATTGCGCCACCATGTGCCGTCAAGTCACCAATCCGCGCCGCTGGGAAGCCGTTCACGAGCACCGTCATTGAGCCTTGGACGATGACATCGGGCGGGCCCACGCAGACGCAAATATCAGCCACGCGGGCTTGTGGCATGCCGCCGGTGATGACATTGGGCGAACCGAGGGCTATTGGGCCACCAACGTGCGGCACCAGGCCGGTAAATAGAGGGCAGGTATGTATATCACCCAATCGGGCTGCGGGTTGGCCCATGGCCTAGTTCTCCATTCAACTTCAACAATCGGATGTTTTCGCATCCGTCATTTTTGCATATAGTGATGGTTTACCATAGCCCAGTTACGCCGCCTGTTCATCCCAAAAATGGATGATGCTGTGAGCAAGGGTGGATATAAGCGCGGTAAAGCATAACGCTTAGCCAACACATCCCTACCCTTCCCTGTGGCACAAGAATTGAGCTAATGTAATTTTATGCTAAAACTCAAAATCGAGAACTTTGACAGATTGCCCGACGGGGGCCCGCTGGAATTCAGCGTCGACGCCCGCGGGTTCGAATTTGGCCGTGACAGTCATTTGGAATGGACTTTACCTGATAAAAGCCGCGTTGTTTCAGGCAAACATTGTGAAGTTCGCTTCTATGACAACGCCTATTGGCTGATCGATGTTTCCACCAATGGCACTTTTATAAATGGCAGCAGCAAACGGATGCAGACCCCCTATCAGCTGAATGATGGTGACCGGCTGCACGTGGGCGAATATATAGTTGCGGTAGCGCTTCAGGTGCCCCGCCAGGCACCAGCCTCGTCGCAGGAATTTCCGCAGGTTGCCGCACCTATAAGAGCAATGAGCAATATATGGGATACGGTCGGCGCTTCCCCTCCTCCGATGGATGCGCGTGAGCTGATGCCCAAGCCTGCACCAGCCGAAGTGGCCCCTGACTATTTAAGCCAGGCTATGTTTATCCCTTCCGTTGGAGTGGATGAACCCATCCAAAAGCCGCAGCCTGCTCTGGCAAGTTCGTGGTCCACCGAGCCCGCACCTGTGGCAGCAATTGCGCCAACGCCGCCGCCTGTTATGCCAGCGCCGCCACCGGCAGCAGCGCCAGCACCCCTAGCCAGCGCACAACTTCCCATAAATTCAAATTCCGGCTCGTTTGCCCGTAGGTTTGCCAAGGGCGCAGGCTTGCCCGAAGATGCGTTTGACAAGCTGGACGAAGGGCAATTTGCAGAAAACATTGGTGAGCTTCTGCACATGACGGTGATCCATCTGATGGCCCAGCTGCAAGCCAGGGCCGAGGTCAAGTCCATTTCGCGCGGCGGCAAGCGCACGATGGTGCGGGTGACCGAGAATAACCCTCTCAAGTTCATGCCGACTTCTGAAGAAGCTTTGCAAGTCATGCTGATGCCGCGCGGCAAAAGCTATCTCAATGCCAAAGAAACGTTAGACCACACATTTGCCGACCTTAAAATTCATCACTTCGCGCTTCTGGCCGCCATGCAGGCGGCGGCGAATGAACTTTTCAACGATCTTTCGCCCTATGCTATTGCCAAGTCCTCCGGCGCACAGAAATCGTTGCTGGGCGGCAGAGGAAAACTGTGGGACGATTTCACCGCGCGTTGGGTTGCCAAGGCGGGCAAACGCGAGAATGGAATGCTTGACGCTTTCCTCGACGCTTTCGCCGAGCACTACGATGAGTTTAGCGCACGCAAAAGTTAGCTGTGAGCCTACTGTAAAAATGCCACCACTGCATTTTTGAGTTTGGTGAAGGCCGGATTGCTGTTATAACGTGCCAGGGCAGACGTATCAGCCGCACTCGCCGTTACGGTCTTTTGATCGGGGTGGGCAGCGGCATCTTTTGAGGCATCCTTGGCGCTGGATGCTGAATTTGTGGGTGCCGGTGCCATAGCGGCTTTTGATCCCATTTTCTGGGCAGCCCACGACACCAGATATCCCACAGATTTTCCACTTTCAAAGGGATTGGCGCGCACATGAGAAACACCAAAAACATCAGTAATGGAACGACTGGGTGAACCCGTGATCGCTTTTACCGCACCACCCACGCCCAGAAAATGTGCAAGGTAAAGGTTGCCCGGCGTTATCGGAGCCCCAGAGCGGCTTAAAACTGCGGCATTGTCGCGCGTAAACGAGGTGGTCATGATCCGCGACAAATTGCAATCAAGACGCAAATCCAACACTTGCTGGCGTGACCGACCAGCGAGCAGATCGGGGCGGTGAATGCGCACCGTTGTCATCCATGTGCTTTCAATGAACTGGCCCAAACCAACCGCAGTTGAAAGGGGATTGCTGGCGTTGCACCGATTGGCACTTTCAATGGTAATGATACGGTGAACGAACTGGTCAACAATGCCGCCACCAACCGAACCGCCGCTCGCTTGCGCCTCGGGCAAAGGATCAACCGGCACATTATTCTCGCGCAACTCAAAATGTAATCGCGCCTCACGGCTGCTTTGTGGTGTACCCACAGAACCGATCACTTGCCCGGCTTTAACTTTCGAACCCACAACAAGCCCCGGTGCAGCTTGTTTGATATATCCATACATGCTAGCCTTGTTATCGGCATGTACAATGCGGATGACAGTGCCCCATGCTCCCTCGATTCCGATCGATTGCACATCGCCGTCATAGGCCGCTAGCACATCAGAACCCTCTGGCGCTGTCCAATCAACGCCGTAATTCATGTTGTCTTTGGTTGTATCACCTGAGGCTGGTTGGGCCCCAAACTTGGCTGCAACGGTGCCATTCACAGGAAGCACCATGCCATTATCCGGGATATTGCTTTGGCCGTTGGCGGCGATGCATTCAAACTGTGCGCTAGCTTGGGCCTGAAAGGCAAAACAGTCCATGTTTCCGCTGGCGCGGCCTATATTGATATAAACAATCCGGCCGAGACCGGTTTTAGGATCACGCGCTGTTGATGAATAAACAATCGTAATCGTGTCGCCGTCCTGGGCTTTTTGTTCCAAATCCTGGGCCCGGGATAAAAGCATGATGGCCTCGCCAGTCACCGCAGTGGGCAATTTATCCCGTAATGCGGCGGCGTATATTGCATCGACAAGGCGCGGTCTGTCTTCGGGCTTTGTTGTTTGCGGCAAAAGTTGCGCGCTGAAAATATCCTGATCGGCCCATGGATCTGCCGCGCGCGCATAATGCTCTAGATCATCAAGCGCAATGGAACCCACCAAAGCGCTGTCATTATAAACGGTAATCTGCACCGGCACCATGGCATCGGCCTGTGCCGCACCAGTCTGGGTGCGAACGGCAAGCTTGTCGCCCTTGTTCAACTGGGCTTGCCCGTAAAACTTTGCAAAAGCAGTTTCTGCGGTTGCCGCAAGTTGATCGCTCACTCCCAAACTCTTCAGCGTTTCGGAAATACCAGCCTTGGCTTTTATGTGTTGGGCAAACTCATGAAACTGTTGATCAACATTAGTATTGGTTTCGACCACCGAGAACCCCTGGTTTTCGTCGGCAGGAGGGGGCTCAAACGTACTCAAAGCAGCAATATCATCTTGCGAGCCCGCAAGCCCGGCATGAACTCCGGAATTTGCAACATCCAGCACGTCCTTGATGCGAAAAACATCACCCGTTAAACCAAGATCAACAGCCGCCTTCTTTTGTGTATCCCCAGCCAATCTCAACACCTGCCTGGGGGTATTGGACAGCTGCCGCACAATCAACGGGTCACCGCTGAGATTAATGATCCGCGGTTCAATAGCGGCTTTGACCAAGGCTTCGTCTGCGGCTTCATTATCGGCATTTTCAACAGGCACCAATTCAGCACTCAACTCTTGCGCCGTGAACTGCCCGTCTTGTTGATGGCTGCGCGACAGCACGTAAATGCTTGTCAGCGCTGCGCCAAAACCGATCAAGAGAAGGGCGCATAAGCCCAACACGATGGTGGGCAGGTTCGAAGGCTTTTTGGGTGGCTTCGGGTTATTGACCGGATGCGCTACTTTTTTCGCCTTTGTGTCTTTCGCTATAACCTCAGGTTTAGGCGTAGGCGTGGGCGTGGGCTTTTTGGGCGCACCTGCCTTGGGCCGGAGAATGATGGTTTTGTCGTTCATACCCTAATTTTTTCCAGGCTTTACAAAAAGCGTCCACGATTTTGATTGGCTGGTATCAACCTCAAAAAACTTCACTTGTTTGTAGCCACGCACCCAACAATTCCAGGGGTCATTGCCAATCTTGTCAATTTTGAACCGCTTGGTATTCACGCACATATCCCAGCTTCCTTGAAACGCGCTTTCACCCGTGACCGTTTCGGCATAAACATAGACATAGCGCAACTTCAGCTGGTCCAAATCCTCTTTTATGGGGACAATGCAGCTGTTGGCGGGCATCACCCACCAGCCTTCAACGCTGAAGCGTTGGTTGGTTTCAGCCCCGACGGCAACGTTATAAACCCCCACGGATTGGTTACAGACCTTGAATTCGGCATGTGCGGGAGGTGCCCATACCCAAACGCCCACTGCGCCATAAACCGCCGTTAATGCCCTTGCCCAAATTCTCATACGGCCTCTGCCAATTCATTTTCCGCGTTTTCAAACGCCCAAACCAGTATTTATCTCTGTGAGGGTGTCTACCTCAATTTAGATGAGGTTGAAAGGCGGAGCTGTTGCTATGCTCGCGCAAATAGAACGGATAAAAATTCCTTGATTTCCCCCAACCTTATGCCAAAGTTATTTTCGGAGGGCAGCTTTTAGCATGTCTTGGCACAGCAAAGTTGCGTGGTCAGAAGGGCTATTTTTAAGGCCTCATCACCTGCAGCAGGCAGACCGTTACGCAGAGAATTTGGTTGAAGCGCGCAACGCGTTTACAACGCCTTACCCGTGGGGATTCAGCGAACTGGAAATTGACCGGGATCTGGCCCAACAAGGGAAATTTGGTTTGCGCCGCGCCGCTGGCATTATGCCGGATGGCGCACCCTTCAGCTTGCCCGGAAACAGCCCCCTGCCCGCGCCCGTTTCGGTGGATGAGAAATCGGCTGGCATGCTGGTCTGGCTGGTCTTGCCAATGGCCCAACCGAACACGCGCGAGATTGATGATGAGCAGGCCGAAAGCGGCAGTCGCTATATCATTCGCCCCGAAGTGCTGATCGATTCGTCCGCCAAAATGCAAGTGGAAGAAGAGATTGATGTTGCGGCACCCCGGCTGAGCTTTGAAATTCGCAAAACCCCGAAGCCGGGTTTTGCGAATCTCCTGTGCGCGCGCATTGTTGAAGTGAATGACAAGGCCATTGTCTTTGATGAAAAACTGGCACCCCCGGTTCTGATTGTTGCGGCCCATGCCGCTGTGACTGGCTGGCTTGACCGCGTTATCGGTTGGGTTGAAACAAAGCTTGAAGAATTGGCGCGCTTTGCCTCTGATCCTCGCGCCGGCGGCAGCATGCAGAGTGTTGACTATTTCATTCTTCAAATGTTGAACCGGCAAATTCCGGTTCTGCGCCATATGCGTGGCTCTAAATATGTTCATCCGGAACGCATGTATGTTGAATTGCTGCGTCTTGCTGGCGAGCTTTCTACGTATTCAAGCAAAGAGCGCCGCCTTAAACCTTATCAATCCTATGATCACGACAATCTTGACGGCACCTTCGCGCCCGTGTTGACTGACATTCAACGCTTCCTCAGCGTTGACATAAGCCGCGCCATCAGGCTTGATATTGTGGAGCGCGCCGCCAACGCCTTCTTGGCAACGGTGACAGACCGAAACCTTTTCCGCGCTTCAACTTTTGTTTTGGAAGTTGCAGCAAAACGCTCACTCACTGAAATTCAAAACCAATTCCCAGCCTTGTTCAAGATTGGCCCGAATACAAGGATGGATGAGATTGTGCATGCTCATTTACCAGGCATCCCACTCATTCATGTGCCAACGCCGCCGGCGCAAATTCGCGCCATCTCCAGCCATGTGTATTTTATCTTTGACCGCATGTCGCCACTGTGGCCGGAATTCAGTGCCGCCAGCGGCATCGGCATGCATTTCTCTGGTGACTGGCCCGGGTTGGAATTAACCCTGTGGGTGATTAAGGAAGACGGCAAGTAAAGGTATTTGGCAATGAGTAACGGCAAACCACCGTTTGATCCAGATCCTGATTCCGAAAGAACAGTGATCAGACCCAATCCGGGTGGACGCCGCGATGTGCCGTCCTCCCCGCCGCCTGCCCCACAGTTTCCAACGCCCGCACCACCAGTTGTTCAGGATATTTGGGGCGGGCAACGCCAAAATCCCGGAGAGCAACAACCGCCTCGTCAGTTCGCGGCAAGTTCCAACCCTGCTTTGCAACAACAAGCTCCGCCGGCCATGTCAAAGTCTGAGGCGCTGGCACTTAACACCAGCGATACAACGGGCGGGCCAAACCCGATTTTGGAAAGCGCCATGCCTTTGCTGATCCTGTTGGCCAATGTGCGGATTGCGAAATCGGTTCCCCAAGTGGCCCCTCTTATGGGTTCAGTTACACAAGGTATTGAAGCTTTCGAGAAAACCCTCCACGGCCGCAATATTCCCGAAGCGCAAGTGCGCGCGGCCAAATATGCAATCTGTGCCACAGCCGATGACATCGTTCAGAACTTGCCGAGTTCTGACCGATTGATCTGGACGCAGTATAGCATGCTCAGCCGCTTCTTTCAGGTGCGCGACAGCGGCATCGGCTTTTTCGATGAGTTGGCGAAGCTGCGGCAAAACCCGCAACTGAATCATAATATTTTGGGCCTGATGCATGCCTGCATGTCTTTGGGATTTGAAGGCAAATACCGCATGACGGGTGGCGATGTTGCGCACCAGGAAATCCGTCGTGATATTTACCAAACACTGCGCTCACGCGAGGCCAGAGCGCCGGAGGATATTTCGCCCCATTGGCGCGGCCAAAACATTGCGGCGGCCTATGTGCGCAGAACCATTCCGCTTTGGGCGATTGTGTCCTGCGCTGTGGGTCTGATGTTTTTGAGTTTCGTTGGGCTGCGCTGGATGTTGGGCAATACGGCGGACATCGCAGAAGCAAAACTTTCGGGCTTGCATCCACCCACAGAACTTAATCTTCAACGCGTTGATTTTAAGCCCTATGAACCGCCGGTCATTCCCCAAAGCACGCAATTGGAACGTATTCGCGAGCGGCTGAAAGATGACATTGCCGCCAAAAAACTTTCAGCTGAGTATGCTGGAAAAGATATTGTGGTTCGCTTGTTGAGTGACGCTGTGTTCGATAAAGCCAGCGCCAGCGTGAAGCAAAGCTTCTTGCCATCTATTGCACATATCGGCAGCGCTTTGAATCAGGAAAAGGGCCCCATCCGTATTGTCGGGCACACGGATAATTCGCCCATTCTATCCACTTTGAAATTCAAGAATAATCAAGACCTGTCCGAACAGCGGGCGCGAACCGTAGCCACAGTTCTGGCACCAACAGTCACAGACCCAACGAGGCTTGCAATTCTCGGCATGGCGGACCGCGCCCCGGTTGATCCGGCAAACACCCCAGACGCGCAGGCCAAAAACCGCCGTGTTGAAATTTTTGTTCCGCGTGAGGACTTATAGTGAAACGCTGGATCATTTTTATTGCGGGTATCATTGCGGTCTTGGCGCTTTGCCTGGTGGTCTGGTTTGTATTGCCGCTGGTGGCCATTGCAGGCGTTGAGCCATTTGGGAATGTGTGGCTGCGACTTGCCATCATCGTCATTCTTCTGGCGCTTTATTTTGGCATACTGGCCTACCGCATTTACGAGCGCCGCAAGTCGGCTGAAGAGCTGGCTGCCAATATCGTTGTGCAAGAACCTGCTGATGATAATTCTGATGCAGGCGTGCTTGCTGAAAAAATGCAGGATGCCCTTATCACGCTCAAGGGTTCGCAAAAAAGCCGGGGCGATTTTCTTTATGAGTTGCCGTGGTATCTGATCGTTGGGCCCCCCGGCGCTGGCAAAACCACTGCACTGATGAATTGCGGGTTGAAATTTCCAATCGCGGCCCATGCCACAGGCCCGGTGGCTGGAAGTGGCGGCACGCGCTATTGCGATTGGTGGTTCACCGAAACCGCCGTTTTCATCGACACGGCCGGTCGCTATACCACACAAGATTCCGATTCAGATTTAGACCGGAAAAGCTGGCTTTCGTTTCTGGATCTGCTGAAAAAGCACCGCACCCGCCAACCCATTAACGGCGTGCTGGTTGCCATCAGTATTGGTGATCTACTGGGTGGAAATCAGGTTGAGCTGGCTGAACACGCGGTGGCCATTCGCAAACGCCTGGCGGAATTGAACAACCGATTACAAGTGGATTTTCCGGTTTATGTGGTGTTCACCAAGGCCGATCTTATCGCGGGTTTCATGGAATTCTTTGGCAATCTGGATGAGCAGAAGCGCAAAGCTGTGTGGGGCGCCACCTTTCAAACCAGCAACAAAAAGGAAAACCATGTCGCCGAGGCGGCAACCGAAATTGATTTGTTGATTTCCAGACTCACGGCCGAGTTGCCGGACCGTTTGCAGGAAGAACCAGACCCGGTTTCGCGCGTGCGGCTTGTTGGTCTGCCAACCCAGCTTTCTGCTTTGAAGCCGCTCATCACCCAATTCCTCAATCAAATCTTTGAGCCGACACGTTATCAAACCAGTGCAACACTTCGCGGTTTCTATTTGGCTTCCGGCACACAGGAAGGCACACCCATTGACCGCGTGTTGGGTTCACTTTCGCGCAGTCTTGGTCTTGGCAGCCAAGTCAGTGCTGCCTATTCCGGTCGCGCCAAGAGTTTCTTTCTTGAAAATTTATTGACCAAAGTTGTGCTGGGCGAAGCGGGCTGGGTTTCAACAAATGCCGCCGCGGTTCGGCGTCGGCTGGCGTTGCGCGTGTCCGCTTATGGATTAACCGGGCTGATAACGTTTGCGGCCTTGGGCGGCTGGGCCAACAGCTATTTGGCAAATTCAAAATTGATCGCTGCTACCAATCAGGCGGCAGACCTTTATGGCAATGCAAATGCAGCCCTCATCACCCAAGATCCGATCAATGACACAGACTTCCTTAAAATAGTTGGTCCTCTTGATGCCTTGCGCGATTTCCCGCGCGGCTATGCAACAGCGAACGATCCGGTTCCAACAGCAGAAACACTTGGATTGGGCCAACACAGCCGCATCAGCAACGCAGCCAGTGCCGCCTATGACACCGCCCTCAACCGCATCCTTCGCCCGCGCCTGATCTTGCATCTTGAGAAACGTCTGGTCGGACTTCAAGATAAACCAGAACAACTCTATGAACCCCTCAAAGTCTATATGATGTTGAGCGGCGATCCATCCATTCCGGTTGATACCGCATTGATTTCGGGATGGATGCAAGGAGACTGGGAAGCGCTTTATCCCGGCGAGCCCAATAAGGCGGCGCGCGATAGTTTGAAACAGCATCTTGATGCCATGCAGAACACCGCCACCGGCACGTTTCATCCCATTCCCTTGAATGGCGCGTTGGTTAAAGCCACGCAAACATCACTGGCCCGTTTAACCCTGGCGGAACGCGCCTTCGCGCTGATTAAATCCACCGCACACGATCCAGATATTCGCGACTGGACAGTGGTGCAACGCGCCGGGCCCGACGCACCGGCAGTGTTCATGACGCGTGATGGCTCTCCTCTGCAGAGCGTTGGCGTTCCTGCAATCTTTACCTATGACGGGTTCTACAAACTCTTTCTCGCCAAGATGAAAGCCGTGATGTCTCTGTTGGAGACGGAACGTTGGGTTTTGGGTGACGCGGGCGGCAAGGAAAATCTCGACAAACAATTTTCTGGTTTGGGGCCCGATCTGTTCAAAATTTATGATCAGGAGTTCATAAAATCCTGGTCTGCAGCTTTGGCCAAAATCAAGTTGCGCAGCTTTGTTGCGGACCAACCCGATTATCCCGCGTTGAAAGCGGCAACGGGCGCAGCCTCACCATTGAAACTATTGATGGAATCAATTGCCCAGGAAACCAAGCTTACTGTGGCCAAGCCGAAAGCCAAAGATGCCATTGTCGACAAACTGAAAAAGGCGGGCACAGATCTGATTCCCAGTTTTCAAACCCCAATTGGCGACATGAAGGAAATTGGTCTTGATGCTGCAAAAAAGTCAGATGGCCGCGGCGGTGATGTGGGCAAGGCATTTATACCGGGGGCTTTCATTGAAGATCATTTCCGGCGCTATCAGGAACTGGCGGATCCGGCAGGCGGCAAAAGCCAGGTTGATGCTTTGGTAGAGCAACTAAAAGGCCTGTATCAGAGCCTGCTTGATGAAAAGAAATTCGAACAGGCCACACAGGCCCACCAAAACATGCTGCAGTTTGTGGCTGCTCTATCCACCAGTTCCTCGCGCCTGGAAGAACCGTTTGCCAGCATGTTCAAAACCAACATTGCCGAGTTTGAGGAACGTATCGTTGCTGTGAAAGCAACCGAGATTGCCGGTGAACTGAAAGGCACACTTTCGCAAAAGTGCAAGGATGTGACAGCCCGCTATCCTTTTGTGGATGGCAGCAGATCAGACTTGCCGATGACAGACTTTGCCCGCGTATTTGGGCCAAACGGATTGTTTGATGCGTTTTTCCGCGACAAGTTGGCAGCCCTTGTCGATACGTCGGGGCAACGCTGGATATGGAAACAAGATTCAAAGCTGAGCCAGGATCTTTCGCAGAAAGCCTTGTCACAGTTCCAAGATGCCGCCCGCATCAAGGATGCATTTTTTACAGGTCAAGGCACATCACCCAACGTGAAGTTTGCAATGGCGATGAAGTCGCTCAGTCAAAACGTGTCTTCGGCATCGTTTGAAGTGAATGGAGTGAAACTGGACAGTCCATTTGGTATTGAAACAAGGGGAGACTTTGAATGGCCCGGGCGTTCGGCTGATGGCACAGCGTCGGTGTCGCTGCCCATTGGCGCCAATGGTGCACCTGTCAGCTTAAAATATACGGGGCCTTGGGCTCTCATGCGATTGCTAAATGCAGGCGCATTTAAACAGGCTGGCAACAAAGCAACGGTGCAGTTTGTTCTGGGCGGCCGCGAAGTAACCTATCAATTGACGTTCGACACGCTGGAGAACCCATTCACGGTGATTTCACGCGTGAAGTTCGCCTGCCCGGACGGGCTTTAGGTGCCGGTATGGAATGCGGCTTATTTGGCAAACTTCCGGCAAAACGCGATTTCGTTGCCTATAACATGGCGCGCCCTTTCCTCGATGGCTGGGAACGCTGGCTGCAGGCGGCGACGGCCGAAAGCCAACACGCCCTTGGTGAGCGCTGGAAAGAGATTTTTCTCACTCTGCCAATCTGGCGGTTCTGGTGCGGGCCTTCGGTGTTTGGCCAGGCTGTTACAGGCGCCGTCATGGCTTCGGTAGACGGCGTCGGGCGATATTTTCCACTCAGCATTTGTGCTTTAGCAGGCGCAGATGAATACCCGGTGGTGCCACCCAACGCAGCACTGAGTGATTGGTTGGGAACCTGCGAACAAGCCCTGCTTAGCATGTTGGATGACACGAGCCCTTTTGATCCCACACAGGTGCTGGCGCAACTTGGCCATCCCCCTGCTTTTCATGGGCCATTGCTTGCAGATACGGGCCAAACCATCCAGTTCCGCGACGGAACCGATGGGTCCCTTCAAGCGGCCTTTGCGGCGTTGACGAATTCCACCCAAGTTCACATGAACCAACAGCGCAGCCTGTGGTGGACGCTGGGTGGCCAATCCTATCCCGAGCGATTGATTACCGTCGATGGTCCTTTGCCACCTGCACTTTGGATAACACTCATGACAGGGCACGTTGCAACATGACACACGATTTGGTGTTCGAAACCGGCGCAGCCACGCATGTTGGCAAGGTGCGCAAAGTCAATGAAGATAGCATCTATAGCAACCCTAAACGAGGGTTATGGCTGGTGGCTGACGGTATGGGTGGACATAGAGATGGCAATATCGCCAGCTCCATGATTGCCGAAGCCGCAGCCAATCTGCCCGCGCAGGAAGACTTGGTATCAAGCTTTGTTGGCAGCATGATGGATGTGAACCAAAGCCTGTTGGCGCGCTCCAATGGGGCAAGCGACCACATCGTGGGCTCAACCCTCAATGCCCTCATTTTCAAAGACGGCAGGTACACCTGCCTGTGGGCCGGAGACTCGCGCAGTTACTTGATCCGTGCTGGCAAAGTGAGGCAGATTTCGCAAGATCACACGGAAGTTCAAGAGCTTGTCAACACCGGCGTTCTTTCCCTTGAGGAGGCCAGAACCTGGCCACGCCGCAACGTGATCACGAGAGCCGTGGGCGTTCAGCAAGATCTTGATCTTGAAACAACGGAAGGCGAGTTGCATGCTGGCGATTGCTTCTTATTGTGCAGCGACGGGCTGACAGGCCATGTGACGGATGCTGAAATTCTCGCCAACACAACGTGGTCTATGCCACAGATGGCCTGTGATCGGTTACTTGAAATGGCACTTGAGCGCGGCGGAAAAGACAATATCTCAATCATTGTGGTGCGCGTCGAAAAATCTGATAAAACCTGGATATTTGATCCTAAACGAAACCAAAGCTAGGGCCGTAAAATGTCGGATGATCGGACCCAGATAATCGCGCGCGGCTCAACCATAGAAATCGGTACTGAGCTTAACCAAACATACCGGATTGATGCCCTGATCGGTGTTGGTGGCATGGGCGAAGTTTTCAAGGGCCACAACATTCAAACCGGCGATCCGGTTGCGATTAAGGTTGTACTTCCGGAATATGCCAAGGACGAAATGATCTATGAGCTTTTCCGCAAAGAAGCGCGTGTGCTCAACCATCTCTCACATGATGCCATTGTGCGCTATTATGTTTTCTCGCTCGATCGCACTTTGGGCCGGCCCTATCTGGCGATGGAATATGTTGATGGGCTTTCGCTTGCAGCGCGCATCAAAACCAATCCACTGACCCCGGCAGACTTTTTTTATCTGCTGCGCAGACTTGCAGACGGGCTTCACAAGGCACATGAGGCGGGTGTTATTCACCGTGATATTTCGCCCGACAATGTTATTTTGCCCGGCGGGCTGGTTGAGAACGCAAAGATCATAGACTTTGGCATCGCCCGTTCGGCCAGCGTTGGTGGCGGAACCCTTCTGGGCGGAAGTTTTGCCGGTAAATACAGTTATGTCTCACCCGAACAGCTGGGGCTTTATGGCGGAGAAGTGACGCCAAAATCTGATATTTACAGCCTTGCCCTCACCATGGCTGCGGCCATCCGCGGGCATGCTATGGACATGAGTGGCTCACAAGTTGAGGTGATCGACAAGCGGCGCACTGTGCCTGACCTGGCAAAGGCCGGCATACCCAAGCAAGTGCAGCCCATTCTAACGGCGATGCTTCAACCAGACCCGGCAAACCGGCCAGCCAGCATGGCAGCCGTTCGTGATTGGATGGACAAGGAGCAGGTTGCCGCCAGGGGAAAAACAAAAGATCAACCAAAGGCACAGCAAGCATTTTTTGCTGCGAAAAATGCGCTACCTTCTGCACAGTCGCTACCAAAAACTGGCGGTAATGCAATGCGCAATGTGGCGCTGGGCGCTGCGGTCGTGGCCGTGATTGGTGTGGGCGCTCTGGGCGGGTGGATTTACGTGCAGAGCCAAAACTCCCCTGCCCCGAACCAAGTCGCAGCCATTAACCCGGATACTGCGCCTGCCCCACATGCAGTGGCGACAAACAGCACGGACCCTGCTCCGGTGCCAACTCCGGTGGCAACCAGTGTCGCCGAACCTGCCCCCGCGCCAAAAATAGCCGATAAAATTCCTGATGAAGCAGCGGCCATTCCGGTGGCTAAGGAATCAGCGCCCGTGCCGGTGCCGAAAGACCCGTTGCCAGTGGCCACCGAACCCGCAACCCCTGTAAATCATTCAACACCGGTGGTGCCCATCATACCGGTTGTGAAATCGGTTGCCGCAACAACAGCTGCACCGGCTGTTGCTGCCCCACCGCTTGAGGTGGCGGCCACTGAGCCCAGCGCCGTTGTTGCACCACAGCCCAAACCCGCAGCAAGCGTGGTTGCAACGGCCAAAGCTGCAAAATTGCCAGAGCCTACTGTTGCCAGCAGTTTACCGGCGAAAGTCGATGTGGCGGCACTTACCCACTTCGTTTCAGACTATGGCACAGGAAACTGCTTAAAGGCAGATGTAACATCCATGTCTGAAACCACGGCGAAGCTTTCCGCATTGGGTTCAGCTTCGGCCCGCAGCAAATTCGAAAAGGAGTTCGTGATAAAATCCGGCTATCGACCTGATATCACGTTCAATCCGGTAACGCAGGATCAATGTGCTTTGGTGTCTGGCTTGGCAAAGTTGCCCAGCAACCCAAAAATGCCCTTGCAGGTAAAGTTGGATCGCACCGAAATTCGCAGTAATCAACAAGGCCAATCTGCGGCGGGTGATGCCCTCACCGTAAAGGTTACGGGCATAGGCGACCGTGTGGCCTATCTGTTTGTGGTTGATCAATCGGGCGGCATTCAGAACATCAACCGCGCCTGCCCCAATTGTATCAAAGAAACAGCAGGTGAGTTGACCGCAAAATTGAGCCTCACCGCCCCTGAAAATGTAGATAGCGGCCAGCCCCAAACCTATCCCATGATTATATTGGCTGTGGCTGCCGCAAAGCCGCTTTATGCCGTCAACAACCAAGATGCCTATGAGAGCAGTGATTTTGTTGATCCCCTGCTGGCGGCTGCAACCAGTGCCGAGAATTTTTCGGCCCAAACGGCTTATGTGACGTTGAAAAACAAATAAGCCTCACGTCTCTGGCTGTTTAAACAATCTGTCCGCGGGCAACGGCTTCGAAATGCTCAAAGGGAACGATATTGCTGGTGGGGAAAGCTGTGTCTTGATGCTTGTAGACTTCTGGAACGCACAGCTGCTTGATTGTAAATAAATTGCTGAGGTGCGGTGCGTAACCAAAGCCACGCGTATCAAAATCGTGATGGCCCCGCGCCACCCGGCCGAAGCCGGAATAGCAGTCCAGTCTGGCCTGTAGTTGGGAAATGACAATTTCCTCAATCATGTTCCACTCAAACGTAAGCGCCAGCCATTCACGAATGGTAGAGCTTGCGGGGCCAGCACTGTAAGGGGTGCGCGGATTGGCGCCTGTTACGCGAAAGCGGTTATAGATGCTGTTCAACGTATCAGCATCAATCCACCACGCGCCGCCGGTTTTGTATTCTGCCTTAAGTGAACGTGACACAAACCGGTAATAGTTTTGGCCCACAGACAAATGTTCACGTTGCGGGTTGAGAATGCCCCCATTGAAATCACCCATGTCATCTTTTTCCGAATAACCCCGCGCCATCGCCAAGTATTTTTCACGCTTGGGAGAGGTTGTGAAGCAATCAAGATTCAATACGTCTAATGTTGCCATTTCACCAAACCTACCAAAACATGGTTTTCTACGTCTTGGCTGCGCTGTCGGCGAAGTTTAAAAATGGCATCACCGCGTGACATAGAAATTGACATCAAATTCAGCATTGGTCGCTTCCTGGGTCACAGTCACATGGTTTGCATCGTTTAGCCACACATTAAGGCTTTCAGGCGTTAAAAATGGCCCGGAGCCAAAGGCATTTTTCAATAATCTTCTTTCCTCTTCCCCAATGTCGCTGGCTGTTCCGGAACCGGGCCTTGGCGGTTGGCCTCCGGTGGAAACCGCTGTCACTTGAAGTGATGAGCCGGAACCCGATACCGTTTCAACATAACTCACGTTATGCGCGTGCACTATCTCCCAAGCCATTGAGCAAATGCCCTCT
This sequence comes from Hyphomicrobiales bacterium, assembly GCA_025359265.1. Taxonomy (GTDB): domain Bacteria; phylum Pseudomonadota; class Alphaproteobacteria; order Rhizobiales; family Aestuariivirgaceae; genus Aestuariivirga. The sequence goes on along the minus strand of JANYHB010000061.1, from coordinate 11,270 downwards.
ACCTTGTTTGTGCTTTTCTCGCGGAACGCGAACATAGTGCGAAATTCGCGTTTCGCAGTTACTCGCCGCAATATATGGGCGATCCGGTGTTTTGTAGGGTGTTCAAATGGAACGCGAGATCCAAAAATCCACAGGGGATGGTCTGCCATTTCTGAAAATACGCGATAGGTAAAAATGTCAGGGCCGGCAATTCCGCTGATGTCTATGATTTTGCTTCGCGTGGCAGCCGTGCGCGTCCAAGGTTTGGTTAAGGTGGTGGTATCAATTTCGAAAACATTGGGCATGCCCACAAATCTGAAAGTTTTTCCGTCATCTGCCGTTCGACCCCAAAACTCAAAAAGCATGTTGTGGGATTTCAACCCTTGAACCAATCCAAACTCAAACTCAGTTTTTATTTTATTCAAGATGTTGGCACTCGATAGGCCGCCCGCCTTTGACTTGGGAAAATTGAGCGTGCAAGCAGCTGATATGGTAATGGCAGGTGGTACCACGCCCGAATTGAAAGTTGCACTTGCGGTCTCAATCGCGGTTTGCTCAGCCTCACTCAGGCCTATAGCCGTAACAAGGCACGCTCTGGGCGAAACACTGATATTTGGCCCCCATTTTGGAACAGCAGCACTTATTGTAGGCCCCTCTTCCACCTCGAACTCTACAGCCATAGCCGCCTCCTAACCCTAAACAATTCTACCAACTATTGGACGCAATCCGCCAGCAGCGAGGTTGGAAGAGCCGTTTTCCTGATCCTCAACCACCTCATCGTCCAATGTCTTAATCGTCATTTTTCCAACGATATCGTCGGCAGCATTTTGATAGGCATGATTCACAATATTGTGGGATCGTTTGTAATGAAGCACGGAACTGGCGGTCGATTTGCCATAAAAACCAGCGGACAATTCTCCCCGATCAATTTTTACCGGGCTGAACCATTGCAGTGCAATCTGGATAAGCTTCACGTGTTCACCCCTATCACCTGGTTGAACATGAGTGGGATCTGAAGTTGCGCAATCATTCAACCGCTTGTTGGATTTAAATAATTTTGATTGAAGCATTTTCAGACCTCATAGAACAGCAGATGCAGATCGTTCAAGTTACACGGCTTTTGCAGGGAATACTTGATTGTGTCGTAACCCGTTGCGATGGAAATTTAATTTATGCGGTGGTGGTATGCGAGGTAACTTATTAAGCAACAAACCAACATCAGTCTGCGAAAAGTCAATATCCTACATCAAGGAGCTGTCGCACTCATTTTGAAATGTCAGGGCCTGATAATTCGTGCTGGTCAATTCTTGGATATATGTATGGAAACGCGTCTGCCATGTTGTGGCACAAGTTGTAGATGATCCAGGCGTGCTTGTTATCATAGCGAGGGCCGTGGGTTATTTGCGATTTTCCAACGCTGACTTTGCCATCTTGAGTGCCACCCCTGCTTTCCTGGTGCGCATCGATCACTTCCTGAATGTCTGAATCGGAGCCCCCTCTTGGTCGTAAGGCTTGTAAGGCTGCGATTTCCCGCGGCGACAATCTGCCCACCACGTTAGGGCTGTTTTTCTTCCTTATGTAACCAAAACGCACCAATTCAACATCATCGATTTTATTTGCCGATAGCCTGCCTACATCAGCATCAAGATTGAAGAATAAAACCCCGCCAATAATCTCCACTTTTGCCATGACGTTTTCCTCAGCGAAATTAAAATTCAAGGGCTAAATATCAAGTTTTCACCCTGTTGATGTGCGTTGCCTTCAACTCACCCCATACGTAAACTCACCATCCACCACGTCCACTCTCGCCTCTTTGATCTCTTCCCCGGCAATTGCCTTGTTCAGGATCAGCCGTGACAGCGCTGGCAGCAAAGTGTTGGTGACGATGTTATCCACCATGCGGCCGCCGCTATCTGGGTCGTTGCACATGGTTACGATCTTCTCCACCACGGCATCATCGTAAACGAATTTCGCGTTGTGATTATCGCTAATGCGTTTGCCAATGCGGTTTAACTGTAGGCGCACGATGCCGCCCAGCATATCCCCTGAAAGGGGGTAGTAGGGAATAGTTACGATGCGGCCCAGCAATGCAGGCGGGAATACCTGCAAGAGCGAAGGTTTCAGATCCACGGCCAGCTGTTCTAAATCCGGCCGCTCGCTGCCACGCGAGGCGGCATCCATAATCATTTCTGTGCCGGCATTAGTGGTGAGGATAATTAAAGTGTTTTTGAAATCAATGCGGCGGCCAGAGCCATCTTCCATCACACCTTTATCAAACACCTGGAAGAAAAGCTCATGCACATCCGGGTGGGCCTTTTCAACTTCATCCAACAACACGACACTGTAAGGCTTGCGGCGCACGGCTTCGGTTAATCTGCCGCCTTCACCATAGCCCACATAGCCTGGGGGTGCGCCCTTTAGCGTTGAAACCGTGTGCGCTTCCTGGAATTCAGACATGTTGATGGTGATCATGTTTTGCTCGCCGCTGTAAAGCGCCTCAGCAAGGGCCAAAGCCGTTTCAGTTTTGCCCACGCCCGAAGGCCCGGCCAACATGAACACGCCGATGGGCTTATTGGGATTATCCAACTTTGCGCGATTGGTTTCGATGCGGCGCGCGATCATTTTCAAGCCATGGTCCTGGCCCACAACACGCTTGCTTAGGATGTCCGCGAGGTTGAGGATGGTTTGCACCTCATCCTTCACCATGCGGCCCATGGGAATGCCCGTCCAATCAGATACAACAGAGGCCACCGATTGCTCACCTACGTAAGGATAAATCATGCGCTTTTCGGGATCGATTTCGTCAAGCTTGGCGATGATGCCGCTGAGCTTTTCGCGCGCCGCTTCTGCCTCCGGCCCTGCTTCCCCAATCACTTTGCGGGCCGTCATGATTTCTTCAACGATAACTTTTTCAGCGGCCCATTCTTTTTCGAGCGTGGCAAGCTTGTCTTTGGCAGCGGCAATGGCGTCTTTCACTTCGGTGATACGCTCTTCGTCTGCCGCACCAATGTCGCGCTCGCGCTCCAATGCCGCCAACTCGGTTTCGCGCGCGGTAATCAACACACGTGCGTCTTCGACGGCAGCAGGCGTTGCGGTTTGCGAAACGGCAACGCGGGCCGCTGCCGTATCAAGCAGGCTCACGGCTTTGTCGGGCAATTGCCGCGAAGGAATATAGCGGCTTGAAAGTTTTACAGCAGCAACCACTGCAGGATCAGAGATGTGCACCTTGTGATGCTTCTCCATCGGCGCAAGCAACCCACGCATCATGTCGCAGCAGCGATCAACTTCAGGCTCACCGATGTTGATGGGCTGGAAGCGTCTGGTGAGGGCCGGATCTTTTTCAATGTATTGACGATATTCAGACCATGTGGTGGCAGCGATGGTTTTCAGTGTTCCACGCGCCAGGGCCGGCTTCAACAGGTTGGCGGCATCACCGGTGCCTGCTGCACCGCCTGCGCCAATTAAAGTATGAGCTTCGTCGATGAACAAGATGATGGGAATGGGCGATGATTGCACCTGGTCGATAACAGAGCGCAAGCGTTGCTCAAACTCGCCCTTCATGGAAGCACCTGCCTGCATTAAGCCAATGTCCAAGGCGTAAAGTTTGTTTCCGCGCAAGGGTGGCGGCACAGAGCCTGCTGCAATGCGTTGCGCAAAGCCTTCCACCACAGCGGTTTTGCCAACGCCTGCTTCACCCGTAAGGATCGGATTGTTCTGGCGTCGACGCATCAACACATCAATGATTTGGCGAATTTCTTCATCTCGTCCAACGATAGGATCCATTTCACCAGAAGCCGCCTTCGCAGTTAAGTCGATGGCAAATCGGTCTAACGCAGTTGTGCCCTTCGCACCGGAAGCTTGTTCGCCCGGGGAACCTTTGGCCACAAGGCCAGAGCCATCCATGGGGCGCATGTTTTCTTCAATGGATTGCTGCCAGATTTTACGGTGCTCATTGCTCAACAACTCTGCATCGATTAATTTGAATTGCTTGGAAATGCCATGCAATGTGCGCGCCAGCTTTGGTTCCTTCAACACCGCAGACAGAATGTGCCCGCTGCGAATTTGCGTTTCACCGAACATCAAAGTCGCATAGTGCCAACCACGATCCAGCGCATCAATAATATTTTCTGAAATGCCGGGCATTTCAGTTTTGTTCGTTGCAAAGCCCGACACAACTCCGTTTAAATCTGCCAGTAATTTGGCTTGATCCAGTTTGAAATAGTCCGTCGTCAGCGCAACATCCGTGTTATCCATTTGCAGAATTTTAAGCAGCCAATGTTCAAGCTCAAGATTGCGGTTGCCAGCACCCTTGGCCTGTCGCAAAGCTTGCATGAATGTGTCATAGCCAACTTGATTAAGTTTGCCTGTTACCGTTTCCAAACTTACATCAGCCATGGCACTTTCCTCATTGCTTGTTAGTTCACCGTTGCGGGATGAAATTTGCAATCCCACCGCATTCGATGTGTTGATTCACGCGCTTCGGCTTTCATCCAACTGGTCCAGCCGAGGCGACCAAATTTGCCCAATTGTGTGGGTTGGGTTTGGTCTTCGGCCAGCCCCAGCGCCACATCATAAATCATGGCGGGGCCGACATAAAATTCGATGGCATCAGCCAAAATACGAAAATTTTTGCCGCTGGGCAGAAAGGCCTCAAACTCAGCCAGTGTGGCCACACGCAGGTTCACGCGAAATTTGTCGCTTAAGCTGAAGGCCGCTTTTCCGATTAAACTATCAACGCCGAGGCCGCACTTGCCTCTGGAAAGTGCGGCCTGTTCTTCTCGCTCTAACGGCAACCAAACGCCAATGAATTGTTCCACGCCAACGCCTGTCTTAAACATCCATGCCAACATGCTTTCAAGACGTGCCGCACTCTTCACCGAAGGTGCCAACAAACCAGCAACCGCCAGTTTGGTGAAATCATGAACTGAATCACGGTTCTGGGTGGGCGGTGTTCCAACGCCAATGGCGGCGCCGATATAGGTTAAAAACTGATTATCGTTCGGGCGGTCTGCCTGCACAACCGGGCGCGCATTGGCCCATGCGCGGTAAAACAGTTGCAGAAAGCGGTTGTTGAACAAATCCGCAAAGCGCGCAAACGAACGATCGCGCATATTAAGCCAATGCCTGGTTTCGTAGGTTGTGTGCAGCGGAAGTGGGCCTTGCGGCCCCAGCAAACCCAGAAAACGCGATAGAACAAGGGGCTTTCCGTCTGGGGTTTGGGTAACGGAACTAACATTGGCGTCTGAAAAATCAACATGTGGTTCCTGGCCTAACTGCACGATATCCTGTTGCCGCGAACCGCTCTCACCGATGCGCGGGTTGGCTGGCTGGGCCCGATCAAAGTCACGCATCAAGTCAAAGAAATCTGTTTTCTCATTCATAGGTCGGCCTTTTTGCCAAGGCGCACGGGCCAACGCTTGATCACCCCACGCTCACTGGAAAGGATGACAGTTTGTACCACCGCGTTGAGGCCGGCATATTCCATAAAGAAACGCTCAAGTATCGCACCCAGCAAAAACACGCCACTGCCTTCGAAAGCCTTCTCATCGCAGGTTACACTCACTTCAAGGCCGCGCGCCACGCCTGCCCCGCTGCGCTGGCGCACACGCCGGTTGATGGGCTTGCAGTTAACCGATTTGATGCCGCGAACGCGCCGCTCTGTGGCCGCATCGGAAAGGTTTGCAAAAAGCGAAAGCATCTCGCGCAAGGCCGCGGCAGAGTCTTCGGTTCCGCGGTTGGAGAGGCCAAGGTAATTCAGGCTGAGCATATTGATCAAGCGCCAAGCCGCAGTGCTGTGTTCATCCAATGCGGCCGATTGTCCCCGGCCAAAAGTTACCGGATCGCGTGGTGCGGTAGGACCGCTGATGCAAAACACTTTCAAATCGGTTTTTTCTTCCAGAATGAAATCAGCACCACCCTGCCCCACTGGTAAATGCTCTGCCAGGTGCCGGTTGGAACACAGCGCGCGCAGGCTTACCTCGGCCACACGCAAGTCATTTTTCGGTGTGACATGATTGGTCAGCGACAAGAACGTGTCTGTACCCACATAGTTCGAAGAACGCCCATTGCGTTGTTCGTCCTGTGACCTGCGGCGTGGCAACCTTCGTGTTGTAAAAAAAATGGTGTTTGTGGCAGACACATCAAGCGGTGGCCCGGCGTAAAGCGGATAAATTTCTCGCTTGGAACTGCTTCCAGCAAAATGCGCAAAGGCCTTGGTAATTTTCAATACCTCAAAATCCAGATGTCGAGACCGATCGGTTACCACGTGATACTCGTGCTCATTGGGTTTGACCGATATCCGTGTGGTTTGCATATCAAACACATTTGCGGCGGGAACGGCAAACAGTGCGAAAGCATCGGCCTTGAATACCGGCAATAACTTGCTGTCTGATTGGTCGAGCGAAATCACCAAATCCATCCGGTTGCTTCTAATTTTCCGCAAGGCGGGTGCTATTCCGCTGATCTTGAATCCAATAAATTTCCCCGGCAGCGTAAAATACTCACGCAATAGCTCAACCCCGGAAAACACCCTATTGTCGCGCGGGAAAAGGTCTTCGCTTTCATCAAAACCAATCTGATGCAGGTTTTCCAACGGCACCGGAGTTAACACCGCATCGCCGTACTCATTCAGGTGGCGAATGTGCAATGCGGCAGCATTTGCAAATATTTTTTCATAAATACGAACGGCATCGGTTTCCGCGCAGGTGATGTGAAACACCAATTCATTCGCACGGCACGTCGAGAACCAGCTCTCTGGCTTTTTAGGGCTTTGCTTCTCGGTTGGTTCATCCTCGCGCCGTGCCAGGCTGCGCCGCATCAGAGAGAAGCGAAAGCCTGCGCGCGCTTCTGCAAGATCAACGCCCAAGCCCTGCAACGAGGCCGCCGTTGGAAGATATTCCGCCGCCTGAAGTTCGAAAGGCCATAACGTGGTGTTGGCGGCCAGGCGAAACTTGCAGGCAATGCGCCGCTCTTTTTCCACAAAGCGCGCTTCCACATAAGAACCTGCTGCCACCAACATGCCGTCTTTAAGATTAGGTTCTGCGTAAGGGGGTTCAAAGCACAGCATGGCGGCAGAAGGTGTGGGTGCGAGATAGTCTGGCACCAGTTGTTCCAGCAAATTGCTGGTGAATTGTTCATACTCATGTTTGATTTTCAGTTGCACCCGTGAGGCCAAAAAAGCCGTGCCCTCCAGCAAGCCACCGATCATCGGATCCATGTTATTTTCGAGCAGCCCGCCAAGCCGTTCTGCAACGCCGGGGAATTCCTCGGCAAACTCTTTCGCATTCTCCCTCAATACCCGGAGTTCACGATTGTAGAGTTCGAGGAATTCACGGTTCATCGGCTAAGCCTGTTTGATCCTGACTTTGCCGCTGTAAGATTCAACATCGGCAACAAACTCCACGGGAACGTCAGTCGGGCTGGCATACATCTCTGCGTTGATGTGAATGGCGATGCGTGCACTGGCTTCGTTGGTCACAGATTCAGCGGCCAGCCTCACCGAACCGTCTACTAAACGATCTTCGTGATCGCGAAGTATTTGTTGCAGGCGCGGTGCAATTCCTTTTGCTTCTTGAGAGTCTGCAGATATAGCCGTTAAGTCGTCAATGCCATAATTCAGAATAGATCTTCGTACTTCTTCAAGCCCTTCCAGGTCTTCGATGGACTCAAGGTTCACAGTGTTCAATAAAGCCGAAAGATCATCGGCCAGCTCTTCCTTCAAAACGCTTTCACGTATGGCACTTCTTGGTGAAGTGCGGCGGCCGGCAATTATTCTTTCGCCGGCCTCAGAATATTCATCAATCACTTTTCCAGAGTCTCGCTCTTTGAAAGAAGCTCGAAAAGCCAGCATCAAAGGCGGAACAAAACGATCATTCTTTTTGATCTGCCTCACCACTGTTTTACCAAATGTTGCACATCCTAAAACGCATGATTTTCTTAACTAACCCGTTTTAGCGGTCTTCTGGTCATAGGTAACTGACTTGAAGCCTTCCAGCGAGCCGTCTTTCTTCTGTGGTGCATATTCAAATTTATACTTGGCGAAATTCAGGCTAAACGACTCACTAAGAGCGCCATCGCCACTTCCGCTGACTTGATAACTTGAAACCAAAAGCTCTTCCAACGTAACCTTCATATAATAAACCTGTTTGTCGCCTTGGCCCTGTTTTCCGACAAACAAGGTTGCGGTTTTTGGAGGTGTACCGCCGAAACCGATTTTCTGGATCGCGTTCGAAGAACTATCAACCACCTTGGTAAAATGGATATCCTGCAAACTGGCTTTGGCGGAGCCGCCGCCAGTGCCGTGCGACATTGAGCCTGAGTTGGTAAATCCAAAACTACAGCTTGAAACCTCGATTTCTCCCTTGTGGTCGTCAACAGTGCTTTCGCCAGTAATACCATCAATCTTCAGAAGAAAATTTGAAGCCATAACACTTCTCCCTTTTTCAATTCAGTTCCGCGTCATTCGCGTAAGTTCAATATGGAATAAAGTAACTTTGTTTTAATCCTCCAAACAGGGGATCAGAACTATTTTGCCTGTTGGCTTGGAAGCCGCGAAACAAGGCTCATGCCAATGTCCATGCCCTCTAATTGGTAATGAGGGCGCAAGAAAAACCGTGCCCCATAATAACCTGGGTTTTCTTCATCTGGGAAAACCTGCACTTCGGCGCCAGCCAGTGGATGTGTGGCCTTGTAGGCTTCACTCGAATTTTTTGGATCGCCATCAACATATCTGGTGATCCATTCTTGCAGCCACGTCTGCAACTGATCTTGCTCCATTGTGGCACCGACTTTGTCGCGCACCATGCATTTCAGGTAATGTGCAAAGCGCGATACGGCAAACATGTAAGGCAGACGCGAAGACAAATTCTCAGAGGCGGTGGCTACATCGCTGTCCATCTTACGCGGCTTGTAGAGTGACTGCGCCCCGATAAAGGCTGCTTTATCGGTATTTTTGCGATGTATAAGCGGCAGCAGCCCGGCTTTCGAAAGTTCGGCCTCACGACGATCACTGATGGCGATTTCGGTAGGACATTTCAAATCAATGCCGCCGTCATCCGTAGGGAAGGTATGGGTCGGCAAATTGACGACTTCCCCACCCGATTGCACACCGCGGATGCGCACGGTCCAACCATATTCCTTGAAGGCACGATTGACGTTGGTGGCCATGGCATAGGCAGCATTCATCCAGCCGTATTTCTCGCCCTTGTGGCCATCCGTGTCTTCTTCAAAAGCAAATTCTTCGACGGGTTCGTTTTTGGCGCCGTAAGGCTGTCTCGCCAACACGCGCGGCATGCACAAGCCAACATAACGGGAATCGGGCTGATCACGCAGCGATTTGAATGCGGCATAATCTGGCGTATCAAAAATTTTGCCAATGTCGCGCGGGTTGGTCAGTTCATTCCAGCTGTCCATCCCAAGCAATGATGAATTTGCGGCAGCAAAAAATGGGGCATGGCCGGCTGCCGCCACTTTGCTAATATCGCGCAGCAGTTGAACATCCGTCGGCGAATGATCGAAATAGTAATCGCCAACCAGGCAACCATAGGGATCGCCACCCAATTGCCCGTACTCAGCTTCGTAAAGTTTCTTGAATACGGGGCTCTGATCCCAACGCGCACCCGGATAAACCTTGAAATCACGGTAGAGCTCATTCTTGCCCACGTTCATGACGCGAATTTTGAGAGAGGTGTCCGTTTCGGAATTGAAGACCAAATAATTCAACCCGCGCCACGAACTTTCAAGTTGTTGAAATTGTTCGGAGTGGATGACTTCGTTGAGCTGGATTGTGAGTTGTTGATCAAGCTTGGCAATCATGGAATCGAGTGTGTCGAGAACATCATCCTTCACCAAAGTGGTGTCTTGCAGCGCCTGTTGAACCAGTGCCTGCACGGCGTTATTTACTTCGGAAGCCGCGCCCTCGTTGCGCGGTTTGAAGCTCTTCTTCAACAAGTTTTCAAACTGATCGACATCACGCGTTTGAACTTCGCCGCTTTTTTCGACAGCTTGTTTCTCGGCCATACTATTGCACTCCCCGGCGATTGCCTATGGTTGGTTATTCTTTGGTCTGGTCAACTTCAGTGGCGGCACGCTTTTCATCTAAAAGCTTCATCAGCTCTGGATCTTTCAAAAGCGCTTTCAATTGGTCTTCGGCCGCCACTTTGCCGTCCATATAACGCTGCAAATTTGCGAGTTGTTCGCGCGCTTTCAAAAGTTTCGCAAGAGCCGGGATCTGGCGCACCACAGCCGCAGGATTGAAATCTGCCATCTTTTCAAAATTGAGCTTGACCGACAATTTTTCGCCTTTGGAATCGCCAAGCTTATTTTCAACATTGAACGCAATGCCCGGCTTGATAGCCTTCATGCGGTCGTCGAAATTGTCCATGTCGATATCGAGGAACTTGCGGTCTGCCAGGGCGGGTTTTTCAACGTCCGAGGCATTGCCGGAAAGGTCAGACATTACGCCCATCACAAAGGGCAACTCGACCAACTTCTCAGCGTTGTACGGATCTTCGTATTGGATTTGAACGCGCGGAGGGCGGTTGCGCTTGATGAATTTCTGCCCACTATCAGCCATAGCTCAATCCCTTGTTAACTAAGGTTACGTTTTGGCCCCGGAAAAAACCATAGACCAAGCAACGGGGGCTGGCAATGGCCCGAATAAAGGATAGTGAACGCCGCGCCGACCCCCCGGGACAAGGACTATCCTAAAACGTCTGATCATACATCATCTAAATGAATGAGGTTGCTCGTCCCCTGCCCTCTTCTACAGCCTTCGAATCCGCCGTGAGTTCAAGGGATGTTTTCGGGCCATCGTCAGCCTTCAGTTGTGACGCTCCGTTAGTTGCAGAACATACTCAGTTTGTAGCGGAAGATACTGGAAATTTTAATTCAGTTTTTGCTGATCGTGCTTCCGCCATAGCTGTTATGTCGGCTACCGAAGCCTTAAGGCAAGCGGGGGGGTAGACAAAGATTCAAGTTACCATGATCGAACTCGTATGGGAGTGGTGGTGGGAACCGGTATCGCATGTATAGGTATGGCCGAAGCTGCTTATGCGCGCTATTTTAGAGTCAACAATCCACGACCTCATCCGCTGACTATTCCAAGAGTTATGGTCCAAGAGTTATGGCAGGCGGTTCTGCTAGTTGGGTCACTTGAATAGCCCCGAGTTTCCTAGACACCTTGCGGGTTCAGTTTTTGCCGTGTCTCAAACTCTATCGGTGACAACATACCATTCCTAACATGTTTGCGTTGTGGGTTATAGAACATCTCGATGTAGTCGAAAATGTCTTGT
>JANYHB010000043.1 GCA_025359265.1 Hyphomicrobiales bacterium | reverse complement strand
ATTGACTTGGCGTGCGCTGTTTCGCATATATATTCCTATAACAGGAATTACATATGATGTCGTTTGAATCCACTATGGCCGCTGAAAGCCCCTTACTGCGCTTGTATCACAAGAAAGATGCCAAGGGGCGCTTATACATTGATGCCGTGCAACTTGCTGCGGGCGAAAAGCTGCGCGTTGATTTTGAGCGCGCCCATCTCAATATGCGGGTGACGAGTGCCTATGCGGAATCATCCGGCTCTGGCGGACGCCATTGGCAAATGAGTGATAACGCGGTTGAAAAAATGAGCCTTGGCGCCATGGATGCACGCGATCGACTGCGTGCGGCCTTTGCAGCGGTAGGGCCGGAACTTTCCGGTATTCTTTACCAGGTGTGCTGTCTGGTAGCGGGTTTCGAAACGGCAGAAGCGGCGCTGGCTTTGCCACAGCGCAGCGGAAAGGCGGTTTTGGCTTTGGCTCTGACGCGGTTGGCGCGGCACTATGGTTTGATCCACAACCGCAAACCGCAAAAGCGCGATGCCATTTCACATTGGGCGATGGATGACTATCGACCGCAAATCATGCCGCCGCCGCATCAGCCTTGATACGCTTGATCATGGAAGCCACACCGTTAGAGCGTTGCGGAGTGAGATGTTCTTTAAGGCCCAGTTGTGCGAATTTGCCTAACGCATCATAGCTGACGATTTCTTGCACGGTGAGCGGCGCAAACATCATGAACACCACAGCAATCAGGCCTTTGACGATGATGGCATCACTATCACCTTGAAGGAGAAGGTGTTTGCCTTTTGGACTTTCACCAACGGTTGAATAAATCCAAACTTGACTGGCACAGCCGGAAACTTTTGTCGCCGCGGTTTTCAAGGCTTCGTCCATCATGGGCAGGGCGCGGCCCAACTCAATCACATGACGATAACGATCTTCCCAATCGTCAATCAATTCAAAATCCGCAACGAGGTCGGCAATGCTTTGCTGCATAAGGGGTGGAGATAGTGAGCCTGCCATCGAAACACAATGCATTTTGCCACTTGCTTGACGACCCTGTGGAAGTTGTTCGGCCTGCTGGTGGGACTATTCTTTGCTGCCGCGCAGCAGATCTTCAATTGTCGCTGGTTTCACGTCTGTCAATGTGGCCAAGCGCAGAGGCGGCTGGCCAAGCTTTGGCGCGGCCTTGGTTTGCGCAGTTTGCAGCGGGGCTGCGGCCGCAGGATTAGCCCATTCATAAAGCAGCTGGGCGGTATATCGGGCTTTGCCTTCCAGCGTGACCGCCAGATATTGGCCGGTGATGCAGGCTTGTGGGCGGCGCTCACAAAAGCCTTTGAAATCTGCCAAGGTTTCAGCTGCGGCAGAAAGAGTGGCGAAGGTGGAAGGTTGCAACGGCGCATTGGCCCCGGCAACTTGCTGGGTGGCAGGCGGCGTTGGCAGGGCAAACAATATGCCCCCCAAGATCATCGCTTTGCGTATCAAACCCACCTGATGTTTTTCCGTTCCGGTTTTTCTTGCGTAGGCTTGTGATATCACGCCCACCTTGCTGGCCAATAAAGCCACTTGAGCGGATTCGATTCAAATTTGCTGAAAATTCAACGGGTTTGATTAGCCAGCTGTTAACTTTGGCGCGGCAACTTGCGGCTAATTCAAAAGGGCAAGTTGTGGCGCGCGTAAAAGATGTTTTGGATGATGGGTGGAAAATAAGGCCGCTCTCCATGCTGCTGTTGGTTTGCGCCGGCACGCTGAGCAGCATGATTGTGTATAATACTCTGGCTAAACAACCGGTTGGCGCAAGGCTTGCGGTGAATGCAACTCCCTTGATTGCGGGTGTGGTCGTGCCACCCGTAACCACCATTGTGCTGAAATATGACCCGTTGATCCAAGAGGCCCAGCGCGAACTTTTGGCCTTGGGTGTTTATAGGGGCACCGTGGACGGGGTAAACGGCCTTCGCACCAAACAAGCCATCCAAGATTATCAACAGCTGAACGGCTTGGCGCCCACGGGTGACGTGAGTGATGACTTGATCAACCACATGCGCTTTACGCACAAAGTGCAGGCGGCATCACAGTTTACCGGCTCGGTGGCACCTGTTGCCTTGCTAACCGTCAAAGCTGGGCAAGAAGTGAACGTCAAGAAAGTGCAAGTGGCGCTGGCCGGGCTGGGTTATGACATCAACAAATTGGATGGCTTGTTGAATGATGAAACGCATAGTGCGATTTTAAAATATCAGATGGACAATGGGCTGGACATGAGCGGTGCTGCGGATGCGGGGTTGCTTGAGGCGCTGAAGGTGAAATAGGCCAGCTGCCCATCCCCAACGGGTTAAAGCTGTAAGACCCAATAAAAAAACCGCCGGGTTGCCCCAGCGGTTTTCGAATCTCGTAATCCGTAAAACCTACATCCCGCCAGCCGGGGCGCCGAAGCGCTTGGGCTTTTCGATCTTCTTGGGTGGTGGCAGCAAACCTTCACGTTGCAGTTTCTTGCGGGCCAGTTTGCGGGCGCGGCGGATGCCTTCAGCGGCTTCGCGGGCCTTCTTTTCTGATGGCTTTTCAAAAGCGCCACGCAGCTTCATTTCACGGAAGATGCCTTCACGTTGCATCTTTTTCTTCAGCACCTTCAGCGCCTGATCGACATTGTTGTCACGAACGATAACTTGCAAGCGAAACCTCGAATTTGAATTTGTTAAATGTTAAAGGGGCGGTCACCCAGCCCCAAAGTGGGCGCGTCCTAACACAGCCCATCAGGCTTGTCGAGGCCTGATCTTGTTGAAATGCCCCATCTTGCGGCCAGCGCGAGATTCACGCTTTCCGTAAAGATGCACCGCCACATCCGGTTGCGCGGCCAGCACTTGCCAATTGCTTGATTCATCGCCCAAAAGATTGGTCATCACCACATCAGAGTGGCGATAAGTGGAACCCAAGGGCCAGCCCGCCACGGCGCGCATGTGCTGCTCAAACTGGCTGACAACGCAGGCATCGATCGTCCAATGGCCGGAATTGTGCACGCGCGGTGCAATCTCGTTCACACATAATACATCATCGCCCACAAAAAATTCCACACCCATCACGCCCACATAATCTAACGCTTCGGCCATCCGCTGCGCCACGAACACGGCTTCGATGGCGAGGGCCTGATTGATGGCGGCGGGCACGGTGGAAGTGTGCAAGATGTGCTGGCGGTGGAGGTTTTCCACCGGCTCATAAGCAGCGAAATGGCCGTCCTCGCCACGCGCGCAGATAACCGAGATTTCCCGTTGGAAATTGATGAAGCTTTCGAGGATGGAAGGCTGGTTTTTCATCGCCGCCCAAGCCGATTCGAGTTGCGACATTTCCATGATCTTGGCTTGGCCTTTGCCATCATAGCCCAAGCGCGTGGTTTTCAGCACGGCGGGCAGGCCGATGGCTTTTACCGCGTGGTTGAGTTCGCTGAGCGAGGTGACGCTGCGGAATTCTGCGGTGAGGGCGCCGAGTTCTCGCGCCAAGGATTTTTCCTGGATACGGTCTTGCGCAACCCGCAAGGCTTTGGAGCCCGGCCGCACGGGTTTGAGTTTTTCGAGAAATGCAACAGCTTCCACCGGAACATTCTCAAACTCAAAGGTAATGGCGTCCACCTCAGCGGCAAATTCCAACAGCGCAGAATGATCCGTGTACTGAGCAACAATATGTGCGGCGCTAACCTGAAAGGCCGGGCAATCATGTTCGGGCGCGAAAATGTGGCATCGCAAGCCCAGCCGGGCGCCCGCAAGCGACAACATGCGCGCCAACTGCCCGCCGCCCAAGATTCCTATTGTAGAGCCGGGAGGAAGGGCCGGCATTCAGGCCTCATCCTCAGGGGCCAAGGCTACCGCAGCGGATTGCCTGGCAGCCCATTCTTCCAGTCGATTGTCCAAAGCCGGATCGTGCAGCGCTAAAACGCGCGCTGCCAGCAAGGCGGCATTGATCGCGCCAGCTTTGCCGATGGCCAAAGTGCCCACCGGTACACCACTTGGCATTTGTACAATGGAGAGCAGGGAATCCTGGCCCGCTAATGCTTTTGATTCGACCGGTACGCCAAACACCGGAAGGAGGGTGAGAGACGCCACCATGCCCGGCAAATGCGCGGCGCCACCAGCCCCGGCGATGATTACTTTGAACCCGGCCGCCTTGGCACCCTTGGCAAATGCAAACATCCGCTCTGGCGTGCGGTGCGCGGATACAATTTTCGTTTCCTGGGCAACGCCCAACGCATCCAACGTGTCGGCGGCGTGTTTCATCGTGGCCCAATCGGATTGGCTGCCCATGATGATCGCGACTTGTGGTTTCAATGGGTTGCCTTTCACGCAATGATATCAGGCAGAAGAAAATTTTCGATCTGCGCAATCTGGTCTTTGAGGGAAAGTTTCATTTTCTTCAAGCGCTGAAGCTGCAAAATATCCGCCCGGCCGGACTGTTCAAAGGCCTCGATGGCAGCGTCTAAGTCGCGGTGCTGATGGTATAGATTTTGCAATTTGCCGCGCAATTGAACTTCTTGCAACTTGTCCATAAGGAATGTTTAACCTCAAACGCAGGCATTCCCACACAACACTCCCTATGCGCAACTGTTTCATTCGACAAGGGCCGAATTTTGTGTCATGTTTTTGTCTTGCAAGTCTGTGTTGATTTGCTTTGAGTTTCAATGTGACCGTTAAAGGGGTATTGGAATGAGCTTACAAAACCACGTCAATGAATTGATCGGCAAGCACCGCGCTTTGGAAAAAGAGCTGGCAGACGCTTTGGCCCATCCGGCCACGACCGATTCGATCGTCGCCGAAATCAAACGGAGGAAACTTCGGGTGAAGGACGAAATTTCCAAATGTGAGAGAGACTTGGCGATCGCTGCCTGATCAGGTTTTAGGCTGCAATAAATCCCAGCGGTTGCCGTAAAGATCTTCAAATACAGCAACCGTGCCATAGGCTTCCTGGCGCGAGGGTTCGAGAAATCGCACGCCGGCTTTGGTCATGGTTTTTGCCTTGTGTTCAAAATTATCGGTGTGGAGAAAGAAAGCCACGCGACCACCGGCGGCTTTGCCAACTTGCGCTGTTTGTTGAGATTCGGCAGCTTTTGCCAGCAGAAGCCTTGCTCCTGAGCATGGGTCTGGGCCGACAACAACCCAGCGTTTGCCACCGCCCATATCGGTGTTTTCAAAGAGCGTGAAGTTAAGCGCGTTTTGAAACCACTGAAGGGCTTCGTCATAATCGCGTACCAGATAAGTGACGAGGGCAATGTGCTGGGGCATGGGGTGAGTTTAGACAGCAATGCCGATTTAGCAACGCCCACCGTCGGCTCGGTGTTGCGCCTTGGCAGAAACCAAGACAGGGGGGTGAACCGGGCGATTGGACATTCTCCGGCAACGCCCCTATATTCCCTTCGGCGTTGCTGCCCGGTTGGTGAAGGAACTCTAATTTCCCAGGGCCTATAAACGATTATCTCGGGAGTTGTCCCTGCATCAGACCGTGGTCTGAAGCACACGGCGCCCACCTACGAAAGTAGGGACCAGGGATCGTTAGTTCCCACGGCTATGGCGGCACGCCACTTTGAATGGCGTTTGGCAACGCGGTTGCGCAAGTTTGAAACGAGTGTGCAAAATGGTATCTGATAATGTGCGCTATGCGCTTTTAATGTTGGCGGCGGGCTTGGGAATTCCGGTGCTTGCCGCGCTCAACGCCCAACTCGGCCATCGGTTGGCTTCGCCTGCTGCCGCTGCGACGGTGCTTTTCATGGTGGCTTTGGGCATGGCCTTGCTGACATTATTGGCGACTGCGGGATTGGCGCCACTGGCGCGCATTGCCGAGCCGCCCAAATATCTTTTTCTCGGGGGCGTGTTTGTGGCCTTTTACGTGCTTTCGGTCACCTGGGTGGCACCACGTTTCGGTGTGGGCAATGCGGTATTCTGTGTGTTACTCGGACAACTTGTATCAGCTGGTTTGATTGACCAGTTTGGCCTGTTCGGTGCGATTGCAAAACCCATCGGCCTCATGCGCGCCAGCGGTATCGGCCTAATGGCTTTGGGCGTATTCATTGTTCAATGGGCATGAGTTGCGCGGCTGATACGAGCGTGGCATGGCGCTTGCCGAATGGCCGCGATCATCAGATAAAAAAAGCCCGCAGCTTCAACTCTGCGGGCTTTCTGATGACGAAGAGTTGAAAATTACTTCTTCATCATCATTTTCTTCATCATGTGATGTTTTTTCATGTGATGCTTTTTCATCATCATCATATTGTCTTTCTTCATCATCGCGGCTTCCGCAGAGGCCACATAGCCAGCGCTGCCAACCGACAGGGCCAGTACTGCGGCCAAGATTTTCACAGTGTTCTTCATAGGATATTCCTCTCTGAGCGTGAGCGGTTATCGCAACCACCACTGCCATTGGTTTCGCAGAGGTTGAACATCACGCGCCACTCACATACGCGTGATTAACAAGTTTGTGATGCCAGGTAAGCCGGTGATCATAACTGCGGTTTGCTATGCAGTGTGGGAACCACGGCGCTCGCGCAGTGTGAGGTGAGAGGTAAAATGCGGAAGGTGGTTCTAAGCCTGTTCGCCCACCATCTTGGCGAGATTTTCCAGCCTTTGGCCGGCACGATCAAGATGCGTGGTGAGATTGGTTTCCAAAGTCTTCAATTGCGTTTGCGCCAAGTTGCGGCTTTCGCGCAAGCCTTGCACCTGGTCTTCCAGCGATTCAATTTTTTGGATGGCTTCGCTTAGTCGATCTGCCACCATCAGCCCGCTCATCACCAGCAAGCGAATATCACCGATGGAACCCACGCTTTGTTTGATGCGTGAAACCTCGGTGTCGAGCAGCAAAGCAAGCTCACGCAAGTGGGCTTCTTCACCATCCGGGCATTGCATGGTGTAAGGACGATCAGCAACTGTAACCACAACATTCGCCATCAACTCAAGCCCCGCTATTGGAATGCAGCACCGAGCGAATGCGCCCCATGGCCGTATCAATCTTGCCAGCGGCCTGCTTGGAGGTATCGACCAATTCGGCGGCTTTCTGGCGCACCAGCTCCAGCTGATCGTGCATTTTAGTTTGGTCACGCTGCGCTGCATCAACGCCCACCATCATGGATTTCAGACGATGGGTTTCTTCCACCTGTGATTTTGTGACGGTTTCAAACAGGCCTAAAGCCCTTTCGAAACGGGCAAAGGCTGCATCAAGTTTATTTATCTCACTCATACCTGTTCCACATTCCTGCCCCAGCGCTGACACGCCAATTTCCTTTTTAGCACAAAACGTTGGGCTGCATAACTGATTCGTAACATGCGCAAAACCGCCTAAACGCCCAAGCCACAGCTTGATTGAAAACATTAGCCCGCCTATTGTGCGCGCGCAGCGTTTCGCAGCCCGAATCCTTCAAGAGGCCCCCCATGAGTGACACGAAGATCGACACCGCAACCGTTCCCCCCCGCACAATGGCCAATGCCATCAGGGCACTTTCCATGGATGCGGTGCAGAAAGCCAATTCCGGCCACCCGGGCCTGCCCATGGGATGCGCGGATGTGGCCACCGCACTTTATGGCGATGTGCTGAAGTTTGATGCAGCGGCACCGCATTGGCCAGACCGTGACAGGTTTATATTATCTGCCGGGCACGGTTCTATGTTGTTATATTCGTTGCTTTATTTAACTGGTTACAGCGATATGACGATCGACCAGATCAAGAATTTTCGGCAATGGGGTTCCAAAACCGCGGGCCACCCCGAATATGGCCACGCGTCGGGCATTGAAACGACCACCGGCCCATTGGGCCAAGGCATTGCCAATGCGGTAGGCTTTGCCATGGCGGAGCGCCATTTGAACGCGCGCTTTGGTGATGATCTGGTCAACCACAAAACCTATGTGCTGTGTGGCGATGGTTGCCTGATGGAAGGCATCAGCCAGGAAGCCATCGCCCTTGCCGGCCATTTGAAATTGAAAAACCTGATTGTGATGTGGGATGACAATGGCATCACCATTGATGGCAAGGTGGGGATTTCTGATTCCACCGACCAGTTGCAACGCTTCGCCGCCAGTGGCTGGAATACCACGCGCATTGATGGCCATGATCATGGCGCGATTGCCGGTGCTTTGCTCTATGCGCATAATTCAGATCGGCCAACTTTGATTGCCTGCAAAACCATTATCGGTTTTGGCGCACCCACCAAGCAGGGCACCAATGGCGTGCATGGCGCACCACTCGGCGCTGAAGAAATTGCCAAGGCCCGTGCCACGTTGGGCTGGCAATATCCGCCCTTCGTGGTTCCCAACGAAATCATTTCAGCCTGGCGCGCTGTGGGTTCCAAGGGCAAGGCTGCCCGTCAAGCTTGGGAAGCCCGTTTGAAAGCCTCGCCGAAGCGGGCCGAGTTTGAGCGCATCATTTCAGGCAAACTGCCGGCGAATTTGGATGAAGCGATTGCCGCTTATAAAAAATCCATGGTGGCAACACCGCCTTGGGTGGCCACACGGGCGTCATCGCAGGCGGCCCTGAATGTCATCAACCCGATCGTGACGGAGGCAATGGGTGGCAGTGCTGATCTCACCCATTCCAACAACACCAATTCGAAAGATCAAAAACCATTCAGCGCTGCTGATTATGGCGGATCGTATTTGTCTTATGGCATCCGTGAACACGGCATGGCCGCCGCGTTGAACGGCATGGCATTGCATGGTGGCGTGGTGCCTTATGGCGGCACTTTCTTCTGCTTCACCGATTATTGCAGGCCATCCATCCGCTTGGCTGCATTGATGGGTATTCGCTCGATCTTCGTGATGAGCCATGACTCCATTGGCCTTGGCGAAGATGGGCCTACTCACCAACCGGTGGAACATCTGGCCGCCTGCCGCGTGATTCCCAATGTGATGGTGCTGCGGCCTTGCGATGCAGTCGAGGCGGTTGAGTGCTGGCAAATTGCGTTGGAAACCATGAAGACGCCAAGCATTCTGGTCATCACCCGCCAAAAGCTGAAGCCCGCGCGGTTGACTTATTCAGCCAAGAATCTTTGCCGCCTGGGCGCCTATGAAGTGGCCGCATCAGCCAAGAAGGCCAAGGCAGTGATTTTTGCCTCAGGCTCGGAAGTGGAAATCGCCATCGCCGCGAAAGAGCTGCTCGACAAGAAAGGCATTTGGACGCGCGTGGTTTCAGTGCCGTCGATGGAGCTGTTTGAAAAGCAGAGCAAAGCCTACAAGGCCAAATTGCTCGGCACCGAAAAAATCCGCATCGCCGTGGAGGCTGGCGTGAAAACCGGCTGGGAAAAATTCATCGGTGACAACGGCAAGTTTGTGGGGATGCACGGCTTCGGCGCGAGTGCTCCGGCTGAGATTCTATACGAGAAGTTCGGGATAACGGCGAAGGCCGTGGTGAAGGCGGCGGGGACGTGAAAAGTTGCGGTTGAATGTCATAAATTCGAGTCCGATGAAAGACATACTTTATCACGCGACAATCCGGTACTATCGGAGTTGGTTGAGTTTTGACGGCGTTTGGTCGAAATACATTAAATCAAAAAGCGGAAAATTAGACTCTCACGCATTTCGAGCGATAACGAACGAATATAAAGTTGCGCGTTGTGTTAAGAAAAAGTCAGAGCCCAACGGTTTAGTTGACGCTTTAAACGGCAAAATCGTTGACTGGCCGAGTTCGCCCGAAAACATTTTGGAACGGCAAAAGTTTTGTACTAAATTCACAGATGAAAATCGAAAATTCTTTTCTCAAAGAAAGGGAAATGGAATATGGGCCGGGTCGCTCGTCACAAAGCTCGTGTGGTTCCTGAGGCCAGATGGATGGACCGTTTTCGATAGTTATGCTTCCAAAGGAATTGGGTTGAAATCCAGCTTGAAAACCCGATGCAAAATGAGGGAATTTTACGAGAAACTCGATCAAGCGGGTTTCCATGAACTACAGAGCAAAATGCAAAGTCGCATTGGTGAGGCAACCAAGTTTGATTTTCCAGCAGCACGAATTATCGACTTGGCATTAATGCTTAAGGGCGGTTTTGTAGTTGCTGAAGCGGCTAACAATGGATTCGATATTATCGAATCGTTGCCAGAGCAGAATGAGGCATTTCTGACAGTGCTTCATTATTCAACTTCAAAAAATCTTATTGATCTAGCGAAATTGCTACAGAATGAATTCGGTTCGAAGGAAATTTTTATCAGTTAGAAATAACTCGTCAGTTTCGTTTCGGTCCAAGATACGTGGATGCCGGAGCTTGTAACCAAATTTTTCTAACAGTTTCACCCTGCCTTAGCCGGAATCACTTCAACATCCAACGCTGGGCCGATGCGTTCTTCCGCCACCGCCAAATCAAAATTGGATTGCAGGTTCAGCCAAAACCTTGGGCTTTGGCGGAAATAGCGCCCAAGGCGCATGGCGGTTTCCGTGCTCACCGCGCGCTTTTCATTAAGGATGTCGGTGATGCGCCCGGAAGGGGTGCGCAGCGCCAATGCCAAGGCATTGGCCGAAAGTTCCCTCGCCTTGAGTTCCCGCCGCAAAATGCGGCCCGGATGTATCGCACGCATGATTTTCTCCATCAGTGATAATCCACAATTTCAACGTCATGGGCATCGCCGTCATCAAAGCGAAAACACAGCCGCCACGGGCCGTTGATTGTCATCGCCCATTGTCCTTTGCGATCGCCCTTCAACGCATGAAGGCCAACCGATTTCAAAGGGCTGAGATCAGCCAGTGATGTTGCTGCATTGAGAGTGGCCAAGAGATCTTCTGCCGCATCGCCATCAAGCCCCGAAAACTTGGATTTTCCACTTTCCGCAAAACGCCTGGTGCTGGCATTTGCCCATGACTTGATCATATTTAACGCGTACTACGTTTAACATAGTACGTCAAGAGCAATTTACTTGCGCCGCAGCCCGCTTTCCAGAACCTTAGTGACAGTGCAAAAAATAACATCACCTCACCCCCACCGCAATCTTCACCTTCAGCGCACGCATGACGGCGGCGATGGTTTCGTAGCGGGGTTTGGCACCGGGGGTGAGGGCCTTGTAGAGGCTCTCACGACCGAGGCCTGAGTCCTTCGCCACTTGCGCCATGCCGCGCGCCTTGGCCACATCGGACAGAGCTTTCAACAGCACATCGGGATTTTCATCCTCGGCGGCCAGTGAAAGATAATTTGCAATCACTTTCTCATTGTCGAGATAATCCGCCGGGCTGAAAGTGGAGTAAGTGACTTTCTGTTTTTTCATTGCTGCATTCCTTTCCATTCACGAGCCATGGCGATGGCTTTTTTGATGTCGCGCTTCTGGCTTGATTTATTTCCGCCACACAGCAACACTTAAAGTGCGCCACCTCGTCGGAAGAAATAAACGCGATAGCCCTGGCCATGGTGCACGCGCATTTCTGAAACACCTTCACCCACCGGCTCGCAGTCACCGAAATTGCCCAACTCCGCGCTCATGATGCGGCGCAGGATATGGGCCTTGGCGACATCGTCTTTGAGTGCGCGCAGCCAATCGGCAAACATCGTTGACTGGATCAAAGCGTCCAAAGAGTAATTGTATCCAATTGGATACAAAATGTCCAGCTTCAAACACTTGCCCCGCGCGGCGGCTTGATGTACGCCCCTCAATGAACCAACAACCCACACCCTGAGGTGTCCGACGCAGTCGGGCCTCGACGGGCCAACCTGCACATGTTTCGAGGCTCCCCTGTATCGAGTCCGGGGTCGCACCTCAGCATGAGGAGAATATAGATGCCCGCCTTTCGCACCCTTGATGATGTCAATGTTTCTGGCAAACGCGTTGTCATTCGCCTTGATCTCAACGTGCCGATGGAAAATGGCCATGTGACCGATACCACCCGCATAGACCGCGTGGTGCCGACGGTGAAAGAGTTGCTCGCCAAGGGTGCTGCAGTGATCATCCTCGCGCATTTTGATCGCCCCAAGGGCAAGGTGATTCCTGAAATGTCGTTGAAGCCCGTGGCCCCTGCGCTCGAAAAGGCGCTCGGCCATAAGGTGCAATTCGTTTTCACGGATTGGCAATCGGCCCCAACCGTCAACGCCAAGCCCGGTGAAGTTTATCTGATGGAAAACACCCGCTATCACCCTGGTGAAGAAAAGAATGATGCGGGCTTTGCCAAGATGCTGGGCAACCTTGGCGATATTTTTGTGAATGATGCGTTTTCCGCCGCGCACCGTGCGCATTCATCCACGGAGGGCATTGCCCATGTTATTCCGGCCTATGCAGGCCGTGCCATGCAGGCAGAGTTGGAAGCGCTTTCGAAAGCGCTCGAAATCCCGAAGAAGCCAGTGATCGCCATCGTGGGCGGGGCCAAAGTGTCATCCAAGCTTGATCTGCTGAGCAACCTGATGAAGAAGGTGGAAGCCCTGGTCATCGGTGGCGCCATGGCCAACACTTTCCTTTATGCGCAGGGCCACCAAGTTGGAAAGTCTTTAGTTGAAAAAGATTTGGCTGATACGGCGCGCAAGATCATGCTGGAAGCGGAGAAGGCCAGCTGTGCCATCATGCTTCCGGTTGACGGCATCATCGCCCATAAGTTTGAAGCGCACGCGCCCTCGCATGACTACGGCGTGGACGGCATTCCCCATGATGGCATGATGTTGGATGTGGGGCCGAGGTCAGTTGATTTAATCAAGGCCGCCATCGACAACGCTCATACTCTGTTGTGGAACGGCCCCTTCGGCGCCTTTGAAATGCAGCCCTTTGACAAGGCCACGGTGGAAGTGGCGCGTTATGCTGCTGCGCGCACCAAGGCTGGTAAATTGGTCAGCGTGGCTGGCGGTGGCGACACCGTGGCGGCACTGAACCACGCCGGCGTGGCAGATGATTTCACTTATATCTCCACCGCAGGCGGCGCATTCTTGGAATGGCTGGAAGGCAAAGACTTGCCCGGCGTTGCAGCACTCAAAGCCTGACACCACAGCTCTGCATTTTTGGCGCTTGCTTGAGGGCATGGTGAAATCTAAACCCGCGCCATGAACACCGCCGCATCTGCTGCCACCCACGCTTCACACACTGCAGCAAAAACGGTGCTGACCGTGCTGTTTTCCGCTGCCATCTGCCACGGCATCAATGACACAATGCAGGCGGTGTTGTTATCGATCTATCCCATGCTGCAACAAAACTACGCGCTCAGCTTTGCGCAGATTGGCCTGATCACACTGGTTTTCCAGGTCACCGCTTCAATCCTGCAGCCCATCTTCGGCATTTTCACCGACAAATATCCGCTGCCCTATATTCTGCCTTTGGCACCAGCTTGCACTTTGGCAGGCCTGCTGCTTCTATCCATGGCAACGTCTTATCCGGTGATCTTGCTGGCAGCCGGCATGATAGGCATCGGCTCATCGCTGTTCCATCCGGAAGCCTCGCGCGTGGCGCGCTTGTCTTCGGGCGGGCGTTTTGGTTTTGCTCAGGCCGTTTTCCAAGTGGGCGGCAATTCCGGCAGTGCCATTGGTCCGCTGCTTACCGCATTGATTGTTCTGCCGCGCGGCCAATCGGCCATCGCCTGGATTGCGCCTGTGGCGGTGGCCGCCATTGTAATGCTCAGTTACGTGGGCCGTTGGTATTCAACGTGGTTGAAAGATCATGCGCGCCAAGCGGCAGTGAGGGCCAATACCAAGGTGTTCAGCAAAGGCCAGGTGCTGAGGGCACTAACCGTGCTGTTAATCCTGATGTTCTCGAAATTCATGTATCTCACCAGCCTGCAGGTGTTTTACAGTTTTTATCTGATTGGTCATTTTGGTGTCAGCCAACAAGACGTTCAAATTTACCTGTTCATCATGTTGGGGGCGGCAGCGGTGGGAACTTTTCTGGGTGGCCCATTGAGTGACCGGATTGGCACAAGGTCTGTCATCTGGCTTTCGATCTTGGGGGCTTTGCCTTTCACACTGGCTTTGCCTTACACCAATCTATTCTGGACGGTGGCTTTGACAATCCCCATTGGCCTTATCATATCCTCGGCCTTCTCGGCCATGGTGGTTTATGCACAAGAGTTGATGCCCGGCCGCGTGGGGCTGATCTCTGGGTTATTCTTCGGCCTGGCTTTTGGCATGGGAGGTTTGGGTGCTGCAGCTTTGGGCGTATTGGCCGACACGACAAGCCTTGATTTTGTGTTCCGCATCTGCGCTTTCCTTCCCGCATTGGGCATTTTGGCTGCCCTTCTTCCTACGGGTGACAAAGCGTTGCGCCCTGCCTAAAAGCGGCCCATGAGCAAATCACGTTTCTTTTTAGTAGCCCCCAAAGAGCTATCTCTTGCCCACGTCATTGCTTGCGCCAAAGCGGCGTGCGAGGCCGGTGATTGCGCATCCATCGCCTTGCACGAAAACGCCAAGCGCGAAGACGTCGCCACATTGCAGGAACTGGGCTTGGCGGTGCTGATGAGCAATGTAGAGCCACGCGTGGTTGCGCATCTCAAGGCCGATGGCTTGCATGTGACGAGTTCTGAATTCAACTTGCTCGACTTGCGCCTGTCTCTGCCCAAAGACGCGATGATCGGCCTTGATTGCGGCACCTCACGCCATGCAGCCATGGAGGCGGCAGAGCAGGGTGCAGATTATGTGGGCTTTCACCAGAAAGCGCAAACCGGTGGCGAGCCTTTGGTTAAATGGTGGAACGATTTGGCTGAGATTCCAGCCGTTCCCCTGGATGCAAGCACACTGGAAGAAGCCATAATTCTGGCGAAACATTCTGATTTCACTCGCCCACCTGATGAAATGTGGCGAGACGCAGCCCGTGCATCGCACATCATCACCGCGTGGACTGAAAAGTTGAAATGAAGCGTCTGGTCTTTCTAATAGTGTTCAGCATTTTGGCGGCTCAGCCCGGCTTAAGCCAAGCGCCGCCACCGGCAAGTTTTGAAGAAGCAATCACCCTGTTTCAAGACGGCAATTATGCCGAAGCCAAAACCATTGCGGACGATTACGCCGCCAAAGATGACCCGCGGGCCTATGTGATGCTGGGCACCTTATCCCAAAAGGGCCTTGGCGTTGAAGTTGATTTGAAGCAGGCGCAGGTTTGGTTTCAAAAGGGTGCAGAGAAAGGCGATGTGGATTCGCAGTTTGCCCTTGCCATGTTGCTTCTGGCTGGCACTGGTGACAAAGCCAATGTGGTTGATGGGGCGCCATGGCTGCAGAAAGCCGCCGAGGCGGGCAACGTAAAGGCGCAATACAATCTTGGCCTTTACTACACTGGCCTTTATGGCACCCAGAGCGATTGGTCCAACGCCGCCAAATGGTTTGGCATGGCGGCAGCTAAGGGAAATGCACGGGCACAGCATAATCTTGCCTTGCTTTATTTGGATGGCAAAGGGGTGCCAAGAGACCAGATTTCCGCGGCGGATTGGTTTGCCAAAGCTGCCGTGCAAGGCATGCCTGAAGCGGCACTTGAATATGGCGTGTTGGTGTTTCGTGGTGAAGGCGTTCAAAAAGATGAAGTGTTGGGCACCAAATGGTTGACGATTGCAGCCCAGCACGGCAATGCCGTGGCGCAAAATCGATTGGCACGCATTCTTGCATTGGGGGTATCGGGCGTGAAGCAAGATCCGATCGAAGCGATGAAATGGAATTTTCTGGCGGCAAAGCAAGGGCGCGGCGATTTGGAAATGGATGCCGCCACCGAAAAGGCCGACGTTGGCATGGTGAAAGACGCTCACACGCGCGCTGAAGCTTTCAAGCCGCTGCCTGATAAAACCCCAGAGTAGCGCAGCGCCCACTTCCCTGCTAAGCGGCTGCACATCCAACGAAGAGTGTAGAGCTGTGACCACCCCGATTATGACCGTTATGATTGCCGCAATCAGGAAAGCCGCACGCGGTGTGCAGCGCGACTATGGCGAGGTTTCATCATTGCAAGTAGCGATAAAAGGGCCCGCAGATTTCGTGACCAATTCCGACAAGAAGGCCGAGAAAATCTTGCGCGAAGAATTGGGCGCGGCACGGCCGACGTATGGCTTTTTGGGTGAAGAGGGTGGGGAAAGCAAGGGAGCGGACGCCGACCACCGTTTCATCATTGACCCGATCGACGGCACGTTTAACTTCATGCATGCCATGCCGTATTTTGCACTCACAATCGCATTGGAACGCAAAGGCGAGATTGTTGCGGCGGTCACGTATAATCCGATCAGCGATGAGCTGTTCCACGCTGAAAAGGGTACGGGCGCGTTCTGCAACAACAAGCGCATGCGGGTGGGTGCAAGACGAGAACTACAAGAGAGCATGCTGTTTTGCGAATTGCCCAATCGGGCCAGCCCAGACGCACCGCTGCGATTGCGGCAGATTGCGCAACTGGCGGCACGGGTTGCGGGCCTGCGCGGCGCCGGCTCAACTGCGCTCAATCTTGCCTATATCGCGATGGGCCGTTTTGATGGCGGCTGGGTGGGCGATATCAAGGCTTGGGACATGGCCGCAGGATTGCTTTTTGTGAGAGAAGCCGGAGGCTTTTCACATGGTTTGAACGGCGAATTGGATGCGCTGAACACTGGCGGCGTGGTGTGTGGCAATGCTGATTTGCTGCCGCAGATTGAAGCTGCGCTGAAAGCAGCGAAGCTTTAGCTTGCCATAATTTTATCGTGGGCTTGTGATATCCCCTGATCTTACAGAGGAGTATTTCATGAACACCCGTCATAAATTTTCAGGTGCCGTGCTTGCAAGTTTGTTGGTGCTGGCTGGGCCTGCCAGTTCAGCCACCCGCGTGCCCGTGACGGCAGATCACGGCATGGTGGTTACCTCGCAACATTTGGCCACTGACGTTGGCGTTGAAATTCTGAAACAGGGCGGCAATGCGGTGGATGCTGCGGTGGCTGTGGGATATGCGCTGGCTGTTACCAATCCATGCTGCGGCAATATCGGCGGCGGCGGCTTTGCCACTTTGCACATGGCAGACGGCAAAGACGTGTTTTTAAACTTTCGTGAAAAGGCCCCAGCCGCTGCCACTGAAAAAATGTTTTTGAACGCTGCGGGCGAGGTGGTGCCAGATTTGAGCCTTAAAGGCTATCTCGCTGCCGGTGTGCCGGGCACGGTGCTTGGCCTTGAAACGCTGCTGCAAAAATATGGCACAATGAAACGTGAGGCGGTGATGGCACCTGCGATCACATTGGCGGATGAGGGCTTTGTGTTGAATGATGGTGATGTGGCCATTATGGCTGGTTCTGCCAAGGCTTTTGCCGAGCAACCCAATGTAGCCGCGATATTTCTGCATGATGGAAAACCCTGGGCTGCTGGGGAAAAGTTTGTTCAGAAAAACCTGGCTTCTACGCTAAAACAGATTTCAGCCAGCGGCTCGGACGCTTTTTATAAAGGCGCAATTGCTGATGCATTGGTTGATGCGACCATGAAAAACGGTGGCATTCTCACCAAACAAGATTTAGCGGATTATACAGTGGCAGAAGCCGCCCCGATCAAATGCAATTATCGCGGGCTTGATTTGATTTCCACGCCGCCACCCAGCTCGGGCGGCACGGCGGTGTGTGAGATTTTGAATATCATCAAAGGCTATCCCATGGGCCAATTGGGGTTTCATTCGGCGGCGGGCATTCACTATATGGTGGAGGCCATGCGTCACACCTTTGTGGATCGCAATTTTCGACTGGGTGATCCGGATTTTGTTAAAAATCCGCTCGACAAGCTGTTGTCGGATTCTTATGCCGCTGAAATTCGCGCCAAGATCGACGCGGCCAAAGCCACGCCGTCCAAAGATGTGCAGCCAGGCACGGCCCCCCATGAAGGCACGCAGACCACGCATTATTCCATTGTTGATGCCAAGGGCGATGCGGTGGCGGTGACCTATACCATCAACGCGTTGTTCGGCGCCAAGGTGATAGCGGGGGACACGGGCTTTTTTCTGAATGATGAGATGGATGATTTCACCACCAAGCCCGGCGTGCCCAATCTATTTGGCTTGGTGCAAGGCAAAACCAACATTATCGCACCGGGCAAACGGCCTTTGAGTTCGATGAGCCCGACCATCGTTACCAAAGATGGAAAAACCTTCATGGTGCTGGGCAGCCCCGGCGGATCCCGCATCATCACCATTGTGGTGGAAGCCATCATGAATGTGGTGGATTACGGGATGAACATGCAGGAGGCTGTGGATGCGCCGCGCCTGCATCACCAGTGGTTGCCCGATGAAGTGGCGGTTGAACCCTTCGCGCTTTCACCAGACACGGCCAAGATTTTGGGCGATATGGGTTACACGCTGAAAACCCAATCACCTTGGGGTGCCGCCGAGGCGATCTTGATCGGGCCGACGGCTGATCCGGCTGCGCCCGCTTCCTCTGGCAATGACGCCATGGCGGCCAGCAAGCCCGTGCCCGGCAAGCTTTACGGCGCGCATGATGATCGC
This sequence comes from Hyphomicrobiales bacterium, assembly GCA_025359265.1. Lineage (GTDB taxonomy): Bacteria > Pseudomonadota > Alphaproteobacteria > Rhizobiales > Aestuariivirgaceae > Aestuariivirga. Next base: position 9,690 of record JANYHB010000043.1, on the reverse strand, counting down.
CGGCCAGCCGGGGCGGCGGGGGGCTATTAGGGGGCTATGGGCTGAGCCAGAGAGATTGAGGCGGTGCTTTTTGTGCAAGGTTATTGCAGCCCGCTAGGGCGCACGCCACACCACCGGAAACTCCTCGGCTTCCAACTTCGCCCCTGCTGCCAGCCTAGCCACCAATCCCGGGAACGGGGGCGATGTTCTCCACTTCCTTGGCGCGTGGGTAATGTCGTCGCCGATGAAGCGCACGGATAAGACGCGCCGGCGATTTCCGCCGGCCACGCCGCCAGCGCCATGCAGGGTAAGCATGTGGAAGAACACGGCGTCTCCTGGCTCAAGCGCCCACGCCAAGATTTTGAATTGGTCAGGGTTGTCATCAATATCGGGCAGTTCTTTCAAGCTGCCTTCGGGAAACCATTTGGCCTCATTGTTCATGAAAGTGCGCGGCATCAACCAGCCACCCAGATGTGAGCCCGCCACAAATTTCAGCGTGCTGGCCGCATTCACCGGATCAACCGGCAACCACATGGAGCAATTCATCGTGCCATCGATATTGTAATAAGGCTGATCCTGGTGCCATGGGGTTTTGGCGGTGGTTTTGGGTTCCTTCACCAGGAGATGATCGTGATACAGGCGCACTTCATCGCCGCCCATCAATTGCGCGGCGATTTCGGCGGCGGGGCTTTCAAAAATGAAGCGCCTGTATTCATCTATGCGCTGCCAGTTGCAGAAGTCTTCAATGAAATAACCGGGGTCTTCTGGCTTGCTGGCAATGATGGCAAGGGGCGAAGGTTCCGCCATGTTGCGGGTGATGCCTTGCTCCAACAGTTTCATTTGCGCATGGCTGAAAGCACCGCGAACCACGGTGGCCCCATCAGCACGATATTGCGCGATCTGTTCGGGGGAAAGGTAAATCATCCAGTATTACTTCAAGCCAAGTTTGGAGGAGACTTCATCAATAACCTGTAAACAAAAAATAACCAACCTGCTATCCACTTGGATCATCGTTTGAACTTCAGACAAATCGCCTTCATCAAAAAAATATTCATTTGGCTTTTTGAAGCGAAAGGGCAGATTTGGTCGTTTCAATAGCTTCTCGTAGCTTTTGCCGCGACCGTGTTTAAGCACGTTAATGGCTTCAATGAGGATTTCAAATTTATTGCACAAGTCCATGTGTTGTTGATTTTTCAACTTTTTGGAGGCTTCGTCAAATGCATATTGGACTGCAGTTCCATGATTTGACGAGAATTGATCTTGCAGATGCGCTTCAAATATCGAGAATGCGCCAACAGCACAAATAGCTCTCTGCAAATTTATTGATTGCAAATTCTTTATATGAATTGTTGCGCTACTTGTTTCCATCATTTGCAGCGCATCGCTCTCCAGTTCATCGAGCTTGTTCAATACAAATCCAAGTGAACGACCTGTCAATTCGCTAAATTGGTGCATCTCTCCATCCCAGCTGATAGTTATGAAGACACCACGCCTGCTTTTCTATCAGCCGCGCGCATTTCTTCTTTGCGTTTGGCGGGGTTGCCCCAGCCGCCACCGCCGGGCAGGCTGATGATCAGTGCATCACCTGCGGGCACAAGGTGGATGCCTTTGTCGGGCAGGTGCGCGCCAGAGGCGAGTTTCGCCGAACCCAAGGCGCCCGGTTTGCCGCCCTCGCGGCCTTGTGCAGCATTTTTGATGCGGTCAAACGTTGCGGCAGATATGGTGAAAGGCGTGGCTTCGCGGTTGCGCACTTCGATACGTTGTGAAAGCCCGCCCCGCCATTCACCGTCTCCACCCGAATTGGGCAGGAATTGCTTTTCCTTGAACCATAGCGGGCATTGGCCCTCGATGATTTCGACAGGAATGCCACCGATGCCGGAAGGAAAGGCCATGCAGGCGAGGCCGTCTTTGCCGGGCCTGCCGCCGATGCCGCCAAGGCCGATGGCCAGCACATTATATTCAGCGGCGTTTTTCAACTGCTCTTGCGCCACGCGGCCATGGGCCGATGTGAACATCAACATCCAGATAGAACCGGCACTTTCGGCCTGCACTTGGCCGGGCAGGGCTTGGGCCAGGCATCCAAACACTGCGTCTGCCAACATTTGCCCGGTGACGTGGCGCGAGGTGACGGGCGAGGGGCGGATGGGGTCCACCACGGTGTGCGGATCGGTTATGATATCAAAGCAGGATAGTGAGCCGATGTTGTTGGGCACATGGGGTGCGATGATCGCCTTCAGCGCGAATACGGTATAGGCTGCAGTGTAGGTGCGCGGCGAATTGATGCCGTAAATCGACACGGAAGTTGTGCCGCGGTAATCCACTGTCACCTTGCCGTTTTTGATTTGCAGTTTGGCTTTGATGGTGACAGGCTTTTCATAACCATCTAGCGGCAGCGCATAGGACCATTCGCCTTCCGGCAAAGTCTTGATCGCTTCGCGCGCGCCGTTTTCAGATTGGGTGAGAATGTGGTTGGCCAATTTATCGAGTGAAGTGAGTTTGAACTCCGCCATCATTTCCACCAAACGGCGGGCACCCGTGTCATTGGCCGAGACGAGCGAGAGCAGATCGCCCTTCACTTCAATGGGCGCGCGGGTGTTGCCGAGGATCACCTTCAGCAAATCATCATTCAGCACGCCCGCCTTGCGCAGCATCATATGCGGCACATACAGGCCTTCTTCATAAGAAGAATTGGCCTTGGCAGAAAAACCGATGCCGCCCACGTCGATCAAATGGCAAGTGGAGGCGAAGAAGGCCACCAGCCTTTTGCCGATGAACACGGGCGTCATCATCACATAGTCAAACAGGTGCCCCGTGCCTTCCCATGGATCGTTGGTGACGTAAACATCGCCGGGCTTCATGGTGGATTGCGGATAATGCTTGAAAAAATGGCCCACGGCGGTGGCCATGGTGTTCACATGGCCGGGGGTTCCAGTCATCGCTTGCGCGATCATATGGCCCTGGGGGTTGTAAACACCAGCCGATAAATCGCCGGCTTCGCGGGTGATGGTGCCGAAAGCGGTGCGCAGCAGAGACTGTGCTTGCTCTTCCACAACGGCGATGAGCCGGTTCCACATCACCTGGGTTCGGATTGCGTCAAGGGCTTTGTTGCTCACTTCACCAACTCCATCACAATTTGGCCAAGGCTGTTGATTTCAGCCCTGAAGCGGCTGCCGACAATCGTTGATGTTTCATATTCCGCGATAATGGCGGGGCCTTTGATGGCAGCGCCCGGCTTCATGTCAAAACGCCAATAGACGGGGGCTTTCATTGGTTTGGCCGCGGCCGCATCGAAGATACGCCTGGTGCGGATGGGTTGTGGGGCGGGGTGTTTTTTTGCCTTCTTGGCTAACGCCACTTTTGGAGTGGCCGATGCTGAGGTGACAGACCAAGTGATCGCTTCGGCTTGTTGGTTTGGAATGATGAGACCATAAACAGCTTTATAAGCTTTCTCGAATGCGGCTTTGAGCTTTTTGCCGTCGGTATTCGTCAGTGTACGGACGGGTATGGACACCTGGATTTCATGGCCCTGGCCCACATAGCGGCAATCGGCCTTGATGGTGAGTTTTGGCGTGCCAGATTTCATCGCGGGTTTCACAACAGATTCAGCAGCTTGCGCCATGTGTTTGAGAAGTTGATTCACCTCGGCAGCGTGGAAGTTGTCAAGGTTCACCGCAGCACTTTTGGTGATTTCATAAGCCACTGGCGCTTGCAGAAATCCAATCGCGGAACCCACGCCCGCACCCAATGGCACGATGATTTTTTTGATGCCGATTTTTTCCGCCAAGCGACAGGCATGCAAGGGTGCGCCACCGCCGAAAGCGATCATCACGCATTGCGCGATATCTTTGCCGCGTTCAATGGCGTGCACGCGCGCGGCATTGGCCATGTTCTCCTCAACGATTTCCGCAACGCCTACGGCCGGCCAGAAATCTTTCAAGCCAAGCTTGCTTCCGATGTCAGCAGCGAAAGCGGCCTCGGCTTCTTCAACATGCAGTTTTACTTTGCCTCCGGCAAAAAATTCAGGATCAATTTTTCCGAGGCAGACATTGGCATCGGTCACGGTCGGCATGGTGCCGCCGCGCCCATAGCAAACCGGGCCAGGGGTGGAGCCGGCACTGTCTGGGCCAACCGTCAATCGCCCCAACTTATCAACACGCGCGATGGAGCCACCGCCTGCACCAATCTCCACCATTTCAATCACGGGAATGCGCACCGGAATGCCAGAGCCCTTCATGTCTTTATAGGCCCGGGCAATCTCAAAGCGGTGGGCGCGTTCGGGTTCAGCGTTGGACAATAGACAAATTTTTGCGGTCGTGCCCCCCATATCGAAAGACAAAACTTCCGGCAGTTGCAAGCTCAGCGCCATACGGCTGGCGAGAATGGCGCCGCCTGCGGGGCCGGACTCCACCAGGCGAATGGGGAACCGTGCGGCGGTTTCCAGTGTGGTCAGACCGCCACCAGACATCATCAAATACAGCGGAGCATCCAACCCGATCTTGGCAAGTCCTTCTCGCAGACGGTGGAGATAACCCGCCATCAAAGGCCGCACATAGGCATTGGCCACCGTGGTGGAGAAGCGTTCATATTCGCGGATTTCTGGAGCCACTTCGGATGACAGGCACAGGGTCACATCATGGGGCAACAAAGGTTGCAAGAGCTCAGCAATGCGCTGCTCGTGCTTGGGGTGCGCATAAGAATGCATCAGGCCGATTGCCACCGCCTTGCAGCCTTCAGCCATGATCGTGGCGGCGAGGGCAGGGATTGCCGCTTCCTCGAGTTCGATCAATACATCACCATTGACGGCGAGGCGTTCCCTGATCGGCAGGCGCAAATGGCGATCCACCAGCGGAAAGGCCCGGTCAATCATCAGGTCATAATGATCGAAGCGTTTTTCATAGCCCTGCTCGATCACATCACGAAAGCCTTCAGTGGTGATAAAGGCGGTTTTGGCGCCTTTGCGTTCAATCAGGGCATTGGTAGCCAGCGTTGTACCATGAATGAAAACGGAAACGTTTGCCGGCTTGTATCCTGCCTCAGCCAACACGTGCTGCAATCCTTCCAGAACAGCCACTTCGGGGGCTTGCGTGGACGTCAATACCTTGCCGCTCCAGCGATTTTTGCCCTGTTCCAGAACGATATCGGTAAAGGTGCCGCCAATGTCGGCCGCCAGTTTGAGGGGTTTTGCCATGCTTGGTTGATGACCGATTGATTGGCGTTTGACAAGTCTTGAAGGATTCGCTTCAAACACCTCATGGCGAAAATTACCATTCAAGACGTGGCCCAAAAAGCGGGAGTATCCGTTGCCACCATAGACCGTGTGTTGAATCATCGACCGGGTGTAAAGGGGCGCACCGTCGAGAAAGTTGAATCTGCCATTCGTGAGTTGAACTATCAACCAGACCGCATTGCCGCCCGGTTGGCGCGGGGGCGGGAATATCGCTTTTGGTTTGTGCTGCCCAATACCAGTGGCGAGTTCATGACCCATATTTCAGACGAAGTGGAGGCCGCGGCCAAACGCATGGCGGGCGAGCGCGTGGCCATCATGGTGAAACGCGTGGACGTGTTTGATGGGCCGCTCCTTGCCAAGGTTCTGGATAGCTTGGAAGATGGCATAGACGGGGTGGCAGTGGTGGCGCTTGATCATCCGGCGGTGCGCGAGGCCATCAATATGCTGGTGGCCAAAGGCGTTGCGGTGGTGACTTTGGTATCTGACGTGCCGGGTTCAAAGCGCACCCATTATGCGGGTATTGATAATTCATCAGCAGGCCGCACAGCAGCGGGTTTAATGGGGCGTTTTCTGAACGGCCGCAAAGGCAAGGTGGGACTGTTTGCAGGCTCATTGGCGTTGCGTGATCATATCGAACGCCAGTTTGGCTTTGAACAAGTGATGGCACATGAATTTCCAGACTTGATGGTGCTGCCCGTGCGTGAATCGCGCGATGATATGGGGCGCAGTGAGGAGCTGGCGAAACAACTGCTGCGTGAACATCCGGATTTGTTGGGCATTTATAACGTGGGCGGGGGCACGGCAGGCATCACGGCGGCGCTGGAAATGGGTGGCCGCGCCAAACACTTGGTGTTCATCGCCCATGAAGTGACGGAAGGTTCCAGGCGTGCGCTGATCAGGGGCACGATTGATGTGATCATCAATCAAGACCCCGGCCATGAAGTGCGATCAGCGGTGCGCGTGTTGATGGCGCGGGCTGATAATTCGCCGTTGATTGAAGCTCAGGAACGCATCCGCATTGATATTTTCATGCGTGATAACTTGCCGTGATTGCAAGCTCAATAGAAAATAAAATCGCTGGCGTGGAGTTGCGCCGGTGTCAGTCCATCGATTTGGATTGAGTCTGCACCGATAGTGATGACGGTGTTGGTGCCGCTGGCCGTCAAAGTAAGGGCCGTGAAATTCGCCGCAACACTGGCTGAGACATAGAAATGATCTTGTCCCACGGTAAAATCAGCAACTTCATCATGTCCAAAACCTGGGGCAGTATACACAAAGAGGTCGTTGCCAGCGCCACCAACAAGATAGTCATTGCCGCCATAACCCACAATCACGTCATTGCCCGCGCCGCCATCAATGTAGTTGGCCTTGTTGTCGCCATAAACCGTATCGTTGAAGGCCGAACCAACAACGCCTTGCATATTAACGAAAGTATCGCCCTGCGCATCGCCGCCGCTGCCGGTTCCGGTAAAGAGGTTGATGGTCACACCCGCTGCAGAATCGGCATAGTAAAGTAAGTTAAAGCCCGTACCGCCGTCCATATGGTCGGCGCCAGCGCCACCACCCATGATATCGTTGCCCGCGCCACCGACAATGTTGTCATTGCCGCCATAGCCGAAGAGCATGTCATCGCCTGCATCGCCATCAATGTAGTTGGCATTGTTGTCGCCATAAACCGTATCGTTGAAGGCCGAACCAACAACGCCTTGCATATTAACGAAAGTATCGCCCTGCGCATCGCCGCCGCTGCCGGTTCCGGTAAAGAGGTTGATGGTCACACTCGCTGCAGAATCGGCATAGTAAAGTAAGTTAAAGCCCGGCCCACCATCCATATGGTCAGCGCCAGAGCCGCCGTGGATAAGGTCATTTCCGCCCATGCCCAAGAGGACATCAGCGCCCGCACCGCCGCCGAGGTAATTGGCCACGTCGTTGCCGGTGATATAATCCGAACCACTTCCGCCAACCGCGTTTTCAATGGTGCATGAGTAAGCAATCGAAACATTGTAGGTTAAGCCCATGACTGAACTGAAAGCACCGGCGTGCAAATCAATTGTATCACTATTGGTATCACCGCTGAGATTGAGCGTGTCGTTGCCAGAAGAGTCAAACAGGCACATGATGGGGTGGGCGTTGTAGGCAAAGTTGTAGATTGCTGCTTCAGTGCCTGAAATGTTGGAACCGAAACCATAAGTGGTATCACCCGTTCGTGTGGTGGTGGAAACGCCGTAGATTGATTGAATGGCCAAGATATCGTCAATCATTGGGGTTTGCGGATCCCAGGTTCCCCAATTCGCCCAAGCTACCCCAAGCGCTTGCCCGCCAAGACCCGAGTTCGGCCCAAAGTAAGACATGATGGAATATACAAGGCTGTCTTGATAACTGGAAGGAACGGCGGCACCGGCACCATTGTAGTTGCCCATATGGTCGAGGCCAATCGCGTGGCCCAGTTCATGCATGATTGCCATGTAGCCGTAATCTGCCACGTGTGGATTTGACAGGTCAGTGAAGCCGTCATTCAACCACACCGATGACTTTGTCAGGGCATTGGTGGCAGGGTTGTAATAGGGCAGCGTATAGGCGTAATCGCCGTTTGCCGGATTATCACTAAAACCTGCCAAATCGATATTGGCATTGGTGCCAGCACCCTCATTCACCGCAACAAAACTTTGCGGCATAAGGTCATCCCACAGATTTATCGTAAGGGTTGCCGCCGCAGCTTGGGTGGCATTGAGAGCTGTGTAAGTTGCTTTCTCCAAGCCAAAGTCAACTGACGCCGTATCACTATCGTAGGCAATCAACCCAGGGGTTGAACTGGTGCTGAAAGTGATAGTTGACCCGCTCCAATGATGGGTGGAATCAAGTTGCGAAATAATCTGCGCCGCAGTCCAAACCGCTAAAGGCATGCATCGTTCTCCGTTGATTTGTCATACTGAAATAAAAAAGACAATAAACGTACACATTCAAACTTCGATAGTTACGATTTGATTAAAGCAAACTTGCTGTTGGAGATGGTCGGAAGTTTAAACGTTTGATATCATCAGTGATTTTTAAAGCTTAATCATGGCGCGATTGCAACTGTATAATTTTTGAAAAACGTGAGCACATCATCAAATGTCGGAGTTCTGCCTCGCAGCGGTTTGGCAAGGCTGATCATGATGCCGACGTGACTGACGCCGCCATAGATTTTCAAACTCACATTTGCGCCGGCATTCTGTAACGCCCGATTGAGTGCGGCAGCATTTTTTGGATAGACGGTGGTGTCTGCGGAACCATGCAGAATAAGAAACGGCGGCACTTCGCTACGGGCAAAATTGACAGGTTGGGTTTCTTGGAGATGATCGACTGCGCCGAACACATCCTTGGTAATGGCACTGTCTAGGGGCAAGAAATCAAATGGCCCAGCCAAGGTTGCAATCCCTTTGATGGCGGAAACATCGGTTCCCAGTTTCATGAGATAGCGCGGGTCCAAGATTGCCAGCGCCAAATTATAGGCCCCCGCAGAATGGCCCAATGCGAAAACTTGGTGCTCATCGCCGCCATATTCGGCACTGTGCCGCGTGGCCCAATCCAGCGTGAGGGCCGCATCTTCCACGAAAGCCGGGAAAGGGTGCCGAGGGTGCAGGCGGTAGTTCGCCACAAGCGTAAGAAAACCTTGCGCTGCGAAAGCGCGGCCCACAAATTCGTAACCATTTTTATTGCCGCTGCTCCACGAACCGCCGTGAATAAAAACCACAACGGGCAGGGGGCCAGCCATCTTATCGGGTGCATAAATATCCAGAACCTGCCGTTCATCACTGCCATACTGCACATTGCTGGCAACCAAATGTGTATCAGCATCCTTGGGGATTATGAGATTGAAAATTTGCAGGGCCGCGAAATTATAGAGCAGGCCGCCGATGATGAGAACAAACGCCAGCACATAAAAAAATTTTACCATGGGGTTCAGGCGATCACAGTTTCTTCAGCCCAGCTTCGATGGACGCGCGCTGGCTTTCAAGAAATGGCGGCAGCGATAACGTCTCGCCCAATTTATCCATGGGTTCATCGGCTTGAAACCCCGGGCCATCCGTTGCCAACTCGAACAGAATGCCACTCGGCTCTCTGAAATAAAGGCTTTTGAACCAGAAGCGATCCACCTTGCCAGAGTTGGGAATGCGCAATTCGCTTAACCGCGCCGCCCAAGCGTCATAATCTGCCATGGTAATGTTGAACGCCACATGGTGCACAGCACCTGCTCCTTGTGTGGCGGTTGGGAGATTTGGCTCAACGCGCACATGAAGTTCACATACGGGGCCCTGGCCAAACATTTTGTAAACCTGCGTGTTTCCAAAAGGTGTTTTGCGTTGCATGCCCATGACGTCTGTCAACACTTGATCAGTGTACTGAAGATTGGAGACGCTGAGCGTGACAGGGCCTAGCCCTCTAATTTGGTGCTCTGGCGGAACGGCACTTTTGGCCCAAGGATGGGCTTCAATTTCGCTTTC
>JANYHB010000041.1 GCA_025359265.1 Hyphomicrobiales bacterium | reverse complement strand
GGCTATATCGGCACCGATGGTAGCGCTGCCAAGATCTTTGAGCGTTGCGGTTGCTGCACGTTGTGCCACGCGCTCAATCACCGGGGCCAGGTTTTTCATAATCTCCAATCCCTTGGTTTGCCCAAGGGGCACAAGCCGCACAGCCACTGAAACTTGCGCTGCCACGAAACTTTGCATGAATGCCAATAAAGCATCATTGGCCACCAAGCCCGCTGCCGCGCAGGCTGAGCCCGCCGCCACAGGATAAGCCAGGTTGCTGTTGGGCTGAAGATTCTCAAACCATATCCGGGCCGCAGACCAGAAATTTTGGCCGAGTTGCATGGTTTCTTGATAACGTTCAGAAGAGCCCGCCATGGCTTGCGCCAGCTCGTTCAAGTGAGCGGTGTTTTCATGCCAGCAGCGCGCAAACAAAACCGCATCATTCCACGCTGAACCCATTTCCAGCATGTCTTTGATCCAACCCTCCACATCGGCGGGAGAACGAATGCCGCCTGCGGCAATCGCTTGTTCCAACCCGTTGGAATAGGCAAAACTGCCGATGGGAAATGTCGGAGACATCCAATTGAACAACATCAAAAGCTTTGAGGCGTCAGTGGTCATGCGCATAAGCCCCATGTTCGGGTAAAAATTTTTCGCGGGTTTTTGTCACTGTCGCACCTTGGCCCTCAAGCATTTTTGCAATCACATGATCTGGTCGGATAAGAATACGCATAGCCTCAATCTGCGCCTCAAGGTGGCGATTGCCAATATGCCAGGCCAGACGCGCAAGGTGATGGGCATCCGTGCCGTGCACCTGCAAAAGCTCCTCAGGCTGGGCCGCTATTTTCACAAGCCTTCCATCTTCCAGCACCAGACAGTCACCGTCTTCCAGTTTCACCGGCTTGGCGAAGTCGACAAGGATTTCAGTGCCATCTTCGAGCGTCAGTAATTTGCGGCGCAAGTGACGGTCCTGTGCTTCAAGATGAATGCTGGTAAAGGGTTTCTCAAGCACGTAGTTGGCTTTGACGAAGGTGGTGGCGCGGAGGGTCATTTTGGTCTCGCGCGGGACATTACTGGCGGCCAGACTAAGTTAAGCAATCTTGTCAAATAGATTTCTATGACACGTATGTTGGGTGTGGAGAAAAAGCCAGTCTGAGGATAACGAAGAATATAGGGGCTTTGGTGAAGCGGGGCCAGAATTCTGAGGTGGCGGCAATACTCCAGTTCCAAACGACGCCTTGAAAATTTTTGCAGCCTTTGCTTCTCAGTTATAAAGTCTTCGCCGTCATCGTGCAGCGAAGTCTCTCCGTCTGCATATTCCAATAGAACGTCGGCTCCATCGACTCTAAGGCCAGCATTCCAACTTTCAACGTAAAGTTTCTTTAAATCGTGTCCGATGTCGCGGAGGTGCCGAGGGGATTTCCCGCGATTGATCAGCCAAGCCTTAAACACAAGCTCAGTACTTTGAGCAAACAGGAAAAAAATTGGATACAATAGCTGGGCGTTCCCATACTTTTTTTGATCGGCGGATGCGCAAATCTGGGCGGCGGTAAAATAGCTTTCTGCCGCTCTCAAATAAGCTCCTGCTGTCACGGTGCCCGCAGGAACCATATCGTTGTTGTTGGTCAAAATAGAAAATACCTTTGCGTCATCGGCAAGCTCGTTGCCGGTTCACACACCAGCAACTCGCCATCAGCGCGCACTTCATAAGTTTCGGGGTTCACTTCAATCTTCGGTGTGGCGGCGTTGTGGATCATCGAAGCTTTGGAAATTCCGCCACGGGTATTTTTCACGGCAACCATTTTCTTTGCTGTACCCAAACGTTGCTGCAATCCGCTCGCTGCGGCGGCTTGCGAAACAAACACCACTGATGAAGTGGTGCGCAACTTGCCGAAGCTGGCAAACATCGGGCGGTAATGCACCGGCTGCGGCGTAGGAATCGAGGCATTGGGGTCTCCCATCGGTGCCGCAGCAATCGATCCTCCCAGCAAAACCATCTCCGGCTTCACCCCAAAGAAAGCCGGAGACCACATTACCAAATCCGCGCGCTTGCCAACTTCGACAGAACCCACTTCCTGCGCAATGCCATGGGCAATCGCCGGGTTGATCGTATATTTCGCCACATAGCGTTTGGCGCGAAAATTATCGTTGCCACTGTCGCCCGCCAAAAATCCGCGTTGCTGCTTCATTTTATGCGCCGTCTGCCAGCAGCGAATGACCACCTCGCCCACCCGCCCCATGGCTTGGCTATCCGATGAAATCATCGAGAAGCAACCCAGATCATGCAGAATATCTTCTGCAGCAATGGTTTCCTTGCGAATGCGGCTTTCTGCAAAGGCAATATCTTCGGCGATGCGAGGCGATAAATGGTGGCACACCATCAACATATCCAAATGTTCAGCGATGGTGTTGACGGTGTAAGGCCGCGTTGGGTTTGTTGAAGACGGCAACACGTTGGGCAGGCTCGCCACCTTGATGATATCCGGCGCATGGCCCCCGCCTGCCCCTTCAGTGTGGAAGGTGTGAATGGTGCGGCCTTTGAAGGCGGCCACCGTGGCTTCCACAAAGCCGCTCTCATTCAATGTGTCGGTGTGAATGGCCACTTGCACATCATGTGCGTCGGCCACACTCAAACAGCAATCAATCGCGGCAGGCGTGGTGCCCCAATCTTCATGCAACTTCAATCCACACGCTCCGGCCATGATCATTTCTTCCAGGGCCGCAGGCAGCGAGGCGTTGCCCTTGCCCATAAAGCCCAAATTCATGGGGAAAGCATCTGCCGCTTCGATCATGCGCTCCAAATGCCATGCCCCGGTGCAGGTGGTGGCCAAGGTGCCATGCGCCGGGCCTGTGCCGCCGCCCAGCATGGTGGTGATGCCGGAATAAAGGGCCTCTTCAAGCTGCTGCGGGGCAATAAAATGGATGTGGCTGTCAACGCCGCCCGCCGTAATGATTTTGCCTTCGCCGGCGATAATTTCCGTTGATGGCCCAATGATGATGGTCACGGTGTTTTGCGTATCCGGATTGCCCGCCTTGCCAATGGCGGCGATGCGGCCCTCTCTCAAACCAATGTCGGCTTTGTAAATGCCAGAATGATCCAAGATCAACGCGTTGGTGATGACAGTATCCATCGCCCCTTGCGCGCGCGTGGCTTGGCTTTGCCCCATGCCGTCGCGGATCACCTTGCCACCGCCAAATTTGACTTCCTCGCCATAAAGGGTGAAATCCTTTTCCACTTCAATGATCAGATCAGTGTCGGCCAGGCGCACTTTGTCGCCCACCGTGGGGCCATACATTTGGGCATAAGTGGCGCGTGAAATTTTGGCCATGTCAATTCGCTTTCAGTTTAAAAGATGAGGAACCCGGCTCAATCACATAAAGCGCCATGCCCACATGCGGCGCATTTTTAAAAATATTATGGATGTTGACTCCGGTCATTCCGCGACACGCGTCTTTCAGTTGATAACCAGGGTAGGTGTCATGTGTTCTCACAAAGTCTTCATAAGCTTCAGTTGCCCCTGTTGTCGAAAGATCAACAGGTTGCGCCAAAAACTCGGCGCTGGCTTTGGCCGCCGCTTCACCGGTGTCGCACGTCATGTAAGTCTGCAGGAAGGCCTTCTCCGCCTTGGTCAGCATATCAGCCGGGCATCCGGGCTTGAGTGTTCCATCAAATGCAAAAATTGTCGGGTCGCGATCTTCAGCTTGGGTTTGAACAAAAAAGCACGCGTGAATCTCTTCCAGAAAGCAAGATTCAAACGCTTTATCCATTCCCTTCATATCGCTGCATTTGGCTGGTTTGAAAGTCAGC
>JANYHB010000029.1 GCA_025359265.1 Hyphomicrobiales bacterium | reverse complement strand
ACAAGACATTTTCGACTACATCGAGATGTTCTATAACCCACAACGCAAACATGTTAGGAATGGTATGTTGTCACCGATAGAGTTTGAGACACGGCAAAAACTGAACCCGCAAGGTGTCTAGGAAACTCGGGGCTATTCAGGCGAGCCAGCTCGATCTCGCCTGCAAGGACAGGACGAAGAACAAATCGAAGCTGACTGAAACAGCACTGGCCCAGTTGCTGAGTCCGCAGCGCGATGAAGACAACGCAACGCCAAGACGGCTCGATAGGTTGTCGCGCGACGTCAGTCTCATCCACCGCCATCAGCAGATCGTGATTGAAAGCTTCGGAATGTTCATCAGGCATTACCTCGGCATGTCACCGCCTTTGCCACCAGCGGAACAACAGGCGGCGCAAGCTCTTGGTCAGCAGCGCTTCCAGCGCTTTATTGAACAGCTGGGCAGAAGGCTGGCCAGCACATCAACTCTTGTCACCGAAATCACCGAGCAACTTGCCAGTCAAACTCCCAAGGCCAATGGGAGTGTTGTCTCTTCAAATCCAGAACCAGCAATCAAGCGGGACGCAGAATAGCCAACAGTGCCGTTCAAGTCGTGAACTTCGTTTACTCGACTTGAAGACCAGAAGACTGACACCGCTCGCGGTGTGGGCGGTCGCTTCCTCCTAGGCCCGTTGCGGCGGGCCGCAACTGCGCAAGTTCCCATTACTGCCAGAGTACAACAGAGTTCAAATCCGCGCAGTCCTTCGCTTTGCTACGGCCTACGGTGCAGCCCGCCTCCATCAGCGGGCCTGTCAGTCGCTCTTGCCGCCCACCCCGCTCGCTGGGTTCAGTTGTGTGAAGGAAGCAGCGGGTTGAAACAGGCAAATTCGCGCGCCGACACGAGGATTCATGTTGAGAAAACGAAATCACAAAAATTTATTTTTGAGGCTGGTTGCTAGTTGGTTGCTAGGGCACTTTTGCCACTCTCGCACCACACGCTAAGCTATTGAAAGAATTGGTGGAGCCAGGCGGGATCGAACCGCCGACCTCTTGCATGCCATGCAAGCGCTCTCCCAGCTGAGCTATGACCCCGTTGTTCAGGCTATGGGGTTTGGGCAGGTGCCGCCCAAACGCGTGTGGTGATCTAATAGGACGCAAGGCCAGTGGCAAGCGGATTTTAGCAGAAAGAATATCAGGAAAAACCCTTGAGCGCGAAAACCACCCAGCCTATTGTTCTTCTTCTTCCTTGCCGCCGCCTTCAACCAAATCAGACAAGCTGCCGCCCTCTTCTTCTTCTTCAACGAGGAACGTGTCGTCTTCGTCCTCAGCTGCGTCTGCGGTATCTTCACCCAGATCTACATCTTCAATGCCAGCGGTTTCATCGTCAGCCTTTTCTTCAGCTTCCACATCTTCAAGGCTTACAAGCTCCACTTCGCCTGGCTCTTGATCGTCGCTGCTCTCCACTTCACGCGGCTTTGGCACGGGCTGTTGCATGGCACCGGGCATTTCCGTTTTGGATGGCAAAATCTGCATGGCCACAAAACTCGTGCTGCAATTTGGGCACGTAATCGGGTCTTTCAACAAGTCATAAAAGCGGGTGGCACAATTCGGGCACGTCCGCTTGGTTCCAAGCTCTGGCTTAACCACGTCGGTTCCTTTCAAGGTTCAAAATCGGGTGATGTGCGGGCTCATGCCATGTGCGGATGAAAATGTCAAAACCCAGATTCTACGGTTGATGACAGGCGGTGCAACGCAGTGATATTAGAAACGGAATGAACCAATCGATAATCATCGCCATTGATGGCCCCTCGGCCTCGGGCAAGGGCACCGTCGCCAGATCCTTGGCCAAAACCCTCGGCCTGCACTATCTGGATACCGGCTCCCTTTACCGCATGGTGGGCCTAACCGTACAACGCCAAGGTCTTGATCCAAATGATGAAGAAACTGTTGCCGCCGTCGCTGCAAGTCTTAATCCCGTATCGTACAATGACGCGGATTTGCGTGGTGAATTAATTGGCGGTTATGCTTCCAAAGTGGCAGCGCTGCCAAAAGTGCGCGCTGCACTTTTGAAGTTCCAACGTGATTTCGCCAGCCAAAGCCCCGGTGCAGTTTTGGATGGCCGCGACATAGGCACCGTGGTCTGCCCCAGATCTGATATCAAGTTCTTTGTGACAGCCTCTGTTGAAGCCCGTACTCAGCGCCGATTTTTGGAGATGCCGGGTTCGGATTTCAACGCAGTGAAGGCTGATATTCTGGCTCGGGACGAACGCGATCAGTCACGCCAGATTGCACCTCTTAAACCCGCCGCCGATGCGATTATCATTGATACATCAGCCATCACAGCCCAACAGGCCTTGCAAGAATGTTTGCGCGTGATCTTAAAATTGAGGGCTAACGGGCCGTTGAAAACGCAGGTTTCAGAGAGAGGCGGCGGAACAAAAAGAACACCACGCCGGTGAGGATCGCCAAAGGCAGCCACAGGCTTGCGCTCACGGGAACTTCGCCCCCGCGCGAGAATGAAACGGCAATTCCCAAGAATTGATGAAACGCCAAAATTGTCAAAAGTCCGGCTAAAAACCGAAACGGCCCCGGATTTCGTTTTGGTTCAACGACAAATAAAATGGCGATAAAAGGCAACAGCAGAATAAACAGCACTTGCACGATTCGATAATTGAGTTCGGCCCAAAGGTTACTTGCGTCAACTTTATAACTATTCGGCGGCTGCTGGTTGGACAGTTCATCGAAAGTCATTTCCCATTCGGAAGAGCCGCGCTTTCTGAACGTGCTGGTGTCAATGGCCTCAACCGGGCCCTTCAAGTTTGAGCTGGCACTTGCGTTGTAAGATTCGGGCAATAGGCGCTTATCGGCATTTTGCCTGATCACCTCAATCATGCGCACATCTGAAACGTCATAATATTGATTAGGGTCATCCTCAACAATACTCAAATGTCCCCGTGCACCGCCTGTGGCAATGGCTTTACCGTCACCATAAGTTTGATAGACAAAAATCTTTTCAAAACTGTTGCTCTTGGGTGCAATGCCATCGATTAAAACAATTTTGCCTTTGCCACTCACAAACAAATCGCCACCTTCAGGCAGCAAACTCACGAAGCGCTGCACTTGGTGAACGAATGATTCGCTTTGATAAAGCGAAACCGGTTGCAGCCAGCCCAGAATGCCAAAGTCAATAATCGCAACCAAAACGCCCAGGATTGCCAAAGGCACCATCAGGCGGTGCAAGCTAAAACCCAGCGCATGCATGGCATCCAATTCTCGGTTTTGGGCCAGCCGTGTGAAGCCCAGCATCACCCCCACTGCCAAAGCCATTTGCATGGCAAGCCCGGAATAAAGCGCCAGCCATTGACCAAGATAAGTGAACACTAGCGTAAAAAAATTATCCTGATGGAGCGCCAAACCTAGGCCAACCCGAAAGCGCACACATTCCAAGATAATAAGCACAAACAAAAAGATGTTGCGCATGGGCTTCAACACGGCCCAAAGCACATAAAGATCGATCCGCGTTGGTTTCAGGGTGAGTGGTAGAGACATGATTGTATGATGATGCTTGTGCCACAATCCAGCGTCATTGACATCCCAAAACTGCATGCTTGTAAATGTGATAAAAGGTGCGAATTGACAGTGATCAAGCTGCTCTGTAAGGGGCAGTTTCTGTAGTAATTGGCGGCGGATTGCAACTTGGGAGCTGGCATCTGTGCCCTCGGTAGGGCTATAATGGCGCTGAGAGTGTGCGCTGAAGCAAGGCAAGCGAGCCAGACTAACGAGGTTGCGAAATTTTGAATTTGATAAACGTCATTGTTGAGCTCGCCGGGTTTATATCTGTGGCCGCCATTCTGGTGTTCTCTCTCGGGCAAACCTGGCTTGCCATTCAGTATTGGCGCTCAAAGCAAGGATTGGGCGCGAATAAGCCAGCCCCGGCCCCGTGGGCGGGGCCCCTGCCCACGGTGTTGCTGCAACTCCCGATCTATAATGAAAAATATGTGGTAGAGCGGCTTTTACGAAATGTGGCGCTGATGGATTATCCAACAGACAAGCTCACCATCCAGCTGCTTGACGATTCAAACGACGAGACCACCACCATCGCCGCCAGAGTGATTGCTGAATTAAAACTGCAAGGCTTTAAAATTGAGCATGTCAGAAGGCCCGTGCGCAAAGGCTTCAAAGCGGGCGCGTTAGATTATGGCCTCAAAATGAGCGACGCGGAATTTGTGGCGATTTTCGATGCGGATTTTTTGCCAAGGCCTGATTTTGTGCAAGGCGTGCTCGCCTATTTCGCCGATAAGTCTGTTGGCATGGTGCAAACGCGCTGGGAGCATTTGAATGCTGATTATTCAATTATTACCCGCATGATGGCCTTTGCCATCGACAACCACTTTTCAGTTGAACATGGTGGAAGGCAAGCCTCAGATAGTTTTATCAATTTCAATGGAACCGGCGGCATGTGGCGGCGTAAAACCATTGATGATGCCGGTGGCTGGCGCAGTGATACCCTAACTGAAGACCTTGACCTGAGCTTTCGTTCCCAAATCAAAGGTTGGAAATTTCTATTCACAGAAATTATCACAACCCCATCGGAACTGCCCGTGCAAATGAGCGCTGTGCGCAGCCAACAGTTTAGATGGACCAAAGGTGCAGCAGAAACAGGCCGCAAAACTCTCAGCAACTTATGGAACTCTGATGCCAGGTTCCTGACCAAGCTGGTGGGCTCTTTTCACATGTTGAACAGTTCAATATTTTTGTTCCTGGCAATCTTCGCAACCTGTATAGCGCTGCTTCCGTTTTTGCCTTCAACCCATTTCATGACTTTGGCGTTGACGATGAATTTGATGATGCTGCTTGCGGTTTTGGCCAATCTTTTCACCTATTGGACATCACAACGCAGCGGAGACTTTGCTGGCGCAGACCACAGCCCAACCAGCTTGGTTTACACCACCATCGCTTTTATGGCCATGGCGACGGGCCTTTGTATACAGTGCAGTCTTGCTGTAATGCAGGGTGTGTTTGGAAAACAAACGGCTTTTGTGCGCACGCCAAAGTTAAACGTAACCGCGGATAATACCCACATCGCAGGCAAACGGGCCTATAATGTCAGCTCCATTCCGCCGGTTGTGTTTATTGAGTTGATTGCCGCTGTTGTATTTTGCGGTCTTGCTATTTTCAGTTTAGGGCAACCTTCTGAAATGTTTGCGGTGGCCTATTTATTCTTTGCGGCGGGCTTCACTGTTGTTTCAACCTTAAGCCTTCGCGAAGCATTCGCAAATTAAGAGCTGATGGGTGAGCGATAGCCAGCAAACATCATGGGCCATTATCACGCCAAGTTACAAAGGCGATTTGCAGCGCTGCAATTTACTCTGTCTCAGCATGGACGCATTCGTCACGGGTAACTGGCATCACTATGTGGTGGTAGACCGCCCGCATTACACGCTCTTCAAGCACCTGCAAGGGCCAAGGCGCAGCGTGTTACTGACTGATGATGTGATGCCAGCTAAAATGCGCCTCTTGTTTCATTTGCCTTTCGTTGGCGGCAGAAGTCTGTGGTGGTCGCGTGAAACGGGGCTATCCCTAGGCTGGCATATTCAGCAAATGGTCAAAATTGGCATTGCCGCAGTCGTTAGAGAAGAGGGTTTGGCTTATTGCGATTCCGACGTATTTTTCTTGAAGCCCTTTGATACCACCAACCTTGTTAGCGACGGTCGCTTCCACTTTTACCGAGCTTATGAAAGACGAAGCCTGGAGCACATTGCAAACCCCCAATTTATTAATGCCAGCGTTGATTTGCTGGGCTTGGCAAAACACGCTCAGTATTTTACCTATATTGAGAACCTGATCACTTGGCGCAGGCAGACGGTGCTTGAAATGTGTAGTCATCTGGCCAGCCGACATGGCGGAAAATGGCATCTGGCCTTTCGCAATAGGCTACAGATTTCAGAGTATACGCTTTACGGCTTGTTTGTTGATGAAGTGCAAGCAGATCACAACTTTCACAATCCAACTTATAACAGGCTGTGCCGCACCCAGTGGTCAAAAATGGTAAACAACTCTGATGAAGATATTGCAGCATTTTGCGCAGGGCTGGATGCAAATCAGGTTGCGGTTGGCTTTCAGTCATTTTTAGGGGTCAGCGTCAATTTGCTTGAAGCGCAATTCGAAAAGGCTTTGGCCTCGCATTTGGCTGAGGCCAATCTGCCAGCGCCACAATCACCTTCATTCTAACCCGATTCACGAATCCGGCGCTACCGTCTATAGAAAGCAAAGTTGCCCGGCTATTGATTCGGGCAGGGCTTAGCCCATGTTGGAGCGGTGGTGGGATATAGATTTTTTACACAGGCGGCGGGAATTATATGGCACGGTGCGGCAGGCCTTTGGGCGGCCTCCTTTTATGTCCTGCCGGCACGAGGCGCGGGCCTCTCTGCGCTCAATGATGTTTCAGCGCCGCAGTTTCTGCCTGGAGCCCTTGGCCTAGGTGGCGTTGCAGCCGCCTTCTGGTTTTATGCGAAATTGCGCAAAACAAGTGGCAGATTGCAGAAGGCTAAAATTAAATTGGGCGAGGTTGAATATCAGCTGAATGAAGCTGAAGCTGCGCTGCAATCTGAAAGCCAAATTCTGCTCACCTGGCCACTGGGTGGCAAAGGCCCCGAGCGCATCTTTGGCACGATGCATGGCGCCGCAAAACTTCCTGCTGAAATCCCAACATTGTTGAATTTTGAGTTTTGGTTGGAGCGTGATTCGGCAGCCCGGTTGCGCGAAGAATTCGTTCACATGCAAAACCTGGGAACGCCTTTCAACTTCGGCATAAAAACGTTGGAGGGCGATTTATTGGAAGTAGACGGCCGCGCCGCAGGAATCATGACGACGCTGCGTTTCCGGCCCCTCACGGGCCAGCGCCGCGAAACCAGCGAAACCCTTTTTGATGCCCACAAACTGGCCAAGCAGGTAAAGCGTCTCAGCGGCTTGCTGGATCTTGCTCCCTTTCCGATTTGGCTTGACGATAAACACGGCCAACTTTAATGGGTCAATAAAGCTTATGTGGATGCCGCCGAAATTGGCACCGCAGATGCACTGTTAAAACGCAACTTGCCCTTGATGAAGTCCGAGGCGATTGATCTTTCCAAGGCCGATATTAAAACTGGATTGATCGGTCGCGGTCGCCTCATCCGTGGCGGCAGGCCGCGTGCCTTTAACGTCCATGTTCTGCCAAGCGATCAGGGTGAAATCGGCTTTGCCTTGGATGCAACGCCACTCGAAGAAATTGAAAAAGAATTGGATCGCCATATTAAGGCGCATGTATCCACACTTGATAAGCTTTCAACAGCCATCGCTATTTTCGGGCCAGACCAGCGCCTGCGCTTTAACAATCAGGCTTATGCGCAGCTCTGGCAGCTTGATGAAGGTTTTTTGGCGGCACAACCAGCTGAAGGCGAGATTCTTGACAAGCTGCGCACTGCACGTCTTTTGCCGGAGCAGGCAAATTACCGTGAGTGGCGCGCCAAGCAATTGCAAACCTATAGCAAGCTAGAGCCGCGCGAAGATTATTGGTATTTGCCAGATGGCCGCTCACTGCGTGTGATTTCAGAGCAACATCCCTTTGGCGGGGTTACCCATCTCTATGAAAATCTAACCAAAGAATATCAACTCGAAAGCGCATATAACGAACTTTATGAAGTGCAGCGTGAAACCTTGGACAATCTAGCCGAGGCCGTGGCCCTCACTGCGCCCGATGGCCGTTTGCGGCTCTACAATCCGGCCTTCAAACGCTTTTGGTCAATAGACCAGGCATTCCTCGATAAAAAACCGCATGTGAGCGAATTTGCACAACTGCCAGGCCTTAGTGTGGAAAGCCGGGCGGCATGGCAAGATATTAAATTCAGCGTCACTGGCCTTGAAGCCAACCGCAAAGAACATGATGGCCGCATTGGCCAAGATGACCGCATTTTGCATTACCGCGCCGTGCCCTTGCCAGACGGCAATGCCCTGCTCACCTTCACTGATGTTTCGGATGCCGTGCGTGCCGAGCGCGCATTGAATGATCGTGCAGAAGCGCTTGAGGCTGCAGATCGGCTAAAAAATTCAATTCTGAGCAATGTCTCGTATGAAGTACGCACCCCACTCAACAGCATCATTGGCTTTTCAGAAGCGCTTGCTTTGGGAATGATGGGTGAACTCTCTGCAGGGCAAAGCGAGTATATCAACTTCATCCGTCGATCATCGGAAGATCTTAAATCGATTATTGACGCCATTATCGATCTTTCGGCCATTGATGCAGGGCAGATGGAGTTGAAGCTGGCGAGCGTTGATATCGGCGGATTATTGGAAAGTACGGCTGGCAAATTCCTAGCGTTGCTCGAAAAACGCCAGCTTCATCTCACCATTGAAATGGCAGCAGATGTGACAACAATTATTGCAGATCGCGATCGCCTGGAGCAAATCCTCGGCAATCTTTTATCAAATGCGGCGGGCTTTTCCGCCCCACATAGCAAGATTCGCATGGGGGCGCGCAAGCAAGGTAATAATCTACAAATTTGGGTGGCAGATTCGGGTCGCGGCATTGACCCTGAATACCAGAATAAGGTTTTCGATCGCTTTCAATCCAAACCGCTCCCCGGCAGCCACAGAGGCCCTGGTCTTGGCCTGGCGCTGGTGAAAAGCTTCACTGAACTTCATGGCGGCAAAGTATCTTTATTATCGAAACTTGATCAGGGCACAACGGTGGTTTGCACACTGCCGATCAACGGCCCGCAAAAGCCATCCCGCCCTCTTGCCGCCAACGCGGCTTGATCCGATGAACTTCGTTTCGTCCTCGCCCATTGAAACCGAAATCGTCGCTCGGCAACTTTCGCTATTTGCAAAAGTGGGAATGGTGATTTTGCTGCGCGGAGATTTGGGTTCTGGAAAATCAACTTTTGCTCGGGCCTACATTAAATCTCTGGCCTTGGGCGAAACAGACTTTGACGTGCCCAGCCCCAGCTTTTCGTTGATCCAAACTTATAACGAAACGCGCATACCCGTCGCGCATGTGGATCTCTATCGTTTGGGTGCAGCCCCAGACATCCAGGAATTGGGGTTGCGCGAGCTGGTTTCTTCGCACGTGCTGCTGGTTGAATGGCCCAGCCCAGCTATCGCGGACCTCAGCGCTGATTGTTTGACATTGGAATTCTCGGGCACAGGTCACACGCGTCAAATCCACGCCACCGCCACTGGCGCTTGGGTGCAAACCCTTGCTCATAACCAACAGATACAAAAATTTCTCAGTGCACATGGCATTGATCCTAAAACCCGCACCTTCTTTGAAGGCGATGCGTCTTCGCGGCGCTATGAAAAGGTGCAGGGAAAAAATGGCCAGTTAATCCTGATGGACATGCCCCAGCGCCCTGATGGCCCACCTGTGAAACACGCCAAATCCTACAGCGCGATAGCGCATTTGGCAGAAAGCATTCGCTCGGTTGTGGCTGTGAATGATCAACTTTGGCAAATGGGTTATGGTGCGCCCCAAATTTATGCGGTGGACATCGGCGCCGGCTTGGCGCTCATCGAAGATCTTGGCGCAAACGTGTTTGGGCCGTTGATGAAGTCAGGTGCCAATATGTCGTTACCAATGCACACAGCCGTTGAAGTATTGGCTGATATGGCAAGCAGAACCTGGCCTTCATCCGTTTCAGTGCGCAATGGCGCAGTCTACAATTTGCCAGCTTATGAGATGGAGGCGCAGCTTATAGAGGTTGATCTTTTGCCCTCATGGTTTCACTTGCATGTTCATCAATGCCAAGCACCCAGCGCAATGAATGAGGCATTTCAAAACCTCTGGCGAGCCGTCCTTCCATTCACTGTGGCCCCTAATCCAGTATGGGTTTTGCGTGATTTTCACTCCCCCAATCTCATCTGGCGCCCGCAATGTGATGGATTAAAACGCATCGGCTTGATCGACACACAAGACGCTGTGTTGGGGCACGCGGCCTATGATTTGGCATCGCTTCTCCAAGATGCGCGCGTGGATGTTGGCGTTGATTTCGCCGCCGAGCTTTATGCCTATTATGTGGCACTGCGCAAATCACAAGGCCAGTTCGATCATCAAGAATTCGCCCGGGCCTATGCTATCTTGGGCGCGCAACGCGCCACCAAGATTCTTGGCATTTTCGCCAGGTTGCATGGGCGTGATGGCAAGCCGCAATATTTGCAACACATGCCGCGCGTCTCGCGCTATCTGGCGCATAGTCTGCAACACCCGGCACTCGCCGATATAAGGCAGTGGTATGAAAGTGAAATGCCATCCGCCCTCGCTGTGGGCAAATCGAAATGAGCTTTCATCCCCACACAGCGATGATCTTGGCTGCAGGCTTGGGCCAGCGCATGCGCCCGCTCACGCTAACCACGCCTAAACCACTGTTGAAGGTCGCAGGTAAATGCATTATTGACTATGGGCTAGATCACTTGAAGGCTGCACGTGTGCAGCGCGCTATCGTCAACAAGCATTACTTGCCAGATCAAATCGAAGTTTGGTCTAAATCTGTGCAAGGCATTGATATGCAGGTTTCGGATGAAACGGATGCGGTGCTGGAAACCGGCGGCGGCATTCAAAGGGCACTGCCCATGTTGGGCGAAGATCCGTTTTTTGTATTGAACAGTGATTGTTTCTGGACGGAAAAAGGCCAACCCGCCTTGCGGCGCCTGGCGCTTCTTTGGAATGATGCAGAGATGGATTGCTGCTTGTTGCTGGTCGATCCAAAACAAACTACAGGCTATGATGGGCAAGGAGATTTCACCATTGGCAATGATGGCCGCCTCACGCGTAATACGTCTGATGGACTGGCTTATATCGGCGGCTATATCGTTCATCCGCGCCTTTTTGCGGGCATTGCCTCAGGCAAGTTTTCCATGAATGTGCTGTGGAATAAGGCCATCGCCAAGCGCCGTCTGTTCGGCATTGCGCATGCGGGTCACTGGTTGCATGTGGGCACACCCGCTGCCATAGCCAAGGCGGAAGCCTTTCTCGAAGGCGCGTAGGCCATGGGCCTGCCCATCTACACCGTTGCTGCCGGGGCCGATTTTTTAAAAACCTTGGCAGACGCCATTATCAAACGCTTGCCCGTCTACGATGCCCAGCGTCCACTCTCTGATTGGACGATCCTTTTGCCAACGCGCCGCGCCGCCAGGGCCTTCGGCGAAATTCTCCAATCTCAAAGCGGTTTAAGTGCCATGGTTATGCCGCGCATCAAACCGATTGGGGATTTGGATGAAGATCGTTTGCGCGATGATATGGTAGCCAGCGAATTGCCGCCCGCAATGTCTAAGGCCGCAACTTTGGTGATCTTGCAAGAACTTGTGCGCGGCTGGGCATCGCAACATTCCTCTATCGATTTCGCCAATGATATATTGGCCTCTCCGGCACAAGCTTTGAACCTCGCCAAAAGCCTCAGCGAATTTATCACCACGATTGAAACACAAGAATGCGATGTCGGAAAATTGCCAGCGCTTTATAATTCTGATCTTGCTGAACACCGTGGCGCCATAATCAGCCTTCTGCAGCTGGCCACCGTTACTTTGCGCGGTCAGCAAGCGGCGCGCCACACTATGGGTGCTGCAGCACGACGCAGCGCTATCATTCGACTTGAGGCTCGCCGCATTCAGCACAGCCACAGCGCTGGCCCAATCATTGCCGCCGGTTCCACCGGCACCATTCCGGCAACGCGCGAACTTCTTGCCGCTATCGCGGGGCACGAAGAAGGAGCCGTTGTGCTTTCCGGCCTTGATATGGAAATTGATCCACTGTCTTGGGCGGTGTTGAATGAAGAACATCCGCAATTTGCTTTGCAGCAGTTGCTCGTAAGTTTGGGCGTGGAGCCAACGCAGGTTGCACCGTTGGGGCCGCGTTCTTCGCCGCGCGGCTTCCTCCTCAGCGAAATGATGCGTCCCTCGGAAACGGCAGAGCGTTGGCACGAAATTCTGCCTCTCGAGAGAGCCAAGGTGTCTCGCGGGTTTGAAGGCATCACAGAAATTGCGGCCCCTGATCGCCACGCCGAGGCGCGCGCCATTGCTGTCATTCTCCGCCAGGCTTTGGAACAACCCAGCCGCACTGCCATTCTTGTCACGCCCAACCGTGATCTCGCCAAACGGGTGATCAGAGAATTGGCGCGTTGGAAAATCGCGATCACCGACAGCGCCGGCACCACTCTGGCCCAACACGGCCTTGGTCTCGCTTTTGATTTATTACTGCAAGCAGTGCTTGCTGGCTTTACATCCGAAACAAGCTTCGCATTCCTGCGCCTCAATGATGTTCAAACAGGTGTTTTGGCTGGAGTGTTGGAAAAATTTGAGTTCGCCGTTCTGCGCGGTCTCTCGCTGTCAGGAACATCTTACGAAAGCCTGGCACACCACGCTCGTGCTTTGCATGTGGCTGATCATCATGCTCACCCGCTCGTCAAGGCACTAACCGAAGAAGACTGGCAGGCTATTTTCAAACTTGCGCAAGCGCTTGATGGTTTGATTAAGGAATTCATTGCAGCGCCGCCCACGTCGCTGACTGAACACGTCAAACATTTTGAAGTCATTCTGCGAGGCGTTACGCCAAAGGAAATTTGGAATGATGAATCAAACAAAGACATTCTTGACTTTTTGGATGAGTTGACCAGCGAAGCCAAACTCCCCCATCCTCTGCCAGTTCATGATGCAGCTTTACTCCTTCGCGAACTGCTGCGCGCAACGATGGTAAGTCCAGACGCAACCAGCCATTCGCGCCTCGCCATATTGGGCACATTGGAAGCACGTTTGATTACCGCTGATCTTGTGATTCTGGGCGGCCTTAATGAAGCGAGTTGGCCGGCGCAGCCTGATCCCGGCCCATGGCTAAATCGCAGCATGCGCAAAGAATTGGGCTTGCCTCAGCCCGAGCGCGACATCGGGATGGCAGCGCATGATTTTGAGCAGGGCCTGGCCCTTCCCGAAGTTATTCTCACTTGGTCAAAACGCATCAACCATGCACCAGCCAATCCGTCGCGTTGGCTGCTGCGCCTGTCCAATGTGCATGTGGCAGCGGGCCTTGATCGTGACAATAAGCGGGGTGACGAATTTTTGGCGCTGGCCGCATTGTTGAAAACACCAAGTGGCTCAGAGCCCTTGGGCGCACCCATCGCAAAACCGGCCTTCGCGCCGCCGCTCGCCGCGCGTCCACGCCGTTTCAGTGCAACGGAAGTGGAAAAGCTTATCCGCAATCCTTATGCGATTTATGCCCGCAAGGTTTTGGCGCTGGAGCCGCTCGCGGCATTTGGCTTTGCACCAGACGCATCAGATCGCGGCACTCTGTTTCACCAAGCCTTATACCTTTGGAATGCGCAGAATGATCGCAGCGAACAAAGCTTGTTGGCCGCTGGTGAAAAAGCCTTTATGGCCTTGAAAGGCAATGCTGAGGCGCGAAGTTTTTGGTGGCCGCATTTCCGCCGTGTGGCAGCGTGGTTGGCCAAGCAGGAAAGGGATTTTGAAAATGATTTGCTGAGCATCAAAACTGAAAGCTCTGGCCGACTGAAATTTAAACTTGAGCACGATGATTATGTTCTCAGCGCGCGCGCAGACCGGATCGACATCATGCAAAACGGCGCCGTTAGGCTGATTGATTATAAAACCGGAAGCCCGCCCACAGCCAAAGAAGTTCAAACAGGTCTTAACCCGCAGATGACTTTGCAATCAGCCATGCTGTTGGAAGGGGCGTTTGCGCCGCTTACCGCAAGTTCCATTGCGGAAGCATTATACATTCAAATTGGCCGCAGTCGCAGCAGCATGAAAGTGCGATCAGCAACGGGCGACAAAGTGGATGAATTAGCTAAAATACATCTTGATCGCTTTAAGGCGCTATTACAAATCTATCGCGGCCAGGACGTTGCTTATTTGCCGCGCCTCATTGCCAATGAGGATGATGGCGAGACGGACTATGATCATCTCTCACGCTATCTTGAATGGCAGCTTTCCAGTCAAAAATCCGGGGTGCAGTCGTGACGGTCGGTCTTCCCAAAGAGAAGTTGGTGGCCACGCCGCAGCAGCAAAGCGCCGCAGATCCCAAAAAGTCAGTATGGGTTTCAGCCAACGCTGGCTCTGGAAAAACCCACGTTCTCGTGGAGCGCGTGGTGCGACTGTTGCTTAGCGGTGCTGAGCCAGCGTCCATCCTGTGCATCACATATACCAAAGCCGCCGCCGCAGAAATGGCAGGGCGTCTTTTCATGCGCCTGGGGGAATGGACAAGCCTCAGCGATGAAAGCCTCTCAAAATCTCTCATCGCCATGGATGAAGATGGGAGTAATAGAAATCTACTCAGCCGTGCGCGGAGATTGTTTACTGCCGCGTTGGAAACCCCGGGCGGCCTGAAAATTCAAACCATCCACGCCTTCTGCGAAAGGCTGCTGCATCTCTTTCCCGTTGAGGCTGGTCTGGCACCGGGCTTCAGGGTTTTGGATGATCGCAGTGCCGATGAATTGCAGGAACGCGCAACAGCGGCAGTGCTGAATTCCGCTGAGCAAACCGAAGACAGCGATCTCGCAGCCGCCTTCGCAAATCTTTCTGATCGTTTGAACAAAGAACAGTTTGATAATTTGATGGAAGTCTACGTTTCCCGCCTTGTCAAGCTGGGCCCCGATTTGGCCTCTCTCGACGGCGAACTTTATACAATCGCGGTGAAGCATGCCTTGGGGCTTGAGCTGTTGACCACACCAGAGGCCGCCCACGCAGAGCTGATTGCGTTGGATCGCGAAGCTTTTGCCCGTCATGCCCACATCATGAAGCCTTACGGCAAGCACGGCACGCTTCATGTGCCAAACCTTTTGAATGATATTGCAACAGTGCATGATCCATTGCCGACTCTGTTGAAATATTTCACCAAAAACGATGGCAAAGAACTGCGTGCTGAAGCCAGCCTCGCCAGTAAATCTGCCAAATCCGCCCATCCGCAAACCGAACAGTTCCTGGTTCAGCAACAAGCGTTGTTTTGGCAACGCCTGATGGCGCGCAACACGCAAGACATCATAGCCTGCAGCGCACACGCTTTTACGCTGGCGAAAGCCATATTATCGCGCATCGAAGAAGAAAAACGCCGCACCGGGCAATATGATTTTGCGGATTTGATCAATCGCACCGCAAGGCTCTTGTCAAATCGCAACGCCACCCAATGGGTGCTGTACAAACTTGATAGCGGCCTCACCCATATTTTGCTGGATGAAGCCCAGGATACGGGACGCGACCAATGGCGAATTGTCGATGCACTCGCACAAGAATTTTTTGCAGGTAACGGCACCCCACGTCAGGATCCGCGCACATTATTTGTGGTCGGTGATCAGAAACAGTCGATCTATAGTTTCCAAGGTGCAGATGCTGCAGCCTATGACGGGGCCAGGCAGAAGTATACCAAGATCAGTGAATTGTTACAGGAAGAAAAATTAGGAATTTCCTATCGCAGCACTCAGCCAATATTAGACGCTGTGAACAAAGTGTTTTCCGATGCCGGGCTCGCCCGCTCGGGCATCGAAACGCTGAACAGCAATCCCCACAGCTCCGCCCGATACGGCCAAGAAGGCATTTTCGAAATTTGGCCGCTGGTAGAATTTGATGAAGACGCCCCATCCGATCCATGGGTTAAACCCATTGATCGTCCACCACAAGCTTCTCCCAAACGCCAACTTGCGCGCAACATTGCCCAAAAAATCAAGGCTTGGCTCAATCCCGAAAATCCGCGCAAGTTAGCAAGCAGCGATAGGACAGTATTGGCTGATGATGTTTTGATTTTATTTCGCCGCCGAAATGATATTTTCCGCATGGTGCTGGCTGAACTGCGCTCCGCCCAAGTGCCGGTATCGGGTGCGGATCGTTTAAGTTTGTTGAATTCGCTCATAGTCAAAGATCTGCTGATGCTTCTGCAAGCGCTGTTGTTGCCGCAGGATGATTATGCGCTGGCCGTCATTCTTAAATCACCGCTGGTGCCTGAACCTCTCGGTGAAGAGGAATTATTTGCCAACGCCTACAACCGTCATAAGCCACTGGGCGAAATCATCGGAGGAGAAAACGCCGTCTGGTTTGCATCCTTGCGAAAGTTTGCAACGCAAGCGGGTCCACACGCAGTGTTGTCAGAAGTTCTCAACTCCAAGCGCCGTGCCATAATGGCCCGCTTGGATGTCGAAGCCATTGAAGCCAGTGATGCTCTTTTGGATTATGCGCTGGACTATGAGGCTGAACATGGCCCCTCCATCTTCGGATTTCTGCGTTGGTTTGAAGCAACCGACACGGTGTTGAAACGTGAAATGGAAAAAGGCTCAGGTGCGGTGCGCTTGATGACGGTGCATGGCGCGAAAGGCCTGGAAGCACCCATTGTCATTTTAGCCGACGCTGCTTTCGTTCCCAAAACCAACGTCAGCATGCCGGCGGTCGTTCATGTGCCAATGGAAGAACAAGCCCCCGGCCTTCCGATTTGGGTGGTGAGTGATGCCAAACCCCATATCGAAATTCTGGAAAAGTGGAAGCAAACCACCGATGATCTTCAGGAAGCCGAAAGCATGCGCCTTCTCTATGTGGCGATGACCAGAGCCGCCGATGAACTTTACATTTCCGGCATTGCACCTAAAAAAGGCGAGGTGAAACACAACAGTTGGTGGCGCATCATAACGGATGCTGTGGGCCCACTCGCAGCCGATGGGTCGCTGCACTGTGGTTCGGCTGATGTGTGGCTTCTTCCCGATAAAAATGCGATCGCCCAAAAAATGGAAACCCCACCATGGCTCGATCAGCCTGCGCCCTCTGAAAAGCTGTCGTTGTCACTGGCCGTAACGGCACTGTCGCGGGGCCCAAAAGGATATAATGCTATCGCTGCCCGCCATGGCCGCGCCGCTCATAAGTTATTGGAAGAACTGGCAGATGCCAATCCGCTAGAACGCGCTGATCTAGCCCTCGCCCGCGCTCAAAGATTGGGCCTGACAAAAGCGGAAGCCGCGCACTTGGCAGATGTGATTTCTCAGACCGATGTTGCGCCATTTCTAGGCCCGCAAAGCCGCGGCGAATCTGACATTGCAGGAAAGCTGCCCAATGGTCGCTCCATCACCGGCAGACTTGATCGGCTCAAAGTGACCAACGCAGGCATTTGGTTGCTGGATTATAAAACCGATCGTTCCGTTTCCGAATCAAAAACTGCGTATGTGCAGCAAATGGCAGCTTATGTGCATTTGCTGCGTGCGGCATTCCCCGGCAGGCCGGTCACTGCCGCTCTGTTATGGACGCAGTCCGGAAACTTGGAGATTTTATCAGAAACCCTTCTCACGGCAGCCATGCAAGAGGTTGAACGCACTGAGGCTTGACGAAAGACCCTTCACTGCCTACTTCTGGTGTTTGTTCAGGAGATTCACGCATGTCTACCCACAAAGTCACCGATGCCAGTTTTGAAGCGGAAGTTCTAAAATCCACTACTCCGGTGGTCGTTGATTTCTGGGCGGAGTGGTGTGGCCCTTGCAAGATCATTGGCCCGCATCTGGAAGAGATCGCCAAAGAACTTGGTCCGCGGGCCAAAATTGTGAAGTTAAACATTGATGAAAACCCTAACGTCGCTTCGCAACTGGGCATTCGCTCCATTCCCACGCTCATGGTGTTCAAAGACGGCAAGCATGCGGCCACGCAAGTGGGTGCCAACGCCAAGAACGCACTCAAAAGTTGGATCGAAGGGGCTATTTAGCGTTTAGCCGCTCCGCTAACAGCAGAGGCTTCCTGGCCAGAATGCAGTGCCAGAACATGGCCCGCCAGATAAAGTGAGCCGCAGATGAGAATGCGTGGGGCAGGATGCGATGCGCAGGCGTGCTCCAATGCTTTTGGAATAGAATGAGCGGCGGAACACCGCAGCCCGTTGCGTTTTGCCACGTCTGCCAGCTCATTTGCTGAAATGGCATTTACCTCATCGGGTATGGCCAAGCAGATCACTTCATCCGCCAGCCCTTTAAAATTCATAATAAATGCACCGGGGTTTTTCGTATTCAACATCCCCCAAATCAACACCACTGGCTTTGGCCCACACTTGGCCACATCCCGCAGCGCCTGCGCCACCACGGGGCCAGCGGGGCCATTATGGCCGCCATCCAACCAAACTTCGGTGCCCTGCGTTACAAAGTTGCGCAATAACCCATCACCCAAATTCTGCATCCGTGCAGGCCAAGTGACTTTGCGCAAACCTTCTGCAATGGCGTATTCGGTGATGCGCTCATCATCCAACACACGAAGTGCTGCAATGGCATTGCCAGCATTATCTATCTGATAAAGCCCTGCCAGTGCAGGCATGGGCAAATCCAGAAGCCCATCCTCATCTTGAAACACCACGCGCCCATGCTGTGCATAAGCCTGCCACTCTTGGCCCGATATTTTCAACGGTACACCAACGTGCGCTGCCACACGCTCAATTTCATTGCGCACCTCGGGTGAGTTGGCCCCCAACACACCCACGCAGCCGTGCTTTAATATGCCCGCCTTCTCGCGGGCAATCTCTTCGATCGTCTCACCAAGATATTGTTGATGATCAAGTCCGATGGACGTGATTACACTCACTGCAGGCTGTGTCACCACATTGGTGGCATCAAGCCTTCCACCCAAGCCAACTTCCAAAAGCAAATAATCCGCTGGCATGCGTGCGAAGGCCAAAAATGCAGCTGCCGTGGTAATTTCGAAAAATGTAATGGGCTCGGTGCCATTGGCCGCTTCACACTCTTCCAGCAGCGCCACAAGGTCTGACTCTACAATAAGTTCGCCGCTGATCCGAATCCGCTCATGAAATCGCACCAGATGCGGCGAAACATAAGCGTGAACCTTAAGCCCTGCCGCTTCCATCATCGCGCGCATAAACGCCAGCGTAGAGCCTTTGCCATTGGTGCCAGCGATGTGAATAATTGGCGGAAGTTTACGCTCCGGGTTTCCCAGCCGCGCCAGCAATCGCTCCATGCGCTCGAGCGAAAGATCGATAATCTTGGGATGCAGCGCCAACAGCCGCATGAGAATGGCGTCACTGCGCATTGCAGGATCCTAAGCGGAAACAGGCACCAAAGCCCCCGTCATGGCACGCGCGTCTTTCTGGCTCAGCAACCGCGCTATACGAGACACAGTTGTTTTCATCTCATGGCGGTGCACCACCATATCAACCATGCCATGATCCATTAGATATTCTGAGCGCTGAAAGCCTTCGGGCAATTTTTCGCGAATGGTCTGCTCAATCACGCGCTGGCCCGCAAAGCCGATAATGGCCTTAGGCTCAGCCAAATGCACATCACCCAACATGGCGTAGGATGCCGTCACCCCGCCAGTTGTTGGATTGGTCAGCACCACAATATAGGGCAGTTTGGCGGCCCGTAACTCCTGCACCGCAATTGTCGTGCGTGGCAGCTGCATCAGCGAAAGAATGCCTTCCTGCATGCGTGCCCCGCCTGACGCGACGAACATTACAAACGGGCATTGTTTGGAGACCGCAAAGCGCATGGCTGCAATAATCGCATCGCCCGCCGCCATGCCCAGAGAGCCACCGATAAACCCCATATCTTGAACACCAATCACCATCGGCTGCTCATTCACCTGGCCAAAGCCGGCCTGCACCGAATCTTCTACGCCAGACTTCGCTTTGGCATCACGCAACTGATCAGTATATTTTTTCTCAGCGCGAAATCTCAAAGGATCTAATGGCACCGATGGCGCCGCCAGTTTATCAAATTCACCACCGTCAAACATGGATGAAAACCGCAAAGCTGCCGGCATGCGGTGATGGTGCTGCGAACCCGGAAACACAAATTGGTTAGCTTCTAAGTCTTTATAAAAAACCATTTCGCCAGAATCAGGATCTTTGATCCACATGTTCTCTGGCACGTCGCGTTTGGTGGTTGCTGCCCCAAGGATAGAACGAATGCGCGGGCGAACGAAATTTTTGATCCAATTCATAATTCAGTTTCTCACACCTTTGGCCAACGCGGCCACCATCTTATGCACGGCTTTCGGCGTTTGTGCCGTTGCCTTGCCATTTTTATTCAATGATTTTTCAACCGCAGAAACCAAAGCTGATCCCACCACAACACCGTCTGCCACCTTGGCAATGGCGCGGGCCTGTTGTGGCGTCTTTACGCCAAAGCCAACACATATGGGCAGTGACGTGTGTTTCTTCAATCGCCGCACATTGGCAGCAACCGATTTAAGATCAGGCGCCTTGGTGCCGGTGATGCCGAGCACGGAAACGTAATAGACAAAGCCAGACGTGTTTTTGAAAACAGCGGGCGCACGCGCATCATCAGTGGTTGGTGTGGCCAGTCGAATAAAATTAATACCAGCGGCCATCGCAGGCAAGCAAAGCTCGTCATCTTCTTCCGGCGGCAGATCAACAATGATCAATCCATCAACGCCAGCAGCTTTTGCATCGGCCAAAAACTTCGGCACACCATAAACGTAAATCGGGTTATAATAGCCCATCAAAACCACGGGGGTTGCCTTGTCTTTCGCGCGAAAGGCCTTCAGCAAAGCCAAAGTTTTTTTCATGCTTGCGCCATTCTTCAGCGCGCGAAGGCCGCCAGCCTGAATGGCCGCGCCATCAGCCATCGGGTCAGTGAATGGCATGCCCAGCTCAATAATGTCAGCACCAGCCTTGGGCAGGCCCAGAACGATTTTCAAAGAAGTCGCATGATCCGGATCACCAGCGGTGACAAACGTCATTATTGCCGCGCGGCCTTCCCTTTTTAATGCGGCAAATTTATCGGCGATGCGTGTGCTCACAGTTTAACCCCCAGGATATTAGCCACTGTGAAAATATCCTTATCTCCACGCCCACACAGGTTCATCACCATCAAATGCTCAGGCGGCAACTTGGGCGCAATTTTCATCACATGGGCTAAAGCATGTGAAGGCTCGAGCGCTGGAATAATACCTTCCAATTTGCAACAGAGTTGAAACGCTTCCAAGGCCTCTTTATCGGTGGCTGAAACATATTGCACGCGCTTCATATCATGCAGCCAGGCATGTTCCGGGCCTATGCCAGGATAATCCAGGCCCGCCGAAATCGAATGGCCCTCAGTGATCTGGCCATCGTCATCCATCAGCAAATACGTGCGATTGCCATGCAGCACACCGGGCTTGCCGCCAGCGATTGAGGCTGCGTGTTTTTTCTTCAAGCCGTAACCCGCAGCTTCAACACCAATAATTTCCACCGATGAATCATCAAGAAATGGATGGAACAAGCCCATAGCGTTGGAGCCACCGCCGATTGCCGCAACCAGAGAATCCGGCAAGCGTCCTTCAGCCTTCATCATCTGGCGTTTGGTTTCTTCGCCGATGATGCTTTGAAAATCGCGCACCATTTCGGGGTATGGATGCGGGCCAGCCACCGTGCCGATGCAATAAAACGTGTCTTCCACATTGGAAACCCAATCGCGCAGCGCTTCATTCAACGCATCTTTCAACGTGCGCGAACCTGACTTGGCTGGCACCACGGTGGCACCCAACAGTTTCATGCGGAACACGTTGGGCATTTGGCGCTCAATATCCACCTCGCCCATGTAAACCACACACTCAAGGCCAAAGCGCGCGCAAGCGGTTGCGGTGGCCACACCATGTTGGCCAGCGCCGGTTTCCGCTATTATGCGTTTCTTGCCCATGCGCCGCGCCAGCAATATCTGGCCCATCACGTTATTGATCTTATGCGCACCGGTGTGATTAAGCTCATCGCGCTTGAAATAGATTTTCGCACCGCCCAGATGCTCGGTCATCCGCTCGGCAAAATACAAAGGTGAAGGACGGCCCACATAATGTTCAAGGAAGCCGTCGAGTTCCGCTTTGAAGCTGCGATCAGCCTTGGCTTCCTTGTAGGCCTTCTCAAGCTGCAAAATCAGCGGCATCAGTGTTTCGGCCACGAAACGACCGCCGTAAATGCCAAAGAGGCCTTTTTCGTCTGGCCCGGTGCGATAGGAATTGGGTTTCGTTATCATGATACTTTCTTAGCGGGCGGACTTGGCCGCCTCAATAAATTTCCGAATAAGTGAAATGTCTTTTTGGCCCAACCCGGTTTCAACGCCAGAAGACACATCCACAATAGGCGCCCGTGACAGGCGAATGGCCTGTGCCAGATTGTCTGGCGTCAAGCCACCCGCCAATATGAATTGCCCATCTTTGCCCTTGAGCAAGTTCCAATCAAACGAATGGCCATTGCCACCGGGCAGCAAATTTTCCGGAGCTTTGGCTTCGAAGAGAATGAGTTCGGCGGCGTGCTTGTAAAGTTTGGCGGCGGCCACATCCGAAGCCTCTTTCACTTTGATGACCTTGATCACGGGCACGCCAAAGAGCTTGCTGATCTCAGCCACGCGCTCAGGCGTTTCACTGCCATGGGCCTGGAAATAATCGGGCCGCACGGCTGCGTTGATGGCTTTTAACAGAGCATCATCGGCATCCACAAATAAGCTGACGATTTTGGACTTGCCGCGGGCTTGGTCTGCCAGCTGCGCTGCCTGTTCGAAGGACACATAACGCGGTGACCTTGGAAAGAAATTGAGGCCCACCATTTCGGCCCCAAAGTCGAGTGTGGCTTGCATCGTTTCTTGGGTGGAAAGGCCGCAGATTTTTACCTTGGTCATTGCAAGCTTTCAAGAATGGCAGCCGCTGCGGCGGCAGGATCAGGCGCACTCGTGATCGCGCGTCCGATGACCAAAAAATTTGCGCCAGCAGCCATTGCGGCCCTCGGTGTGGCAATTCGTTTCTGGTCATGCGAGGAAGCATCGGTGGGTCTGATACCTGGCACAATAGTCAAGAATTTACGGGGTAAAGACGTGCGAATTGAAGCCAAATCAAGAGGTGAACACACCACCCCGTCAAGCCCCGCTTCCAGCGCCAGCCTGGCCAAATTCAAAGTGTGTTCATCAGTCTTGCGGGCATCAAATCCTGTAGTCCAGATGTTCTCATTGGAGAGCGAAGTAAGGATGGTTACGCCGATCAATTTCACCCTGTCGCCCACCGCATCCTTGGCTGCCTTCATCATGTCAAATCCCCCTGAACAATGCACATTCATGATTGCAGGTGCCGGCGATAATTTTAAAAGCGAAAGCAAACCCTGCGCCACCGTGGTGGGAATATCGTGCAGCTTCAAATCAAGAAAAATAGGCACCCCTTCGCAGGCCACAGCTTCATAGCCTGCAACGCCGTTGGCATAAAAAAACTCCATGCCAATTTTCATCATGCCAACATGGGGCTTCACCGCATGTGCCAGTGCAACGGCCTTGCCAACCTCGGGCGTATCAAGGGCCACGCAGATGGGATTGATTTTGGTCATGATAAAAGGCCCTAGCGCGAAATCAGGCTTGGCGCAAATACACCATTTTCGCTGCCGCCAAATCCTCCAGCGCAGTGCCGGAGGATTTGAATAATGTGATCTCTGTATCAGTCTTTCGGCCCCCAACCTTGCCACGGCAAAGCTCAAACAAATCACCCTGAATATCAGCCCAGTTGAACCGGCCCTCTTGGGCGGCACAGTGCAAATCGCCAGCCTCGTGAAGTGCACCTTCGCGGCTATCGACATAGACGCGCGCCATGCCAACAACTTCTGCATCGCTCTCCCGCATCTCAGGCTTATAGGCCCCCACCAAATCAATATGCGTTCCCGCGCGGATATCGCGGCCCAGGATTACCACACCGCGGGCTGACGTGATGCCTGAAATAATATCTGCTTCACCGCATGCCTTGGCTAAATCTGTCACGGCATGGCCACCAATTTCTCGCGCCACATCAACAGCTTTTGCAGGTGTTCGATTATAAATCATCACGCGTTTGATGGGCCTCACGGCTGCATGCGCTTTTGCAAAGTGCGAAGCCAGTGCGCCTGCACCCACCAGCAGTAATGTGGAAGCATTTTTGCGCGCCAAATAATCCGCCGCCAAAGCTGAAGCCGCCGCTGTGCGCCGTCGGGTCAGCTCTGTGCCATCCATCACCGCCACAGGTGCACCTGTCGTATTATCGATCAACAGATATGAGCCTTGCACAAGTGGCAAACCCAGCGCGCCATTGTCGCCCTTCACCGTTACTGTCTTGATGCCCGTAAAAGCCTCATCCCAAGCGGGCATCGTCAGCAACGTGGTGTGCGGGCCTGTTTGCGCCACAAAGCGCTGCGGTGCCGTTGTTTGGCCTTGGAAGGCATCGCGCAAAACTTCAATATAATCGCGGTAGGAAGGCACCGATAAATCCGCAATAGAGAAAACCTTCAAGGCATAATGCCAGGTAAAGGGGCCAGCATCTGCGCTTCCAAAGTCTCCGGCCCGTGTTTCACCAAAGTCATCTCGTTCTGCAACCGCGCAATCTCGCGCTGGCGTTCACGCGCCAATCTGCGCCATTTGCCTTGCGCCAACCAACAAAAGAACCAGCCCACCAAAATGCCAATAAATATGCCAGCAAACAACAAAAGCCACAGAGGCAAATCCAAGGCCAGGGCAGGATCAGTGTCATGGAAAGGGTCAAAAGAAAGCTGCGTCCATTTGCGGTTGGCAACAGCAAAAATCATGACGATGATAAAAATCGGCAGGCCAAACAGCCAGCGAAAAAAACGGCGCAATTGAATTCAGCCCTTGGTGTTGAGCCGCTGGCGCAACTCCTTGCCGGTTTTAAAAAATGGCACGCGCTTTTCCGTTACATCCACCGCAGCACCAGTACGCGGGTTGCGTCCCGTGCGTGCTTGGCGTTCTTTCGCCGAGAACGCTCCGAAGCCGCGTAGCTCCACCCGGTTGCCCTGATGCATCGCTTGCGTGATCTCATCAAACACGCGGTTTACTATGCGCTCCACATCGCGGTGATAAAGATGCGGGTTGTTTTCAGCGATCTTGATAACAAGTTCAGATTTGATCATGGCATAAGGTCCCGCAAGTAATTGAATGAGAATCGTATAGGCCGGATTTTTTATCTGCGCAAACCGTTGGATAGCCAAGGTTTAAAATAAAATCCTAGCATGGTCAAATAATGATTGACGGCCTGCGCTTGCCCGGCTCGCCCCAACAGTAGTTTTGAGCTCAGGATGAAAACGAGCGGTAGTTCGACCCTCGTGTCAACTTCAAGGTTTTGGATACCAAGCGAGGAAACGCAAAACGGTTGGCGGCTAACCAAAGGAGAAGGGAAGTGTGATCAAAAAAGGCCAGAGCTTTTGGCTCCAGCCTTTGTAAATTTGGAATGGGCAGATTTCGTCCGCCCATTGAGAGTTGCGTCTCTTATTTATCTTCTTCCTTTTTCTTCATCGCGGCTTGGAAAATATCGCCAAGCGAGGCGCCCGAATCGGATGAGCCATATTGCGCCACAGCTTCGCGCTCCTCGGAGATTTCCATCGCCTTGATCGAGACGTTCACCTTGCGGGCCTTGGCGTCCATGGCGGTGATCACGGCATCGAATTTTTCACCGACGGCAAAACGTTCGCTGCGTTGTTCGCCACGGTCACGCGCCAGATCGCCGCGCTTGGCATAAGCCGTGATGTCGGTGCCAACAATGCGCACTTCCAACCCACCATCTTCCACCTTCAACACTTCGCATGTAACCTTTGCGCCCTTGCGTGGAGCGCCATCGCTGGCACCGCCACCGCCTGAACGCGGCGCACTTGCAGCGGCTGATGCACCCGCACCACCACCTTCAGTGAGTTGCTTAATGCCCAGTGAGATGCGTTCCTTTTCCTGGTCCACATCCAGCACCACGGCCTTGACCATGTCGCCCTTCTTATAATCCTTGATGGCTTCTTCGCCGGGGCGTTTCCAATCCAGATCAGACAGATGCACCATGCCGTCCACATCACCATCGAGGCCCACGAACAGGCCGAACTCGGTGGTGTTCTTTACTTCGCCTTCCATCACCGTGCCCTTTGGATATTTCTGGCTGAAGGTAACCCATGGGTTCTGCTGCACTTGCTTCAGGCCCAGTGAGATGCGGCGCTTGGCTGAATCAATTTCCAACACTTGAACCTCAATGGCTTCAGTGGTGGAAAGGATTTTGCCCGGATGAACATTCTTCTTAGTCCAGCTCATTTCGGAAACATGAACCAGGCCTTCAATGCCGTCTTCAAGTTCAACGAAGGCGCCGTAATCGGTGATATTCGTCACTTTACCCTTGACCTTGGAGCCCACAACGAATTTCTCCGTCACAATTTCCCACGGATCTTTGTCGAGCTGCTTCATGCCCAATGATATGCGCTGCGTTTCCGGATTGATGCGAACAATCTGCACTTTCACATTTTGGCCAACAGTAAGCACGTCTGAGGGATGGTTTACGCGCTTCCAGGCAATGTCAGTAACGTGCAGCAAGCCGTCAATACCGCCCAGATCAACGAACGCGCCGTAATCGGTGATGTTCTTCACCACACCTTCAACCACTTGGCCCTCGGCCAAGTTGCCAACCAGTTCCGAACGCTGTTCAGCACGGGTTTCTTCCATAATGGCACGGCGCGAAACAACAATGTTGCCACGCTTGCGGTCCATCTTCAAAATCACAAAGGGTTGCGACACATGCATCAACGGGCCCACATCGCGGATGGGGCGCACGTCTACCTGGCTGCCAGGCAAAAACGCCACAGCGCCGCCCAGATCAACCGTGAAGCCGCCTTTGACGCGGCCGAAGATGACGCCGTCAACACGCTCGGCCTTGGTTGTCATTTCTTCCAAACGAACCCAAGCTTCTTCGCGCTTGGCTTTTTCACGGCTGAGCACAGCTTCGCCTAAAGCGTTTTCAATACGTTCAAGGTAAACTTCAACAATGCTGCCAACCTTGATGTCGGCAGGCTTGCCGGGCTGGTCAAAATCTTTCAGGGGAATGCGGCCTTCAGTTTTGAGGCCAACGTCAACGATCACCAGATCGTTTTCAATCGCCAGAACTTTGCCCTTAACCACGCTGCCTTCAGCGACCGGGCGATCAAGATAGCTTTCTTCAAGCAGGGATTCAAAATCAGATTTAGTGGGGTTCATCGAAACGGCAGATTTTGCCATAAAGTACACTTTCTATACGTGATAACACTCACACATTCAGCTGAGGATTAACGCCACGTGCTGCTACAAGGCAGCGGGTTGAAGCATTCCAGCAGGGATTGCGACGCTGAGGCCATCACAATTTGTCTGAAATAATTGAGGGTGCTGAAAGGCGCAAAGCCGAAACACCCCGGTTTGGCAGCGACAATGGGCCGCTGTTCTCAGTTGCCGCTGGCCATAGCCCAGTCATTTGCCGCACGCAAGCAAGAATTCGCCCCCTGTCAAGCATTGAAAGCCCTGATTGTAATTGCTAGTGAGAGGCCCAATATCCGGCATGAATAGGCAGAGCGCACTTTTTCGTAGTAGCCAGCCTTGGAGGTTTGATTGCTTTTTCGAAACTTGGCACGCATTTTTTTAACGGCACCGGGTGCAAGACCGATCGTCGTTACTTCGGCAATGGCACTCTCCAGCATTTCCGATTTGTTTGGCATGGGCGCACTTATTCCGTTAGCTAGCCAACTTGCGTCTGATCAAGGCACCACCAATTCTTATCTGGGCATGTTTACGGTCACCGTTTTTAAATGGCTGCATATTCCGCCCGCCTTTGTAAATTTGCTGCTTTTTGTTGGCGCGGCGCTCGTGATGAAATCAGTGATTGCGTTTTTATCGATGCGCTTTGTAGCGATATCCGTCGCCAACGTTTCCACACGCATCCGCACCCGTTTGATGAAGGCCACGATGAATGCCAAATGGGCATATTTTGTTGATCATCAGCCCGGTGAAGTTGCGGCCATGATCGCAACTCAGGCGCAAGTGGCGGGAGATGCTTATAATGCTGTGTCGAACCTTGTGGTAACCACCATTGTTGGAATGGGGCTGCTGATCACCGCCTTCCTTGTATCTGGCACCTTGGTTATTTTCTGTTTGATTGCCGTGGCCAGCCTTGCATTGCCGTTGAGTTACATTTTGCGCCGTGCCCAGGCGGCCAGCATGTTGCAATTTTATACCTCAGCCAATCTGGCGGTTGGCATGCAGGATGTCATAGCCAATATGAAGGCGCTGAAATCCATGTCCAAGCAGGGCCGCTATGTGGATGCCTTTATGCATTCCATTCGAGATTTGCGCGGTGCTGTAATTAACATGATGGTGGCGCGCCAGGCCATTTATTATGGCCAGGATATTCTCGCGGCCATTATGGTTATATCCGGCGTTTATGTTGGGTTTGAAATTTTACACACGCCCAT
Source organism: Hyphomicrobiales bacterium (assembly GCA_025359265.1). Taxonomy (GTDB): domain Bacteria; phylum Pseudomonadota; class Alphaproteobacteria; order Rhizobiales; family Aestuariivirgaceae; genus Aestuariivirga. The sequence continues at coordinate 27,202 of JANYHB010000029.1, read as the reverse complement.
GTCACAGTTTCTGGTGATCGGCGTGATTTTCTATCAGCTGGTTGACGTGATCAAGCGCGTACAGCTGAGTTTGCAGGATGCGACCATGGCAGCCAGTGGTTATTTTGGCGTGCTTGGCATTATTGAAAAGGCCGAGGCACAGGATGAGCCGGTGCTTGGAGTGATGACACCCAGTCTGACCGATGTTCTGAAATTTGAAGACGTAAGCTTCGCTTATGGCGAAAAGCATGTGTTGAACCATGTCAACATCGAAATTCCAGCCAGAGGCATCACGGTATTAATCGGCCCATCGGGGGCCGGCAAAACGACAATTGTGGATATGATGGTTGGCTTTTACCGCCCTCTGTCTGGACGAATTCTTTACGACGGCAAAGATCTGGCCGACGTCAATCTGAAAGAATGGCGCAGCCACATCGGCTATGTCCCGCAGGAACTCACCCTTCTGCGGGGCACAGTACTCGACAACATCACTTTCCGTGATCCAGCGCTCACTGAGGCAGACGCCATAGAGGCCCTGACGATGGCTGGTGCAATGCGTTTTGTGAACGAATTGCCACTTGGCATTCACTCCAATATCGGCACCATGGGGGCGAAACTTTCAGGTGGCCAACGCCAACGCCTTTCGCTGGCACGGGCCTTGGTGCACAAACCCAAACTTCTTCTTCTGGACGAAGTAACCAGTGCACTTGATGAAAAAACCGAGGCAGAAATCTGCGCCAACATTCAAGAGCTTCTCGGCCGCCTCACCATTGTGGCCATTACTCACCGCCCGGCCTGGACGAAAGTGGCAACAAAGATTTATGCAATAGATGGCGGCGGTGCCATTGAGCAAGGCGCTTTAAAGCCCGCTTTAGCCAGACGGTGAACGCCATATTTGACTGGAGGGGCCAGCTAAGCGGAACCTTACTACCCTGACCGTCTTAACCTCAAGGTTAACAGACAGTTAAAATGGGTTGTGCTCGCCCCGGCAAAGAAGCATAGTCAAGGGGCTTTTTGGCGTAAGAAGTCTGATTGGGTTTCAGTATCGAAATCACCGTTTTAGATTAAGCAGGGCGTAATTTGAATTGAGCACTTTTTTGGAGTCGGTCATTGGCGTGTGTTTGTTTGCGATTGCTGTGTTTGCAATATCGCAAGCCTGGCTGGCCTTTGCTTATGGCCAAAGCAAAAATTTCGGCGAACCGCCCAGCGAAGAGCCGCAACTGCCGCGCCCTTTGCCGCGCGTGCTCATTCAACTTCCAATTTACAATGAAAAATATGTGGTGGAACGGCTGCTTAAAGCAATAACTGCCATTGATTACCCGAAAGATCTGCTCACCATCCAACTCTTGGATGATTCAACCGATGATACGGTGCTGGTGGCGCAGCGTGTTCTCGGCAAGCTGGGCTTGTTGGGCCATCATGTGGCCCATATTCGCAGGGCAAATCGAGACGGGTTTAAAGCTGGCGCATTGCAATTCGGGCTGGAACAAGATGCCAGTGAATTCGTGGCGGTGTTTGATGCCGATTTTTTGCCAGCCAAAGATTTTGTGAAGCGCATTCTTTGCCACTTCGTCGATCCTGAAATCGGCATGGTGCAAACCAAATGGACGCACACCAACGCCGAATACTCCATCCTCACAAAGTTGATGGCGCTGGCGATTGACAATCACTTTACGGTTGAGCAGGGCGGGCGCCAAGCGGCGGGCTGCATGATCAACTTTAATGGCACTGCGGGCATGTGGCGCAGAACGGCTATCGATGAGGCAGGCGGTTGGAGTGCTGATTGCCTCACCGAAGATTTGGATTTGTCTTTCCGTGCCCAACTGGCGGGCTGGAAATTCAAGTTTGTGGAAGAAATTGCTACACCTTCTGAGCTGCCGGTAGAGTTGCAGGCCATCCGCAATCAACAGCGTCGTTGGACCAAAGGCGCCGTTGAAACCAGCCGCAAAAACTTGGCGTCGCTCTGGCAATCACATCAGAGTTTGTTGGCGAAACTGGTGGGCACTTGCCACATGGTGAACAGCAGCATATTTTTGCCGTTGCTGGTTTTTGAAGTGGCATTTCTGTTTCTCAGCTTTTGCCGCGATGCGGGCATAAATCAATTTATGTGGGCAGCCCATATACCATTGGCCATAGTCATGATGGCCTTATTCTATACTTACTGGGTTTCACAGCGCACCGCAAATTTGCCTTCGTACCAGCAATCAACCTTTGGTGTATTTACTAAGATTGCGCTGTTCCTGGTTATGACGGCGGGGTTTACCATTGAAAATGGCTTGGCTGCATTTGAAGGTCTTATCGGAAAAGTCACTCCATTTGTGCGTACGCCCAAATTGAACATCGCAGCAGGTGAGGCCGCTTCGGTTCTGCGTCATGTATACCGCAGCACAGAAATGCCCAAAGTGTTTTTTGGCGAAGTAATCGGTGCAGGTTGCTTCAGCTATTTGGCTGTTCAAGCCGTCTTGTCGGGGCGCACTGCCTTCATCGACATAAGCGTTTTTTTCGCCTCAGGTTTCGCCCTGATGATTTTTTTCACGTTGAAAGAAACTGTGAACCCAGAAGCAGCGGCATCGTCTCTATCAGCGCGGCGCACCCGCATATCCGAAACTTCAAATTATCCCGCCGAATAGAACGCTGGCGGAAAGTGAGGGATTCGAACCCTCGGTAGGCTATTAACCTACACACGCGTTCCAGGCGTGCGCCTTAAACCACTCGGCCAACTTTCCTACGTTGCTGGTGGCCCTAGCTTATTCGCCGAAGGCTTTCAAGGGCTCCACGCCCGTCGTGACCCTGTCTGAGCCGGGGCTTATCGGATATGCAGACTAGCTTGTGCAAGCCGTGGTGCCGCCCGCTTGGGTAATGCATTTCAGCGCCGCAGAGGCGCGCGGCCGCGAGGCAATTGACTGGTTGAGCAAATAGCTGCCGGCGCCCAGAACATTGGCAAAAAATGGTGTGAAAGTGAAGCAACTGACAGAAATCACAATGTCATTTCCGGCTGCCATCAGGTTGCCCAGATTGCTGGTATCAGGCACGTTGCACGTTGGCCCTTTGCCGTTGTTAACTTTCCAGCTCAGCGTTGGGGTTGTGCCAACCCACGTATAATCATAGATGTCCACATGTACCAGTGCATCGGAAGTGGGCTGCATCAGCAGGCTCACCCCGTTGAATATGTCAGTTATGGATGCGCGCGTAATCGTATTGGCATATTGTGAGATGGTATCGCTCATCATCGCCGCCGTCGATGTAACTTTGCGATTGAAACTCACCAAAGCCGTAAAATCCTGCAATCCCATATAGAGCAGGAAAATAAAGGGTAAAACGAATACAGCTTCAACAGCCGCCGCACCAGACTCGGCGCGCAGGAAACCAAAACGGCGGAATTTATTTTTCATGGTAATCCTCTTAGGCGCACGCCAGTGCGGGTGCAGTGGGGAAGGGTTCATTCATGAAAATGGTAAACCCAACGAGGCGGCGCGTTGTGCTGTTTCCCATATTGCCAAAGGCGCTCATGCCCCACACGTTGAAATTCCAATCATAGGTTGCCACCACCGCGGCAGGCTGCGCCGGTTGCCCCGGGTTATAGCAGCCACTCGCAGATGTGCTGCCTCCAACGGAAGGGCCAATATTCAAAAGTGGTGGCAGGTTATTTTTCAGGGTTTGGAAATTCGCGTCTGAACGCACATAAACAGTAACCAACCCCGAGCAATCGATGATCAACTTGGCAGTTTTGCAAATTTCCGTTTTGAATTGGGCTTTTGACAAAGGGTTCAATTGCGCCTGACCGGTGCGCACCAACCGCGACGAATCTTGCACCGCTGATTGCAAGGAATATTCCGTCAGCATCATCAAGCCGCTTTCAATGGTAACAAAGAAAATCAGCATGAAAGGAGGGCCAACAAAGGCAAATTCAATGGCTGCCACGCCACGCTCAGCACGGGCATAGCGCAACAGGCTTTGGCGCAAACGCTGGCTGAGCGACTTTAACATTGGCATTCTCCGAAAAACAAAATGATAAATTTCAAACTTGGTGTTTATCAGCAAGGAATTTCGACGGGTTCAACAAATCTGGTAAAGTTTGAGCTAATTCATGCGCCACCCATGAAAAAGGCAGCCCGCTGGCTGCCTTCAACGAGGCGTTTGTCAGAGTTCAGTTTGCCGGAGCGGTCCCACCCTGTTGCTTGGGTGCAAGGTCAGATGATTTTACACCATTGGCCAAATCAGCCTTGCCGCGCGTGCTGCCGATCAACTGATCGACATAGAAATTGGGATCACCAACCATAATCGCCGCTTCACAGGTGGGTGCGCAGGAATAAGTGCGCCGCGTCACACCATTTGTCGAAGACCCATTATAGAGTGTCAATTGCGTGCTGGCACTGTTGCCCACCGTCAATTCAAACTCAGACATTTTATTGCCTGACACATCGAAAATCATCAAATTGGTTGCGCCGAAAGAATGGCCGTGAATAAAAAGTTGTTTTCCATTCAGCGAGACATCTGCAATCGATGGATTGCCAACAATAATGGTGCCAGGATCAGTGGGCAGCGTCAGCAGTTCACTTTGATCAATTTGCACGGTGAGAGGTGTTGCCCCAAAGGCCGTCCCACCCAAACCGATCAGCATCGTCAATCCACCAACAGCTAGCGCGCGAATAACATTCATAACGAATAACTCCATCACGAGCCCCAAGCCCGCACAATGTACATTACAAAACTTGCCCGGAAATGATGAATGTTAGGTTACCGCTTTATCAATGGGCCAAAACCGTGAAGAAAATGAGCTGGCGCAACTTGCCTTCACGGTTAACCCCTCCTTTACACTGTCCATGACAAACTGCCTCCGGACGGAACTGAATCTGGGGTATATTTGTGCATAATCTTCCCGTTTATATTTTGCCGACGCTGCTGATTGCAGCCGCTTTAGGCGACGTGATGTCCTTGCGTATTCCCAACTGGCTCACCCTATTAACGGCGGCCCTGTTTTTCCCTGCGGCACTTCTTACGGGCATGCCTTTGATGGAGTTTGAGTCGCACCTTATTGCTGGTGCGTTGCTTTTTCTCATCGGTTACCTTTTGTTTGCCTTTGGCATTTTTGGTGGTGGTGATGGCAAACTCATGGCCGCCGCTGGCCTCTGGTTCGGAGTTTCAAAAATAATTCCATTTCTATTTTATACGGCTTTTGCCGGCGGCGCGTTGGCCGTCGTCGTTATCGCCTGGTCTCTCTTCATGATGTCTTGGGAAATCGAAGGTGACGCAGCACCCTTTGCCGGCTTGGCCAGAAAACTGCGCACCATGGCCCCCAGTGTGCCTTACGGCGTGGCCCTGGCGGTTGGCGGCATTCTGGCTTTTAAAGACACGTGGTGGATGAATGGCTTGGTTTGAAGCAGCGGCCGCCAAGGCCATTAACCTTAATTTGACCTTTGCCGTTCAAGTTAGTGCTGTTGGGGACGTGACTGACACGTCACAAGAGGTAATAAAATGAGTAAAATGCGTACCATTGCTCTGGGCGGTGCCCTGGTCTGTGCAGTTGTGGCTGGTTTGCTGGCCCGCAATGTGATGAGCCGTAAACAAGATTTGCAACATGACGTGTTGCAGCATGATGTGGTGAGCACGGTTGAAACCGTAGAAGTGCTTGTGGCCAGCAAAGATTTGCAAATGGGCGACAAATTGACTGACGCAACAGTATGGACGGCTTGGCCAAAAGCCAACGTGTTGCCTTACATGATCAACAAAAATGACAAACCCAACGCCATGAAAGATTTGGTGGGCGCGCGCGTGCGTCTGCCCACCTATAAGGATGAGCCGATGATGGATAAAAAAATCCTGTTGGCCGGGGCTGGTGGCTTCATGAGTGCCAGCCTGCCCAAGGGCATGCGCGCCATTTCAGTGGCCATTTCTAACCGCTCCGCCGCAGGCGGATTTATTCTGCCGAATGACCGTGTGGATGTAATCCTCACCAAAAAGGCGGCGGAAGGTAAAGACGCGAAAATTGTGGTTCACAGCGAAGCAGTTCTCAGCAATGTGCGCGTGCTTGCTGTCAACCAGGTTTTCAAACAGGCCGGCGATACAGATCCGGTGACTGTTGAAAAAGGCGAAACGGCCACATTGGAACTCACCCCACAACAATCTGAAATTATCGCCCAAGTGGAATCCTCTGGCGAGCTTTCGTTGGCCTTGCGTTCAATCTCTGAAAATGATGGCAAGACTGCCGCGCAAATTTTCCCTGAACTTGAAGGCAAATTCAAAGCCAGAGTGAATGACAAAGCCGAATTGAAGTCAGGTGATCCGCTTTTTGTAAGAGCGGGTGTTGAATCTTATGCAGCGGCGCAATGAGAACATGGTCATGATCAATAAATCATCACAGAAAAACAAAACAATGGCTCTCGCCAAATTCTCTACTTGGGCGGCAGCAATTTTAGCATCGCTCTTGATGTTGGCACCTCTCTTGCCACGCCAAGCCAGCGCCACTGATATGTCGCCCACGGCAGCACAAACAAACGGCCACTATTTCCGGATAGCACTTAATAAATCGGCCGTTGTTTCCCTGCCCGCAGATGCGCGTGATGTGATTGTGGGCAACAACGACATTGTCGACGTGGTGATCCGCAACAAAAGCACTGCCTATCTCTTTGCCCGCAAAACCGGGGCCACCAACATTTTCTTTTTTGATGCCAACAATCAGCAGATCATGCAAATTGATCTGGAAGTGGCGCTGGATGTCACGCCATTGCAAAACCTGATTCGCAGAACGTTGCCAGGCACCCACATCACTGTTGATATCTTGAATTCCAACGTGATCCTCGGCGGCATTGCGATGAACGCGCAGGAAGCCAAGATTGCAGTAGACTTGGCCAATGAATATATTGGCCAACCCACCACCACAACAAATGGCCTGACCACCACCACAACCGGCGGCGGCTTGATTGTTAACACCATTAAAATTGCTGGCGAAGACCAAGTCAACCTTCAGGTAAAAGTGGTTGAAATTCAGCGCGACGTGTTGAAGCAATGGGGCATTAATTTTAGTGCCATTGTCAATGCTGGCTCGTTTGCCTTCAATCTGTCTAACTTGAACCCCTTCAACAATGTCGATCTGTCGCCCAACCAAGGCTATGGCGCATCTTTTGCCGATGGTTCGGGCAATGGTTTAACCAGCGTTATTCGCGCCATGGAAAGCGACGGCATGTTGCATACATTGGCTGAGCCAAATTTAACCGCCCTTTCCGGCCAAGCCGCTTCGTTCAAAGCCGGCGGCGAATTTCCCTATCAAACCTGTAATATCGCCAACGGGTCGCGCACCTGCGAAATCAAGTTCAAAGAATATGGTGTGGGCTTGGATTTCACTCCTACCGTTCTCACCGAAGGTCGCATCAATCTGAAAATCCATACTGCCGTGAGTGAACTGACCGACATTCAATTCGGCTCGAATTATCCCGCGGGCAGTGTCCCATCGGTGAACGTGCGTGCAGCGGATACTGTGTTGGAAATTCCAGACGGCGGCTCAATGATGCTGGCTGGCCTCATCCGTGAAAGCACGCGCTCCAAGATCAACGGCACGCCCGGTTTGCGCAAGCTGCCCATTCTCGGTGCCCTTTTCCGCAGCCGTGAATTTATCCAAAATCAAACGGAACTTGTGGTTCTTGTCACGCCGCACATCGTGCGCAGTGTGGCCCAGAAGCAACTGGAAGTGCCCGATAAAAACCTCAATCTGGCAACCGACACCCAAACCATTTTGATGGACCGTCTGACGAAGATTTACGGCCCAAAAGGCAAAATCTCGAATGGCAAATACACCGGCAAAGTCGGCTACATTGTTGAGTGAGGAGAGTTAAACATGAAAAAACATAAACCAACTGTCACTCAGTCAATATCTGTTGCTCTTTTAATTTTGGCTGCTTTGGCTTTGCCAGGCTGCATCAACACTGAACTTTCAAGCGATGATGGTATTCGCGCACCCGTGCATGCTAGTGATAACTATCCCATCACCGTCACCAAAGGCCCGCAAGTTTTGGAAGTCGCGTCAGGCAATGGCACACTCACTCCTGCGCAAGTGAATGCGGTGCGCGGCTTTATTCATCAATCTATGCAAGCCGGTGTAACCCCATTGACGCTTGAACGCCCTTCGGGTGGCGGTAATTCGAGGCGCGTGGCTTTAGAAATTGGCAGCTTGATGGTGGCCGAAGGTATGAAACGAAACGGTGTTGATTTCCGGGTTTATAGAGGAGCCTCAACAGCGCCGGTGCGCGTTTCATTTATCTCAACTTATGCGGCAACAAAACCCTGCGGCGATTGGTCAACCGACATGACCGACACGTCTGAAAACACGGCTTATCCAAATTTGGGCTGTGCCGTGCAATCCAACATCGCCGCCATGGTGGCCGATCCTAACACATTGGTGGTGCCCAAAGTTGTCACGCCCAAACTGTCTGAAGCAGACGTAGGCGCTGCCATTCGTGCTGATACTTTCGTCAGCACAGTCGATTCACAATCTGTCCAATCATATAAATCTGCCCCGTAATTCGGTTCTCAGGAACACCCATAATGTCTATGACCGCCGCAGTTCAATCTACCGAAGCCCCAGCACTGGTTGCCATGGTGCCGCGCATCAACATTGGCATCTTCTGCGATAATCCGCACAGTGCGGCCATCATGCAGGCCGCCGCGGGTGACAGGCGCATGGGTAAAGCCCATGTGACTGTCCAGATGGGCGGCATTGTGGGGGCTGCACAATATCATGCTCAAGAGCCCACGCCCAATGTGGTGATTGTGGAATCTCACGGCAACCGCGACGGCGTAATGGCCGAGCTTGCGCAGTTTGCCGAAGTGTGCGGACCCAACACCAAGGTAATTGTGGTCGGCCACGTTAACGACATCATCCTCTACCGTGAGTTGATGAAAAATCACATCAGCGACTATATCGTTGCGCCCTTCACATCCATTCAAATCATCGAATCTGTGGCTGCAGTATACAATGATCCAAAGGCAGCGCCTTTGGGCCGCGTAGTGGCTTTCGTTGGCTCAAAGGGGGGCGTGGGTTCTTCAACGATTGCCCACAATATGGCCTATGCAACCTCGCAAAAGCACGACATTGAAACTATTCTGACTGATTTGGATTTAAGCTTCGGCACAGCCGGGCTGAACTTCAATCAAGAAGCCAGCGGCACTTTATATGAAGCGCTAGTTGCTCCAGACCGGGTGGACGGAACACTGGTTGAGCGCTTGATGGCAAAACTGGGCAACAAGCTCAGCCTGCTCAGTGGCCCAGGCTCGGTTGACCGCGATATGAACATTGAAGCCCATGCCGTTGAAACGGTGATGAACACCATTCGCCAAGCCGCACCCATTATTATTGTGGATGTACCCAACACCTGGGCCCCTTGGGTGAAGCATACATTGATGGCCGCCGACGAAATCTATTTAACCGCAACGCCGGAGCTTCCATCGCTGCGCAATGCCAAGAACCTGCTCGATTTGCTCAAAGTGGGTCGGCCGAATGATCGGCAGCCGCGTTTGATTTTAAACCAAGTCGGCGTACCAAAACGCCCTGAAATTCCTGCAGCTGATTTTTCTAAGGCCCTGGGCCTTGAGCCCACAGCAGTGATCCCGCATGATCCACAAAGCTTCGGCTTGGCCCAAGGCAATGGCCAGATGATTTTTGAAGTGGCGCCAAAATCCAAATCCGCCGAGGTTTTGGGTGAACTTTCTAATCTCGTCGCTGGCATCAACCGCCCGTCAAGCAAAGCCTCTGCCAAATCAGGATTATCGGGCTTCTTTAAAAATTTGCCCTTGCTGAAGAAAAAAGAAGGATAAAAAATGTTCGGCAAAAAATCTGATCAGGGCTTATCGCCGTCGATTGTTCCGCCAAAACCACCCAATGCAACACCGGCCCATCATGCGCCTGTGGCGGGGGCCACGATTCCGGATTTGAAAATCGGTGCAAAAGCTGCCACTCAACACGCTGCCGAACCAAAACCAACCGCAGAAATGCGCCAAAAGCCTGAGTCTTACTACGACATCAAAAGCACCATATTCAATGCGCTCATTGATGCCATCGATCTCACCCAGCTTGGCCAGTTGGACCGTGAAGCGGCCCGTGATGAAATTCGTGATATCGTTAACGAAATCATCTCCCTTAAGGACGTGGTTATGTCGATTGCCGAGCAGGAAGAACTGCTCGAGGATATCTGTAACGACGTTTTGGGCTATGGTCCCTTAGAGCCACTGCTGGCGCGTGACGATATCGCCGACATCATGGTGAACGGGGCCAGTACGGTATTCATCGAAGTAAACGGCAAGATGCAGAAAACCGGGGTGCGCTTCCGCGACAACGCCCAGCTTCTCAACATCTGCCAACGCATCGTTTCCCAAGTCGGCCGCCGCGTGGATGAAGCAAGCCCGATCTGCGATGCGCGTTTGCCCGATGGCTCACGTGTCAACGTGATTGCGCCGCCACTCGCCATTGATGGTTGCGCACTGACGATTCGTAAATTCAAGAAAGATCGCTTGAAGCTGGCGGATTTGACCAAATACAAATCCATCACGCCGGAAGGCGCCACCATTTTGGAAATTATTGGTCGTGTCCGCTGCAACGTGTTGATCTCGGGCGGCACTGGCTCGGGCAAAACCACTTTGCTGAATTGCCTCACCGGTTGTGTCGATCATGATGAGCGCATCATCACTTGTGAAGATGCTGCCGAACTTCAACTTCAACAGCCACATGTTGTGCGCCTTGAAACCCGCCCTCCTAATCTGGAAGGCGAAGGCGCAATCACCATGCGCGACCTCGTAAAAAACTGCCTGCGCATGCGCCCAGAACGCATCATCGTGGGCGAAGTGCGCGGGCCTGAAGCTTTCGATTTGTTGCAAGCCATGAATACAGGCCATGACGGTTCGATGGGCACCCTCCACGCCAACAGTCCGCGCGAAGCCATCTCGCGCCTGGAATCCATGATCACGATGGGCGGTTTCTCCCTGCCATCAAAAACCATCAAAGAAATGATTGTGGGTTCGATTGACGTGATCGTGCAAGCCACGCGCCTTCGCGATGGTTCGCGTAAAATCACCCATGTGACTGAGGTGGTGGGCATGGAAGGCGATGTGATAATCACCCAGGATCTGTTTGTTTATGAAATCGTGGGCGAGGACGCCGCAGGCAAAATCATTGGTGCGCACCGCTCAACGGGTATCGCCCGTCCGCACTTTTGGGATCGTGCCCGCTATTATAATGAAGAACGCCGCCTCGCCGACGCCATGGAAAAAGCTGAACAACGCGAAGCAGGCAACGCCTAAGGGCCATGAGGTAAACGATGTTCTTTGGCGATGACCTAACCAGCACAGCCTTAATGGTGATGGTGGCGCTTGCCGTGGGCGGCGTTATCTTTGCGATTATCTATCCCATGCTCGCAGGCTCTGCCAGTGCCAGCCGCATCAAAGCCGTTGCCGGAACTGGCCCCAGAAGAGAAGGGTCTTCGCTGCGTTCGCGCATGATGGAAGATCCAAAAGATTCGCGCCGCAAGCAAATCCAGGAATCATTGAATCAAATCAATGAAAAGGAAAAGAAGAAAAAAAACAAGTCGGTGCGCGTCCGCATTCAACAGGCTGGTCTGGATTTCACCACACGCACGTTCTATCTTGCATCGCTGGTTCTGGGCGTCGTTTTGACGGCTGCCGCGATGATGTTTGGTGCGCCGCTTATTGTCGTTGGCCTCGTCGCCTTTGCGGGCACACTGGGCCTGCCGCGCTGGATTTTAAACTATCTCGTCAAACGCCGCCAAAATAAATTTTTGACAGATTTTGCTGACGCCATAGATGTTCTTGTGCGCGGCCTCAAATCCGGTTTGCCTGTAACGGAGGCCATGAAGATCATTTCAACTGAGCAGGGTCCACCGGTAGGCCCTGAATTTCTGGAAGTGGTGGAGGGCCAGCGCGTTGGCATTCCCATCGATCAAGGCATTGAACGCATGGTGGAACGTGTGCCGTTGGCGGAAGTGAATTTCCTGGCCATCGTGATGACCATACAAACCAAAACCGGCGGCAACTTGTCTGAAGCCTTGGGCAACTTGTCGCGCGTGCTGCGTGACCGCAAGAAGATGAAGGCCAAGGTTCAAGCCGTTTCGCAAGAAGCCAAGTCTTCGGCGGCCATCATTGGCTCCTTGCCTTTTTGTATTGTAGGCATCATGTATTTTCTAAATCCCGATTACTTGTCGCCCCTGTTGCACACCAACATGGGGCACATTCTGCTCACCTGTTCTGGCGCGTGGATGACAACAGGCATTTTGGTCATGCGTAAGATGATCGCGTTTGAAATTTAGGGCTGAGCATAAACATCATGCAAATGTTGCAAACCTTATTTCAAGTTGAAACCATCATCACCGTGCTGGCCGCGTTGGCAGCCTTTGCGGCGGTGATTACGGTGGCCGCACCCATGATGGAAACCGACAAGCTGTCGGATCGCATGAAATCTGTTTCCACTGAGCGCGACAAATTGAAAGCGGCTCAAAAAGCGGCTTTGGAATTGGGCTCTGTCAGCCGCTTGCGCGAAAAGCAGTCGACGGGCCTTTATGCCCAAATTGTACAGCGCCTCAGACTTCGTAATATATTTGATGTGGAAGCCACACGTGAAAAACTGCGTGCGGCCGGCCTTCGCAGTGAACGCAACCTCACCATGTTCATGGCGGCCAGTGTGCTTTTGCCTTTGGTGCTGGCCGGGGTAACATTCTTTGAAGTGTCCACCACTTTTGCCGAACGGTTTTCGTCTATGGGCATGCGCATGGGCGCGGCCTTCGGTGCCATCGTCATCGGTTACTATCTGCCCGTCATCATTGTCAAAAACTATATCACCAAACGCCAGAAATCGATCAAACGGGCGTGGTCTGATGCGCTTGATTTGCTGCTGATCTGTATTGAGTCAGGCATGGCGTTAGAGCCTGCAATGCAACGCGTATCGAAGGAAATCGGTTCACAGTCTGTGCCTCTGGCCGAAGAAATGCAGCTCACTGTGGCTGAATTGGCTTACTTGCCAGAGCGTCGCAAGGCACTGGAAAACCTGGCCAAGCGCACCGGTCTTGAAACCGTTAAATCCGTGGTCACCGCCATGATTCAGGCCGAACGTTACGGCACCCCCTTGGGCACTGCCATGCGCGTTCTCGCTGAAGAAAACCGCAAAGACCGCATGTCTGAAGCAGAACGCAAGGCCGCAGCTCTGCCGCCAAAGCTCACCGTACCGATGATCCTCTTCTTCCTTCCCGTCATTTTTGTGGTGATCTTGGGCCCAGCTGTTATCACCGTGCTGGCAGCGCGCGCGGGTTAAGGCCTTTGCTTCGCTTGAAACCGTGAAAGGCCGTGGCGGGTTTTGTTCCAATGAAATGGCGCATGGATGAATTGCCAAAGCGCCATCCACCCCGCCACGCTGGCCAATAACCAATAGATCGGCATCGTCAAAAGTGTGCCCCACCAGCCATGGTAGCGCTTGCGTTTCATGGCGATCATGCCTGATAACATCATGATTCCAGAACCAACAACAAAAAATCCCAAGTAGATGCCTTCCACCATAACGTCCAGCAAACCTGGCTCTGGCAGGCTGAGAAAAGCCTTCCACAGAAAGAGTGTCGTAAGCGCCGCGAAGAGCGGATAGAAAGTAGCAGACAGTACCACGCCAATCAGCATGGCCTGCACGACGAAAAACCCAGCGGGGCCCACTTGTTGGAATAAGACCAATGGATTGCGCATATGCACGAGCCAGCTTTGCAAAAACCCCTTCATCCATCGTGCCCGTTGGTTCAGCCAGTTTCGAAGCTCGGTATTGGCTTCTTCATAGGTACAAGAATCAAAACTCTGGGTGTAAAAACCAAAACGCGCCAAACGAATTCCGAGATCGGCGTCTTCTGTCACATTATAGGGATCCCAGCCACCAACTTTTCGCAGCACATCAACCCGAAAATGATTGGAAGTTCCGCCCAAGGGCAGGGGCAGATGGTTCTTGGCCAGCGCCGGCATAACCAGCCTGAACAAAGTGGCATATTCTAATGTGAATTGCCGCGTCAGCCAATTTTCATTGGGATTGTAAAACGTCAACTCAGCTTGCAAACAGGCAACCCTGGGCGGTAGCCTGGCAAAGGCCTTAGCGGCCATGCGCAGTTGCATCGGCTCAGGAATATCTTCAGCATCATAAATAGTCAATAATTGGCCGCGTGCAAATGGCAACGCATAATTCAACGCCTTCGGCTTGGTTTGGGGGAAGGAAGCCGGAACCACAATCACTTCCATCGTTGCAGGCAGATGAAGGGAAGCGATTTTGCGCCGCATAACAGTATCAGTTTGTTCAAGGATCAATTTAATATCCAGTTTCTCAGCCGGATAATTGAGCCGTTGCAAAGCGCCAATCAGCTGCGGCAACACCGCTGTTTCGCGAAACAGGGGCACCAGAATTGAATAAACTGGCAAGGCCTCATCATCCATTTCAGGCTCTGCGCTATGGGCCGAGGCCTTTTCGCTCATCGCTAAAAGCCGCAGCCAAATCATGCTGGCAAATAGCCCTGTCAAGATCAGGCCACCCACGTTCATAAACCCGGAGATTGAAATCAGAGGCCAAAACATTGCCACCAGCAAAATCAAACCCATCAGCAAAAACTGTTGGCCGGTTGAAAACCTGCGATGCGAAGAAAAATCGGGAAGGCGCTGTTTTAAGTCGCTACAGGCACGTTTGGTAAGCTGAGGGCCCCACCATTTTTGCACGGCGGCCACAAAAGTTCCAGGCGCAATGCGAGCAATTACATTATAGCGCAAAGGAAATTGTTCTGGTTCTGGCTGATCGTTGCCGTCAGCATAGAGTGTTATGTGCGGCAACCAGGCCACCGGCACCAAACGCTGGCTTAACGCCACATCACGTTCTTTTTGATTGAGACGCTCAAAAGCCCGCTGCAGAACCGATATCGGAACTTCCGGCAGAGTTTCGCCTTCTGGCTCATATGCCAGCGCATCGCGATTGGGCTTGATCGCCGCAAGCCCTTTGTGATCTACACCCATACAGACTACACTGCGCCCGTAACCGCCCGCGCCCCTGAGGGAAAGACAACGTGATGCCACGAATAATCGCAATAGCGCGCAAGATGTATTTGATAGTGATCTCTCTCGCTTTAGTTGTAAATTGTTGCTCCGTCGCCGTTGCCAGCGAAGCCCAGCAATTTCCACTATTCCGGCATATTGATAAAGCTGCATTGGCCCCGGTCGCCAAATTGCCAACGATGATCACGCTGCTTGTTGATGAAGATTTTGCGCCCTTCAGTTTCAAATCGGCTGATGGCAAATCGGCGGGCCTATCTGTGCAAATTGCCGCTGCGGCCTGCGCCGAATTGATGCTCCAGTGTCAGCTGCAAACCATGCCCTATGCTAATTTGTTAAATGCCCTGCAAGAAAAGCACGGCGACGTGGTGATTGGCGGGCCGCCTGCCTCGCCGCAGTTTGGCTCCACCCGACCGTATTATTTTTCTTACGCGCAGTTTTTCGTGCGCGGCGGTTCTAATTTTGGCGGGGTGGATACCAAAAGCTTGGCAGGCCGCAGGTTGGGTTCTGTCAAAGGAACTGCTCAAGATGCATTTCTCAAAAGGAATTTTGACCGTTCAACACTGGTGCCATTCACCACTGAAGAAGGCATGTTCGAAGCCTTGCGCACCGGCGGCCTTGATTTGGCCTTTGCCGATAGTTTGCGCGGCGCGTTCTGGTTAAAGAGCCAAAATTCACGCAGCTGCTGTGCACCATTTGGCGGAGCCTTCGTTGACAAGGCAACCATCACGCATGGTTTGGTGATGTTGACGCGCCGTGGTGATGATGCCTTGCGCGAAGCGCTGGATGCAGCCCTTGATCGGCTTCAAGAAAAAGGCGCCTCAGCAAAAGCCTTCGCCACGTACCTGCCGTCAAGCCCCTTCTAGGCCGCCGCAAATTTCGTGCACCAATGCTGGTCCTTGATAAATCAATGCCGAATAAATCTGCACCAAGCTTGCTCCTGCATCCAATTTGGCTTGGGCTGACGCTGCATTGTAAACGCCGCCCACGCCTATCAACGGAATTTTGCCGCCACATATTTGATGAAATGTTTTGAGGCATTGCGTGGAACGCCCCAGCAGTGGCTTGCCCGATAGTCCACCTGCTTCATTGGCGTTTGCCGACGACAGCCGCCCACGTGCAAGCGTGGTGTTGGAAATGATCACGCCATCGACCGCGTCGGCGCAAACATCAGCCACATCACGCAGATCCTCATCAGCAAGATCAGGTGAAATTTTTAAAAGCATGGGCGTCTTGGTTTTGCGCGCCGCATTTACGCGGGCCAGCAAGCCCTGCAACTCATCCCTGCCTTGCAGATTGCGCAGACCCGGCGTATTGGGCGAGGAGATATTGATGGTGATGTAACTTGCCACATCTTGAAACACTTCAATGCCTTTCACATAATCGGCAACACGATCAGTGGAGTCTTTATTGGCCCCAATGTTCACACCCACGATTCCCTTGCGCGCGCGCCGTGCGATAAGGCGCTGCAACGCGGCAGCATGGCCATTGTTGTTAAATCCCATGTGGTTTATCACGCCGCCATCTTCGCTCAAACGAAACAACCGTGGCCGCGCATTGCCAGCTTGCGGCAGCGGCGTTACGGTACCAATTTCCACAAAACCAAACCCTTGCCCCAACATCGCATCAGGAACTTCAGCATTCTTATCAAAGCCCGCTGCTAAACCCACGGGATTTGGGAAATCCAATCCAAACACGCGGCGTTTCAACAAAGGTGAAGTTATCGGCCCCTTGCCGAGCCTCGGCCCAAACTTCAACGCTTGTAGCGTAAGGTGATGCGCCTGCTCCGCATCAAGTGCATGAAGCAACGGCTTGGCTAAAGCAAAAGCCAAACTCATAAAAAGGTCTCCGGCGGAAAATCATGGGCCACACCATTCCACGGCAATCGCTTGGCCCACTGAACCTCACTCATCTTCAGTATGCCATAGAGATGCGGAAATAATTGCCCACCGCGCGAAGTTTCCCATTTTAGTTCACTGTCAAGCTTTTCGTGTGGCACAGCTAACAGCATCAGACTTTCAACGCCGGGGAAATGCAGTCGCGCTGTTTCTTGCACTTGTGCAGCCGTTGAAAAATGAATGTAGCCATCTTTCAAATCTATGCCTGCCCCAGCAAATCGCCCCAAGGCTTGCGCTTGTTCAAAAAGCGCCAAATCCAAGATTTTGAAAATATTCTGCACTGCAACTCCATGTGGAAAACGGGGCTAATTCAAGAATCACTCTTGCAACTATCGAATTTTCAAGGTAAACCTTCCTATATCAAGTCAATTTTGCTAAATATGAGGCTATTTCCGATGTTTACACATAAGCAGGTGTGGGGCGCAATCGACACGATAGCAGATCGCTATGGTTTTTCCGCTTCCGGCCTCGCCAAAAAAGCGGGTCTTGATCCAACTTCTTTTAACCCTTCAAAGCGCAACGGCCCAGAAGGCCGCCCACGTTGGCCCACCATGGAATCGATCTCGCGCGTGCTTAATGCATCAGGCGCCGGCGTTGAAGAATTCATGGACTTGCTGGCGGGCCGCAAAGGTGCTGCACCGCGCCTCAAGCAGATCCCACTTCTGGGTTTTGCCAAAGCGGGCAAGGGTGGTTTCTTTGATGACTCAGGTTTCCCCCATGGCAGTGGCTGGGAAGAGATTGATGTGCCGGGGGTAACGGATTCGGCAGCTTACGCGCTGGAAATCACCGGTGATTCAATGATGCCGGTTTACCGCGAGGGAGATATCATCGTGATCTCGCCCGCCGCTACAATCCGCAAGGGAGACCGTGTGGTGGTTCGCACGGCAGATGGCCAGGTGATGGCCAAGATCATGCAGCGCCAAACCGCCCGCACCTTGGAGTTGGCCTCCTTCAACACGGCCCATGAAACCAAAACCTTGGACATGAAGGAAGTAGACTGGATCGCACGCATCATGTGGGCCAGCCAGTAGCTTTATTTCCCCACGCTGAGGTGCTTTGCGGGCCGCAATGCCGCCACCGGTTCGCTGCGACGCGAAAGGGGTCACATGTTGAGAGGTCCGCCCTTGGTAGGCGCCTGAGCATGAGGTTAGTTAAAGAGTGCTGGCCGTTGGTATTACTTTGTGGCCTTCGGCGCCAGAATCATAATAATCTGGCGGCCTTCAAAGCGCGGTTCCATTTCCACCTTGGCAATCTCAACCGTGTCAGCTTTCACCTTGTTTAAAAGCTTGTGGCCCAATTCTTGATGGTCCATTTCGCGGCCACGAAAGCGCAATGTCACCTTCACCTTATCGCCTTCATCAAAGAAGCGTCTCGCGGCTTTCATCTTCACATCATAATCATGATCATCAATCATGGGGCGCAGTTTAATTTCTTTAATTTCAACAACACGTTGCTTTTTGCGGGCTTCGGCAACACGTTTCTGTTCTTGGAACCTGAACTTGCCATAGTCTAAAATCTTGGCCACCGGCGGCTTGGCATCAGGTGAAATTTCAACCAGATCAAGCCCGGCTTCCTCCGCCATAATCAACGCCTGCCGCGTGGGCACCACACCAACATTATTGCCTTCAGCATCGATCAAGCGCACATCGCGCGAGTCTATGCGGCCGTTAATTTTATGGGCTTCTTCTTTTGTGGGCGCCTCAGTGGGTGAACGGCGCGGCGCGGGTGCAGGCCGCTTGGGCGGCATTGGGCGGGGGGGCAGGCTCAAGTAACTCAGTTCTCCTTTTTGAAGGGCACAGCCGTTGCGCAAAAAGATTTGCAAATTGCGATTCCGGCGGCCCTTGGCTAACGTGAGCGTTTAGACAGGAAAACAGGGGCTTCCGTCAAGCCGCTATGTTTTAAAAAGAGAATAGGTTGGGGAAATGTCACAAGTATTGACAGATCGCGCCCTTGGCGGCCACACATTGGCTTACCGAATTGATGGCGGCGGCGACGAAGTGGGCCGCTGCGGCTTCCTTTTTCTGGGTGGCTTCAAATCCGAAATGACCGGCAAAAAAGGTGAAGCCTTGGCTGAGTTGGCCCGCGCCACGCGAAGGCGAACGCTGCGTTTTGATTATTCCGGCCATGGCCAATCCGGCGGCAAATTTGTGGATGGCACAATCAGCGCTTGGCTTGAGCAAGCCATCCATATGTATCTTGCCCACACGCGTTCAAAAGTAGTGGTTATAGGATCATCCATGGGTGGTTGGCTGGCGCTGCTTTTGGCCAGGCGTTTGAAACTGGAAGACCCTCTGGGCCATCGCCGCCTCGCGGGGCTTGTTCTGCTCGCCCCGGCCTCTGACATGACCCAGGATTTAATGTGGAATAAGTTTGACGAACCTGCCCGCAAGAAATTGCGCGAAACCGGCCTTTACCATGAACCTTCAAGTTATGCTGAGCCTTATGAAATAACCGCCAAGCTTCTGGCTGATGGTGAGCAGCACTTGCTTTTGCGAGATGGCATGCAAATCGACGTGCCGGTGCGCATTCTGCAAGGCACCAAAGATGAAGAAGTGCCAGTGTCCCATGCCGTTAAAACCTTTGATGCCATCGGGGGCGATGATGTGACGCTAACCTACATCAAAGGCGCAGATCACCGCCTATCAAGCCCAACGCAGCTCAAAATGATCTGCGATACGGCGCTGAATTTGGCTGACCTCGTTGACGGCCGTTAGAGCAAAGCCCGTAACCCCAACCGATAATTCGGATTCCTCAGCCGATAGCCCAACTCGCTCTTCACCCGCGCATTTGAAACGCGCTTCGAGTCTTCATAAAAACTCTGCGCCATGGGCGAAAGATTGGCGTGTTGATAAGCCACTTCGGGAGGCGGTGAAATCCCCAGCAGATGCGCGGCATAAGTCACCACATCCTGCGGCGGGCAAGGCTCATCATCAGCCACATTGTAAATTCGCCCCGCATGGGGCTGCGCAATGGATGCTGCCAGAATGCCCGCAATGTCTTGCACATGAATGCGGCTGAAAATCTGTCCTGCTTTCACAATGCGCTTGGCCGTGCCGTCTCGCAGGCTATCCAACTGGCTGCGGCCAGGTCCATAAATCCCTGGCAGACGAAAAATGTGGGCGGCGAATGGCTGCCATTGGCTTTCCGCCACGACCCGACGCTTGCCCCGTTCGGACGTGGGGGCAAGCGTGCTTTCTTCCGTAACCACGCCGCCTTGCCTGTCGCCATAAACCCCGGTTGTGGAAAGATAGGCCGTCCACGCGAGCGGGCGTGCCAGTTGATCCCCAAATTTCCCCACAACCGGATCCCCCTCTTCACCTGGTGGAATGGAAGCCAGAATATGCGTCACTGATGAAGGGAGTTGCTGCAGCTGATCGAAGATATATCCGTGCACATCAATCGTGGCCATCGCTGCAAGGCCTTCAGACTTGCGCGTTGTGCCGCTGATGCGCCACTCATCCCGCGGCAAAACCTTGGCAAGATGTTCAGCCGTGAATCCAAAACCAAAACAGAACAGGTGCTTCATTGTAATTCCCGCAGTGCCCACTGTGCTGTCTCTTGAATGATGGGTGACGCGTCTTCAGTCAACTTCTCCACTACTGCCACAAGGGCGCGGTCATCACTATTGCCGGCAGCGATCAAGCAGTTACGAATGAATTTTTCGTGACCAATGCGCTTTATCGGCGAACCTGAAAATTTCACCCGGAACGCCACATCATCCAACAGCAACAACTCTTCCAAAGTTGGTGCCATCAAATCCGCCCGCGCCGCAAACTTTGCCTCACGAGAAGCCTGTGCAAATTTATTCCACGGGCAAATGGCCAAACAATCATCGCAGCCATAAATCCGGTTGCCAACAGCTTTGCGAAATTCCAGCGGGATCGATCCATTGTGCTCAATGGTCAGATAAGAAATGCAGCGCCTCGCATCAATTTGCCGCTCACCAACAAAAGCTTGCGTGGGGCAAATATCCAAACACGCCCTGCAGGTTCCGCAGTGATCAACTTCGGCCTGCGCAACTGGTAATTCTGCATCAGTCAGAATAACCCCCAAAAAAAACCAAGAACCCAGTTCGCGTGAAACCAAATTGGTGTGCTTCCCTTGCCAGCCTAAGCCGGCAAGCGCCGCCAAGGGTTTTTCCATCAATGGGGCGGTGTCAACAAACACTTTTACTTCGGCCCTTGCCGCACTGGCAAACCATGTGGCCAAGCGTTTCAATTTGCCTTTGATCACGTCATGATAATCGCGGTTCAAAGCATAGATTGAAATCACGCCGACCGATTTCTCTTCCAGGCGCGCAAAAGCATCCAACCCTTGCCCATAATTCATCGCCAGCACGATGGCAGATTTAGCTTCGGGCCACATTGCATCAGGAGAGCCGCGCCGTTGCTTTGTTTCTTCCATCCAATCCATGGTGCCGTGATGGCCTGCGCTGATGAAGGCACCCAGATTTTCGGCCACTTCAGATGGAAGTTTCGCTGACGTGATACCCACAGCCGAGAACCCCTCTTTCTCAACAAGTTCACGCAAAGACGTGAGGAGGTTTTTCATCGCCCCACCATTCTCCCTCGACGGGCTTGACCGGCTGAACCAGCGATGTTGCTCGCAGGGCGAAGGCAGGATGGGCAGCTCACGCCCGCCCATGGAGAGGAGGGTGAGATTTTAGAAGTCCAAATCGGCATAATGCGCCGATGGCGGCAAAGCGGGCAGCGTGTCTGAAAGCAACGCACGAAATGCGGGTCTGGACTTGATGCGTTGATACCAACTTTTCGCCACCGGATGATCAGCCCAATTAACATCACCCAAATAATCAATCGCCGAAAGATGGGCCGCCGCCGCCAAATCAGCCAGCGATAATTCCTCCCCGCCCAGCCAAGAGCGTTGCTCTGCCAGGCCAGCCACATAATCCAGATGCGGCTTCAAGCGCTGCAATGCTTCGCGCACCCGCGCCATGGCGGGCACTGATGGCGTTCGCATAAAACGCTTTATTATTTTTTCGGTCAGTAACGGTTCTGTCACCTCGCTATAGAACTTCACATCAAACCAAGCCACCAAACGGCGGATTTCGGCACGTTGCAATGCATTGCCGGGCAATAATGATTTCTCGGATGTTATCCGCTCTTCCAGATATTCCCCCAGTGCCTCAACCCCGCAAATCACGGCGCCCGAATCCTCTTGTAAGACAGGCAGAAAACGCGATGGGTTTAGATCAACCACTTGCCGGCTCAATGCCCAGGGCTTTTCATCCACCAGGGTCACAGCAACATTCTGTTCTTGCAGCGCCAAGCGAACGCGCCGTGAATAAGGATCAAGCATAAAATGAAAAAGTTTGGCCATAAGGCGTTTATGCTTTCAAGGGTTTGAGCCTAAGCCGCCATTGCGTAAGGCGTATTCGGGATATAAAGGCTTGATTCCACAGCGGCAAGCGATTCTGGCAAGCCCGCATTTTGGGTTTTAAAGCATGTCGCAGATACAAATTTTCGTCCTGGCATTGATCCAAGGGATAACGGAATATCTGCCCATCTCGTCGTCCGGGCATTCCATCCTCGTTCCGGCATTCACCGGATGGCCTGATCAAGGCGTGCTCACTGATGCGATTACCAATCTCGGCACCGTGTTTGCCACCATTGTCTATTTCTACCGTGAAGTTCTGATGATGCTGCGCGGGTTGGTGGATTTTGTAAGCTTCCGTGCCAGCGCCAGTTCCAATCTTTTCCAGCAAGTTGTCGTGGGCAGCATTCCGGTGATCGCACTGGGCCTGATTTACGATCATTACAAGGTGGATGAAGTGCTGCGCATGCCACTGCTCATCGCCATAAATTCGATCGTCTTTGGCGTCTTGCTCTATATTGCAGACACGTGGGGCCGCTCAGTAAAACGCGTCGGTGACGTTACGCGATGGGATGCCTTCTTCATCGGCTGCTTCCAATGCTTAGCTTTAAATCCGGGCACCAGCAGATCAGGCATAACGATGACCGGGGGCAGGTTTTTAGGTTTTGTGCGTCCAGACGCCGCCAAATTTGCGTTCCTCATTGGCATTGCTGCCAATCTTGGCGGGTCAGTCAAGAAGTTAGGCAATGCTTACGTCAATCACACCGCCATCACCTGGCAACAAATGGAATGCGGAGTCCTCACATTCTTTATCGGCTTGGCCACAGTCAGCTTGCTGATGCAATATATCCGCACCCACAGCTTTTTGCCCTTTGTGATCTACCGTGTTATCCTTGGCAGCGCCATGCTGGGCTTGATATATGCCGGCGCACTGAACGCCTGGCATGTATAAAACTCCTATGCCTTCACCGTAAACTGCCCGGCCTTGCGGTAACGATAGAGATAACCGGGCACCACGCTTTCAATACTGCGTGCACCAATGCCAAGGCCCATCAACGTGCGGCCCTCGACTTCCGCTTTGGGTGAAACAACGTTATCGTGCTTAAGCAGTTCAACCTGGTCTGACGTGAGCGCGGGATTGGGCAAAAGTCCCGCAATTGTGCCCATCAAACTGGCAAGTGGAAAGGGCAAAGGCAGCACCACGCGCTTGCGCATCGTCACCTCCAAAACATAATCAAGCAATTCCTTGAAGCTCTTCACCGCGGGCCCCCCAAGTTCATAGGTCTTGCCGTCAGCCACACCGCGGTCAATCAGTGTGGCAATCGCCTCCGCCACATCGCCCACAAACACCGGTTGGAATTTCGTTTTGCCGCCAATCAGGGGCAGGGCAGGTGAAATCCGCGCCATCGCGGCAAAGCGGTTAAAGAAACCATCTTCAGGCCCAAACACCACTGAAGGCCGCACAATCGAAATACCAGTAAACCCAGCTTTCGCTTTGGCTTCGCCCTCAGCCTTGGTTCGGGCATAGTTGGATGAACTCTCGGCATCAGCACCAATGGCGGAAAGATGCACCACCACTTGTGCCCCGGCCACCTTGGCCGCTTTGGCTACCGCTTCCGCGCCAAAAACATGCACGGCGTCAAACGTCTGCGCGCCACCACTATAAAGCAGCCCCGTAAGGTTCACCACGGCATACGCCCCAACGCAGGCAGCAGCAATGGAGGCAGGGTAGCGCACATTGGCCTGCACCGGCACAACCTGCCCCGGTGTGCCCAGCGGCACAACATGGTTGGCCAAATCTGGCCTTCGACAGGCCACGCGAACGCGGTAACCGCGTTTGGCCAAGCCTCGCGCCACGTGGCGGCCAATAAAACCAGAGCCACCGATAAGAGTGACAATTTTGTCAGAGTTTTGCGTGTTCACGTCTCAAACTTTCAAATACAATAGGTTTACAAGGCTTTTAGAGCGCTGCGCTCAAAATGCAAACGCAGCCCAGACTCATTTCACCACCAAGATCGATGTTACCAGTAAAATTAGTAAGTTAGCCTTCTTATTCTTGTCACAATCTGAGTTGATCTCCCCTCCCAAGTCTGAGTCCACAGTATCAGGCGACCCACAAATCTCACTTCAACATCGACCAAAAGGGAACACTCTCATGATGAAAAACATTCTCGGTGCAAGCTTGCTTGTTGCCGCTTTCGGCACCACAGCTTTCGCTGCAACATCCGCTCCTGGCTTTTATGTTGCACAAGATGCGAAGAGTCATAAATGCGCCGTGATGGACAAGGCCCCGGACGGCAAAACGATGATGGATGCCGGCACCAAGGTTTATGACAGCCAGGCCAATGCTGAAAAGGCCATGGGCATGTTGAAAGTTTGCGCTGGCTCCGCCATGGCCGCAACCCCTGCCGCACCTGTTGGCTTTTACGTTGAGCAAGATGCCAAAACCAAAAAGTGCGCCGTGATGGATAAAGTTGCAGATGGCAAGATGATGATGGATGTTGGCACCAAAATGTACGAATCGAAAGCCAACGCCGAAAAGGCCATGGCCATGCTCAAGGTGTGCAACTAATTTTCGTCGCCTGATCTTAAAATCGTTTGCGGGGCAGAAGGGGCAAAACCTTCTGCCCTTTTTTAGTGTGCCGTTGACAATGGCACATAGGCCCGCATAGAAGCCCGTGTGATTGCCCTGATGGCGGAATTGGTAGACGCACGTGGTTCAGGTCCACGCGAGTAACATCGTGGAGGTTCGAGTCCTCTTCAGGGCACCATTTATTCCTAACATAGATGAACATAGTTGAATATTTCCTTTTATTTCAAGGTGATATTTGATATGAATATTTTCATAGCTTTTCATACTTGCGTTGGAATACCCCCATTTTGGGGGTATGTCTGGGGGTATGATTTCACTCATCAGAGGTAGGGCTCGAAATGAAAATTTCACCTTTGGAAGCCAAAAACGCCAAAAGCGAAGACAAAGCCTATAAGCTCGCGGATGGTGCCGGGCTTTATCTGCTTGTGCAGCCCGGTGGCTCCAAACTGTGGCGGATGAAGTATCGGCTGTTTTGAAAAGAAAAATGCCTGTCAATTGGCCGCTTCCCGACCATTGGCTTGGCGGAAGCCCGCAGCAAACGCGATCAAGCCAAACTTGAGATTGAAGAAGGTCGCGATCCTGCAGTGCAAAAAAAGCTGGCAGGTTGAAGGCAGAAATAGCGGCCAAAAGCACTTTTGGAAAACTGGCCGAAGAACATATCGAACGCATGATCGCCAATGGGGCCTCAGAGGCAACTCTGGCCAAGAAGCGCTGGTTGTTGCAAGATTTGGCGAAGCCTCTGGCCGACCGTGCGATGTCCGATATTACTGCACTCGAAGTGCTGCATCTTTTGCAGAAGGTCGAAAAGACCGGCCGTCGCGAAACAGCCCGTAGGTTGCGGGGAATTATCGGAGCAGTCTTCCGGCTGGCAATTGTCACACTGCGGGCAACCAATGACCCCACCTCAAGTTCAGCAATCGGCACTATGCGGGCATAGGCTGGGATTTCTTTTTTCTCGCGGTAGGCGCGGATGATCTTGCCCGCATCTTCGGGCCGCAAATGGTTTTGCGCCTTGCCTTCACGGAATTCACGGTCAGCATTGATGAACAGCACTTGGCTGCGCAGTTCACCCTTTGGGTTCTTGGCACCTTGCTTGTTCATCACCAGAATGCAGGCCGGAATGCCCGTGCCATAAAACAGGTTTCCCGGCAGGCCGATGACGGCCTCAAGGTAACCGTTTGCGATAAAATATTTGCGCGCCACCCGTTCATCGCCGCTGCGAAACAGCACGCCATGGGGCATGATGGTGGCCATGCGCCCCTCATGGGTCAATACCGCCAGCATATATTGAACAAACATCAAGTCTGCCTTTTTGCCTTTCTATGGCATGAAAACGGCAAAGCGCCCCGGCTGGGCAATGTCATTCTTGATGTAGTTTTGGCTGAAGGGCGGGTTGGCCAACACGCTATCAAAGCGCATCAGTTCATTGGTGTTAGGCGCAAAATGTGGTGCGCGCGGATTGTGTCTTCCTGCCGGATGTCGGCGTGGGAAATGCCGTGCAGCAACATGTTCATCTTGCAGATAGACCATGTTGTGCCGATGCTTTCTTGCTCATAGAGGCTGACCTCTTCTGGGTCATGATTGTTTTCGTTGAGATAGTCGCGGGTTTGAATCAGCATGCCGCCAGAGCCGACAGTGGGGTCATAAACCCGCATTTTGGGCTTAGGATCACAGATTTCCACACACAATCGCACGACTTCAGCGGGCGTGTAGAACTCGCCAGCTTTCTTGCCCGCAGAGTCCGCAAAAAACTTGACCAACCATTCATAGGCCGCGCCCAAAAAATCGGGAAATTCGAAATCTTCGTCGCGCAGCGGGATCTTTTCGAAATTTTGGATAAAGTCGGCAAGCCGGTCATCGCTCAGGGCTTTCTGACCTATCTGTTTGTTGAAGTTGATGTTGGGTTTAAGAACGTCTTCCAAGGCATCCAGGTTCACATCTTCGATGGCTTCGAGCGCTTTATTCCACGCCGTTCCTACGTTCGACTTCATATGCTTGAGCGCAGGGTGATTGACTTGCGTATCCTTGTAGGTCCAGCCCTCATTCCAGCGCGCGCGGGCGGGAATAAAAAAGTATTTACCTGAATAGTTGTCAGGGTCCTCAAGAGCCGCAATGATGTCTTTTTCGCTCAACCCTGCCTTTTGATAGTCTGCGCGCAATTGTTCGCGCCGCTGGTCAAACAAATCGCTTGCTCGCTTCAGGATGTCCGACGTCAGATCTCATGGGACAGATTGGTTGACTTGAATAGAGGAGGATTTTTGGTTCATCGTATTAAAACGGAGAACTGGAATGAAACATATATCCGACAGCCACGGAATGTCTGAGCAAGTTGTGAAGGATATTC
>JANYHB010000057.1 GCA_025359265.1 Hyphomicrobiales bacterium | reverse complement strand
CGCATTGAGTTGGCGCGGCTCCATAAGTCATTGGCAGCGACGGTGATTTATGTTACCCACGACCAAGTTGAAGCCATGACTTTGGCAGACAAAATTGTGGTGCTGCGCGAAGGTGTGGTGGCGCAAGTGGGCTCGCCGCTTAATGTTTATGATAACCCCGATAATATGTTTGTTGCAGGCTTCATTGGCTCACCCAAAATCAACTTTGTGAAGGGCGTGGTTGACAGCGCTTCAAGGGCAAAATTGAAAGTGAAGTTGCCAAGCTACGGCAATACGGCATTTGAGTTTCCTGTCGCCAAATCCGATCTCAAAATTGGTGAAGGCGTTGTAATCGGCTTGAGACCACAGCATTTCAGCACTGGTGGCACGCAGAAATTCGGTCTCACCGTTGAACTGGTTGAACATCTGGGTGGTGAATCTTTTGTTTATGCGGGCAATGGGGCAGGCGAATTGCTCACCATGGCCGTGCAATCTGCGCGGGGTATCAAATCTGGCGATAAATTTGAGGCTCGTTTTGATGCCTCCAAAGCACTTCTGTTCACTGCAACGGGCCAGCGTGTTCGCTGATAATTACACTGTATTTAATCGGAGCATAAAATGAAACAAACACGCTGGGGAATTTTGGGGCCAGGAAATATCGCACAAAACTTTGCTGATGGTCTGGCGCAGGCAAAGTCTGGTATTTTGGTGGCAATCGCCAGTACATCACCCGAACGCCGCGCGGCCTTCGGCGAACACAATAAAATATTGCCCGAGAAGCGCCACGCCACATATGATGCTTTGCTGGCCGACAGTGAAGTTGACGCAATTTATATTTCCACGCCGCACCCCTGGCACGCTGAATGGGCAATCAAATCCATGCGCGCGGGCAAGGCAGTTCTGGTTGAAAAGCCGGCGGGAATGAATAGTGCTGAAGTTTTGGCCGTAACAGAAGTGGCCCAACAGAGCGGCAGATTTTTTATGGAAGCCTTCATGTATCGCTGTCATCCACAGATTGCGCGCGTGTTGGAAATCATCAAGTCGGGCCAAATCGGCCCAATCAACCACATGAAAATACAATTCGGCTTTTCGGCAAAGTTTAATGCTGCGTCGCGCTTGTTTGATCGCAACTTGGGCGGTGGCGGAATTCTGGATGTTGGTGGCTATCCCATGTCATTGGCCAGATTGATTGCAGGGGCCGAGCCTGTAAGCGTCAAAGGCAGCGGCATCCGGGGCGAAAGTGGCGTTGATGAAGTGGCTTATGGGCTCTTGGTCTTTGCAGGGGGCCTTACCGCAGAAATCGCTTGCGCCGTGGCCCGCAACATGGATAATCGTGCCATCATTACTGGCGCCAAAGGCACAATCGAAATTGTTGATCCTTGGGTGCCGGGCCGCAACGCGGGGCCATCAGACGCCACGATCATAACCACAGTTGACGGCAAAGCTCACGTGGTGACTTTGCGCAGCCCCAATCAACTCTTTTCATTCGAAGCCGAAGTTGCAAGCAAAGCCATTGCAGAGGGCCAAACGCAAGCGCCCTATCCGGCGATGACGTGGGCCGACAGCATCGCCAACAATGCCGCGCTTGACCGTTGGCGTGCTGAACTTGGCTATGTAACTTTCACTGAAGACCCAAAACTCAATCGCGCATTGACGAGCGTGTTGCCGGCTGGCTTGCCACAAATACCAAAAATCAAAATCGCCGATCTCGAAAAGCCCATCAGCCAACTCATCATCGGCTGCGATAACAAAGACGACATTGCCTCGGGTGCCCTGGTATGGGACGCGTGGATGGAAGCGGGAGGCAATGCTTTCGACACGGGATTTGTCTATGGCGGTGGCCATCATGAAAAAGTTTTGGGCCAATGGATCGCCAATCGCGGTGTTGCCAAGGATGTGATCACCATTGTCAAAGGTGCCCACACCCCTTACTGCCTGCCCCGCGCCCTCGTGGCGCAGTTGGATATTTCACTGGAACGCCTGGGGCTTGCGCACGCTCCCATTTATATCATGCACCGCGATAACCTAGACGTGCCTGTGGGTGAGTTTGTTGATGCCCTTAACCGACTGCACACAGCCGGACTCATTGGGGCTTTCGGTGGCTCGAACTGGTCTGTGGCGCGCATAAATGCGGCCAATGCTTACGCTGCCAGCCATGGTTTGAAACCATTCACCATTCTGAACAACAATTTATCACTCGCAGTCATGGAAAAACCGGTTTGGGCTGGCTGTGTGACATCCAACACCGCAGATACCTTGGCCTTCTTGCGCGAAAGCGACTTCACGCACATCAGTTGGTCATCGCAAGCGCGTGGTTATTTCCTGCCCGAAGCCCTGCGCAACCGTCTGCCCGCCGACACCAGCCCAGAAACCTGCTTCGGTAGCCCAGCCAATGCAGAGCGGCGCAACCGCGCCGAAAAACTGGCAAAAGAAATGGGTGTTTCGCCGCACAACATCGCGACCGCTTGGGTGCTGGCCCAAAGCTTCCCTTCATTAGCGCTCGTCGGCCCGCGCAGCCCCGGCGAAATTGCCTCAACCTTGGCAGGACTGGCGGTGAAGTTGGATAAAAATCAGCTGGCCTGGCTGAATCTGGAACCAGATATCTAATCAGAAGAGTCACACAACGATTCCATCCGTCGGCTGGTTGAGGTGTTGATCGCTGTGTGAACTGTTCCTGTTTTTATGCGCCGTTTTCAAAAGCAGCATTGCTTGCGACGGGATTTGCGGTTTTTGTGTCCGTAAGGCTTCCCGTGCGCCATCGCCGCGCGAGTTTATTTTACTGCAACTTATTCCAATAGCATTCGCGGTTGAGCCTAAGGTTCACACAACTTTGATGATCAATAATGCCGTGTCACGACAACCCATAAGCCAATCGGATTTGGATGGGATGACATGTCGGTCTTTCATCACCTGTTGGTCTGGCACGCCCAATGGGTGAGGGAAGCCATATCTTGATGGCGGGCAACATTTTTTGCCAATCCTTGATGTGCGCGTAGAATTTGGTATTCGGCCGCGCTCCATGATACCTCCGCAGGGCTTGCACGAAAAACATTTTTACCCGAGCGCTGCCAAGTTTGCGCAAGGCCCATATATCTGCATCAGGCCACTTCTAGCCCGTGATCCGCATCGACATTCCGCCGTCAATCGTGAGTATTTCGCCAGTGATATTTTCGTTGGTGATCAACGCCATTGCGGCCTCGGCGACATCTTGAACACTTCCCTCGCGCTGGAGAGGAATTCTATTCTGCAGATTATGCGATTTAGCCTCATCCTTCATTGAAGCATGAAAGCGGGTGCGTATAATTCCCGGTGCCAAGACATTTACACGGATTTTTTCCTTCGCGTGGTCAAATGCGAGAGCGCGGGCCATGGGCAAAAGCGCTCCCTTCACCGTCTGATAGGCTATTGACGACGGGCATCCCCTGAGGCCTGCCACAGATGAGATTAACACCACAGCACCCCCAGCTTTTGAAAGGGCAGGTTGCGCTGCTCGGAACAGATGAAACACCGGATGGACATGCAAGGCAAATGCGATCATCCATGTCTCAGGCGAAATCTCTGTTATTTTCCCCGGAACCGGTCCACCCGCACTGTGCGTAAGTATGTCCAGTCTACCAAATCGTGCGATCGCACGTTCAATCAAGGCCTTTGCAAAAGTTGGATCGGAAACATCTCCCAAATCAACGACAGTGCGTTCGGAGCCAAACCTGGAAACGAGTGCTGCGGATTCCCGGGTTTCAGATCGACCATTTAAAACCACATTTGCCCCGGTGGCCAGCAACGCTTCCGCGATTGCAAGACCTATTCCCCGGGTTCCCCCCGTGATGACAGCGAGCTTACCCATGACGTCAAACATAATACCCCTCAATCATCTGGACGTTAAAATACTTTTATTTTCACCAACAACTGAGACAGCACCTCAGCGTGAAAGGCTTTCTCTTCCATACAGCAAAAGCATCATAATAATAACTAAGCCATAAATGATTTGCCGCCCGAATTCTGGCATCTGCATAACTGAAAGAATGGATTGCAAAAGCGTGATGAGCAAGACACCGGCCACCGTGCCCAAATAGCTTCCTCGGCCACCCAAAATGGAAGTGCCGCCCAACACCACCGCCGCAATGGCAGGCAACAGATAGGCGTCACCCATCGATTGTGCGGCCTTAGAGGCATAGCCTGCCAGAAGAACGCCGCCAAAGGCGGCCAATCCACCCGAAATGCCGAAAACCGTCAAAACGATGCGTCTGGTATTGATGCCCGAAAGATAGGCTGCGCGTTCACGGTTGCCAATGCCGTAGATTGAGCGACCAAAACCGGTGCGGTTCATGAGGAATACCGCAGCGGCACCAACAATGATCCAACATAAAACCGAATTTGGAATGGAAGGAATGATGAAACCGGTCGCCAGATAGCGCATGGTTGGCGATGCCGAATCCTGTGGTGAAAATCCGCCCGTGTAAACTACCATAAGCCCTTGGGCCACGGCATTGGTTGCCAGCGTGATGATCATTGAGGGTATGCGCAAATAGGCCACACCAAAGCCATTGACCAATCCAATAAGCACACCGCAGAAAATGCCAAACGGAATGGCAAGCATGGCCCCTGTGTGGCCAAAACCCGCCGCTGCGCTTGACATCATGGCACCCACCGTCACCACCCAGGGCAACGACAAATCAATCTGCCCCAATAAAATCACAAGCATCATGCCGGTGGCGATGATGCCAAGGAAAGATGCCACTTTAAGCTGCTGCAACAAATATTCCGGAGACAGGAAATTGCGCGAGTAAAGGCTGCCCAGAAAAAGCAACAGTAAGATGCACGCAAAGGCCGTTATCACCGCTGGATCAAGGTGGCGCCGAAAGCTGGAAAGTCTTGCGGTTATGGCGTTCACGTGAACCAATCCAGCCTGTTGCGAACACGCAGCAGGCCAAACGCGCTGAGGCTGACGGCAAGCAACAGCACAACGCCTTGGAATAAAGGTTGCCAAAGGGGATCAAAATCAAAAACAAAAAGCAGGTCACCAATGGTCCGAAAAGCCAGTGCTCCAAAAATCGCGCCTATTGCACTGCCTTTGCCGCCCATTAATGACACGCCGCCAAGCACCACTGAGGCGATTGAAAACAGTGTATAGGCGTTGCCGCTGGCATAGGCAGCCTCTCCCGTATAGGTGAAAAAGGTCAAAAACAACCCGCCTGTGCCGGCCAGCAAGCCTGATAAAGTATAAGCAAAAAATTTCGCCCGTTTGATGGGAACGCCGGACATATAAGCCGCAGTCTCGGATGAACCGACCGCATAGGCTGCCCTACCAGCCACAGATCGGCTGAATGGAACCCAGACCACAAACACAATGGCAATCATGGCAACAAGGCTGGCAGGAATGAAATTGAACAGCTTGCCCGTCAACGCATCGGCAATGGTCTCATTAACGGTGCCACCCGGAAATGGCCGCAAAGCCAAGGCGATGCCGTAATAAATCGCGCCGGTGGCAATAGTCGCCACAATCGGTTGGAGGCGGCCATAAATCACCACGCAGCCATTGATTGCGCCACAAACTGCGCCAACAGCGAGCACCGCGATAATTCCCAATATCACTTGGGCGGGCGAGCCAACAACAAGCCACGAAGCGAGGCAATTTGTGAGAGTGAAAACCATGCCCACTGAAAGATCAATGCCCGAAGTGATCACTACCAACGACTGCGCCATGGCGACAAAAGCTAGTAAAACGCCCTTGTTTGAAGCCGTTTGCACCATGTTCGCGCCAAAACCTGCGGGATGATTTGAGGCGTAAATCAGAAACATCACCACAAAAATTACCAAGGCCATCAGCGTGCCGCGATGTTCTACAAACCAAAAACGCCATTGCTTCATGGATGGCTCACCCGATCAGTTTCAACGTTAAGAGCGCTGGCAATCAGGGTGTGCTCAGTGATTTCAGCACCCTTTAACTCGCGATGAATCTTGCCATCATATAGCACCAGAACACGGTCACAGCAGCCGATCAATTCATCATAGTCAGTTGAATAGAAGAGTATTGCGGCACCGTCATAGGCAAGTTTTCGCAACAACACATACAACTCCTGCTTGGTGCCAACGTCAATGCCGCGCGTTGGGTCGTTCAGCAAGATGATCCGCGGCTGGTTCATCAACCACTTGGCAATCACCACCTTTTGTTGGTTGCCGCCCGATAGTGACCCAACGGGAATATCGGCACTGGCTGTTTTGATTGCGAGCAAAGCAATCATCTCGTCAATTAGTTTCTGTTCCTTGGCCCGATTGACAATGCCGGAATTGGTAATGCGGCGCAGAGCAGCAAAAGAAAGATTGTCACGCACCGTCATAGGCAGCATCAAGCCCTCTGTCTTGCGATCCTCAGGAACCAGAGCCATACCGATTCTGTCGGCTTTGGCGGCAACCGGGCTGTTGATGATCACCTTCTTGCCATTGATCAAAATATCACCTGAACACCTGCGCAAGACACCAAACAATGCCAACAGCAGTTCACGCTGGCCCTGGCCGTCAAGGCCACCCAAGCCCACAATTTCTCCCGCACGCGCTGTAAGTGAAATATCCTTAAGTCTGTCAGTCCAAGTTAATCCTTTCGTTTGCAGCACAGGTGCGTTTTCCAGGGTTTTCCGCTCGGCCTTTGGTGGAAACACATTTTTATATTCACGGCCGATCATCAACTCGACAACTTGTGTATCGGTTTTGTTTCCTGCTTTGTAGGTTTCAACCTTATGGCCATTGCGAAAAACTGTGCACTCATCTGCCAACTCAGCAATTTCGTGCATGCGATGGGAAATATAAAGCAGTGCCAAACCTTCATTCCGCAAACGCTTGAGGACCCCAAATATTTTTGTAACGTCTGCCACAGTGAGCGCTGACGTGGCCTCGTCAAGAATGAGAATGCGTGGCTTGCGTGCCAACGCCTTGGCGATTTCCACCATTTGTCGGCGCGACAAAGGCAAATCTTTTACCAGTGAGAGCGGGTGGATATCTTCAGCGCCCGCGCGTGCCAAAGCTTGCTCAGCAATTTTCCGCTGTTGTTTGCGATCGATCAGCCCCAACCGCGTTGGTGGATCACTGATCACGATATTATCAGCAACTGAGAGATCGGGGATTAAGGACAGCTCCTGGAATATGCAAACGATGCCTGCCTTATTGGCCGCGGCGGGAGAAGAAAAAGAAACCTCAGTATCATCCAGAAGCATTTTGCCGTGATCGGGAGCGACCACGCCAGCCATTATTTTTATGAGTGTGGATTTGCCGGCCCCGTTTTCGCCCAGAATTGCATGGATGCGGCCGGGCCTGACTTCAAGGTCGGCCTTCTCCAACGCGCGAACGCCCCCATAGCGTTTTGACACGCCCGCCATGCGCAATATAGGTTTTATTTCGACCAAAGCTGCTCCATCGCCATTATACACCAAAATGGCGCCGCAGAATTTCTTCTGCGACACCACTCGGGAGTTTAGAACAAGCTATTGGTTTTCTTTCGATTGCCCCATGATTTCCTGTGCGGTGAAATTGATGCCGCAGGTTGGGAAAGCATTACCAACAAAAAAATTGTCGGACTGTTTCGGGAAAAAGTCAGCATCCGCTTTAAAGTTCGGATCCTCGACAATAGCCAAAGGCAGTTTCACAGATTGCGGAACCACTTGGCCTTCAAGAGCCGCGATTGCCGTCTTGATGGCAACGGCAACTTGGGCGGGGCCAGTGCCTGCTGATGAGCACTTCAAACCATCCGCAGCATGAGCAGCGCAGAATTTGCGGAAGCCGTTTTCGGTTTCACCGCCAAACGGCACAAAGGCGTGCTTGGCATCAATCATGGCCTGAACGATACCAGTGTCTCCGCCTTGGCCTGTAATGCCCACGAACGGGCCATTGGTCGCGATTGCATCAGCGGTTGCCTTCTGTGCAACACCATCGTCCCATTTGCCAACAACTTCAGTAACGGCCCACTTCTTGCCAGAAGCATCCAATGTTTCATGAATGCCGTTGTGCCGGTCAGTATCGACTGAGGTGCCGGCCACGCCGCGCACTTCGAGAATCTTGCCACCACCGGGCACATTCTTAATCAGCCAATTGGCCCATAAAACACCCAGGCCCTTTTGATCGACATTCACGTTTATGGCATCTTGCGTATCGAGGATATTGTCGAAGGCAACAAGAACCACACCAGCTTCCTTGGCGCGCTTGATAACGGGGCCAAAGGCCGTTGGATTTTGCGCGTTGACAACAATTGCATCATAGCCAGAGTCGATGAAGTTGTTAATGGCAGAAATCTGTGCGGGCACATCCTCGCCGGTTGAGACAACCTTGAATTCTTTGAGCTTTGCTGCAACTTCAGGCTGGGCCGCGTAGGCTTTCGCGGTTTGAATCATTTGTATGCGCCACGTGTTGGCAATATAGCCATTGGCCAAGGCAATGCGGAATTTGCCAGCTTTTTTGGGGAACTTAAAAAATTTCGTATCTTTTCCCCAGGGGGAAAAGCATTCGGGCTGCGCTGGCGGGCCAGCAACGATTTCAGGGCCGGTGGCATGAGCCGTCACAGTAAGAGCCGCAAAAAAAGAAACCGACAAGCCCAACGCTAGGGCGTGCCTGAAAGTCGGTGATGATGTCATGAACTATCCTCCCAAATGAGGCCACGGATGATTCCGTACTGCCATTCCGGTTGCGCGTTCGATTATTTCGAAACATTAAAATACTCACCCGGAGAGACATGCTTAACACAAATGACAGCGCTGTCAAATTTATTGAACTTTGAACTCACGCGCGCTAATAAATTGAGCTAAGAAATTCCCGTTGCTGGGGGAGGCGGACATCACAAAAAGACGAAAAACTCTGGATGACGTGGCCAAGCTTGCAAAAGTCAGCCCTATCACAGTCTCGCGCGCATTGCGCAAGCCGGACACTGTTTCGCCAGAATTGCGACAGCGCATTGATGCGGCTGTGCATAAGTTGGCCTACGTGCCAAATCTGGCGGCCAGTCGCCTCGCATCTTCCAGAAGTCATTCCATTGGAGTGATTGTACCCACACTCTACAACGTCATCTTTGCGGAATACCTTTTGGCACTGCACGAAGTATTTCTCGAATCCGGTTATCAAGTCATCGTGTTCAATAGCCATTATTCCCTTCATGAAGAAGAAAAGGCAATACGAACGTTGTTGGGCCAACGCGTTGAAGCCATCATCATAGTCGGCATTGACCACACACCCATGGCCCGCCGTCTGTTGCAGAAATCAAAAGTTCCGGTGATCGAGACTTTCGAACTCACGGATGATCCGATCAATATCAACATCGGTTTGTCGCAGTCACAGGCGGGCTACGACGCGACAAAATTCCTTATTGATCTCGGTCACCGGAGAATTGGTTTTGTTATCGGCAATCTCGACGTGCGCGCTGCGGCACGCCTGAGCGGCTACCGCAGAGCGATGGAGGAAGCCAACCTTTCCTATACCAACTTACTCGCTCACAAGGCCGAACGCAGCAGCATTGCCTTGGGCTCAGCCATCATGAGCGACGTGGCCGAAAACAGCAAGATTCCCGAGGCCCTGTTCTGCAGTGATGATAATCTTGCACTGGGGGCCCTGATGAAATGTCGTCAGTTGGGCCTTCACGTTCCCGAAGTAGTTTCCATTCTCGGATTCCATGATCTTGAATTTGCTGCCTATTCGTCACCATCGCTATCATCTGTTGCTATCCACCGCCGCGAAATCGGCAAACTGGCAGCCGAGACAGCAATCAACATGATGGCGGGCAATCCATCCACGATCAAAAGACAATTCGATTTGGGTTACGAAATCATCGCGCGGCAAAGTACTGGAAAAGCCCCACGCTGAGCACGGGTTAGAAAATTTTTAATTGTTCAGGCACTTCCGGAATTCTCGCTGGATGCATTCCAAAGATTGATATTCATGTCCCTGGCGTATTTGTCGATCTCGACCAATTCCGCTGAACTGAATTCGCGGTTTTCAATCGCGGCAGCACATTCGCGCACTTGCGAGGCTTGGCTTGCACCAATGAGAGCCGAAGTGATCAGCCCCTTGCGCAGCACCCAGGCAATCGCCATCTACGCCAGGCTTTGGCCACGACGCTCGGCTATTGCGTTGAGCGCTTTTAGATTTACCAAAACTTCCGTGGTGATGAAATCTTGAGGCAAGCTCTTGCTTTGCGTGGCCCGACTGCCCTGCGGAATTCCCGCAAGATATTTATTTGTCAACAGGCCCTGCGCCAATGGCGTAAAGGCTATCGAACCCACGCCTAGCCCGTCGAGCGTATCAAGCAGGCCGTCTTTTTCTACCCATCGATTCAACATCGAATAGCTAGGTTGGTGAATAATAAAAGGTGTGCCAAGGCGTTGCAAAATCGCCGCCGCTTCTTTTGTTCGCTTGGAATTGTAAGATGATACGCCGACATAGAGCGCCTTGCCAGATCGCACTGCCTGGTCAAGAGCCCCCATCGTTTCCTCAAGCGGCGTATGGGGATCAAAACGGTGGGAGTAGAATATATCCACATAGTCAAGGCCAAGCCTCCGCAGGCTTTGGTCAAGACTGGCTAAAATATATTTGCGGCTGCCCCACTCACCATAAGGCCCGGGCCACATCAGATACCCAGCCTTTGTTGAGACCACGATCTCATCTCGATAACCCCTCAAATCGTTGCGGAGAATCTCACCAAAAGCCAGTTCGGAGGCACCCGACGGCGGGCCATAATTATTGGCGAGATCAAAGTGTGTGATGCCGCTATCAAATGCCGCGCGAACGATTTCCTGCTTGGTCTGGTGCGCAACGTCATCGCCAAAATTATGCCACAACCCAAGCGAAATCAGGGGCAACTTCAACCCGGATTTTCCGCAAGCGTTGTAGACCATTTTGTCGTAGCGGTTTGGCGCGGGAACATAATTCATGCTTCAGGCTTTCAGTGGGCGGGGGGCCAGTGGTTTGGGCAAGGCGCGCTCGCTGAGGGCTTTGTTCTCAACCGCGCGTGGCAAACCATGCTTTTGATGTTTCCATTCAAAATCTGTTTGGATTTGGCCACGAGGTTAGATCCCTGAGAGCATGGTGCTGCTTGCCAAAAAAATAGCTGATGAGCAATAGAAAACGTTTTCTAAAGTCTGCCGGAATGCTGTTCATATCGCGCTGGCGGTGATCAAGAGATAAACCCCGCCGCCCCATTCGCCTCGTAACGCAATTTCACATGCGCCGAATTTGCCCTATAATGGTTTTCATCAAAGAGTTTGAGAATCACACAACGTGTCCATCCCCCAAGATTTTGACCCCGAAACCGGGGAAATCATCAAACCGCCCAAAGCTAATCTGGCGGAGCAATCAGTGAGCGAACTTTCACAGGCGCTGAAACGCACTTTGGAAGATCGCTTCGGCCAAGTGCGCGTGCGTGGTGAGATTTCAGGGTATCGGGGCGCGCACTCATCCGGCCATGTTTATTTTGCACTGAAAGATGAAAGCGCCAAAATTGATGCCATCATTTGGCGTGGCGCTTTCACAAAACTTCGCGGCAAAATGCAAGAAGGGCTGGAAGTGATCGCCACCGGCAAGATCAGTTCTTATCCAAACAAGTCCAGCTATCAAATCATCATCGAAAATATTGAACCGGCAGGTGTTGGCGCTTTAATGGCTTTGCTTGCAGAGCGTCGCAAAACGTTGGCCGCTGAAGGTTTGTTTGATAGTGCGCACAAAAAGCCGCTGCCATACTTGCCGCAGCTAATCGGCGTCATCACTTCGCCTACTGGCGCTGTTATCCGCGATATTCTGCACCGCTTGAATGATCGTTTCCCACGGCATGTAATTGTTTGGCCGGTGCGCGTGCAGGGTGAAACGGCCGCCGCCGAAGTGGCCGCCGCCGTCATCGGCTTCAACGAGATGGAGCAGAAGCCAGATTTGCTGATTGTGGCGCGGGGCGGCGGATCGCTGGAAGATCTGATGCCGTTCAACGAAGAAATCGTCGTGCGTGCCGTGGCGGCCAGCGCGATCCCAATCATCGCTGCCATTGGCCATGAAACAGATACCAGCTTGATTGATTATGCCGCAGATTGGCGCGCGCCCACACCCACAGCCGCCGCTGAAAAAGCCGTTCCTGTGCGGATGGATTTACTGGCTGAAACAGCAAGCCTGAACGCGCGACAGAAGCGCGGCCTGTCTCGCGTGCTGTCGGAAGTGCGCCTGCGTTTGCAAGCTGCATCGCGGGCCTTGCCCAAGCCCGATGAGATCGTGGCATTGGCACGCCAAAGTCTCGATGGGGCCGGAGATAAGTTGCCCCGTGCCCTAAAGTCCAATTTGCAAACTCACACCGTTGCATTGACGCGTCAAACCGGCCGTCTCAACGTGCAGCCATTACGACTGCGCGTGCGCGAAGGCCGCCGCCGTATAGGCGAAATACAACAACGGAACACGCGTGCGCTGCGACAGTTCATGGTGAAGACGAAGGACAGGCTTGCGAGTGAATCCAAACTGCTGGCGGCCCTCAGCTATAAGTCGGTTTTGTCGCGCGGTTTTGCCGTACTGCGCAATCAAGCGGGAACACCTTTGCGGGGTGTGGCAAACATCAAACCCGAAGCCACTCTTCAGATTGAAATGGCCGACGGCCGGTTGGCAGTGATTGCCACAAAACCAAAATCGCAGGGCACACTCTTTTAATCTACAAGGCACACTCTTTTAATTTAATTGTAGTGCAGCTATATTTGGGTGATGAATTTCCAAGGCCATCCAGTCCAGCCACAACGCGAAGCCAAGCTGCGCTACCTCGATGCTGATTTCCAGGTTCTTCGCGAAGGCGATTACGTGCGCTGTGCCGTTTCGGGTGATCCAATCAGGATTGATAACTTGCGCTATTGGAGCGTGGATAAACAAGAGGCCTATAAATCAGCAATCGAGTCTCTGGCGGCTCACAAGCGCTGAATTCGATCAATAGGCTCTGGTATAGTGGCTGACTTCTTCCATGAAAATAGTGCGGCTATGATCGGCATAGGGCATCCATTGCTCTTGGCACAAAACCGCAAAGTTGGTGACAATGAGAACGCATTGCAGAAATATCGTGGCGGGGCGTCGCGAGGGATTTGTCTCGCGAGCTCGCTTTAAAATGAGGATGACCATAAGTATGGTATTGATCGCGATGAGCTGGATAATAATAGGCGGGTGGCCCGTCCAAAAAAAATGTTGAACATCGCCAAGCCGCAAAGTTTCTATTAAATTGTGCAACCGCCGCTCCAATCAATGGCAATGTAAAAGCCGCCAACATGGTTAATATCTGTTAAAGCCGAAAGCTTCGCCATTTTTTAAAAACAGCTTTAACAGGCAATTTATAGCAAGAGGGCGTTAACGTTTGGTTGCCGGAAAATGTAAACTGGCATATTGGCGTGCTAAGCCTTATAGGGGCCGTTCTGGGTATGGAGTTTTAAAATGACGACGAAATGGGCACCTGACAGTTGGCGGAAATTTCCCGTGCAGCAGATGCCGTTTTATGCTGATGCGTCAAAGCTGAGCATTGTGGAGCAGCGCTTGGCCGGTTTTCCGCCGCTGGTTTTTGCGGGTGAGGCACGCAAATTAAAGCGAAAGCTTGCCAAGGTTTCTGAGGGCAAAGGCTTCCTTCTCCAAGGCGGAGACTGCGCCGAGAGCTTCGCTGAACACTCGGCTGATAATATCCGCGATTTCTTCCGCGTCTTCTTGCAAATGGCGGTGGTGCTAACCTTTGCTGGTGGCCAGCCTGTGGTCAAAGTGGGCCGCATTGCCGGTCAGTTTGCGAAGCCGCGCTCTTCGCCAACCGAAACCATTGATGGTGTTGAATATCCGATTTATCGCGGTGACATCGTAAATGACTCTGCCGCAACTGTTGAAGGCCGCGTGCCCGATCCTGAGCGCCAGATCATGGCTTATCGTCAGTCGGCGGCCACGCTTAATCTGCTGCGCGCCTTTGCCCAAGGTGGCTATGCCAATTTGGAACATGTGCACCAGTGGACATTGGGTTTCCTGAAAGATTCTCCAGCTTCTGCGCAATATGAAGAGCTCTCCTCCCGCATCACCGAAGCCATGGGCTTCATGCGTGCTTGCGGCATCACGGCGGAAACGGCCCCACAACTGCGCTCAACAGATTTCTTCACCAGCCACGAGGCGCTGTTGCTGGGTTATGAGCAGGCGATGACACGGGTCGATTCCACCAGTGGCGACTATTATGCCACCTCTGGCCATATGCTTTGGGTTGGAGACCGCACACGCCAACTGGATCACGCCCATGTAGAGTTTGCGCGCGGCATTAAAAACCCCATCGGGTTGAAATGTGGCCCCTCACTGAAGCCTGACGAGTTGATTAAACTCATTGATGTTCTTAATCCCGAGAACGAGCCCGGCCGCCTGACATTAATCTCGCGTTTCGGCTTTGACAAAGTTGAAAAGCATTTGCCTGAACTTATTCGCGCGGTGAAGCGCGAGGGCCGGGTAGTGGTTTGGTCATGCGACCCGATGCATGGCAATACCATCAAGTCAACATCAGGTTATAAAACGCGCCCCTTTGATGCGATCCTCAACGAGGTGCGCCATTTCATGGCCGTCCACCGCGCTGAGGGCACGCATGCCGGCGGCATTCATGTTGAGATGACGGGCAAGGATGTGACGGAATGCACGGGGGGACTCCGCGCCCTGCGTGATGAAGACCTGAATGATCGTTACCACACGTTCTGTGATCCGCGTCTCAACGCAGCTCAGGCGCTGGAAATGGCTTTTCTGGTGGCCGATGAACTGAAAAAGGAACAGGCCTTGCGTCCTCGCAAGTTCGAAGACGACGAAAATGTCGAAGCGGCAGAATAACCACACACTCATGACTTGATTTCATCTAGCGCAGAGACAATATGTATCTGCGCTAGTTTCATTTTAGGATTTTCACCATGATTGACCTGCATTATTGGCCAACACCCAATGGCCACAAAATCACCGTCGCCCTGGAAGAGATGGGGCTGCCTTACACCATTCACCGCGTGGACATTGGCAAGGGTGAGCAGTTCAAGCCAGAATTCTTGGCCATAGCCCCCAACAACCGCATGCCAGCCATTGTTGACCACGTGCCGGCAAATGGTGGCAAGCCGATCAGCATTTTTGAATCAGGCGCCATTCTGCAATATCTGGCCGAAAAAACTGGCAAGTTCCTGCCCCAAGACATCCGTGCGAAAACTGAAGTGATGCAATGGCTGTTTTGGCAAATGGGTGGCCTTGGCCCAATGGCCGGGCAGAATGGCCATTTCAATGTCTATGCGCCGGAAAAAATCCCCTACGCCATGGATCGCTATACCAATGAAACCAACCGTCTTTATGGCGTGATGAACAAGCGCTTGGCCGACCGTGATTACCTGGCGGGTGATTATTCCATCGCCGATATGGCCAGTTATCCGTGGATTGTGCCGCATGACGTGCACAAGCAAGATTTGAATCAATTCCCCCATCTCAAGCGCTGGTTTGAGGCCATCAAGGCACGGCCTGCGGTGGTGAAAGCCTATGCTGCCGCGGGGCCAACTTATTCCAAGCCCATGACGGATGAAGAACGCAAAGTGCTTTTCGGGCAAACCGCCAAAA
This sequence comes from Hyphomicrobiales bacterium, assembly GCA_025359265.1. Lineage (GTDB taxonomy): Bacteria > Pseudomonadota > Alphaproteobacteria > Rhizobiales > Aestuariivirgaceae > Aestuariivirga. Next base: position 41,806 of record JANYHB010000057.1, on the reverse strand, counting down.
TATAACAACAAACGAATCATCTACAGCAACGTCTGCCAGACATAATGCGCCGCTCGCACCGGGGTGCACAGTAGCACTCTCGGGAAACCATGCGAGGTGGCAAGGCTTGACCTTTTCTCCCCATTGGCGCATTTTGCCGTTAATGAATCTGCACCGCCCCTGTGCCACCTGTGGCAATATTAATAACTAGCGAACATATCGCTGGCTGGGCGCCGCTTGTTTAAAATTTAAAAGCGAATTCCCGGGGGGCAAGCACCATGAGGGATAAATGGCACTGCGAATCTATAATACGTTGACCAGAACGAAGGAGGTTTTCACCCCCATCGATCCCACCAACGTGCGCATGTATGTCTGCGGGCCAACGGTCTATGATTTCGCTCATATCGGCAATGCCCGGCCGGCCGTTGTATTTGATGTGCTCTACCGTTTGTTGCGCCACATCTATGGCGAAAGCCACGTCACTTATGTGCGCAACATCACCGATGTGGATGACAAGATAAATGCGCGGGCGCTGCGCGATTACCCCGACACACCGCTAAATGACGCCATTCGTAAGGTGACGGAAAAGACCTACGACCAATATCAGAAAGACGTTGCTGCACTGGGCTGCTTGCCGCCAACAGCGCAACCCCGCGCCACCGAACATATCGAAGGCATGGTGAAAATGATCAGTGTGCTGATCAATAACGGCCACGCTTATGCGGCGGCTGGTGAAGTGTTATTCGACGTATCCTCCATGAAGGATTATGGCGCACTCTCAGGCCGCAAGTTGGAAGACCAACTTGCAGGCGCTCGCGTGGCCGTGGATGCGCACAAGAAAAATCCGGGTGACTTTGTGCTGTGGAAACAGTCAGCAACGGAGGAACCCGGTTGGGTTTCGCCCTGGGGCCGTGGCCGCCCCGGCTGGCACATCGAGTGCAGCGTGATGAGCAAGGCGCATCTGGGTGAGGTGTTTGACATCCATGGCGGCGGGCTGGAGTTGATCTTCCCGCACCACGAAAACGAAATCGCTCAGAGCAGGTGCGCGCATGGCACCACGGTGATGGCGAATTATTGGATGCACAACGGCTTCCTGCAGGTTGAAGGCCAGAAGATGAGCAAGAGTTTGGGGAATTTCAGGACGATTGCGGAGGTGCTGGCAGAATGGCCAGGCGAAGTGGTGCGGTTCAACATGCTCAAAACGCATTATCGCCAGCCGATTGATTGGACGCAAAGAAATTTGCAGGAGGCCAAAAGCAATTTGCGATCGCTCGCCACAATGTTGGAATTAGACAGAGATTCGATAGGGCATCATTCCACGAAGATTGCAGAAGGAGAATTCTTTGAGGCGCTTGAAGATGATTTGAATACACCAAAGGCGATTTCAGTTTTGCTTTCGAATTCTCATTTTTTTAATGCTTCAAAACTTCAATATCTGCTGAACGTCATAGGCATCGATTTGGCGTCGTACGATCAACATTCTCGTGTTTCGGAAGATGTGATGTCTGCTAAAAATCCTGAGATCGAAACACTGATCACCGCCCGCCTCGAAGCCCGCAAGGCCAGGGACTGGAAGAAATCTGACGAAATCCGCGACCAACTTTCCGCCATGGGCATTCAGATCAAGGATGTGAAAAATCCCCTCACAGGCGAACTCAAAACCGAGTGGAGCTTAAGATGATAGTGCGGAGCGACCCCTCATCCGGCGCTGCGCGCCACCTTCTCCCGCAAGGGGAGAAGGAAGCTGCGACAGAATCCCATCGTATTTCTCCTTCTCCCCTTGCGGGAGAAGGTGCCCGAAGGGCGGATGAGGGGTCGCTCCAACGCAAGCAGCAATTCGCCAAACACCTTTGCAGAAATTCCACCGATGTCGAAAAAAAGCTCTGGGCCGCATTGCGTGGCCGCCGCTTTGAACATTGTAAATTTCGCCGCCAAGTTCCGCTTGGCAAATATATCGTCGATTTTGTCTGCCTCGAAAGGCGCTTGATCATTGAACTTGACGGCAGCCAACATCTCGACTCTTTTTATGATGAACAGCGCAGTGCTTGGCTGAAGGCCCAGCATTTCCGCATTCTCCGTTTCTGGAATATCAACATCAATCAAGCACTGGATGGAACCTTGCTGGCCATTCTCGATGCCTTGGAAGCTAAACCATGACCCGCGAAAAACTCTTCCTCTTCGACACCACCTTGCGCGACGGCCAGCAGACACCTGGCGTTACCTTCTCGCTGGAGGATAAACTGGCAGTGATTTCCATGCTCGATAAATTGGGCGTGGATTATATCGAAGGCGGCTATCCTGGCGGCAACCCCACAGATACAGCACTGTTTGCGCAGGAGCGCAAATCCAAAGCCACCTTCACCGCTTTCGGCATGACCAAGCGGGCGGGGCGCTCAGTCTCCAACGATCCTGGCCTGCAAACTTTGCTACACGCCAAGGCCAAAGCCATCTGCTTTGTGGCCAAGAGCTGGGATTATCACGTGCGCGTGGCCTTGGGCTGCACCAATGAGGAAAATCTCGAAAGCATCACCCAAAGCGTTGCGGCCGCCAAAGCAGTGGGCAGGGAAGTGCTGGTGGATTGCGAACATTTCTTTGATGGCTACAAAGCCAACCCCACTTACGCCGCCGCCTGCGCCAAGGCGGCCTATGATGCTGGCGCGCGCTGGGTTGTGTTGTGCGACACCAATGGCGGCGCCATGCCGCCGGAGGTGACGAAGATCGTCAGTACACTGACAAAAATGATCCCCGGTTCCCATCTCGGCATCCATGCGCATAATGACACAGAGCAGGCCGTGGCTAATTCTCTGGCCGCCGTGGAAGCCGGTGTGTGCCAAATTCAGGGCACATTGAATGGCATCGGCGAACGTTGTGGCAATGCCAATCTCATCTCCATCATCGGCACGCTGGGCTTGAAGCCGCATTTCAACACGCGATTTGAGCTGGGTGCAAATCTGGCGGAACTGACCAACATCAGCCGCAGCTTTGATGAGCTTTTAAACCGTGCGCCTTTCGCGCAAGCCCCCTATGTGGGCAAAAGTGCCTTCGCCACCAAGGCCGGTATTCACGCATCAGCCTTAGCCAAAGAACCGGAGACTTATGAACACGTGAAGCCCGAAAGCGTGGGCAACACGCGGCGCATTCTGGTTTCAGATCAGGCTGGTAAATCTAATTTGCTGGCAGAGTTGGAACGCATCGGCCTGTCGATCAGGAAGGACGACGCCCGCCTTGATCATTTATTGCGCGAAGTGAAAGAGCGCGAGAACATTGGCTATGCCTATGATGGCGCTGATGCCTCTTTTGAACTTCTGGCGCGGCGCACGCTGGGCACGGTGCCGCACTATTTTGATGTGCAGAGCTTCCAGGTGAATGTGGGCCAACGTGATGGCACCATGTATTCCGAAGCCAGCGTGAAAGTGAAAGTGGGCAGCGATATTTTGATCAGCGCCGGCGAGGGTAATGGCCCGGTAAGTGCTTTGGACGTGGCTCTGCGCAAGGATTTGGGAAAATACCAAAAGCATATCGACAATATGGAATTGGTGGATTTCAAGGTGCGCATCCTCAACGGCGGCACGGGCGCCACCACCCGGGTTTTGATTGAAAGCAGGGATGACAAGGGCAATCGCTGGTTCACTGTGGGTGTTTCACCCAATATTGTTGAAGCCTCGTTCCAAGCGCTGCTGGATGCCATCACTTACAAGCTGCTCCGCGACGGCGTTGCCGCGTGAGTGACACCAAAGATCAAAATCGCGGCGTGATCTATGCCGTGGTTGCGCATCTGTTCTGGGGTGCAATGGCGGGCTACTTTGGCCTGATCCGCTATATCAATCCATTGGAGATTGCGGTTCACCGGGCTTTATGGAGCATACCAATTGGTGTTGGCGTGGCTTGGTATCTTGGCCGTCTGTCTGCCGTTTGGGCGGTTATGCGCAATGGCCGCGCGATGGCACTTTTAGCATTTACCAGCGTGCTCGTGGTATTCAATTGGTCACTTTATATTTGGTGCATCACCCACGGCCACACGCTGGATGCCAGCCTGGGCTATTTTATCAATCCACTGATGAATGTGGCGGTTGGCTTCATTTTCCTGCATGAGCGTTTCAGCAAGCCGCAAATGCTGGCGATTGGCCTTGCGGTATTTGCTGTTGCTGTTGTGACTTTCGGTACCGGCGTATTTCCGTGGATCGGCCTATCGCTGGCCACAACGTTTTGTCTTTATGGCTATCTGCGCAAGATCATGGCGGTGGGCCCCATCGAGGGGTTCTTGGTTGAAGTGATGCTCGCCTTGGTGCCATTGTTGGCTGCGGATGTTTGGCTGGGCACAAGAGGAGAGCTGCACTTCGGAACTGATATGTTCAGTACACTGATGTTGATGGGTTGCGGCGTGTTCACTGCCGGCGCCCTGATTTTCTATTCAGCCTCAAACAAGCTGATCCGTTATTCTACTGCGGGCCTGCTGCAATATCTCTCACCCTCACTGGTGTTCCTCACCGCTGTGTTCTGGTTTGGCGAGAAGCTGGACACGTGGAAACTCTCTGGGTTCGCCATCATCTGGGTGGCGCTGATGATCTATAGCGTGGCCTCCTTGCGCGAAGACAAACTGGTTACAGTTGCTGGCGAATAACGGCCAGCGGCACTTTCTGCCGCACTTTGCCCACGCGCTGGCGATAGAGTGGGATCACCTCATCCACCGAGTCTGCTACATCCAGAAATACTTCAGTTTCAGCCCGAATAAATGATTCCGCGCGCATGTGATCAAGCAGTTGCAATAATGGGCTCCAATAACCTTCAACATCAGCAATGATAATCGGCTTGGCATGCTGATTAAGCTGCGCCCAAGTGGTGATTTCGGCCAGTTCTTCAAGCGTGCCAACGCCGCCAGGCAGCGCCACAAACCCCGTGGACTTCTCAAACATCAAAGTTTTGCGCTCATGCATCGAGCGAGTGACGATCAATTCATTTACACCTTCAAGCATCCGTTCTTTCTTCACTAAAAACTCAGGAATGATGCCAGTGACATGACCGCCAGCATTCAAGGCGGCCTTGGCCACTTCGCCCATCAAACCAATGGCGCCGCCGCCATAAACCAGCCCCATGCCTTCGCGGGCTAATAAGGTGCCGAGCTCAGTGGCAGCCTTTGCAAAAGCCGGATTGCGCCCCGGGCTGGAGCCGCAATAAACGCAGAGCCTGTGTTCAGGCGCATTTCGGGTGGGGTACATAATGGTCTTTGCAAATCAAGGGTTAGGGCCTTATTCGAGAGGCAACGCATGACTATATAGTGACCATGGCAATCGCAAGGCAAACCAACAGCTGGAATTATATAACCCTCTCAGGATTCAGCCTGCCCGCCGTGTTGGCTTGCATTGCGGTGTTCTTGTTGTTGCACCAGCAAAAACAAAAGATCTTTAACCCTCCAAGCGTCCGTTCCAATGTCATTCCAAGTCTCAGCACCACAAGCGATGCGTTGCCTAAAACCATGCCTTACGATGGGCTTGGCCCGCGTATGACGACGCCAGACCCTGTATTTATAACGGTCAAACCGCATGACATAAAGGTGCAGCGGGGTAACACCTTGTGGAGAATTGCGCGGGAAATTTATGGCAATGGCCGAGACTATTGGTTGATTGTGAATGCCAATCGCAACATTATATCCAAACCAGAATTGATCCATCCCGGCCAGCACCTGGTGTTGCCCGATAGGAAAGCCAACTAAATGAGCTCCACTGCGACGACCCCGCGCGAAACCAGCCAGTGGACGACGATGAAAGGCCTTATGCCCTACCTCTGGGCCAAGGGCAGGCCAGACTTGAAAGCCCGGGTAATCATCGCTTTGCTTTTGTTGGTCGGATCCAAAGTTGTCACTATTCTAACGCCCTATGCCTTCAAATGGGCGGCTGATGCGTTGGCTGCCGGGCAAGGCCAAACCGTGGCGTTGCTCTCCGTGCCTTTCTTCATGGTGATGGCGTATGGGTTGGGCCGCGTGTTTTCCGTGCTGTTCGCGCAAATGCGCGACGCCGTTTTTGCCAAGGTGGGCCAACGTGCGGTGCGCGAACTTTCGACCAACACTTTTATGCATCTGCACCAACTCTCTTTAAAATTTCATTTGGAACGCAAAACTGGCGCACTCAGCCGCATCATATCGCGCGGTATCAATGGCGTAGACTCGGTGTTGCGATTTGCGTTGTTCAACACTTTGCCAACCGCATTTGAAATCATCTTCCTGTGTGGCGCAATTGCGTGGTCGCTTGGCTGGGTCTATGCGCTGGTCGTTGCCTTGACGGTTTTCGCTTATGTCACGTTCAGCTATTTGGCCACAGAGGCCCGCATCGGTATTCGACGTACGATGAATGAGGCCGACAATGATGCCGGAACCAAGGCCATTGACAGCTTGCTGAATTTTGAAACCGTTAAATACTTCGGTAACGAGAAGCATGAAGCGCAGCGCTATGATGGAGCCATGGCACGATATGAGGGGGCCGCCATTAAAACCTGGGTTTCACTTGCGGCGCTCAACGCAGGCCAAGCCGTGATCTTTTCAGCGGGCCTCACCATTGTGATGGTGATGTCTGCATTGGCAATTCTTTCTGGTAAAGATACCATTGGTGATCTTGTGCTAGGAAATGCGTTGCTCATCCAGCTTTCCATTCCCCTCAATTTCATTGGCTCTTCTTACCGCGAGATAAAACAGGGCTTGATTGACGTGGAAGGCATGTTTTCAATATTGAAACAGAATGCGGAAATAGCCGATAAGCCGGGGGCAGCGCCGTTCCGAGCGGCAAAGGGCGAGATTGCATTTGAACATGTTTCTTTTGCCTATGATGAAGCACGCCCCATTTTGAACGATGTTTCATTCGTCGTTCCTGCTGGAAAAACCGTGGCCATTGTGGGCCCATCAGGGGCTGGAAAATCCACTATTTCAAGATTGTTATATCGGTTTTACGATGTGACACGGGGCCATATACTGATTGACGGCCAGGACATTGCCGAGGTTCAGCAAGAGAGTTTGCGCCGCGCCATTGGCATGGTTCCTCAAGATACAGTGCTCTTTAATGACACGGTGCGCTACAACATTCGCTACGGCAAACCCGAAGCCAGTGATGCGGAAGTTGAAGAAGCAGCCAAGCTCGCCCAAATCCATGACTTCGTGATCAGTCTTCCAAAGAAATATGAGAGCCTGGTGGGAGAGCGCGGTCTAAAGCTTTCCGGCGGTGAAAAGCAACGCGTCTCTATAGCGCGCACTATTTTAAAAGCGCCTCCCATTCTTATCCTTGATGAAGCCACGTCAGCGCTTGATAGTTTAACTGAGCAAGAAATTCAGTCGGCTCTGAAAGTTGTTTCGCGCAATCGAACAACTTTGGTGATTGCGCATCGCCTATCAACAATTATCGAAGCGGATGAAATAATTGTTCTCGATAAGGGCAAAATTGCAGAACGCGGCACCCATTCCGCTTTGCTGCGCAAAAAAGGCCTCTATGCAACCATGTGGAACAGGCAACAACAAGCCGATAAAGCACGTCGCAGACTCGCAGAAGTTGCGGAATTGGCGGAAGTGTGAAGTAGGTGTTTAAGGTGATACTTTCCAGGTGCTGAAGCAACGTTTTGGTAAGCACGGGCAGGAAGAACCTGTTAATCGTGAGCCTCGAATTCAAGCCGAATTCGAATCAAATTAGATGCAAATGCGATCTGGATTCATCTTTGTTTACATCTGCCCGGCATATTGGCTCCACGACCACAGCTCATGTGGCAAATGTAAAGGCAGTAAGTCAGCACCAAGTCTGACGCTGCCGGAACAAAAGTTTTGGGGACGTGTCAAATGAGGATATCTACAACAGAGACGGTTGCCGGGCGTTCGGTGGAAGAGACGCTCGGCGTGGTGCGCGGATCAATTTTGTGGTCACGCCGCATCATGAAATTTAACCATGGTGGATTGCGCGGCCTGTCCTACACATCAATGGATGAAATGTCTGAAGGTTTGCTTCTTGCCAAAGAAGGTGCTGAAGCTAAGGCCATGCACCAAGCCAGGCTTTTGGGCGCAGATGCCATCATAAATTTGAAGTTGGAATTGACGGAACTGAGCGATGGCTTGTATCAGGCCGTTGCCACGGGCACGGCGGTCAGCACCCAAGCGCTGCCAAAAGCCATTGCTGCGCTGCCCGTTGAAGTTTTGGCAGAAAACGATGACGACGCTTTTGCCTCGGTTCCAGTATTTAATAAGCCAGCGGTTCGCATGCTATCGAGCGCGGTGCACTAGACTTAATTTTTTCAACCGGCCACCAAGAGCCGGAATTGTAAACTGGATAGGCCTGCTGTTCTCTTGGGGGAGACGGCGGGCCTTTTGCTTTTTCTTGCACGCGCAACTATACGGTGCTGAATCGGAGTTTCAATGACGATTTTTGAAAGCATAAAATCTGGGTTTGTCCCGGTTCACCCTGAGGGCTGGCGCTTTGTTGCAATTTTTGCGGCAGTAACGCTATTGTTTTATTGGTTTGGCCTGTGGCCACTGGCCGCCGTTGGAGTGGTTTTGACCGCTTGGTGCGCCTATTTTTTTAGAGACCCTGAGCGCTTTACGCCCCTCAGCGACACCTTGGTTATTTCTCCAGCCGATGGGCAAATCAGTGCGATCGAGAAATTGCTGCCACCGCCAGAGTTGGATTTGCCCCGTGCAGAAATGCTCCGCATATCAGTTTTCATGAATGTGTTTGACGTGCACATCAACCGTGCGCCCGTGGACGCAAAAATTAGGAAGATCACCTATGTGCCTGGTTTGTTTTTGAACGCAAATTTGGACAAGGCCTCGCTGGATAACGAGCGCCAGGCCTTCACCCTTGAATTGCGCAATGGCACAGCCTTGGGTGTTGTGCAGATTGCGGGTTTGGTGGCGCGTCGCATCGTAAAATTTGTGGGCGAGGGGGAAGACGTGAAAGCTGGCCAACGGTTCGGCCTTATCCGGTTTGGCAGTCGTGTTGATGTATATCTGCCCGTTGAAGCGAGTCTTCGCGTGGGCCTAGGGCAGCGCGCAATTGCCGGCGAAACCATTTTCGCAGATCTTGCAGATGCATCTGCGGCACTTCGTTTCACCAAGGCTTGAACATGGCAAAACGCTCAACCTTGCAAGCTGATCAGAATGCGCCCGTCATCACCCCCGCCCAGCCGAGTTCGTTCAGGCCCATACCTATCCGCTACGTGTTGCCGAACGTGTTAACGTTAATGGCGCTGTGCAGTGGCGTAACAGCAATTCGGTTTGCGGTTGAAGGCAAATTTGAACTGGCTGTAGCCGGCGTTATTTTGGCCATATTTCTTGATGCGGTGGATGGAAGGTTGGCGCGTTATTTGCAAGGCACTTCGCGTTTCGGAGAGGAGCTTGACTCATTGGCAGATTTTGTGAATTTCGGCGTGGCCCCGGCCATCATGGTTTATTTCTGGTCGTTGAATGCGCTGCGCACTTTTGGCTGGGTGGTTTGCCTTATGTTGGCCATTGGTTGTGCCTTGCGGCTGGCGCGGTTCAATGTCGCGGTGGATTCTCCTGCGAAACCTGCATGGGCAGGTGGATACTTCACAGGCATGCCAGCTCCTGCTGGTGCTTTGCTGGCTATGGCACCGCTTTATCTGGGATTTCTGGGCGTTATCGACGAGGGCCATCCCTTTGCAAAAACGATATCCGTGTATGAAATCCTTATCGCTGTACTGATGATCAGCCGTATCCCTACATTTTCGGGAAAGACCATTGCTCGAATCCCGCGCGAATTTTTCTTGCCAATTTTGGCGGCTATGGCTTCGTTTGTTGTATTCTTGATTTCATACCCTTGGGAAACGTTGACGGTTCTCTCCGCAATTTATTTGCTCATGCTGCCAGTGGGCGTCATATCTTATCGCCGCAAGAAAAATGCCAACTCGGATTAAGCCTGCGGCATGAAGCTATCTGGCTCAGAGCACTTTGCATATCGGCCTGTGCCTGCGGTCGCCGCTCGCCTGAAGCCCAACATATTTGCCCGCATCGTCAGGCTCGCTTGGAACCATGCTGCGAAACTTTGTGCATTTTGGCTATTGCTTTCTGGGCTGAGCATCTTTTTGGTATTGGCGTTCGGCCACTATCCTCACGCCACAAGATTGCCTTTGCCCCTAGCTTCAATTTCGGCGGCACCTGTTCCAGCAGAATTTGCAAATATTGCCAACTTGCAAACCGTTTCGCTGGCCAATGGTGACTCGGAAACGTTAATTCGCCAGCTGGCTGATTTAACGACTGCACTGCGTGAGCGCACCGAAATTTACCAATTAGTTTTTGCACCGGGCACGCAAGATTTTTATGATGATTATAGCATGTTGTTCCGGCCCCTGGATGACATCAAAAATCGCGTGGCCTATGCAATTTCCTTGAAGCCATTGTTTGATGCGATTGCCGAAGCGCCAAATGCGCAGAGCATGACAACGCTGGTTGGCGAAATTGCCGGTGCTGTGCAGCAGGGCCGTTCTTCATCTGGAGTTGCCGATCTATTGAATGAAGCTGCGAATGCAGTGCAAGCACTGGCCAATGGCGAAGATAAGCCTTTGGATTGGAGTAAAGTTGCAAGTCTAAGTATTCCCGTCAACTCCACCGCTGTAACTTTGTTGGCCTTGCCGAAAGCCGGACAAGAGGACGCGGCACGCAACACCACATCCAAACTTTTGGAAGTTCTACGCAGCACCTCCGCAACCAAAGCGCAACTCACGCAAGCAGGCTTGCCGCCGACGAAGGCAGTTTCAGCTCCTGCAGATAGATTGCGGGTGAGTGCGGCGACACTCATTGGGCTTGCATTTATCGGATTGCTCATGGCTGTATTTGTCGGGCAGATGCCGCTTTTGCTTCTCATCCTGTTTCCAGCAGCGATATTCACTGCACCAATCATCGCTGTTTTCATGTTTATTGCGCCCGATAGTTGGAGCAACTTTTGGCCCGCTATATTTACAATCATCTTTGATATGTTGCTTTTCAATGTGCATGTGTTGCTGCGGTTGGCCGAGCGTGCGGGTGGCAAAAGGGTGCACCAGAGCGACTTGATGCTTCTGGCGCACCAGCAGGGCAAAATTTACGCCCTATTCGCAGTCGCAGTGGCAGCGCCATGGTTTGTTTTGGCAATGATGCAATCGCCAGCGCTTTTGTTGCCAGGCATCGCCATCGGCCTTTTCAGCCTGGCTGTTCCGTTATGTTCATTAACCGCTTTGATCACGTATTTTAGGTTTTTCAGCTCTCCCATCAATTGGCAGGCTAAAGAATGGATTGAACCTGCCCACCGTGCGCTGTTTGAAACAAGGTATTGGCAAATTGCAGCCCCGGCATTGGGCGGGCTCATTGTCTTTGCCAGCATTGTTTCTGCGGTGTTGTCGCGTGGCAATGATGTGCAAATTCCATCTGACGCAAATGTAAGCATTGTTGCGCAAAACGTCTCAGAGGTTGAAACGATAATTACGCGGTTAAAATCATTTTCGGGTGCACGGGCGGTTCGCTGGATTGGTATGTTCGTGCCACCGAGTGAAGATGAAAAGCGCGCGGCGCTACATGCACTGGCTGATCAATTTCCGCGCATCACACCCATTCAAAGTGAACCGCCAACTGATTTGCGCGACCAGATTGATGCGATGCAGGAAAGCCTGAAGCGCATTGCCCTGTTGGCAGTCAAAGATAAAAGCTTGGCGGATGCGGCAGATCAGTTTCGACGCAGCCTGGCGCTGTTGAATGCAAGCGACAGAGATCAACCGATTACGCAATTGGAGCATCGACTTTTCGGTGGCTTCAATCGATTGGCAGACCGGGCAGCGCAACTATCCAGCCTGGCACCTGTCGACATCGAAACGCTACCCACCGAGTTGCAAGCGCTGTTTGGCCATGGCGCAGGCCCGTTTCGCATTGAAGTTGACGCGGCCCCCGACATATCCAATGAGCGTTTGGCAGTGGGCCTTGATCAAGCAGGCTTTAACGTGTTGCACCCTGCCGTATTGCAATCGCGTTTTGTAAACCAGCAGATAAGGTCAATCTTGCAGGTTGTCGGTTTGGCAATCTGCTTCACACTTGCCGTCCTTATTTTAACATTTCGGGAGTCGAAAAGATGGTTAGGCTTAGTGTTGCTTACCGCTGCTTCCATTGCTGTGGCTTGTGCCGTCAACACCGTAAGTCATCCCGATTACAATTTGATATGGTTGATCAGCGTAATGGCATTGTTGTCTTGTTTTGTTGGAATTGTGCACGTTGCAATGCTTCGCCATCAGACCAACGCAGCTTCCTTCATTGAAGTATTTATGTTGCCAAGCATCGCGCTGGCTGGTGCCTCAGCCTATTTTGCGCTCGGCGTGGAAGTGATTGCCAAAGAAGCAATGCCGCTGAGCATTTCCATTTTTCTGATGGCGCTTGTCATCAGCCTTTTCCATCATCACAGTAGGGCCCCAACAAGGCGCAGCCGATAACTGTTGCTGATTGCAAGATGGTTTGTTCCGTGCAATAAATGGACATGGATCGTTTCAGATTGTTTGGCCTACGAAGTGGCAAAAAAGCTTTGCTTGTGGCCTGCGCGCGCATTGGTTTTAACCCATAATATCAGCCCACTTGTTTATCGGAATTGCCTGACAAAAAGGCTTGAAACCACATTGTAGCGCTGAGGCTGAAAAAGTGAATATCCAATCCAAGAATCTAAATCTCGAGGCCTTGATTGCCGCGGATATTGCCCACCATTTCCACCCTTTCACCAACCACAAAACTTTTCATGCAAATGGCGGCCCGCGGGTTATTACACATGGCGAGGGCGTGTGGATTTGGGATGCCAAGGGCAACAAAATTCTTGATGGCATGTCGGGGCTCTGGTGCGTGAACATTGGCTATGGCCGCAAAGAGCTGGCCGAAGTCGCCTACAAACAAATGCTGGATTTGCCTTATTACAACACGTTTTTCAAAACCACGACGGTGCCTGCCACCATGCTGGCTGAAAAAATCGCTTCCGTTCTGCCCGAAAAATTCCAGACGATATTCTTCACTAATTCTGGTTCTGAGGGCAATGACACCATTGTGCGTTTCGTGCGGCATTATTGGGCGGTGATGGGCAAGCCTTACCGCCAACACATGATTGGACGCAGACGCGGCTATCATGGTTCAACCTGGGCGGCCGCTAATCTGGGCGGCATGGTGGGTATGCATGAGCAGGGCGGCACGCCGCTGCCGGGCTTCCACCACATTCAACAGCCATATTGGTATGATTTCGGCGGCGACAAAACGCCAGATGAATTTGGCCATGTTGCCGCAGCCGAATTGGAACAAAAAATTCTTGAACTCGGGCCAGATAACGTGGCCGCCTTTATCGGTGAGCCGTTGCAAGGTGCAGCAGGCGTGCTTATTCCTCCCGCAAGCTATTGGCCAGAAATTCAACGTATCTGCCGCAAATATGGCGTTCTCATTATCTCAGACGAAGTGATCTGCGGTTTTGGCCGCACCGGCAAATGGTTTGGTTTTGAAACCTTTGGGTATGAACCCGATATTGTGAACATGGCCAAAGGCCTTTCTTCGGGCTATCTGCCCATCGGTGCGGTGGCCTTCGCAAAAGATATTATCGAACCATTTTTTGATAAGGGTGGAGAATTTGCCCATGGCATGACATATGATGGCCATCCCGTGGCCTCCGCCGTGGCCCTCAAAAACATCCAGATCATTCAAGACGAGAAGCTGGTTGAACGCGTGGCAGAATTGGCACCCTATTTCAACCGGGCTTTGGCTTCGCTGGCAGATCACCCCATCGTGGGCGAGACACGCTCTGTTGGGTTGATCGGCGCTTTGGAACTGGCTTGCATTAAAGCCAAGCGGCAGCGGTTCCGCGATCCAGGCCGGGTGGGCACCATTTGCCGTGACCACTGCTTTGACGCTGGGTTGGTGATGCGCGCTTGTTGGGACACGATGGTTGTAGCACCTCCATTTTGTATCACGCGTGCCGAAATTGACCAACTTGTGGCTTTGGCGCGCGTCGCCCTCGACAAAACCTACAAAGATGTAATGGACGAACTCACATAATTTGATAATCTGAATTTTGCAAAACCCGGAGAACTAACCATGTCGCAAAAATCGAAGATCAGCCGCCGCAAATTCCTCACTGCAGGAACCGGCATGGCCATGGGCATCTCGCTCTTGCCCTATAAATCCTATGCCGCTGAAGAAAAGAAAATGAACCTCTACAGCTGGGATTCATATCTGGGCGAAAACACTCTGGCAGAATTCAAAGATGCAACGGGTGTGGAAGTGAAGCTTGATCTCTATGGCAGCAACGACGAACTCTTCGCTAAACTCAAAGCTGGCAACCCAGGCTATGACGTGATTGTGCCTTCTGCAAACTGGATTCAGCGCTTTGTCAAGGCCGGCATGTTGATACCGCTTGATCACAGCAAAATTCCCAATATAAAAAATTACGACAAGGCCTTCATGGACGGTGAATTTGATCCAGGCCGCAAATATTCTATGGCTTATGTTTGGGGCACCTTTGGCATCGGCTACCGCAAATCCAAAGCCAAGACGGCCCCGGACTCGTGGAAATATCTTTTGGACTCAACAGATTTTGACGGCCGCATTTCCATTCAGGCAGATCAGGAATATGCCTTGGGCAGCGCCTTGCAATATTTGGGTTATAGCTGGAATTCAACCAACGCCAAAGAATTGGCCAAAGCCAAGGATCTGTTGATTTCAGCCAAAAAACACATCAAGCTTTTCGCCAAGGATAACGGAGACAGCCTGCTTGCATCGGGTGATGTTGATATTTGCTCAGAGTTCTCGGGTGACGTTCTGGGCCAAATGCGCAACGACACAACGGGAGATCTGAATTACATCCTGCCGAAAGAGGGTGGCAACACCTGGCAAGACACCATGGCCATCGCCAAGGGCGCGCCGCACCCTGAAAACGCGCTAAAATATATCAACTATATTTGTGATGCCAAAGTGAATGCGGCCTTGCTGGATGCCATTCATTATCCAACGCCCAACGCCGCAGCCAAATCCACGATGAGCGATGAATATAAAAACAACCCGATCATTTTCCCATCAGCAGCGCAGTTGAAGAAGGCCGAACCCAGTAAGTATCTCGGCGAAGATGCAACGGCTGCTCGCGAGGAAATTTGGACCGCCATTCAGGCTGCCTGACACTTTAAAGATATGCCTGACGCAAGGGCGGCCTTTGGGTCGCTCTTGTCTTATCATAGCCATCGGATAAGGTGCGCTTTAGCGGAGTGAAATTCGCAGAGGGGAACCCATCGAATCTTGGATGACTGGAAAGACTTTCGGCGCGTATTTTGGACTCTGGCCAGCCCCGGCACCGTTTGGATGCTGGTGTTTTTCATTATTCCCATGGCGTTTCTTTTTGTTCTAAGCTTTTCGTCCAAGGCCGTCGTGGATGGTGAAACCTCCACCACGGCCTATAATTATTTCAGCACGCTGGGCAATTACGTTGCGGCAGGCGGCGAGAATTATCTCATCCTGTTGTGGCGGGCAATTTGGACAAGTGCTCTGGCCACCGCCATCTGCCTTGCTCTGGCTTATCCTCTTGCCATGGCGGTGTGCTTCGCGCCGGCACGGTGGAGGCCATTGCTGTTGTTGCTTCTAATCCTCCCATTTTGGATCAACCTGTTGATCCGCACTTACGCTCTCTATTCAATTTTCAGATCAACAGGTGTCGTAAATCAAACCTTGGGGGTTCTGGGATTGGGGCCGTTCGAAATGCTGAACAACACCACTGCGGTGGTGATGGGCCTTGTCTACGTCTATTTGCCCTTTATGGTGCTGCCGCTCTATTCCACCATCGAAAAGCTTGATCGCAGTTTTTTGGAAGCCAGCCTCGATTTGGGGGCAACGCAAGCCACCACATTTTTGCGCGTCACCTGGCCACTCACTTTGCCCGGCATTATCACCGGCATCATTCTGGTTTTCATTCCGTGTCTGGGAACTTTTCTCACGTCAGATATTTTGGGCGGGCCTAATAATTGGAATATCGGCAATGCCATCCAGAATCAATTTTTGGAAGCCAACAACTGGCCCTTTGGCGCGGCTCTTTCTTTCATCCTCGTCTATGCCACGTCGATTGCGCTTCTCCTGCAATGGCTGGTGGCACGGCGATCAAAAGGGGTTGATGCATGAGAGCTGCATTAAAGCCGGGGCAGGGCCCATTGGATTATGCGCGCAGGCCATGGATCATTGCATTGTTTGCGGCGGTGTTGGTGTTCCTCTATGCGCCGATTGCTTCACTCATTGCCTTCTCCTTCAACGTTGACAAAAGCGGCGTGTGGCATGGATTTACTTTTCTGAATTATGTGAAGGCTTGGCACAATGACCAGGTTTTTTATGCGTTGATCAATTCTATCACCATCGCCCTGATTTCCACTTTTTTTTCTACAATCTTTGGCGCGATGACAGCCCTCACCTTGTGGCGGTTCCGTTTTCCGATGAAGCATGTTTATGAAAATTTCGTGGCGCTGCCCATTGTGGTGCCGGAAATCTGCATGGGAATTTCGCTATCGATGTTTTTCTCTTATACCGGGATGATGTCCGCTGTGCGCGATTGGATATGGCCCTTAAATTTGATCAATATCATTTTCGCTCATATCGCTTTTTCATTCCCGTTCGTTGCAGTTGTCGTGCGTTCCCGCCTTGTTGGTTTCAACCGCCAGCTCGAAGAAGCCTCCAAAGATCTGGGCGCGTCGGAATTGCAAACGTTCATTAATGTTCTCGTGCCGTTCATGATGCCCGCTTTGGTTGCCGGTGCCTTGCTGGCCTTCACACTTTCGCTGGATGACTTTGTGATCACGCTGTTTTCATCCGGCCCCGGCTCTGTTACCTTTCCCGTAAAAATTTACGGCATGGTAAAGCGCGGGGTGGATATGCAAATCAATGCCGCATCAACCGTTTTAATTGTTATCACCTTGGCCGCAACTTTGTTGGCCATGAAAATGCTGGGGCCGGGCAAGCCCGCCCACTGAGGAACACATATGAGCGAACCGATTATTTCCATCCGCAATGTTACGAAGGAATTTTCCGGAGGCGTGAAAGCTGTCGACAATGTCTCCATCGACATTGAGCAGAATGAGTTTTTTGCGCTCCTCGGCCCGTCAGGCTGCGGTAAAACGACTTTGCTGCGCATGATATCTGGTTTGGAAACGCCAACAAGTGGACAGATATTTATTGGCGGTGAAGACATGGCCTTCACCCCTCCTAATTTGCGGCCCACCAACATGGTGTTCCAATCTTACGCCGTGTTTCCCCATATGACGGTGGAGCAGAATGTGGCCTATGGTTTGAAAGTAACTGGTGTGGCACCTGACGAAATCAAACGGCGCGTGGCCGAAGCTTTGGAAATGGTCAAGCTCTCACATCTTGCCGCACGCAAGCCCGACCAAATGTCGGGCGGCCAACGCCAACGCGTGGCTTTGGCCCGTGCATTGGTGAAACGCCCGAAAGTTTTGTTGCTTGATGAACCACTCTCAGCCCTGGATGCTAAATTGCGTGACGACATGCGCCTGGAATTGACGCGCCTGCAGGAAACGGTGGGTATCACCTTCATTATCGTCACGCACGATCAAGACGAAGCGCTTTCCATGGCCAGCCGCATTGCGGTGATGAACAAAGGTGGTGTGGCACAAATTGCCACGCCGGCAGATTTATACGAGCAGCCTAAAACCAAGTTCGTGGCTGATTTTATCGGCAAAGTAAATCTGCTGGACGCTGCGATCTTGAGGCAGAACACCAAAACGATATCCTGCAATACCAAAGTATTGGGCAAGTTTGATATCGACACCGACAAAACTTGTGGCAGTGAGGCCACGATTGCCATTCGTCCTGAAAAGCTAAAGCTTACGGTAAAAAAGCCGATTGGCGCCAAGTTGGTGTGCAAACCCGCCATCATCAAAGACGTGGCCTACTATGGCGATACCAGCCATGTCATCGCCGATGTGGATGGTGTGATGTTGGAAGTGAACGTGCAGAATGATTCACGCACCGGCGGAGCAGGGGTGGAGCGTGGACAAAAAATTTTCGTGTCGTTCAATCCGCATGATGCTTTGGTGTTGACCGAATAATGGCACTTGAAATGGACAAGCTGGGTTATATTCCCGGCGATGACGCATTCCGCCGTGAAAATCTAAAAGGCACGCGCTTCGAGGCCACTTATGCTGGCGCGTTATCCTTCATGCGCCGCAAATATACGCGCGATCTCACGGGCGTTGATATCGCCATCACCGGTGTGCCTTTTGATCAAGCCGTTTCGCATCGCTCTGGCACCCGCATGGGCCCCGAGGGCATACGCCGTGCTTCGGCCGAAAACGCTTGGGGCCACGTATGGCCGTGGAATTTTGATCCATTCGATACGTTGGCCGTGGTTGACTATGGCGATTGCTTTTTTGATTGGGGCCGCAAAGAGGCCTTCCCGCAGGCCCTGGAAAGCCATGCTGCGGAAATTCTCAACAAGGGCGTGGAATTGATCACACTGGGTGGCGATCATTATATCTCTTATCCCCTGCTCAAGGCTCATGCCAAAAAGCATGGCCCATTGGCGCTGGTGCATTTCGATGCGCACCGCGATGTGGAAATTGATTCAGGTGGCCGCATTGATCACGGCACCATGTTTGGCCATGCGGTGAAGGAGGGGTTGATAGATTCTGAGCGCTCGGTACAGATCGGCATCCGCACCACATTTATTGGCGAAACCGCCATGGGTTTCCGCATTGTTTATGCCGATGAGGTGCACAATTCCACGGCAGAGCAAGTGGCGAAGATCATCACCGACAAGGTAGGCAAGCAGAAGGCATACCTCACATTTGATATTGATTGCCTCGATCCATCGGCCGCCCCTGGCACGGGAACACCCATCCCCGGCGGGCTGAGTTACCATCAAGCTGCTTCTATCATCCGTAGACTGACGAATATCAATTTCGCTGGCATGGATATGGTGGAAGTTTCTCCGCCTTATGATCACGCGGAGATCACCTCGCTCGCGGCTTCGGCTTTGGTGATGGAATATCTTTGTCTGCGCGCCCATCAAAAAGGTGCTCAAGGCCACGTTATGGCCAAGTAGCGTTGCAATATGTCGTGGGCTGGCTCCACATCGGCTTTGCGAATCCGCTATGGAGTTTCTGTGTCCTCCGCCCCCTTCTCATCCGCCCGCAATAATCTCATCGGCATTGCTTGCCTGTGTGCAGGCTCGCTGATTTTTTCGCTGCAAGATTCTGCCATAAAAGCGATCAGCGGCGGCAATGCCGTCACGCTGGCCATCGTGCTGCGTGCGGCAGTGTCCATCCCCATCCTCGCTATAATCACTTATTTCAATGGCGGCTTGGCGCAGATTGCTGACAAGCATTGGCCGCGCCTCACCATGCGCGGCGCGATTTTGCTGGTGTCTTACACCAGTTATTTCATGGCCTTTCCGGCACTCCCACTAGCGCAAGCGGTAGCCTTGTATTTCACCGCACCGCTATTCGTTACATTGCTCGCGGTGCCGATATTGCATGAACGCGTGAATTGGAAGTCTTGGGCGGCGGTGAGCTTGGGGCTGGTTGGCGTTTTCATCATTCTGCAACCCGGCACAGATTTGTTTAATCCTGCCGCCCTTCTTTCGCTGATTGCTGGGGCGGCCTATGCACTGGCGCAAGTGATGGCGCGCAAATATGGTGCGGATACTTCCGCCAGCGTGATGTCTTTTTATCAGAACTCCGTTTATCTCATCCTCGCCTCTGCCGTGGCCGCGCTCATCACATTGATCGGTCTGCGGCCGCCAGGCCACCCCAGCTTGGATTTTCTGTTCCGCGCCTGGGCTTGGCCCACGCCGCATGATGCAATGCTCATGGCCGGGTGCGGCGTGATCGCGGCGGTGGGTTCCACCCTGCTCACCAATGCTTACCGCGTGGGCAAGGCCAGCGTGGTTACACCCTTTGAATATGTCGGCATGATCTGGGCCAGCACATTCGGCTTTGTGTTTTTTGGTGAAGTGCCCCGCGCCACAACTTTGTTTGGCATGGGTTTGATTGCAGTGGCAGGCACGCTGGCGCTGTTGACGGGCCGAAAAAATTAAACTCTTGGCTTGTGGTGTTGCTTGGCTATGCTGAACGGCATCAATCACAAGGAACTCTCTCATGCCCAAAACTTTTGCAGACATGCTGGCCGCCGCCAAGGCCGCCGTGCCCACCATCTCCGTGGAAGAAGCCAAAAAATTGTTGGGCGACCCTAATGTGGTTTTCCTCGACGTGCGCGACGGCACAGAAGTGGCGGGCGGCAAAGTGAAGGGCGCGCTTCATGTGCAACGCGGGCTTCTGGAAGGCAAAGTTGATCCTGCTTCGCCCGGTTATGTGAAGGAGATCACCCCGGAGAAAACTCTGATCACCTACTGCGCGTCGGGCGGGCGTGCAGCTCTGGCCGGCCAAACGCTGCAGGAAATGGGTTATACCAAAGTGTTAAACCTCGGCAAATTCCAAGACTGGAAAGACGGTGGCGGCGAGACTGACTGATCCATAAATGATGCGGCGGCTTCTGAGGGTGGGCCTCTTTTGGGCCTGCCTTTGCAATGTGCCTGCAGGGGCGCAAACCGTTTCGCCACTGCAAGAGGTTATCACCCAAGACCTTGCCAATCTTCCATTTGTCACCGCCACCAGGCACCACCGGCCGGGGGATCCTATCAATGTGGGCCTGGTGGGCAGCATGGAAGAGATCACCTCGCTGATGCAAGCCGCAGGCTGGGCCATACCCGTTCCCGTTACACTGCATTCCAGCGTGAAGATTGCGGGCAGCGTGGCCCTGCGCCGCGCTTATCTCACCGCACCGGTCAGCAGTTTATTCTATCAGGGCCATAGGCAGGATTTGGCTTTTGAAAAAGAGTTTGGCAAATCCGCCAGCAAGCGCCATCATGCACGCTTCTGGAAACTGCAAGTTAGCGGGCCAGATGGCCGCCCGCTGTGGCTCGGGGCGGCCACTTACGATAAGGGCGTTGGCTTTTCTCATCCACGCCCCGGTGTCACCCACCGCATCAATGCTGACGTAGATGCCGAGCGCGACTTTTTAATGGGTGAGCTGAACAAAACCCAGCGCGTGGTGAACCTTTTGACTGTCAAAGGCCACGGCCCGGTGCGCGCCAAAAACGGCGGCGGTGATTCATATTTCACGGATGGCGATGTGGTGGTGGCCGTGATTGCACCAGGTGTTGCCCAATAGATTATTTCGTCCCGCAGAGACGTTTTAGTTTGCGGCCCAAGTCTTGAAGACTTCCGCGAAGTCAGGATGCCAGCGCGACAGGGCGGGGCGGTTTTCAATGATGTCACCTGCCGCCCAGGCGATGCGCTTTTCATCCAGCGCGCGCGTCACGTCATTGTCCGGGCAGAGTATATAGAAATCGCCTCGCTCCAATGAGGCCAGCATGAATTCCACCATCTGCTCCGCCGTCCACGCACCCGCAGGCTTGGGTGCACCCGCAGCGGCGGTAAG
The DNA here is from genome assembly GCA_025359265.1 of Hyphomicrobiales bacterium. Taxonomy (GTDB): domain Bacteria; phylum Pseudomonadota; class Alphaproteobacteria; order Rhizobiales; family Aestuariivirgaceae; genus Aestuariivirga. Next base: position 20,376 of record JANYHB010000057.1, on the reverse strand, counting down.
CCCGGTGAACACCCAGCCGGGGATCAGCAGATGCGCCGCCACCTTGCAGCCGGGCGTGTTGCGCAGCTCATGCGCCAGTGCCTCGGTGAAGGCCTTCACCCCGGCCTTGGACACATTATAGGCCGGGTTGCCCGGCGGCGTGGTGATGCCCTGCTTGGAGCCGGTGTTGATGATCACAGCGTCTTCGCCATGCGCGATCATCGCGGGCGCGAAGGCCTGCGTGCCGTGGATAACGCCCATAAGATTGGTGCCCAGTGTCTGCGCCCATGAGTCTGAAGCGGCCAGCGTGGAAGAGGGCGGCCCAAAACCGGCATTGTTCATCAACAGCGTGACGGGCGGCAGGGCCTTGGCCACTTGCGCGCACGCCGCTGTGAGTGCGGCGGCATCGCTGACATCAGCACCAATGGCCAACACTTCTGAGCCGGTGGCGGCAAGCGCATCTGCCGCCGCCTGCAATTTGGCGCCGGGCAAATCAATCATCGCCACCGCCATCCCCCGCCGCGCCATCTCCCTGGCAGCGGCAAGGCCAATGCCGGAAGCAGCACCGGTGATGACAGCGGTGCGGCCGGGTTTAAGCGCGGGGTGATTGGGCATGGGGGCTCCTTGGGATTGGCGTGTGATTAGCTCATACCACACCCGCAATCCGGCACCTTCATTTCTTCCTCCGTCACCCCGGCGAAGGCCGGGGCCGGGCTAAATTCTCACGCCCGGCATCCAACTAAAGCCCAACCCCGGCCTTCGCCGGGGTGACGGAGCACGGATTGGATGCGTCCTCTTTTCTATCCTCACCCTGAGGTGCTCCGCGCAGCGGAGCCTCGAAGGGCGCGCCACCACACCGCACGCTCGGCCTATGCCTCGAGGCTTTTGCCGAAGCAAAAGCACTTCGGCATGATTACGGAGTTTGGTGTATGGCTACGACAATCTAATGACCGAAGATCGAGAGCAATGAAAAACGAAGAAAAAATTCGAGAGCGATTGGCCTTACTTCTAGAAGTCTCTTGCGAGCAGTTTGAACTAGCGCGCGCCTTTGCGAACCGAGAGTTTGATGTCAGCGCACCTATTGGCACTTCAAAAACTCATCTTTTTAGGCGGGCAAACTCAACAGCGACGATGGCATTGGCTAAAGAGTTTCTTTTCAACTCACGGAGAGCATTGCGCCTAGTCGAAGATGGTAAAGGAAAGCTAGCCTTGGATCGTCCTCAGAGAATTGCGTTCATTAACACATTGAAGCCAATTATAGATATTAGGAATGTGAATGAACACGGTTTCGATGAGAAGTCCCACAGTGGCAAGCCAATTATCAGACCAAAACTGCACAAGCACCATGACGGATTCATTGCAGTGGATGAAACTTCGATGGTTGTTGACAATGGAAAAATACTGATTGGCCCTCTTGATTTGGAGAGTGTGTATAATTCTATTTTCAAATTGAAGGAAATAGCCGGGTTCAGCTCATTGCCTAGGCACGATGAATTGACACCCAATGCGGATTAACCCCTCCGCCTCCGCCGTCCACCGCCATCTTCATCACCCACGGTGATCACCTTCACGGGCGGCAAGGTCACCACGCGCTTCAGATTCACGAAATCCGCCTTCATATGCGGGATGGCCTGAGCAAATACACCAGCACCTGCCACATTTGGACTTTGAATCGATTGGCCGTATAATGGCCACTGCAAGGACAAAGTTCAATGGCAAGCCAGCTTTCGCGCATAACTGTAAATCCGGATATTTGTGGCGGCAGGCCGACGCTGCGCAACATGCGCATTCGCGTTGCGGATATTCTTGACCTGCTGGCGGCGGGCGAAAGCCGGGCGGCCATTTTGTCGGATTACCCCTATCTTGAAGATGCTGATATTTCGGCAGCACTTGAATACGCTGCCGCTTCCGCTTCCCACCGCGTGATTGCGGCGGAGTGAATGCGGTTTCTGGTTGATGCCCAGTTGCCGCCTGCCATTGCACGCTGGCTGACGGCACGCGGGCACCACGCCGAGCATGTTTTTGACCTAAAGCTGGCTGAAGCAACTGACGCGCAAATTTGGCACCTTGCCGCCAAGACAGCGGCGGTGATCGTGTCGAAGGACGAAGATTTCGCCAAGATGGCGAACCTTAAGCCTGGGCCTAGAATCGTTTGGATCACCACTGGCAACCTTTCGAAACAAGGGCTGCTGGATAAATTAGCAAGCAAGATGGCCGATATTGAAACGGCTTTGGATGCGGGCGAAATGCTCGTGGAGTTGCGCTAACCCCTCCGCCTCCGAGGCCGTCCCCCGCCGTCTTCATCCCCTACCGTAATCACCTTCACCGGCGGCAGTGTCACCACGCGCTTCAGATTCACGAAATCCGCCGTCTTGTGCGGGATGGCCATGGCTTCAACGAAATGTTGCTGGAAAGTGGTTTCTATCGCGGTTTCGATTTTCTCGATGCGGTGGACGACGCTTTCCACCTCGTCGCGCGCGGCTTTGTTCAACAAGGCAATCCGCGCGCCCGTGCCTGCAGCGTTGCCTGCACTCTGCACGCGTGACAAATCGCAATCCGGTATCAACCCCAAAATCATCGCATACTTCATGTCGATGTGGGAACCAAACGCCCCGGCCAGCCTGATCTTGCGCGGCTCGTTCACGCCCAGCTTATCCATCAAAATCCGTACGCCGGCATAAAGTGCGGCCTTGGCCATTTGAATGGCGCGCACGTCGTTCTGCGTGATGCGGATAAGTGGCTGGTTGGAACCGTCCCCGAGAGAACCTGAAGAGCCCTGACGAATGATATAGTTGAAGGTGCGCTTGTAAGCCTCAATGCGGGGGCTGCGTGCAGCAAAGCTGCCATCCATCAGGCCATCTTGATTGATGATGCCCGCCAGATACATTTCCGCCACGGCTTCAATAATGCCGCTGCCGCAAATGCCGGTGACGCCTGTGGCCGCGGTGGCTTCTTCAAAGCCCGGCTCATCGCTCCACTTGTCGCAGCCAACGACGCGGTAACGCGGCTCCAGCGTTTCGGGGTTGATGCGGATGCGCTCAATGGCCCCCGGCGCTGCCCGTTGGCCGCAGGAAATTTGCGCGCCCTCAAAAGCCGGGCCAGTGGGCGACGAACAGGCGAGCAAGCGCTGCTTCGAACCCAAAATGATTTCGGCATTGGTGCCCACATCCACGCAAAGCATGATCTCGTCGCTCTCATGCGGTGCTTCGGAAAGGGCCATGCCTGCCGCATCCGCGCCCACATGGCCAGCAATGCAGGGCAGCACGTAAGCCCACGCGCCAGGGTTCAGCTTCCAGCCCATTTCACGCGCCGGGAAAGTGAGCGCCAATCCATCAGCCAGCGCGAAAGGCGCACCGCCCAGTTCCGTGGGGTCTATGCCGAGGAACAGATGATGCATCACCGGATTGCCCACCAGCACCACTTCCAAGATGTCGGTGAGTTCGATTTCGGCTTGCCGCGCCACGTCCTCTGCCAATTGTTGCAGGGCAGCGCGGACGGCATCGGTCATTTCCCTTTCGCCACCAGGATTCATCATCACGTAAGACACGCGGCTCATCAAATCTTCGCCGAAGCGGATTTGCGGATTCATTAAGCCCGCTGAGGCTGCCACTTCGCCCGTGGATAAGTTGGTGAGATGGGCTGCGATGGTGGTGGAGCCTACATCGATCGCGAGGCCAAACAGCTTATCGTGAAAGCCCGGCCAGATGGCAGCCAGCCTGTTGCCACCTCCCTCCGGCCTTGAAAACACCGCGCAAGTGATTTGCCATTCCCCCTTGCGCAAAATCTTTTGCAGCGTGGCGATGAGTGCAATGTCGGATGAAAGATTATCAATGTTCCACTGAACTTTCAGCGCCGCATAGACGCGCTCTAAGTCAGACGATGGCTTATGCATGTCTGGCTCTTCAACTTCGATGAAGTAAAGATGCGTGGCGGGATCAAGCTCAATTGCTCGCGTATCTGCCTCTTTGCGCACCACTTGCTTATGAACCTGCGATTCCGGCGGCACATCAATGACAAGATCACCTTGAATTTGGGTTTGGCATGAGAGGCGCCGTCCACTGGGCAGCCCGCGCAGTTTGTCATAACGCTGCTCGGTTTGCGTAACGGCGTTCACATGATCAGCCGCTGAAGTAATGCCGTGTTTGGCAAACTCGCCTTCGCCCACATTAATCTGGCAACGCCCGCAAATGGCACGGCCACCGCAAACCGAGTCAATATCCACGCCCAAACTGCGCGCGGCGTGCAGTACGGGTGTGCCCAGGGGAAAACGCCCGCGCTTGCCGGAAGGGGTGAAAACAATGAGGGGATTCTGATCAAACATCACACCTTTATAGCGCAGGCCAACTTGCCGAAAAGGCCAAATTGCGACATGCTGCACCGATGAGGATTAGCCAGGGCGATTTCGATAATGCGCAGGTAAAAGCGCTGCTGAGCATGCATTTGCAGGGTATGCGCGAGGCGAGCCCGCCGGGGCATAGCTTTGCCTTGGATTTATCAGGATTGCAAAAGCCGGAGATTAGTTTTTACACCGGTTGGGAAGGCGATAAATTGGTTGTGATGGGGGCGCTTAATGAGTTGGATAACGCTGTGGGCGAAATCAAATCCATGCGGGTAGCTCATGGTCAATCGGGCAGGGGTTACGGCGAGGCCATGCTCCTGCACATTATGGATGAGGCCCAGCGGCGCGGATTGAAACGTTTATCCTTAGAAACGGGCACCAGTGACACTTTTTTGGCAGCACTGGCGCTCTATCAAAAACATGGGTTTATCGAAGGTGAAAAATTCTCAGATTACGAAAAGTCAGAATTTTGCAAATTCTTTCATCTCGATCTCAGCACATTGCAGCGCCAATAATCTCGCCTTGACCGGGGCGTTGCACGATCACCGCACAGTTGCCGCCACCGCCGCCAGCAAGACTAAGAGCTGAGCCATTCCATGAAGCGAGTTTGCGCATACTGGTGACCACGTGGCGATAAGTAACATTGCGACCGGCGTTTTCGCCCCGCCCAATTGGCACGGTTTGTGAACCGCTGAAGTTGACCAGGAACACATTGGCCACGCCACTGCCGGAAGCAATCTTGACGCTGCCGCCCTCAACATTCACGGCCACTGGCAATCCGCCGCCCACGCTGGCGTTGCTGGATGAACCACGCGAACCATTTACCACAAATTCTGGGGTGTAAGACCCGCCGCCGATATGCTCGGCATAAGTTGCTTGGCGGGTTGTGGCAGTTGCAGACGAAAAGGTGTCTTTCCAGCCGAGAGAATCCCAATAGTCCACATGCCAAGCGAGCGCGATAACGCCGCCCCGGTCAATGATATTGCTGAGCGTGGCATCCGCTGGCGGGCAAGACGAACAGCCTTGACTGGTGAATAGTTCCACAACACCACGCGCGGGGCCACCGGCTTGGGCTGGGGCCAAGGCAAAGGTTGTGGCAAAAAATATGAAAGCTGTTGCTGCGATGCGCATGAGTTTCTCCTGAGTTGGTGCGCGTCAGGCATAACGCAGGATGACGATCAACTTAAAGTAACGACGCGGTGAGACTGATCACATTGCAGTGTGTGATCACCTTCTGCGCCTCGCCTCCCTGGCGGCACGCCTTGCTTCGATGTCTTCGTTGGATGATTGCAGCCCAGCAGCTTGCGCCGCAGCTGATGGCCCCGACGTCATCTCGCGGAATTTGTTAGTCCAGAATCTGCAATGCGCGTCGGTGCCATTCAACACATTCGCGCCGAAAATGGCGTGCATGTCTTCGTCATGCAGCGGGTTCATGATGGCTGAAGTCATGCCATGTGAAGCCGCCATCGCCAGGAAATAACCGGTGAGGGCGCGGCGGTTGGGCATCCCGAAGGATACATTCGAAGCGCCACAGGTGGTGTTCACCTTCAGCTCTTCACGCAAGCGCCTGACCAGACGGAACACCTGTTGGCCCGCCGTGCCCATGGCGCCGATGGGCATGACCAAGGGATCAACCACAATATCTTCGGGCTTGATGCCATAGTCAGCGGCGCGTTCGACAATTTTCTTGGCCACCGCGAAACGCACGTCAGGATCTTCGCTGATGCCCGTTTCATCATTGGAGATGGCCACCACGGGCACATTATATTTGGCTACCAGCGGCAAAATGGCTGCAAGTTTTTCTTCTTCACCCGTAACCGAATTGACCAAAGGCCGACCGACGGCGGTTTCAAGACCAACCTTTAAAGCAGCGGTCACCGAACTATCTATGCACAGCGGCAGATCGCACACAGATTGTACGATCTCCAAGGTTTGTTTGAGCAGTGGTGGCTCTGTTTCATTCGGGTTAACCGCCGTTACACCCGCATTTACATCCAGAATATGCGCACCAGCAGCCATTTGGGCCAGCACGTCACTGATCACGCCATCAAAATTTCCGGCCTGCATTTCAGCTGCCAGCTTTTTGCGCCCCGTGGGGTTAATGCGTTCGCCAATCACGGTGAAAGGCTTGTCAAAGCCGATGATATGCGTGCGCGTGGCGGATGCAACGAGAGTATGCGTCATGGCTTTCCTTGGCTTGGCCAGAAGTCAGTGTGGTTGTCGGGGTGTTGGTGATTTGTTTGTGCAAAGTCAATATGGCGTTGCGGCCTGTTGCCGACGCCAGTGTCGCCTTCTCCGGTTAACGCACAAGGCTGTGCCGGTACATCTGCCAGCCACTGCTCTCTTGAATCGCTACTCATGAATTTCGCCCTCCCGTGGTAATCAAGGACTTGATGAGGTCTAGGGTGTAATGCGATTCGAGTGCCGACTTGGCCTTATCGGCTTCCGCTGCCATGTCATCAGAAACCACAACGGGGTCACTGCGTCGCCAATCGGCGAGATAAGCGTCTGAGTCAGTGGACCCCGAACGCATGGCCGCCATATCGATGGCCTCCATGAAACGGTTGTCGAGCATGCGCTTCTCTTCCTTGCGACCGATTTTAACCGAAACCGCCGATGGGATATCACGCCAATAAGTAATCACCAGATGCGCCATGCCACCTTATGCCTAAGTTGAAATGCGGCTTCTCGTCAGAAAGCGACATGTGCCAACTGGCGTTAATGGGCAAGTTCAACATTTTAGTGATCGATGCCGGATGGCTGACAGCCGGGTTAATGCCTTTTTAGACCATCGGCTTGGCGAACTCGCCGCCGTTTACTTCGACACCTTTCCAAAAAGCGACATAGCCCTTGATGGCTGCCGCTGCGGGTTTCGGCGCGTTATAAACCCAAGCGGCATTGGCGTTGATTCTGCCATCAACTTCGATATTGAAATAGCTTGCGTCTCCCTTCCATGGGCACACTGACGTGTGGGCTGAAGGTTTAAAAAATTCTTTCATGATATCTTGCGCTGGGAAATAAGCATTGCCTTCAACAGCGATGCAGTGATCTGACGACGCAATCACTTTGCCATTCCAAGTTGCTTGTGTTTTTGCCATGTTTTCACCCAATCACTTTCTTGTTCCTGAGAGAGGTAAGCTCGGCGGAATCCAATTTCAAGATTTGTCCCAAAACTTCGTCCGTATCATGCCCCAAAAGTGGCGAGGCTGTCGTGTAACGAATTGGTGTTTGGCTAAATACGATTGGATTGGCAACTGATGGCACACTGCCGCCGCTGCTTTGTAATAAATCCAAACGCAGGCCCCGCGCCCTGAGTTGGGAATTTTCAAAAACTTGATCAAGAGTATTGATGGGGCCGCAGGGAACGTTATCTGCCTCAAAGGCTTCCACCCACTGCGCTGTGGTGCGGGCTTTCAAATAACGGCGCAGGGCGGGAATAAGTTCTGCCCGGTGCTCCACGCGCCCGCGATTGGTTTTGTAGCGCTCATCATTGCCAAGCCCCACCGCACCAATAATACGGCAAAACTCCGCATACTGACGATCATTGCCCGCCGCGATGATGATATTGCCATCGGCGGTTTCAAAAGTTTGATAAGGCACGATGTTGGGGTGTTCGTTACCCAGCCGCTCTGGCACCTTGCTACCCACCAAATAATTAAGCGCTTGATTGGCCAAAACCGATACTTGTGAATCCAGAAGTGAAATGTCGATGTGCTGGCCCTTGCCCGTCTTCTCGCGCGCATAGAGCGCCGCCTGAATGCCGATCATGGCGTGAAGGCCAGCAAACACATCTGAAAAAGCGACGCCCATTTTCATGGGCTCACCATCCGGCTCGCCGGTAATGGACATCACCCCCGCCATGCCTTGGATCATGAAATCATAACCCGCGCGACCGGCGTAAGGGCCAGTTTGCCCGAAGCCCGTAATCGAACAATAAATCAGGCGCGGATTAAGTTTGGCAAGGGCGTCAAAGTCCAAGCCATATTTGGCCAAACCGCCCACTTTGAAGTTCTCAACCAGAATATCACTTTTCACAGCCAAAGCTTTGATAAGGTTAGCTCCCTCGAAATGCGACAGATCAATGCAAACCGATTTCTTGCCGCGATTGGCAGAGTGAAAATAGGCAGCATCACCGTCGGTGCCATCAGCGTTTTTTACAAACGGTGGCCCCCAGCCGCGCGTGTCGTCGCCTTCAATGGGCTTCTCAATTTTAAGCACTTCAGCCCCAAAATCCGCCAGCATTTGGGTTGCCCAGGGGCCGGCCAGAACCCGCGTGAGATCAAGCACACGCAACCCCTTGAGTGCGCCATTATTTATGGCCATGGCAGAGACCAGGTTTTAACGTTGGTATAAAATTTCATTGCCTCGGCAACGCCCTCTTTAATGCCGTTGCCCGAATCTTTGATGCCGCCAAACGGTGACATTTCGATCCGGTAACCAGGCACTTCCCAGATATTCACCGTGCCCACATTCAAGCCTTCAATGTATCTGGTGATGCGCTGCAGGCTGTTGCTGCACACCCCTGACGAAAGTCCGAACGCCGTGGAGTTGGACAGTTTGATCAACTCCCCATCATCAGCAGGGGCGCGGATGATGGGGATGACTGGGCCGAAAGTTTCCTGGAAAACCAGCTCGGAATTTGGATTAACATGATCAATTGTAAGGGGCGGCAATACAGCGCCCTTGCGCTCTGGATGATAGAGAATTTTTCCGCCCTCTCGCGCTGCGGCCAATACGCGCTTTTCGAACATTTCAGCTGCCACGGCATTCACCACACACCCCAAATCAGTTGCGGAATTTTCAGGGTCGCCAAATTTTATCTTCTGGGCCAAAGCTAAAACTTTCTCGACAAAAGCTTCAGCCACCTTCGGCTGCACCAGAATGCGCTTCACAGCCGTGCAGCGCTGGCCAGAATTTTTGGTGGCGCCAGCCACCGCAAGCTCAGCGGCTTTGTCTAAATCAGAATCCGACAAGTCATCCAACACGATCAAGGGATCATTGCCCCCCAATTCAAGAGCGGCCCGTGTATAGCCCGTCTTCGCTGCAATGATCTTGCCAACGCGCACACCCCCGGTGAAAGTGATGACGTTGATATTCGCATTGGTTACCATCTCGTTGCCGATATCTGCTGGCAGGCCGGTGACAACCTGGAACATCTCTGGCGGCAAACCCGCTTCATACAAGATATCTGCCAGCCTGATTGCTGTGAGCGGCGTTAAATCAGCGGGCTTGCACACCACGCAGTTATTCGTGGCAATAGCGGGCGCCACCTTGTGGCTGACCATATTAAGAGGGTGGTTAAAGGGCGTGATGGCGCTGATCACCCCAACGGGCTCACGCTTGGTGAAAATCTTTCGCGCCCTGCCCTGCGGGGTGAGATCGCAAGAGAAAATTTGCCCGTCATCGTAAATCGCTAACTGCCCTGCGAGCGAAAACACATCATAGGCGCGGCCACACTCATAGGCAGAATCCTTCAAGGAAAGCCCAAGTTCAAGCGTGATGAGGCTGGCAAGTTCATCTGCATACTTCTTGATCAACTCTGCCGTGCGAAACAAAATTTGTTGCCGCTCATATCGTGTGAGTTTTGGCCTGAACGCGGCTGCAATTTCAAAGGCGCGTGCAGCATGGCCTGCGTGGCCAGCAGGCACCGTGCCTATCACTTCATTGGTATAGGGATAGCGAACCTCAAATGTCTTTTCAGCGGTGACCTTTTTGCCCCCAATGCGCATGGCTTCATGAATGATGGAACGTGTCATTTATTGTTCCACACAGTTACAACCCACAAAAAACGCGTCCCAATTATGCAGCGGCTGCGGCACGCCTTTAAGCTTCACGTTGCTGATAAAAGGGATGACCTGTTCAGACAATCCGCCATGTGAACGCAGCGGCGCATCAAGCCCCGAAAGATCATGCTTACTGGCCGAAGTTCCTATAACCCTGTTGTGCTGCGGCCCACCGGAAATGATGATAAGATCGCCGCAACGCTCAGGCGGCAGGGCATAAGCTTTTGCGGCTTCGGCTCTGCTTAGCACAACATCAATTCCTTCCTGCTCTTCGATAAAGGCGGCCACCTTGGCTTCTGCTGCGCCGTAAAGATAAATTTGCGCGAATGAGCCGAGCGCACCGTGATGCACCACGTAAGGGTCGGTGATTGGCAATATCACTCGTGTGGCGCCCTCGCCAAATTCATGATCAAGTGCATCTTGCAAATAAATTACATCGGGCGTGCCGTCAGACCTGTGTTTATTCTTCATCCCGTGATCAGCCACAATAATAAGCGTACAGCCGGCAGCGTCAAGCGCTCCAATATAGCTGTCCAGCATTTTATAGAAGCGGTTTGCGCCTTCAGAACCCGGCGCAAATTTGTGCTGCACATAATCGGTTGTGGATAGATACATGAGGTTGGGCTTTTCGCGCTTTAATAATTCTAGTCCCGCCGCGAACACGAATTCTGATAATTCGGAGGAATAGACCTCTGGCAATGGCCTGCCAACAAGATTCAAGGCATTGGATATGCCATTGTCTTTCAATGTGGCCTTATCTGCCTTCTCTGAGGAAAAGCAGACTGCGGTTCCATCAAATTTAAGGCCATGGCCCAGCAGCAAGCGTAATTTGTCTTTGGCCGTCACCACACAAACTTTGGCACCCAGGTGTTGAAAGGCAGCGAATATCGTGGGTGCCGTCAGCCATCGCGGATCATTCATCATTGTCTCCAACCCGGTGGCTGGATCGATCAGATAATTTCCGCAAATGCCGTGAATATCAGGTGTGCACCCCGTAGCAATCGACATGTTGTTTGGATTGGTGAAAGACGGCATGGCAGAAAGACCGCGCAAATTCTCGCCCTTTGCAATAATGTGGCGCAGGTTTGGCATCAAGCCATCTGCCATGGCCCGTTCCATATATTCCGGTTCGCTGCCATCGCAACAAATCACCACAAGCGGTTGCGCTGGCCAATTGTAAGTGCGGCCGTTAACCGTGATATTTTTCACAGATCCCTCGGCATAAAATCTTTTACGTTCATTTCTTGCAGCACATCTTTGATTGCTGCAACGGCGCGCAACATAACCGCTTCGTCCAAATGGCCAATCGTGCCAATGCGAAAGCTATCGCGTTGCGTCAACTTGCCCGGATAAATGGCAAAGCCGCGCTGGCGCAATTTTTCATAAAATAAGTCGAATTTGAAATGACTGTCGCGGGGTGTTAAAAATGTCTGGATGATCGGGCCAGACGCGTTGTCTGAAAGCAGTGGCTTAATGCCAATTTCCGCCAGTCCTTTGACCAATGCTTCCGCATTGCGCGCATAGCGCTTGCGGCGGGCCGCCGTTCCACCTTCTTCATCCAACTCTCGCAGCGCCTGGCGAAAAGCCACCAAAGCGTGGGTGGGTGGGGTGAAGCGAAACTGGCCACTGGCCTCTAAACCAATCCACTGATCATAGAGATCTAACACAACGGAATGCGAATGGCCTTGCGATAGCAGCAACAAATTCTTTCGTACCAAAACATAAGCGAAGCCAGGAATGCCCTCGATACATTTGTTTGAAGAAGACACCAATACATCAATCCCATCGCGCACCATGTTGATATCCAGCGCACCAAAACTTGACATCGCATCCACCATGAAAATGCAGCCGCGCGATTTGGCGGCGCGCGAAAGATCACCAATGGGATTCACAATTCCGGAAGTTGTCTCACAATGGATCAGCCACACGTGGCTGATATTCTTGTCCTCCTGCAAAGTGGGAATGATATGCTCCGCTGAGAGCTGGGTTGTGTCATTTTTGCTGATGCGTTCGTGAGGGCGGTTGATCCGCGTCAGTATTTGCGCTGCGCGTTCGCCGTAAGCCCCGTTGGCCACAACCAACGTTTTCTTGCGCTTGTCGGGGCAAAATGCGCCAAGGGCTGCTTCGATGGCGAAGGTGCCAGAACCTTGCATCAACACGCATTCATAAGTGTCATCACACCCGGCAATCTGCAAAAGCTCTTGGCGGATTTCCTTCACCAGCTTGCGAAACTCCACATCGCGGCTGCCCCAATCGGCCAACATAGCCAGTTTCACGGTACGCGATGTGGTGAGCGGGCCGGGCGTAAGAAGATAAGGCATATCTTCTTGGCCCGCAGGGCCGTGAAACCGCATCATCGACATTAACCCGACTCCTCTATGAACCCAGAGTTAATCGGAAGTGGTCTGCCCGGTCAAATGCCAGTTCAGCGAGACGTTTTGCCCAGATAGGCGGCAACAGCAGCATGGCCTGGGCTCGCAAAAAAAGCGTCGGGCGTTTCAGCTGGGTAAACTTGGCCGTCAGCGATGAAAACAATAGCATCTGCCGCATCGCGGATTTCTGTTGGTTGGTGCGAAACCAGCAGTGTGGCAAGCGCGCGTTCGCGCGTGATCTCTTTGACGAGAGCCAGCATGTTCTGGCGCAAGCCTGGATCCAGTGCGGCAAAAGGTTCGTCCAGCAAAAGCACTTTGGTGGGGCGCACCAAGACGCGCGCCAAGGCCACGCGCTGGCGTTCGCCGCCGGAAACGTTTCCGGGTTTGCGGGATGCCAATGCGCCGAGGCCCACTCTTGCCAGGGCCGCATCCACCTTTAGCCGCTGCGTGTTATTCAGTTCAAGATTGGGCGCCAGGCCCAGGGCCACGTTCTGCCACAGGGTGAGGTGGGGGAAGACGTTATTATCTTGAAATACCATTGATACCGGCCGCCGTGAGGGTGGCTGTAACGAAACGTCCCGTCCATCAACAATAATGTGGCCTTTTTGCATCGTCTCAAACCCGGCAAGGATGTTGAGTAAGGTTGATTTGCCAGCACCACTGGGCCCGAGAACGGCGATCAATTCACCCGACTTTGCCGCCAACGAAATATCCAGCGCGAAAGTGCCGTGCCCATAGTGGCCGTCCACAATCTCAAGCATCGCGCTGGCCCAGTTTTTGTGCGGCGAAAGTCAAGCCGCCGCAGATCAACAGCAGAAGCAAGGCTGTGCCTTCCGCGTCTGCTCCCCGATAATGCCCCATTTCGTTATGTAGCAATGTGGGCAAGGTGAGAATGCCGCTAGACCCTAAAAGGGTGATAGCGGTAAGATCACCCAACGACAAAACCAGCGCCATCAGGAATGCTTGTGTGGTTGCACTTCGCAACAAAGGCCATTCAACGATGCGCCATGCGTTGAACCCCGAAATCCCCAAATTTGATTGTAAGTTGGCAAACGCAGCCAGCTGCATTTGTCTTGCGCGCAGGGCGGCCACCACATAGGGCAGGGCTATCAAGCTGTTAAGGGCAATGATGAAACACGCCGTCAACGCCAGAGAATCACCTAACTTGTGCAAAACGAGAAACCAACCCGTGGCCAAAACAGCAGGTGGCATGATGAGGCCTGAAAGACTGAGAACTCGCGAGGCGGAGTCTCGCGCCTTAGCCAAGGGCCTGCCGAGGATGAGTGCCAGTGTGGCGGACGCAAAAGCCAAGCAAAGGCTTGTGCCCAAGCCCCTCCAGGTGAGCGCCGTGAAATGCAAATGCGACATGCCGCGCCAAAGAATGACACCCAGAACCGGAAGCACGATAACGGTTCCCAATGTTATGGTGAACCAATCGGCAGCCAGGGCCACTTTCGATTGTGCGGCGTAACGAAATCTTGTCGCTCGCAGAATGCCGAAGCCCCGGTCTTGTGCAAATGCTGCTTGCGCAAAGCCGATCAATGCCGTGCACAGTGCAACTTGCAACAAACACAAGGCCAACGCCCGTGGCGGATCAAAATCCATGCGCAGGCTTTGATAGATTGCCACTTCCAGCGTGGTGGCAGACGCTCCACCTAAAGTAAGCACCGCCACAAAGCTTGCCGCGCAGAGCAAAAATATGATGGCGGCCACCTGCGGCAGCGCGATTTTCAATAGCGGCCACTCCACCTGCCAGAATGTGGCAGATTCTGAAAACCCCAGTTGGGCCGCAAGTTTATAAGCTTCTTGCGGTGCGGACTGCAGGGCTTGATAGAACAGCCGCGTTGCCATTGGGAAATTGAAAAATACATGCACAATCAGAATGCCTGCAAGGCCATAGGGCGAGATCAAACCAGGCAGCACCCCCGCATTGCCGATCAGCGCCGTAACCCCCAGAACCGCAACAATGGCAGGCACCGCCATGGGCAAGGCAAACAGGGCTAGCAGCAGCTGCCTTCCCGCAAAATTCTGCCGCGCCAAGGCACGCGCAACCGTGATGCCCGGGACGACGGACAGTAAAGTGGAAAGTGCCGCTTGCTCTAAGGTGAATGCCAGAACGCTGAAGATTGTAGTTTCAATATGAATCGCGCCGCCACTTTCTACCAACAAAACGAGTAACGGTGCGACGCCGAGTGTGAGAGCAAATAGGATAATGAGTTGGGGAATGCGGGTCTTCACTGACTACAATACTTTTTATGCAAAACTGCATGCTCCGCTTTTGCGGAGTATGACGGGTTTGAGGTGGGGAACGATAGAGTGATCAATTCATTGCCTTTTGCCATTCATCAATCCACTCGCGGCGATGGGCGGCCACTTCTTCTGGCAAATAGAGCAACGTTTTTGCGGGCTTCACCAGCTTGTCGAATGCAGCGGGCAGCGGTGTCGAAGTTTTCGCGGCGGGCATCATCCAATTGGTTGCGGGAATTTCATTCTGAAAATCAGGCGTCAGCACGAAGGCCATGAACTTTTGTGCCAAGGTTTTGTGTGGCGATACTTCAATCAGTCCCGCCACTTCGATTTGCAGATAATGCCCTTCCGCAAAATTGGCGGCTTGATATTTGTCGGTCTTCTCCACTTCCATGTGATAGGCGGGCGACGTGACATAAGAAAACACCATGGGTGCCTCACCTTTGGTGAAGAGCGCATAAGCGTCATCCCAGCTTGCCGCAGTGGTGAGGATGCGTGGTTTCAGTTTTTTCCAGGCATCGGCGGCTTTGTCGCCGTAAATCTGTTTCATCCACAACATTAAGCCCAAGCCCGGTGTTGACGCACGGGGATCTTCCAGCACGATCTTTTGCGATGCATCGCCATTTACCAATTCATCAAGGCTCTTGGGCGGATTCTTCATCATCTCGCTGTTATAGACAACGGCGAAATAGCCATAATCAAACGGCAAGAATGTATCATCGCTCCAGCCGCCGGGCACCAACGCCTGCTTCACGTCAACGCCATGCTTGCCGAACAGGCCCGTGGCTTGGGCTTCGGCGGTGAGATTCGTGTCTAAACCCAGCACCACGTCAGCCTTGGTCTCGTTGCCTTCCAGTTTGAGGCGGTTGAGAACCGCCACCCCGTCACCCAATGCCACATAGTTTATTTCGCAGTCGCAGATTTTCTCGAAGGCGGCTTTCACCGCTTTGCCCGGCCCATAGTCTCCGGCGAAGCTGTCATAAGTGTAGATGGTCAAAACGTCTTTGGCTGCGGCGGGCAGCGAGAAGATAGCTGTGACAAATAAAGTGAGGATAAGTTTTTTCATCGGTTCTCCAATAGAATTTGAAAATCCGGCGCAAGAAATGAGATGGGTGTGAACCCGCCCGCAATCCCTCCGCTGGTTTTAGCCAGATCAGGTTCAGCGGGTTGGTGGCAATCACCTCTCAGCCTTGTGAAACACAAAGCACCCCGTTGAGAGCACGCCCTGAATAGACCGCAATCATTGGCGATGCAACGCGCATCTGTTACAGGGGTGCCATGTCAAAATTCGCAATTCTTTTGGGAGGCCCCATAACGCCCACGCCGCGCCTGAAACGGCAGCTTGATGGCGCGCGCGTTATCGCCGCTGATAGCGGAATAGCCCATGCGGCAACTTTGAAGTTGGTACCGGAAATCTGGGTGGGTGATTTTGATTCCTCGCCTAAACAGCTTGTCGACCACTGGCACAATGTGCCGCGCCAACAGCATCCGGCAGAGAAAGACGCGAGCGACGGCGAGCTGGCGATTTCAGAAGCATTGCGGCGTGGCGCAACTTCTTTGATTTTAGTAGGCGGCATGGGTGGGCAGCTCGATCATGTTTTGGCCCATGCGGGATTTTTGGTGGCTTTGGCGAAACGTGATATCGACGTGTTCATGACCTCTGGTTCGGAAGAGGCTTGGGGGCTTGCGCATAAATTGGAAATTAACGACGCAAACAACGGGCAACGCATTTCGGTTTTGCCATTCACTGATCTTGTGGGCTTTACTATCAGTGGCGTGAAATGGCCGCTGGCCGGCCGCAATGTGAAACTGGGCACGGCCTACACTTTGGCCAATGTAGCCACCGGGCCGGTGAAACTTTCGCTCACCGCTGGCAGCGCCGTTGTTGTTACCTATCCGGATTGACGGCGTGGCTGAAATTATAATTGAGCGAATGGGTGAGAAGGCTGACGGCTTGGCTGAGGGCCGTGCTTACCCCCGCACGCTGCCCGGCGAAGTTGTTTCGGCAGAGGGCAACGTTATCAGACCTTCGCCAGAGCGTGTGGCCGCTTTCTGCCCGGTGTTTGAAACCTGCGGCGGCTGCAAATTGCAACATTGGAGCGCAGAGCCTTACCGCGCATGGAAGACTGCCTTACTCGCCTCTGCCCTTAAAGCCCGCGGGATTGAACCCGAAATCAAACCAATGATTGATGCCCATGGCGAAGGTCGCAGACGCGTGAGTTTGCACGTGCGCGAAATTGCGGGCCAGTGGCGCGCCGGATTTATGGCTGAAGGCAGCCATACTCTGGTGCCAATAAATACCTGCCCGATTTTGGTGCCAAACATGCAGAACGCGCCGGCAATTGCCGCGAAATTCGGTAATATCTTCGGCGATTGCGATGTAGCAATCACACTGGTTGATAATGGTTTGGACATCGCCGTCAAAGCCAGCCGCACATTGGCTGAAAAGGCCATTGCACAGTTTGCACCATTGATGCGTGACCATGGCATTGCTCGTATTGCCGTGAATGGCGAGACGCGGGCCCAACAGGCAGTGCCGATGGCGCATATGGGCAAGGCACTTGTGGCCCTTCCCATTGGCACATTCCTGCAGGCCACGTCGCTGGGCGAGGATATTTTGGCCGCACTTATTGTGGCCTATGCCAAGAAGTCTAAGCGCGTGCTGGAGCTTTTCTGCGGTGCCGGGCCTTTTACTTTTCGGCTTGCTGAAAAATACACGGTTCACGCCATTGATTCAGACAAATCGGCCATAGCCGCCTTACAAGCTGCAACGCGCAAATTGCAGGGTCTCAAACCCATCACCGCCGAGGTGCTTGATCTTTTCCGCAATCCTTACACGCCCATGGACTTCAAAGAATTTGATTGCGTGGTACTTGATCCACCGCGTGCCGGCGCTGAAGCGCAGTGCCGCAACATTGCAAATTCGCAATTGCGCCGCGCCATCTACGTGTCTTGCGATGTGCAAAGCTTTGCGCGGGATGCGGCGGTGCTGGTGAGTGGGGGCTTCAAATTGGCCGAGGTTACACCCGTTGATCAGTTCAAATACTCTCCCCATCTCGAAATGGTCAGTCTTTTCACGCGATCTTGACTCGTGGGCCCAAAGCTGGTGCATCCATCAAAAAGGGATTCTCAACGTGGCCACAGCATTTGTTTTTCCAGGGCAGGGCAGCCAATCCGTCGGCATGGGCAAGGCTTTGGCCGAAGCATATCCTGCTGCAAAAGCGGTTTTTGAAGAAGTCGATGCCGCACTAAACCAAAAACTCTCAGATATGATGTGGAATGGCCCAGAGGCGGAACTTACTTTAACTCAAAACGCCCAACCTGCACTTATGGCGGTGTCTATGGCCATGATGAAAGTCCTAGCAGAAAATTATGGAATAGCTTTGGCCGACCACGCCAAATTTGTGGCGGGGCATTCGCTAGGTGAGTATTCGGCGTTGGCGGCGGCCGGAACCTTCTCGCTGGCAGACGCGGCAAGGGTGTTGAAGATCAGAGGCAAAGCCATGCAGGCCGCCGTGCCCGTGGGGCAGGGTGCCATGGCGGCGTTGCTGGGCTTGGATTATGCTACTGCGACTGACGTTGCGGCCGAGGCAGCACAAGGCGATGTGTGCCAAACAGCGAATGACAACTCGGATGGGCAAGTGGTAATTTCTGGAACCAAGGCAGCAATTGATCGTGCTTGCGAAATCGCCAAAGCCAAGGGGGCCAAGCGCGCTATTCTTTTGCCCGTGTCTGCCCCTTTTCATTGCGCTTTGATGCAGCCTGCAGCCGAGGCCATGGCTCAAGCGCTCAGCACTGTTGAAATGAACGCGCCCATCGTGCCACTCATCGCCAATGTGCTGGCGGGCGAAATCACCGATCCCGCCATCATTAGGGCCAAGCTGATTGAGCAGGTAACAGGCACGGTGCGCTGGCGCGAATGCGTGGCCTATATGGTGGCGCATGGTGTTAAAGTTTTTGTTGAAATCGGTGCTGGCAAGGTATTGACCGGGCTGGCAAAAAAGAATGCACCGGAGGCCACCGCAATCAACGCCGGAACCCCGGGTGAGATTGCAGCACTTGTACAGAATTTGAAAGGCTAACCCATGTTTTCGCTCGACCGAAAGACCGCCCTCATAACCGGCGCATCAGGTGGCATCGGTGCGGCCATCGCCAAGGCGCTGCACGATGCGGGCGCCACCATCGCCATTTCTGGCACACGCCTCGAAGCGCTGGAGAAGGTGAAGACCGCATTGGGAGCGCGCGTTCACATCTTGCCGTGCAATCTATCCAACGCGGAGGACGTGGAAAAATTGGTGCCCGCCGCTGAGGCTGTGATGGGCGGGTTGGATATTCTGGTCAACAACGCCGGCATCACCAAAGACGGTTTGGCCATGCGCATGAAAGACGAAGATTGGAGCAGCGTGATTGACGTGAACCTCACCGCCAACTTCCGCCTGGCGCGCGCCGCCATGAAGCTGATGATGAAGAAGCGCTTCGGCCGCATCATCAATATAACATCAATCGTTGGGGTGACAGGCAACCCCGGCCAAGCCAATTATGTGGCCTCGAAGGCTGGCTTGATCGGCCTGACCAAATCCATCGCGCAGGAATTGGCGACACGCGGTGTCACTGCAAATTGCGTGGCGCCGGGCTTCATTGCCACGCCCATGACCGATGGGTTGAACGACAAACAGAAGGAAGCCATCTTGGCCCGCATCCCCGCTGGCCGCATGGGTGGCCCCACCGACATCGCTGCCGCAGTGCTTTATCTAGCCTCAGACGAAGCAGGCTATGTCACGGGGCAAACGCTGCACGTCAACGGCGGCATGGCGATGGTGTGAGGACGAGCTGTGAAAGCAGGCAGTGCATCTTGCACTCTTTTTTCGTGCTCAACCTAAGGCTCTCGCATTTTCAGCAGCCCAAATGGGAGCAGCGGCAACGACAATCTGCTGTTTAAAATTGGTAGTGGAGCAGTCTGAAATTTCTGAAGTGTTGGTCTTCGACTGCGGGCAACTTTTGCCATCAGAGATTGCGTCAATTGACGAAATGGTGGCGGGACTATATGCCCATACAACAGGGGTAAGTGCGCATGACCAAAGTAAATAAACTTAAGCTTGGTCGCCGTGGTGCAAGTGTCGGGATGGTCGCAGTTACGTTGTTTGCTTTCATGATACTCATTTACCGCTTCCCCTTTCCCTTTTTCTCATACGAGCGCCAAGATCGAGGTTTTGCGGTTTATTCAGACCGCCCAATATCAGCTACTTTGGACAACGTTATCGACGATTCAATCAAGCGTCTTTCTACATCACCCCTGTATCATGGCGACGAAAAATTCCGTATCTTCATCTGCAACGAAAATTGGCGGTTGAAGTTCTTTGCGTTCAACGGCAACGTTGGCGGTCAAACAATCTACCTCACGGACAATATTTTCATCCGCGAAGTCGACATTGCTGGAAACAAGATTATCTCCCCGGGGCCCAAACCGTTGCTCGACCCGCTGGATAGACCGCTTTCCTACTTCATCGCCCATGAGGCTACACATGTTATCCAAGAACGGCACTTCGGGATTTTGAAGATCGCGCAAACACCAAAATGGCTATTGGAGGGATATGCCGATCTGGTCGCCAAGGGCGGTGCTTTCGATCTGGCAGGGAATCAGCAATTGATGCGCAAC
>JANYHB010000056.1 GCA_025359265.1 Hyphomicrobiales bacterium | reverse complement strand
CGCATTGAGTTGGCGCGGCTCCATAAGTCATTGGCAGCGACGGTGATTTATGTTACCCACGACCAAGTTGAAGCCATGACTTTGGCAGACAAAATTGTGGTGCTGCGCGAAGGTGTGGTGGCGCAAGTGGGCTCGCCGCTTGATGTCTATGACTTGTGGAGCCGCGCCAACTCAATGCGCATATGCACACGCAGTTCGGCATCCAAGTTCGACAGCGGCTCGTCGAACAAAAACACCTCAGGCTTGCGGACGATGGCGCGACCAATGGCAACGCGTTGCCGTTGCCCGCCAGAAAGTTCTTTCGGGTAGCGGTGCATCAGCGTGCCCAGACCCAGCGTTTTTGCCACGGCGTCAACCTGGGTTGTGATGGCGTTTTTTGCAACACCGGCAAAACGCAGCGCAAAGCCCATGTTTTCACGCACCGTAAGATGCGGATAAAGCGCATAAGACTGGAACACCATCGCAATGCCGCGTTTTGAGGGATCAACATCATTCATGCGTTTAGTGCCAATGTTGATGTCTCCAGCAGAAATATCTTCCAATCCCGCAATCATGCGCAACAGCGTTGATTTACCGCAGCCCGAAGGGCCAACGAAAACCACGAATTCGCGCGGTTCAATGTCAAGATTGACACCCTTTATCACCTCGAGTGAACCAAATGATTTTGCCGATTTCACGATCAAGCTTTTTTTGCGGTGGCGCGGCGTTTCATAGTTGAGCGCCTCGGCCTTTTCCAAAACCGCACGCCGCGTTTCAGCTGTGACAGCAAGTGTCGCATCAAAGTTTAAAACTCGCGAAACAGTGGCGCTTGATACGCCCACGGCTTTGGCAATTTCCCTTAGAGTAACCATAAATTCCCTATGTGGCGCTCTCAGGCGCATGTTTTTTGGCGTGCCAGTTGCCTTCAGTTGCTACTCATCTTTTGTCGGATTCCGCAAGCATAAATTTATCGAGCGCTGTGGAGGCCGGATCGTGAGTACGATAAGCGGTGACCAATCATGCCTTGCGCCACGGGTTGATAGATGAGATTATTGTCACAATCTAGGCTGAAATCATTTTGTGTTCATGGTGCCTGCCGCAAGCGACTTCCCCCCAAGCGGATGTGATAATTGGCAAAAAAAGAATTCCTTGAATTCGGCCCCCTTCATGCCAGATACAAGGCGCATGCAGAACCAAAAATTGAATGTGTTGTTACTTGGCTCAGGTGGGCGTGAGCATGCTTTGGCTTCTGGCTTGGTGAGTTCGCCGCGCTTGAAAAAACTTTACGCGGCCCCCGGCAACCCCGGCATTGGTGAGCTGGCGGAGTTAGCGAGTATGAAAATCACGGACCACGCGGCGGTGGTTGCCTTCTGCAAAGCCCATGCGATTGACTTTGTCGTTGTGGGGCCGGAAGCGCCATTGGTGGCGGGGCTGGTGGATGATCTGAGTTCGGCTGGCATTGCGGCTTTTGGGCCAAGCAAGTTTGCGGCTCAATTGGAAGGCTCCAAGGGTTTCACCAAAGATATTTGCGCGAAATACAATATCCCCACTGCCGCCTATGTGCGGTGCCACGATCAAAATTCGGCGCTGGCCTATTTGCGCAAAATGGGTGCGCCCATCGTCATCAAGGCTGATGGTTTGGCGGCTGGCAAGGGGGTGACGGTGGCCATGGCCATGGGCGAGGCCGAAGCAGCGGTGAAGGCGATTTTCGCTGGGCGTTTTGGCGGGGCGGAATGTGTGATTGAAGAATTCCTCGAGGGTGAAGAGGCTAGCTTCTTTGTATTGTGTGACGGCGAGAACCTTCTGCCCTTGGCCACCGCCCAAGATCACAAGCGCGTGGGCGAAGGGGACACAGGCCCAAACACGGGCGGCATGGGGGCCTATTCGCCTGCAGCCTGCATGACTGTGGCGCTGTGCGCTGAGGTTTTGGAGACAATCATTAAGCCAACCGTGAAGGCGCTGGCGGACATGGGCCACCCTTACAAAGGTGTGCTGTACGCGGGAATTATTCTCACACGCGAAGGGCCGAAGCTGATTGAATATAACGCGCGCTTTGGCGATCCGGAAACGCAAGTGCTGATGCCGCGCCTGCATAGTGATCTGTTGGAATTGCTCTGGGCCTCAGCACATTCGCTCAAAGGCAAGACTGTTGAGTGGGATTCACGCGCAGCTCTCACCGTTGTGTTGGCTGCAAAAGGCTATCCGGGTGAGGTGCAAAAGGGGAGTCACATCAACGGTTTGAATCAAGAATTTGAGAAAGGCGTTGAAGTATTCCATGCCGGCACAGCCTTGGATGGCGAGGCACTGGTTGCCAATGGTGGGCGCGTATTGAATGTCACGGCCCTTGGCGCTTCCATTGCAGAGGCGCAGGTGCGGGCCTATAAAGCAGTGGACCAAATCGATTGGCAAGGTGGCTTCTGCCGTCGCGACATTGGATGGCGGGCCATTGCAAAATGATGGCGGGCCATTGCAAAATAAAGTGAATTGGGCGTTGAAATTTGTCCAGCGGCATGGCGAAATCTGCGTGTCGCAATTTGAAACTTCAAGAAGGCCGAAAAATTTTTGACTGCATGACTTGTTAGCGGCGAAGTCTAAAAAAGTTAATGAGCAGAGATTGCGCTGCCGTTTCGCCAATGCCGCTGTAGACTTCCGGCACATGATGGCAGGTGGGATGGTTGAAAAATCGCAACCCATTTTCCACAGCGCCCATTTTCTCATCGCTGGCCGCGAAATAGACTCGTCTTATTCGGGCAAAGGAAATGGCGGCGGCGCACATGGCGCAAGGCTCCAGCGTAACATAGATGTCGCAGTTCATCAGGCGTTCGCTGCCAACCCCTTGTGCCGCCTGGCGAATGGCCAGCAGCTCGGCATGGGCGGTGGGGTCTTTGTGTTGCAAAGTGCGGTTGCCTGCGCTTGCAATAATTTCGCCCGCCGGAGAAACGATGACGGCACCCACTGGCACTTCCCCTCGCGCGGCAGCAGCTTCAGCTTCTGCTAAGGCTTGCAACATCGGCTCTGGCAGTTTCTGCTTCATCGTGGCAGAGGATTAGCGGTTTTTAGGGATGGTTGAAACGCTGTTATGCGCATTGTGGCCGGAAAGTTCAAAGGGCGAGAAATCAAGGGCCCTGCCAGTGGGGCTACGCGGCCAACATCTGACCGCGTGCGCGAATCCATATTCAACATTCTGGCGCATGGCATTGATGGCTTCACCTTGGAAGAGACGCGGGTGTTAGACCTATTCGCAGGCACCGGGGCGTTGGGCTTGGAGGCGGTTTCACGCGGGGCTAAATTCTGCTGCTTTGTGGATGAAGATGCGAGCGCTCGGGGTGTCATCCGTGCCAATGCCGACGCTTGCGGCGTGCTTGGGCAAACGCGCATCTGGCGGCGCGACGCTGCGGGTTTGGGGCCATGTGCACCACACACACCTTATGGATTGGTGTTTGCTGATCCACCCTATAGCATGGGTTTGGGCGAAAAAGCTCTCGTCTCGGTGCTTGGCGGGGGCTGGTTAATGCCTGATGGAATTGTGGTATTGGAAGAAGCAAGCCGCAGTTTGTTGGCAGAAATATCCGGACTGGAACTTCTCGACAAACGCGAATATGGCGACACGCAAGTGCGGTTTTACCGGCACACCTAAGTGCGGCCAAACAGCCGTTCAATGTCTTTCATATTAAGGGCAATGAAAGTGGGCCGCCCGTGGTTACACTGTCCGGCATTGGGGGTGCGCTCCATTTCGCGCAGCAATGCATTCATTTCATCAATGCGCAAGCTGCGCCCTGCCCGCACCGAATAGTGGCAGGCCATGGTGGCGAGGATGTGGTTCATCCGTTCCTGCACCCATTGGCTTTGGCCCTGCTCTGCCACATCATCCGCAATTGCTTTGACCAAAGCGCCGATATTGGCTTTTGAAAGTGCGGCCGGAATTTCACGCACCAATACGGCAGTTTCGCCAAAAGTTTCAAGTTTCAGGCCAAGGTTCGCCAATTCATCCTGCAACGAAGCAATGGCTGCAACTGATACGGCATCCATCTCCACCACCTGCGGCACCAGTAATGGTTGAACCTGCACGCCACCTGTGGCGCTTTCAGCTTTCAATCGCTCATACACGATACGTTCATGGGCAGCATGTTGGTCAACTAACATAAAACCATTTGCTGTTTGCGCCACGATGAAAGCATCATGCAGTTGGGCCCGTGCCATGCCCATGGGATAGTCAAACGCGGGTTGTGCTGTTGCCTCTTCACTGAAGCCCTGCACCGGCATAGGCAAATCAAGCACTGTTTGAGCGATGTGCGGCGAAAATGAAAGCGGTTGCCAAGTGGTTTGCGAGAAGGCGCGCAACGCTGATAAAGATTTACGGGCGTCGGGTTTTGCCCCCGCCGTGGCCAAAGGGGCCCTGATGGCGGCTATGATTGCGCTGCGCATCTGGCTTGCTTCGCGGAAACGCACTTCGGTTTTGGCGGGGTGGACATTCACATCCACACGGTCTGCAGCGCAGTCTATGAACATTACGAGTGCGGGAAAACGACCAGGCGGCAACACATCGGAGTAGGCGCCCTTGATGGCGCCGGCGATCAACTTATCGCGCACTGGCCTGCCGTTCACAAAGGCGAATTGCTGCGCGCCGTTGCCCCGCGCATAAGTTGGCAAACTGGCGAAACCGTCGATGGAAAAATCTTCGCCGACATAATTGATTTGCAACGCATTGGCCATGAACTCTGGCCCAAGCAAACGCGATACACGTGCCCTGGGACTTTCGTTTGCCGGAGTATTGAGCCACTGCCGCTCTTCGGTGACAACGGTGAAACCAATGCCCGCATGAGCAAGAGCCAATCTTCTCACCACATCAACAGCTTCTGTAGTTTCGCTGCGATCTGACTTGAGGAATTTCAGGCGCGCTGGCGTGGCATAAAACAAGTCTCGCACGGTGATCTCAGTCCCTTCGTGCAATCGCGCTGGAACTGGTTTTGAAAAGTGCCCCGCTTCAACGCTTACTTCAAATGCATCTGGCATGCCGCGAGAACGCGAGGTCATTGAAAAGCGTGAGACCGAAGCTATCGATGGCAGAGCCTCACCGCGAAAACCCAGCGTGGATATATTGATCAAAGCATCATCTTGGAGTTTAGAGGTGGCATGGCGTTGAAGGGCTAAATGCATATCATCCTTTTCCATGCCACAGCCGTTATCAGTGACGCGGATCAGGCTCTTGCCGCCGCCGCGAAAAACCACATCAATTTGCGTGGCTCCGGCATCAATGGCGTTTTCGACGAGTTCCTTCACCGCGCTGGCCGGGCGCTCCAGCACTTCGCCAGCGGCGATGCGGTTGATGGTGCCTTCAGATAGCTTACGGATTCGCATGTGATCAGCTTACTAAACCAAAGCCGCTTGGTGAACCAGCCCACTATGGCTTCATGATAATCTCGTCTTGCCCGCTTATTACCTTGCCCAAATTGCCAATCGTACCATAATTAGCGTTGGCTTGGCGCTTTTTTGCGAATACACGCTTGCGCAGCTCATCCTTCATCTCCGCCAGGGTTTTGAGTTTGCCGTTGGGCTTGAAACGCGAAACGCCGTATTTGGCAAATACGTCTGAGGTGACTTCGGTGGGTTCTTTATAGGCGTATATATTTTCTGTGGCTTGGGGCCCGGTGTTGGCGCTGGCTTGGGTGATGGGTTCCACATAGCCATTGGGGCGATAAGCATCGTTGGTTTGGTTTGGCACAGCCAACTGTAAATCAGGTGGCAAGGCCAAGCTGTTGCCCACGGGCACGTTTATGGCTTGGGGAACATCAGCCTTGCTGTTCAGGCCCAACAAGTTTGCGCCTGCAGAACAGCCCGACAAGGCCACGCAGAGGCCCATGCCAACACTGAAGTGTTTTAAACGTTCAAATCGCAAGTGCTTTTCCTATACCCGATGGGAAGCGCCTCTTTCATGAAGAATGGGGCAAATCCGTGGCTCAATTTAATTTGGGCTCTAACACTGATTCATATAGCAATAAGCCGACGCCAGCAACTATCGCAACGTCAGCAGGGTTAAAAACAAAGTTCAGCAGGGCGAAATTCAACCCTTCGAAGTGGAAATAAAAGAAATCGGCCACGGCCCCGTGTACAAACCGATCAAGAGCATTGGAAAGGGCACCGCCCATGATCAGGCCCAGAGCCGCAGCGGTGAGCGGGCGGGGAGTGCGAGCCGCCCACATCCAGAGCACGGCACAGATCAAGAGGCTCACCCCGATCAGAAGGCCTTGCGTATGTGTGGTGAGCAGGCCGTAAGACACACCGCGGTTCCACGCCATGGTGAGGTCAAAGAAGGGGGCCACGCTTATGTGCTGACGCTCAGGCATGTTGACGACGGTGAGCAGCCACCATTTGACGGTTTGATCAAGGCCAAAGCTCAGGGCCGCCAGGGCAAGGCCAAGCGCTGTGAGCGGGCCCCAGATGCGACTGATTTTCAAATTGTCTTTCCGAAGCGGGTTTGCCATTCGCGCACGGCGGCGGCATCACGCGGGGTGATATCAGGAAAGTCTTTGTCTTGGCCGATGTCTGTGGAGATTTTCCACGAGCGGGCGCATTTGGCACCTTGGGCTTTATTGACGGTAACGACGTCGGGACCATGCTTCACTGTGATGGCCGAGGTGATGCAGACTTCAGCAAAATCCACAGACTGAACTGCCGCCAGATCAGAGGCATCGTTGATCCACACTTCGGGCGCTGCCTCCAGCGAGGAACCGATCACCTTGCTAGCGCGCTCAAATTCCAATGCAGCGGTGACGTTGCTGCGCACCTTGCGGAGGCCAGCCCATTTACCAGACAACGCCTCATCGCGCCATTCGGTGGGCGGCTTTGCAAATTGCATCAGATGCACTGATGAGCCTGCATCATTGTAACGCTGCAACCACACTTCTTCCATGGTGAACACCAGAACCGGTGCCCACCAGGTGGTGAGGCAGTGGAACAGTTCATTCATCACCGTGCGGGTGGAGCACCGCTTCACCGACGACAGCGGATCGCAATAGAGCGCGTCTTTTCTGATGTCGAAATAGAAGCTCGACAATTCCACATTCATGAAATTGGTGAGCAACGCGCAGGCGCGCTTGTAGTCATAGGCCTTGTGAGCTTCGGCCACGCCCTGCCCCAGTTCGGCGAGCTTGTGCAGAATGTAACGCTCCAGCTCCGGCATTTTTGCGGGGGTGATTTTTTCGCGGTCGCTGAATCCATCCAGCGCGCCGAGCAGATAGCGAAAGGTGTTGCGCAGCTTGCGATAATTTTCGGTGGCGGATTTCAAAATCTCAGGGCCGATGCGCATGTCGTCTGAGTAATCACAGGTGGCCACCCAGAGGCGAAGGATATCGGCTCCGGAATTCTTGATCACCTCTTGCGGCACGGTGGTATTGCCCAGGGATTTCGACATTTTGCGGCCATCTTCGGCCAAGGTGAAGCCGTGGGTGATCACTTGGTCGTAGGGTGCGCGGCCACGCGTGCCGCAACTTTCCAGCAGCGAAGAATGGAACCAGCCGCGATGCTGGTCTGAACCTTCGAGATAAACGTCGGCCGGCCATTTGAGATCAGGGCGTTCTTCGAGAACGAAAGCATGAGTGCAGCCAGAGTCAAACCACACGTCGAGAATGTCGCGCACTTGCTCGAAGTCCTCGGTCTTGTGCTCGGTGCCCAAGAATTTTTGGGCAGCTCCTTCGGCATACCAAGCGTCTGCACCCTGTTCAAAAAATGAATCATAGATACGCTGGTTCACTTTGTTATCATTGAGAATTTCGTCTGTTTTCTTATTGACGAAAACCACGATGGGCACGCCCCAGGCGCGCTGGCGCGAGATTACCCAATCAGGGCGAGACTCAATCATGCCGCGCAAACGGTTCTTGCCAGCTGGCGGGAAGAATTCGGTTTGCTCGATGGCGGCCAGTGCCTTCTCGCGCAGCTTGCCCGCGTCCATCGAGATGAACCACTGCGGCGTGTTGCGGAAGATGATCGGCTTCTTGGAGCGCCAAGAATGGGGGTAGTTTACCTTCTGTGGCTTCTTGGCGAGCAACATGCCTGCCCTATCCAACTCCGCAATCACACGCGCATTTGCATCTTTCCATTTGCCATATTGATCGATAACGCGAACGCCCTCGAAGCCCGGTGCTTCCTTGGTATAGAAACCGTTTTCATCGACGGGGGTTGGAACAGTGTCGTCAATGCCGCGTTCACGCAAGAGCTTCTGATTAGCGATCCAAACATTGTAGTCATCCGCACCATGAGAAGGTGCGGTGTGCACAAAACCCGTGCCTGCATCATCGGTGACGTGATCGCCATCGAGGAGAGGCACCCTAAAATCAAATCCGGAATCGGAAAGTGGATGAACGCACTCAAATCCCTTTACCGGCAGGGTCCAAAATCCGGTATCCAATTTAAACAATTTCTTCCACTCAAGGCCAACAGTCTTGGCAACATCTGCCGCAAGTTTGTCGGCAACAATTAATCGCTCGCCAACATTTGCAAGACCACTGCTCGGTGCAACTGTTACTTCAAATAGTGAGTACTCAATGCCAGAAGAAAAACTCAACGCACGATTCCCTGGAATCGTCCATGGCGTTGTAGTCCAGGCCAACACTGATGCAGATTCGATCAACGCTCTGATCTTGCCTAATTCAACCATATCGGTTGCACCGCTGATTGTTCCAGTTGCACTCACCGGAAATTTCACGAAGATCGTATCAACTTCGATGTCGGCATATTCTACCTCCGCCTCGGCCAGCGCGGTTTTTTCTACCACGCTCCACATGACGGGCTTTGAGCCGCGATAGAGCTGGCCATCGCCTGCAAATTTCAACAGCTCGCGCGCGATGATGGCTTCGGCTTTGTAGTTCATGGTGAGGTAAGGATTATCCCAATCGCCCTCAACGCCCAGGCGCTTGAATTCCTCACGTTGAACATCCACCCAGCCTTGGGCAAAGTCGCGGCATTCCTTGCGGAATTCATTGATCGGGATGGCGTCCTTGTTCTGGCCCTTGGCGCGGTATTGCTCTTCAATTTTCCATTCGATAGGCAGGCCATGGCAATCCCAGCCCGGCACATAATTAGCGTCCTTGCCTGACATTTGTGCGCCGCGCACCACTAAATCCTTCAAGATTTTGTTGAGCGCATGGCCGATGTGAATGTTGCCATTGGCGTAGGGCGGGCCATCATGCAGCACGAATTTCTCGCGACCTTTGGCATCTTCGCGCAGCTTGCCGAAGAGGTTCATATCTGCCCAGCGCTTCAAAATTTCCGGCTCTTTCTGCGGCAGGCCGGCTTTCATCGGAAAGTCGGTTTTCGGCAAAAATACAGTTTCGCGGTAACGGTCAGTTTTCTTTGGGGCGGCTGCTTCGGTCATGGCGTCGGCTCATATCAGAGCCCCCTGCTTTGCGAAAGCCCAGTTCAACAACCTCAGCTTTTGGCTTCCATCTTATCGTAAATGCTCCGCGCCAGGTTCATCATGTCATCGCGCGGCAGGGCGCTGGTGACTGCCATGGCCAACTTGCCATCGCGCCAATAGCAGGTGACCAGATTGCCGTGCTGCTCTAACCGCAGCGCCGATTCCACGCCGCCCGCATTTTCGGTCAGAAAAACCGTCAAGCGCTGCTTATCAGCAGTTTCATACATCAGCTGCCCCGCCGGGCCTTCACTTTCAGCCAGTAAGCGGCCGCCCAAAAGAGTGTAGCCTTGCGCCGTCAAATCAGGAATTTTGATTTGCTGTCCCACGCGTTTGGAAAGCCACTTTTGCAAATGATCTTGTTCGGCTGCCGCCACTTCGACTGGATGTTTCACTTCACTGGCGAAAGTCTGATGCGCCAGATAGGCAATTTGAGGAAGTTCAAAAGCCTGATACTTCGCCAGGTGATCAGCTGCGAAATAGCCCAGCGCGCCGCCCAAAGCCAAAAATCCGGCCATGGAAGCGGCGATCAGGGCGCGTGAGCCGCTCAGCCTACGCGGCGGCTGTGCCGCTGCACGCAGGCGCGGGGGCACTGGCTCCTGCAACACGTTGTCATAGACCTGGTGCAAAGCTGTATTTTGCTGAAGCACTGCAGCCAGCACCGCCCGCGCGGCTTCATCGCCCTGAAGCAAAGCCTCCACATTGGCTTTTTCTGTGCCCGAAAGCTCGCCATCCGCAAAGGCGTGAACGGCCCAGTTTGAAACCGTCTCGTTCATTATTTAACCACACGCAGATGGATGGTTCCGCGCTCCTCTAAAAGTTGATGTAAAGTTGCTCTTGCCCGCGACAGGCGCGACATGATGGTGCCGATGGGAACGCCGATGATTTCAGCGGCTTCCTTATAGCTCATTTCTTCAAGGCTGATCATCACCAGAACTTCGCGCTGCTGTTGCGGCAGCTTATCCAAAGCTTGCGTGATCAACATGATGGACAGGTTTTGTTCCTGCAACGGCGCGACAGACGGTTGCTGTTCGCCCAAGTCACTGACATCCGTCATCACGCCGAACTGGCTGGCACGGCGCCATTGGCTGACGTGAATATTGCGCAAAATGGCATAAAGCCAGGCTCGCAAAGGTCTATGGATATCATAGAGATGCTGTTTTTTTAGGCTGCGCTCCAAACAATCTTGCACCAAGTCATCAGCCAAACTGGCATCACCGCACAGGCCGCGTGCAAAGCGCCGCAAGTGCGGCACTTCGGCAATTATACGCGTTGAGAAGTCCTGTGGCATCGTGGCAAGGTTACGCGTGGTTTTCGATATTATTCCTGTAGCATTAGCGCTGTAACAGGTTTGCAGTCGAATCTAAACAATCACAATTCAGGGAGTTGCTGGGTGGCAAGCTATGACATGTTGGTAATCGGCAGTGGGCCCGCGGGCCGGCGCGCCGCTGTGCAATCAGCCAAGCTGGGCAAAACGGTTTTGGTGGTGGACAAAGGCCGCAGGCTGGGCGGTGTTTCAGTGCACACGGGCACCATTCCATCCAAAACATTTCGAGAAACGGTGCTTAATCTTTCAGGCTGGCGCGAGCGTGGCTTTTACGGGCGTGGATACCGCGTGAAGCAAGATATATCGGCTGGCGATTTGCTTGAACGCTTGCACATGACGCTTAATCATGAAGTTGAGGTGTTGCAGCACCAATTCATGCGCAACGGCGTGAAACACATTCGCGCTCTGGCCAAGTTTATCGGGCCGCACACCGTTGCGCTTACTGCAGAAACGGGCGAAGTGAGTGAGGTTGGCTTTACCAATGCCCTCATTTCAGTGGGCACCCACCCGCACCGGCCAGACAATGTGGCCTTCAATTCAGAATTTGTTTTCGACAGCGATGAAATACTGGAAATGAAACGCCTGCCGCGCTCCTTAACGGTGATCGGCGGCGGTGTGATTGGCGTTGAATATGCCACGATCTTTTCAGCACTTGACGTTCCGGTCACCTTGATTGAACCGCGCGACACCATTTTGGATTTTGTGGACAAGGAATTGGTCGATGATTTAATTCACCAGATGCGCAACCGGGGAATGACGGTGCGCCTTGGCTGCCATGTCAAAGATATTGCCATTAAAAATACCTCCGTCGAGACTACTCTGGCTGACGGGCGCGTGGTTAAAACTGATGCCCTGCTCTATGCCGCCGGGCGCAGCGGGAACATCGGCAGTTTGGGATTGGATAAGATTGGCATTGAAAGTGATGTTCGTGGACGCATCAAAGTAAACCCTCTCACCTTTCAAACCAATATTGCACATGTTTATGCGGCCGGCGATGTAATTGGTTTTCCCAGCCTTGCATCCACTTCCATGGAACAGGGGCGCGTTGCGGCTTGCCATGCTTTTGGCATTCATCTGCCGCCACCGCCTGAAACATTTCCATATGGCATTTATTCTGTGCCCGAAATTTCCACCGTTGGGCAATCAGAGCAGCAAGTGCAAGCAAGTGGCGTGGCTTATGAATGTGGCATTGCGCGGTTTCGTGAAACTTCACGCGGACACATCATGGGTGTTGACTCAGGCTTTCTGAAATTGATCTTCGCGCTGGAAAATCGGCGCTTATTGGGTGCCCATATTGTGGGTGAAGGGGCAACCGAACTCATTCACATCGGCCAGGCGGTGATCAATTTGGGTGGAACAGTGGATTTTTTTGTGAATAACACCTTCAATTATCCAACACTTGCCGAAGCCTATAAAATTGCCGGATTGGATGCCTGGAACAGGATGGGGGCGGCGTGAACACCGAAGCAAATGAAATTAGTGTTGAGACCCACACGAAAATTGTGAGAGAAAAAAATGCTCCGATCTATTTCACTTTTTCGCGCATTGTCACCAGTTCTTCCGATGCCGTGGGATGCACGGCCAGCGTTGCATCAAACTGCGCTTTTGTGGCACCGCAGGTTACGGCAATGCCCAGCAGCTGCGCCATTTCGCCAGCCCCTTCACCGGCGACGTGGCAGCCCAGCACTTTATCGGTTTCACCGTTCACCACCAGTTTCATCAACACACGCTCATCTCGGCCCGAAAGTGTGTGCTTCATGGGGCGGAAAGAGGTTTTATAAATATCGATGGCCTTGTGCATTTTGCGGCCCTGTTCTTCGGTCAAGCCCACTGTTCCCAACTCTGGCTGAGAGAAAACCGCTGACGGAACCAAGCTGTGATCAACCGCGCGGGGCTTATTGCCGAACACGGTATCGGCAAAGGCATGGCCTTCACGAATGGCAACAGGGGTGAGGTTCACTCGATTGGTAACATCGCCTACCGCGTAAATATTCTCTACTGTGCTTTGCGAATATTCATTCACCTGAACTGCCCCGTGCGGTGTAACCTGCACGCCTGCTTCTTGAAGCCCAAGGTCAAGCGAATTGGGAACGCGGCCTGTGGCAAACATGATTTGGCCTGCGCCGATTTTGCTGCCATCCGTGAGGGTGACACGCACCCCGTCGCCCGATCGCTCAATCTTCTCAACATCGCTTTTTGTAAGAATTTCGATGCCCTTTTTCTTCATCTCCTCGGCAAGATGGCGGCGCAGATCGTCATCAAAACCGCGCAGAATTTGTTCACCACGATAAACCAAAACGGTTTCAACGCCCAAGCCATTAAAGATTCCGGCAAATTCCACCGCGATATAGCCGCCTCCCACTATCACGATGCGGCGTGGCAGGCGTTCCAGTTCAAAGGCCTCGTTAGAGGTGATGGCCAGCTCATGCCCCGGCAAATGGCGCGGCACGAATGGAGCGGCACCCGTGGCGATCAAAATATATTTCGCGGTAACTTTTGCGCCTGAGGCCAATTGAACAGTATGCTGATCAATGAGGCTCGCACGTTCCAAAATCAGTTGCGCACCCGAGGATTCCAGGTTGCGGATATAAGCCTGGTTAAGGCGATCAATTTCCTTGTTCTTGTTTTCGATCAGTTTCGACCAATCAAAAGCAACTTTCTGCGATGTCCAGCCAAAGCCAACGGCGTCTTCAAATTCTTCGGCGAATCTCGATGCATAGACCAACAGTTTTTTTGGCACGCAGCCACGGATCACGCAAGTTCCGCCCACACGGTATTCTTCGGCAACCGCAACTTTCGCACCATGTTTGGCAGCAATGCGGCCAGCGCGCACGCCGCCTGAGCCTGCGCCGATAACGAAGAGGTCATAGTCAAAATTCATGGTCTGGTAATCTCTTGTACACCCTTGTCAGTGGCCAACATGACAACGCCGCAAAGGCCTATGAACAAACCCACCTCAATGACGCCAGGCATATTGTTCAGCACATTCTCCAATCTTTCTGGATCAGTAATTTTGCCCATTTGGAGATCGATGATTGCGTTGCCGCCATCCGTCATAAAAGGTTTGCCATCAGCATTGGCACGCAGGCGCATTTTTACATCCGTATAGCCCAGTTGTGGCAACATGCCCTCTATTTTCCAGGCGGTGGGGTTCACGCCAAAGCGCGAAACTTCAATCGGCAGGGGGTAAGCCCCCAAAGTCTCCACCTTTTTTGATTCATCACAAATACAAACCACAAAGCGCGATGAGGATGCGACGATTTTTTCACGGTGCAAGGCCCCACCGCCGCCCTTGATCATGCGAAACTGCGGATCAATCTCATCGGCACCATCAACAGTGAAATCCAGATAAGGCACATCTTCGATATTTTTGAGGTTCATGCCCAGTTTCTGCGCCAAAGCCGTGGAGGCCGCTGACGTTGCCACGAAAATGGTGTTCAATTTATCGCGCTTCACCTTGGCCGCTGCCGCCTCAATAAAATAGTTTGCGGTGGAGCCAGATCCAAGGCCAATCTTGACGTCATTATCCACAACCTTGAGCGCAAATTCCGCGGCGGCCTTTTTTTGTTTGTCGGCGCTCATTTGCTGTTTGTCTCCATTTGCAACCCACCCATTAACATGTATTTCACTTCAACATATTCTTCCATGCCGTGGTGTGATCCTTCGCGACCCAGGCCACTTTCCTTAACCCCACCGAAGGGTGCTTCAGCCGTGGAAATGATGCCTTCGTTAATGCCCACCATGCCATATTCCAGCGCTTCGCCCACGCGCCACACCCGGCCAATGTCCCGGCTATAGAAATAACAGGCAAGGCCAAACTCAGTATTATTGGCGGCTGCGATCACTTCTGCTTCAGTTTTGAATTTGAACAGCGGGGCCACGGGGCCAAAAGTTTCCTCACGCGCCATGGCCATGTTGGCTGTTACGCCTGTGATGATGGTGGGCTCAAAGAAATTGCCGCCCAGTGACTTGCCACCCAGTGTGATGGTGCCGCCTTTGGCCACAGCGTCAGCGATGTGTTCTTGCACCTTTGCAACTGCGGCGGCGTTGATCAGCGGGCCAGTGGTAATCCCGTCCATTGCGCCATTGCCGACGTTGAGCTTTTTGACAGCTTCCGCCAGTTTGGTGGCGAAGGCATCATAAACGCCTTCTTGCACATAAATGCGGTTGGCGCAGACGCAAGTTTGGCCATTGTTGCGATATTTGGAGGCCATGGCCCCTGCTACGGCTGCATCCAAATCAGCATCATCAAACACGATGAATGGCGCGTTGCCGCCAAGTTCGAGGCCCAGCTTTTTTATGGTGGGCGCGCATTGGGCCATCAACATCCGTCCGATTTCGGTTGAGCCTGTAAAGGTCAGGCCGCGCACAATGGGGTTGACGCACATTTCTGCGCCAATCTCTGAGGCTTTGCCCGTGAGTACTGAAAACACGCCAGCAGGGATGCCAGCGCGCGCGCCCAGTTCGGCAATTGCCAGCGCCGAGAATGGCGTTTCCGCAGCGGGCTTCACCACCATTGCGCAACCGGCAGCGAGTGCGGCCCCGGCCTTGCGGGTGATCATGGCGTTGGGAAAATTCCAGGGCGTGATGCAAGCGATGACGCCCACGGGCTGTTTGATCACAACGGCGCGGCCATTGGGGAATGGCACGGGCAATGTTTCGCCATAGACCCGACGCGCTTCTTCGGCGAACCATTCAATAAAACTGGCACCATAGGCGATTTCGCCACGCGACTCGGTGATGGGTTTGCCCTGTTCGGCGGTGAGGATTTGAGCCAGGTCCTCTTGGTTTTCCATCATCAAGGTGAACCATTTGCGCAAAATGATGCCGCGATCTTTGGCGGTTTTTTTGGCCCAGAGCTTTTGGGCCGCTTTGGCGCCTTCTATAGCAGACCGGGTTTCGGCTTGACCGAGTTTGGGCACTTGGCCAATCACGCGCCCATCCACCGGGTTCGTAACATCAATCGTAACTTCACCAGCAATCCACTGGCCGTTGATATAACATTCCTGCTTCAGCAGGCTTTTATCTTTCAACAGGTCTTTCAGCGCTTGGCTTTTTGCAATGTCCATTTCGGGCTCCAACAATGATATGGCGTGCAGATAGCACAGGCCCTATAGCCACACAAACACACCACCCAAACGGAAATTGCATGCCCATTGAAGCACTCATTTTTGATCTTGATGGAACCTTGGTCGATACCGCGCCGGATTTAATGATGGCCACAAACCATGTATTGCAATTTGCCGGGCGGCCTGAAATCACTGCCGCACAATTGCGCCAGTTTGTGGGCCACGGCTCCATGGCCTTGATTAAACTTGGGCTTGAAGCCAGCGGTCCGCTGCCTGATGAGGCCACCTTGCAGCAATTACAGACATTATTTCTGGGCTATTACGGCAAAAATATTGTCGCACATTCCAAACTATTTTCTGGCGTTGTGGCGTTGCTGGAAAAAGCCACTGCGGCTGGTTTAAAAATGGGGGTTTGTACCAACAAAGTGGAAAGGCTTTCGCACAAGCTGCTGGATCAGATCGGCATTTCAAAGTATTTTAAGGCCGTGGTGGGTGGCGACACGTTGCCCATCATGAAACCAAATCCTGAACCCTATTTCGAAGTGGCGCGCAGGCTGGGGGTTGCGCCGTTGCAAACGATGATGTTTGGTGACAGCGAAACTGATATTCGCACCGCACAAAATGCCGGAGTGCCCGTGGTGGCGGTGAGTTTCGGCTACACTCTTCAACATGTCTCAACGTTCAAACCGGATTATGTGATTGATCATTACGACGAAGCCTGGCCCATTGTTTTGCGCCATGTCTAAACCACGGGCTATTTCGTCGGTCGCGGGGCTCGCAGCTCACGGGCTTGTGCCTTCGGTGCAATTGAAAGCCCTCGCCAAAGTTGAAGAAAATTTCAGCACGCGTTTAACGCCCGAGGTTTTGAAACAGATTAAATCAGCTGATTTCACAGATCCGCTGTTTCGGCAATATGTTCCATCAGCAAACGAACTGAACGTACTTGCGGATGAATTGGCCGATCCAACAGGCGATGGCGCCCATAGCAAAGTGAAAGGCATTATCCACCGTTATCAAGATCGGCTTCTGCTCACGCCCACACATACTTGCCAAGTCTATTGCCGCTTTTGTTTTCGCCGTGAGACCGTGGGAAAATCAGCGGCCATGCTCAGCACGGCGGAACTGAGCACCGCTTTTGCTTATATCGCGGCACAACCCCAAATCCATGAGGTGATTTTATCTGGTGGTGATCCGCTGGTGTTGTCTGATCGGCGCCTCAAAGAAATTATGCAACAGCTGGCAGCAATTGCGCATGTGCAGGTGATCCGCATACACACCCGCGTGCCTCTGGTTGAACCAACGCGTATTACGCCTGCCCTGTTGAAAATTCTGAGCGTTCGACCAGCGGTATATGTCGCGGTGCATGTGAACCACGCAGCTGAACTTAGCCAAACGGTGTGCAAAAGCCTCAAGCGATTGACACGGGCGGGAATTCCCCTGCTCTCGCAAACGGTTTTGCTAAAGGGCGTGAATGATGATGCAGAAATTCTGGCCACTTTGTTTCGCGCCCTCGTCGCCAACCGCGTGAAGCCTTACTACCTGCATCATTTAGACCGGGCCAAAGGCACCAGCCATTTTCGGGTTTCGATCAAGCGTGGGCAGGAAATCATGCGCTCATTGCGCGGCAAACTTTCAGGTATTGCGCAGCCGACTTATGTTATCGATATTCCCGGTGGATTTGGCAAAGTGCCGATTGGGCCCGACTATGTTAGCGAAACGCCAGGCGGCGCTTATGAAATCGCCGACCCGAGTGGCCGGCGCCATCACTATCGAGACAAGACATAATTTCTAGGCAAAGCGCTCAGGCAGCCTGTCTTCGCGGGCCAGATTAGAGAATTTTGTGAGCCTGCCTTCAAACTGCAAGTCAATCGTTCCTGTGGGGCCGTGACGTTGCTTACCGATGATCACTTCGGCCTTGCCGTGGGCGCGGTTCATCTTCTCTTGCCAAGCTTGATGATCGGTTGATCCCACTTGCGGTTCCAAGCGCTGCAAATAATATTCTTCGCGATAAACAAACAACACCACGTCCGCGTCTTGCTCGATTGAGCCGGATTCACGCAAGTCTGAAAGTTGCGGGCGCTTGTCATCACGCGATTCCACTTGCCGCGAAAGCTGCGAGAGCGCGATGATCGGCACATCCAATTCCTTGGCCAGCGCCTTCAGGCCCACGGTGATTTCTGTGACTTCCTGCACGCGGCCTTCCGAGGCTTTGCGCGCTGAACCTGCGAGAAGCTGAAGATAATCCACGATGATCAGGCCAAGACCGCGTTGACGTTTCAGCCTTCGCGCGCGTGCCGCAAGTTGCGCAATGGAAAGTCCGCCCGTATCATCAATGTAAAGCGGCAAGCTCTGTAAATCGCGGCTCACTTCCACCAAGCGCTGAAATTCTTCTTCACTGATTTTACCCCGACGAATTTCTTCGGATGAGATGGCGGTTTGTTCGGCGATGATACGCGTTGCCAACTGCTCGGAACTCATTTCGAGCGAGAAGAAGGCCACGACTGCGCCATCTTCAACTTTCATCGTGCCATCGGTTTGGTAGATGGCTTTATAATTCTTGGCTACATGATATGCGATGTTGGTGGCCAAAGCGGTTTTGCCCATGGCTGGGCGGCCTGCCAGGATGATCAAGTCGGAGCGTTGCAAACCGCCCATCTTTTCATCGATGTCGGTAAGGCCACAAGAAATGCCAGAGAGATGCCCATCGCGTTGATAGGCGGCTGAAGCCATATCAATGGCCTTTGCCATGGCGCTTTGGAACATCTGGAAGCCTTTGCCGAACTGGCCCTTCTCCGCCAGATTGTAAAGCGCGGCTTCGGTTTTTTCGATCATGTCTTTGGTTGTCGACTCAATCTCTGGCTCAAAAGCTTCGTTCACCACATCCGTGCCCAACGCAATCAACTTGCGGCGCTGCGCCAATTCAAAAATCATGCGGCCATATTCACCGGCGTTGATTATGGTGGTGGCGGAAGCAGCCAACCGCGCAAGATAAACCGGGCCACCGATTTCTTTCAGTGTCTGGTCATTTTCGAAATGGGTTTTAAGCGTGACCGGCGAAGCCAGCTTGCCCAAACGGATAAGCGTTGTGGCGGCCTCATAAATCCGCGCATGCACAGCTTCTGAAAAATGCTCCGGCGCTAAAAATTGCGTCACACGGTCTGCCGCTTCGTTATTGGAAAGGATTGCGCCCAGCAATGCCTGCTCGGCCTCCAAGTTTTGCGGTGGTAAACGGGAAAGTTGATCAGGTGCTTCAATGGCGCGGAGAGAGGTAGCGGTCATCCGCTGAGAATAGCAGAATTTTGGCAATTGTTAGAGCTTTGCAGCTTTTTTGCCCGTTATTCACCGAAAGCCATAGGTTTTAGTCACCGTCAACGCCTGCTCCCCAAAGCGCTTGCTCAAGCCGCTAGCCGTGCTTGCAGGGTGGCGAGGGCAAGAGAAATGGTGAACTTTGCACCCGTGCCAATTTCAGACTCAACCCGCAAAATCCCCCCATGTTGTTGCGCAATTTGGGCGACAGCGGATAGCCCCAAACCAGTACCAAAGCTCTTTGTCGTGAATAACGGCTCCATTACTTTTGGCAAGACTTCTGCTGGAATGCCCGGCCCGTTGTCCTTGATTTCGATCAAAGCGTGAGTGTCATTTTGCAAGGTGGTAACCCAAATGGTCGGCGCTTCAGGGCCTTCCGGTTTCGGCGATTTGGCATGTGCCGTCAGAGCATCAACAGCATTTTGTATAACATTCACCACAGCGCGGCGCAACCGCGCCCCATCGAAAGGAACCAGCGTTTTTTGTAATCGAAGGTCGCAATGAATGCTCAACTCTTTGGGCAGTCGTTCAATTTCTTCCTGCAGGCAACTTAACATCCAATCATCCAAGTTCCCCGGTTGGGCATCAATCTCTTTGGTACGCGAAAAATCGAGAAGTTGGGTTATAATGTTATCGCAACGCTCAATGCCTTTGGAAATTCGTGCCAATTGTGGGCCTATCAAGGGATTATCTTTCCCCATTTTTCTCCCAATCGAAAAGGCCGACGTGCGGATGGTGCCCAACGGATTGCGAATTTCGTGGGCCACGGTTGCAGTGAGTTGACCGAGCTGTTCAAAGCGGGACTTATCCAGCAATTCTTTTTGGGCTTTTTCCAGTTCACTGATCTTTGTGGCCAAGTCGTGGTTTAGCCCGGCAACCTCGTCGCTCATTCTCTGCGTGTTCAACAGCGCAGCCTTGGATTGCGTCAGCGAGTCACCCAAATCACGCATCACTTTGGCGCTGCTCCGGAAGATGGAAAAAGTGACCCATAAACCAAAAGTTGAAATGACTGATCCTACCCCAGTGATCAATCCGATGTTGAGCCATAGCGCCCAGAGTCGGTGCGCAAGGCTTCGGGCTATTTTTTTGGAAACCGCTTCAAAAAAAGTGTTGTAGGCGGTGCCCACGTGTGAGAGTTCAGCCAACGTCAAAAGTTCGCCCACCTGGTTTAACGCAGCTTCTCGGTCTGAGGTGGAGGACAAAACTTTTAGTGCTGCAGTTCCTCTATTGCGGAAGGGTATCAGTTTTTGTTTAATGTCGAGATAGTCAGGCGTGGCATTATCATCGCAGTTGCAGGAATAGTCGAGATCCTCGGCTGCCCCATCCAAATTCGTGATTGAACTCCCTAATTGTGACGCGAGCAAAATTGGTGCCGTGTTGGAACTGTTTTCATCGTGCGAAAGACCCACAGCAGATGCAGCCAGCACGGTTGCCGTGGCAAAATGATCAAGCGCCTCGGAAGCCCGCACAAATCCCGCTGAAATGAGATAATGAGTAGTTTTATCGGAATCGAGAACAAGTTGCGATTTGGTGCTGATTTCCAATTGCAGTTTTTTCAACAAATGAAATTTGTAGGTGTTTGGCAGTTTGCCGATTCCTGGCTCAATGGTGATGTGAAAATTATCTGCAAGCTCGTTCAGGCGGGAGTGACCGGTTATAATCCCGTCAAAAATTTCTTCGACGAGCAAACTGGCTAATTCGATACCTTGTTGTTCTTTTTGGACAAACAAAACCTGCTGAAATGCCGAGTTGAGATAGTTGAACCAAAGATAAATGACAGGCAACAACAGACACGCGGCAAAGAGCACTGCTCGCCTACGAAGTTGTGCCATTGAGAGAAATCTCATTCAACGCTCAAAATCTTGGATGTGAAGACAAACGAAAGAAGCCAATGGATTTTCGACG
Source organism: Hyphomicrobiales bacterium (assembly GCA_025359265.1). GTDB lineage: Bacteria > Pseudomonadota > Alphaproteobacteria > Rhizobiales > Aestuariivirgaceae > Aestuariivirga. The sequence goes on along the minus strand of JANYHB010000056.1, from coordinate 13,375 downwards.
ATAGTCATCTCCCAGACTACCATAACCCCACAGAATAAATTTGAGACTTAAAGCACAAAACCTACGTCGCGCTGGATTTATAGAGCTAAAGTTCAGCGATATTACAGCAAATAACCCGTCCATTGCTGGACGGGTTTTAGAGTTGGATCAACAATTGGCGGTGTTATTCAGCTTTTGGTGTTCGCTTCTTTTTGGCCTTGGCTTCTTTTGGGGTTTCGATGCCTGGCTCTTCGGCTGCTTCCTCAGCGGCTTGATCAGCCTGGGCTTCAGCAAACAGAGCTTCAGCAGCGGCACGGGTTTCAGCACGATCTGCAGCAGCGCCGGTCATCACTTCACCACGGGCTTGCGCTTCAGCTTCGGCTGGCGAACGGGCCACGTTAACTTGAACCTTCACCGTCACTTCTGGGTGCGGTGAAACTTCTGCATCATACATGCCGATGGCTTTGATCGTGGCCGCCAGATGAACGTGGTTTTTATTGATATGGAAACCTTGTGCGGCAGCCGCTTCCGCAATGTCACGCGGTGAAACGGAACCATAGAGCTGGCCCGACTCTCCGGCTTGACGGATGATCACAAAAATTTTGCCATCAATATGCTTGGCTTCATCAGCCGAAGCCTTGCGCGTTTCAGCGTTGCGGGCTTCGATCACGGCGCGGTCACGCTCAAACTTGGCCTTGTTGGCTTCAGTTGCGCGCAAAGCCTTTTTGGTGGGCAGAAGGAAATTGCGGGCATAGCCGTCTTTCACCTTCACCACTTCGCCCAAATGGCCGAGTTTGTTGACCCGTTCGAGAAGTATAACTTGCATGGTTTTTATCTCCCCTTACCCGATCACATAAGGCAACAAGCCCAGAAAACGGGCGCGCTTGATGGCTTGCGCCAATTCACGCTGTTTCAACGCACACACGGCTGAAATACGGCCTGGAATGATTTTGCCACGCTCAGAAAGATAACGCTGCAACAGGCGCGTATCCTTATAGTCGATCTTCTGTGCATTGTCGCCCGAGAACGGGCAGGATTTACGACGGCGGAAAAATGGGCGGCGGGCGCCTTGTTCAAAAGCCATTAGCTCATGTCCTCCATTGAGAAGCCATCATCATCGCGGCGCTTTTCTTCGCGGCGACGCATTTGGGCCGAGGGCCCCTCTTCCAAGGCTTCAACCTTGATTGTCATATTGCGTATCACGTCTTCGGAAATCGACATTTGCCGTTCCATTTCAGCAATAGCTTGATGGGGGCCGTCAATGTTAAGATAGCAGAAATAAGCCTTGCGATTTTTCTTGATGCGGAAAGTGAGGGATTTAAGCCCCCATTGTTCCACCTTCGCAACTTTGGCACCGCCGGTGGACAGCACGCCTGAGTATTGCTCAATCAATGCATCAACTTGGGTTTGCGCCGCGTCCTGGCGCACCAAGAATATGTGTTCATAAAATGCCATAGGGTTCCTTTCGTAGGCAATCAATTCACGTTGCCGAAAGCGCCGAGCCCCATGCGAACCTCACGAAAGGTTCGAAGCAAGTTTCGAATGAGCAGAGACACGGGAAGACGGGTTTTGCCCTTGAGCCTTTCATAAGCCCCTTCCGTTCAGCCACCAGCTTTCGGTTTCGATTGGGGGCCTATGGCGCAATGCAACCAGCATTGCAAGCGCGGAATGCGTTATGTGACAATTTGTGCAGCGCAATATCATTGTGCAACGCAACATATTCTGGTACGGGCCTCCCAACCCAACATTGGAGACAGCCATGTCACAGAAATTGATTCCTGCCACTCACGAAGATATTGCCGCCCTCGCCCATTCCTTTTGGGTTTCGGAAGGCTACCCCGACGGCCGATCGGAAATTCATTGGCAGCGTGCTTATGAGACGCTCACTCCGTCTGGAGCGAAGGCCAAACCCGCGGCCACAGATATTTCACTGATTGATGGCGTTGGCCCGGTGTTGACCGACAAGCTCAAGGCCGCTGGCTTTGCCACATTGGTGGACATTGCAGGCCTCACACTTTCTGCGTTGGAAAAACTGGATGCCAAGTTAAACTTGAAAGGCCGTGCCATTCGTGAAGATTGGATTGCCCAAGCCAAAGAACTGGTGGCAGGGGCTTTGCCTCGGGCCAAGGTTGACCAAAAGAAAGCTGCAAAAGCCAAGGCTTAAAATGCGTATCTTCGCCTATGCCTAACCCTGGCTGAAAAGCTGGGGTTTTTGTTTTTTCCATCCTATGATGCGTTCTCGTTTATTCAGCAAAAGCGAGGCGTGGAAAACCAAATGGCAAACTGGATCAAAAGATTTACCCTGGAAGGCCGTCGGGCCTTGGTAACCGGTGCCACCAAGGGCATTGGGCTTGAAGCGTGCAAGGTTTTAGCTGACGCCGGGGCCGATATTGTGGCCGTGGGGCGCGATAATGATGGATTGAACGAGGCAAAGGCAGCGATTGAAAAACTGGGTCGCACATGCGTTGCCATATCGGCCGATCTTGCCACGTTGGAAGGGCCGAAGAATGCAGCGACAGAAGCGTTGTCGGCATTCGGAACCATCGACATACTGGTGAACTGTGCAGGTGTGACAACCATCAAATCCATCATGGACACTCCAGACGCAGATTGGGAATGGGTGAACAATGTAAACTTGCGCGCGCCGTTTTTGTTGGCCCAAGCGCTGGCCCCCAACATGATCAAGCAGAACCGGGGCAAGATCATCAATGTTTCATCACAGTCTGGCGTGGTGGCGCTGCAAGATCACTCCGCCTATGGCGCATCCAAGGGCGGGTTGAATATGCTGACGAAAGTGATGACCATTGAATGGGCCAGGCACAACATTCAAGCCAATACGATTTGCCCGACGGTGATCCTCACACCGATGGGCGAGATGGTGTGGGGCGATCCCGCCAAGGGCGATCCGATGAAAGCCAAAATCCCCGCAGGCCGATTTGGCAAAACAGTTGAAGTGGCGGATTTGATCTTGTTCCTCGCGTCAGGCGCTTCGGATATGATCAACGGGCAGGATATTTTGATCGATGGCGGATTTACGGCGCAGTGAGCAAAGCAGGATCAGGGTCTTGAACCAAAACGAGCGGGAAGCGCGCTAAGCATCCTGCGGAATGCGCTGTTCATAGTCAGCTTTGTAAGCCCGCCAATGATCCCAAAAATTCTCGGCTTTTTCACCTGAGAGCCGCGCCCCAAGAACATCGAGATGGCTGTGCCAGCCAGTACTGACGCCCACCATCATGCCTCGGCTGGGCAGCTTGCTGTGCGTGAGGGTGAGCAGCACGTTATTGCCCGCCGGTTTCAATTCGAAAAGCACTTCACTATCGCTCCAGAACATGAAGCCCAGCTTGTGCGGCGGCTCGCACACGGTGATGCGCGAGGGCAAATGCGATTCAGATTTCATATCGTCGGGGCGTTGTCCAGATGGTGTGGTGATCTGGTCGTGGTGCCAAACCAATTCGCAGGCGGCACCCTCCTTCAATTCCATTTCGCCCGAGGCCAGCCATTGGCGGCGCAAGTCGCTTTTGGTGAGGTATTCCCATACGCGCTCGATGGGGCCGGGCAGCACGCGTTGGATTTCCACCGTGCGTAGTGCGATAACTTTGCCATAAGATTTTTCAGCAGCGACACTCATGATATTCTCCTCACTTTGATTTCGGTTTGGGCTTTGGTTTTGCGGCGTCATCGGATTTGAGCAGCGCTTCCAGGGCATCGAGGCGGCTGGTCCAGAACTTTTCGTAAGTGTTCAGCCACTCCTGCGCGCTGGCCAGAGGCCCGGCGTTGAGGCGGCACGTGTGGGTGCGGCCCTGCACATCGCGGGCGATGAGGCCAGCGGATTCGAGCACCTTGATGTGCTTTGAGGCGGCGGCGAGAGACATGGCATGCGGGGCCGCAAGTTCTGTGACGGTGCGCGGGCTTTGCGCAAGTTGGCGCAACATCGCGCGCCGGGTGGCATCGCCCAGCGCGTTGAAGACGGGATCGAGTGTGTGTGAAATATATTCAACCATGAAGTTGAATATGGAGCAAGCCGGAATGATTGTCAACTGGTTGGTTGAATATATTTTATCGCCGTGTTAGGCTGGCATTTCAATCAGGAGAACACGGCGATGAAAACCTTTACCTGCAAAGAGATCATGAATGATGCCAGCGGCTGCGACATGGCGTTCTCGGGAAATGATGCGATGGCTGTGGCGGGCCAATGCGGCCAGCACGTTGCCAGTTCCACAGATGAAGCCCACAAGCCCATGCGCGATTTGATGATGAACCCCAACCACACCCAAGCCGACCGCGAAAAATGGATGGCCTGGTTTCAGGGGGAATGGGAGAAGAAGAAAGAGGTGTGAGGCGACAACTTCGCGGCGGCAGACTCATCCTCCCCGCTGTCATTCCATGCCAGGCGCAGCGGAGCCGCGACCGGAATGACGGGTAAAAATAGAAATGCACGGCCTCTATAATATCTAATTGGTTGAATATATTTGCGCTTGTCAAAACGTATCTATTTTGGTACAAGCTTTCCAATGGCTGGCCATCTCAAACCACTGCCGCTTTTCTTTTGGTCGACAGCCTCTGGGCGCGAGCCTGTTCGAGAATGGCTGAATGAACTGCCGCTGAAAGACCGAAAGGTCATCGGGCGTGACATAGCGAATGTGCAATTCGGCTGGCCCATTGGGTTGCCGCTTTGCCGATCGCTCAAAGGCGGTTTGTGGGAGGTGCGCTCTTCCCTGCCCAGCAAGCGGGAGGCGCGCGTGTTGTTTGGCTTTTGCGAGGGCGAGCTTATCGCGCTGCATGGCTTGGTGAAGAAATCACAGGCCACGCCAGAGGCAGATTTGAAATTGGCGCGGCAAAGATTGAAGGAGTTCTTGGCATGAGCAAAAAGAAAAATTCGCATCGCGGCTCCAGCTTTGAAAACTGGCTTGATGATCAGGGCATCCGCGAGGAAGTGACTTCGGCTGCCGTGAAGGAAGTGATCGCTGAACAGCTTGCCGCAGAAATGAAAAGCAAGGGCATCAGCAAAACCCGAATGGCTGAGATGATGCAAACCAGCCGCGCGCAGATTGACCGGCTGCTCGACCCCAAGAACGAAAGCGCCACTTTGGAAACGCTGATGCGCGCGGCGAAGATGGTGGGACGGCATTTGAAGTTGGAGCTGGTGTGAAATGAAGCCCGAACCAAAGATTGGCAAGTTCACCGACAACAAAGACCTGGAGTTTTTTGACGCGATTGAAGCGAGTGATGTTGCGCTCAAAGGCAAGCTCACGCCAGGGCGCAATAATCGGATCGTGAAAAAGGCGAAGAAGATTACTGGTAACGGCCAAGTGACAATCAGTTTGTGGATCGCAAATAATGACTTGGCGCGCTTGAAATCTAAAGCCGTGCAAGAGGGCATGCCTTACCAGACACTGATCAATTCGATTTTGCATAAGGCAGTGACTTGAATGCTGTGTCAGAGAAAACTGCGGAAGGCAGTCCTTTATTCGCCTTCGCCGTGTCGACAGGCAATTATACTTTTTCAGCACTTACAAAATGGGCTGATGCTGTATTTACTACTAAGTCCTTAGAATGCGGGTTTTGTAACTTTATCAACGTACCTTCGTGTTTTACCACACTCCAAACACTCGTAGTTTCGGTTTCGCCTTCCATCTCTAGCGATATCATCTTAATTTGGTAATTTTTTCCAATCTCAAACATTTGCCTCTCCGATTGATTGAGTTTCGTTTTTAGTACACTAAGCCTTCTCCATCAACCCCACAAACCTCTTAAACAGATAATGCGAGTCCTGCGGGCCGGGACTGGCTTCGGGGTGGTGTTGCACCGAAAAGACCGGCTTGCCTTCCAGTGCCAGGCCGCAGTTGCTGCCGTCGAACAGGCTTACATGGGTTTCCACCACGCCCTTGGGCAGGCTGGCTTTGTCCACCGCGAAGCCGTGGTTCATGCTGACGATCTCAACCTTGCCAGTGGTGAAATCTTTCACCGGATGGTTGGCGCCGTGGTGGCCTTGGTGCATTTTCATCGTCTGGCCGCCAAGGGCGATGGCAAGCATTTGGTGGCCAAGGCAGATGCCAAACAACGGAATACCGCTGGCCACCAGTTTTTTGATTTCAGGCACGGCATATTCGCCCGTGGCGGCGGGATCACCCGGGCCGTTGGAGAGGAACACGCCGTCTGGCTTCATCGCCAAAATATCTTCGGCTTTGGCGGTGGCTGGAACCACGGTTACATTGCAGCCCGCCGAAACAAGGCAGCGCAGAATGTTGCGCTTCAAGCCATAATCCACCGCCACAACCTTTAATTTGCCGTGACCATGTTCATAACCCTTTTCCCAATCCCACAATTTTTCATCCCACGTCATGCGCTGGGTGAGGGAGACATCTTTCGCAAGATCGAGGCCTTCGAGGCCAGACCAGTCGGCCGCCATTTTGTGCAGCTTCTTGATGTCAAACTTGCCTGATGCCTTGTGTGCAATCACGCCATTGGGCATGCCCTTGTCGCGGATCAAAATGGTCAGCGCGCGCGTGTCGATGCCGGAAAGCCCGATGATGCCACGGGCTTTCAACCATTTGTCAAAATGCTTGGCCGAGCGATAATTGGCCGGCGCTGTGATCGGCGCTTTCACAATCAGGCCTTTCACTGCTGCAGAGGTGGCAAGATTGGTGGTTTCAATGTCATCATCATTGGTGCCCACATTGCCGATGTGCGGGAAAGTGAAAGTGACGATCTGGCCTGCATAAGAAGGGTCTGTCAGAATTTCCTGATAGCCGGTCATCGCCGTGTTGAAGCACACTTCCGCCACCGCCTCGCCTTCAGCCCCAAAGCCATACCCTTCAATCACGGTGCCATCAGCCAGCACCAAAACCGCCGTGACTTTTTCCTGCTCCCAAGAACCAAAGCTGGCGCGTGTTTTTGGCTTGGCCTTTTTGGGGGCTTTGATGGCGGGCATAGCGAGTCTCCGGAATTTGAATTGCGTTAAGGGCTAAGCCCTGCCCCGTCAAGGTTGAAGCGCGTGCCAAATGGGCCTATGCGGGCCTTTTTCGAGAGGATATTGCCCCATGAGCCTGCGCGACAAGCTGACTGCCGATATGAAAGAAGCCATGAAGGCGGGTGACAAGAAAAAGCTGGGCACCGTGCGCTTGATGCTGTCTGCCATCAAAGAGAAGGATATCAACAGTCGCACCGCAGGGCACGATTCAGAGCTGATCGCCGACGCAGGCCTACTGGATGTGTTGACGAAGATGGTGAAGCAGCGCCAAGATTCCATCACCGCGTTTGAAGCGGGTGGGCGGCCTGAGTTGGCGCAAAATGAACAGGATGAGCTGGCCGTCATCCAATCTTACATGCCGAGGCAGATGGATGAGACTGAAGCCAAAGTCGCCGTGGCCGACGCGATCAAAGCGCTTGGTGCCACCTCGGTGAAAGACATAGGCAAGGTGATGGCTGAGTTGAAAGCCAAATTCTCCGGCCAGATGGATATGGGCAAGGCTGGCGGCATAGTGAAAAGCTTGCTGGGCTGAACTGTAGCGACGGAATTGTGGCCATAACATCGTCTTCTCGTTCGTGACAACGTTTGCGTATGGGAGGAAATCATGAGAAATATCATTTTGGCGGTATTAGCTTCTGTTCTTTTGGTTGGCGGCGCCATGAGCGCAGACGCGAGAGGCCACCGCGGCGGCGGCCATCCTGGTGGTGGGCACCATGGCGGCCGTCATTGGTTTCACCGCTTCCCGCGGTGCCATATTGCTCATGGTTGGCACAACGGGCATTATGTGACGACTCGCTTGTGCAAGACGTCTTTTCGGCAGTGGTGATGTGCTCCAACGACGGATTGCAATGGCGAAGCTCGTCTTGCTAATACCAGTGCGGTCTCGCTAGAAAAGTTGTTGTGCAAATCAATGGCAGCAGCGACAAAAGTGGAACTAAACTCGGGATAGTAGCGTTAAAGTATGCCGCATCGCTTTGGTCTAGGAAGAATATCAATCTCATTGTCAATCGGCATTCGTTTGGTAATTTTTTAATGCAAGGAGTTCAAAATGAGAAAATTTATTATCGCAGCAGCGACCACAGCAGCCCTCGCCATCGGCATGGGTTCGGCTGCAGCACCTGCAAATGCGCAAGTGTTTTTTGGTTTCGGTGCCGGGCCCGGATTTGGTTATCCGGGATATTATCACCGTGGTTATGGCTACCGCCACCGCGGTTGGCGCAATCAATGTGGGTTCGTGACCGTGCGCAGGAATCACCACTGGGTGAATGTGCGCCGTTGCCGCCCCTATTTCTATTAAGTGCTTAAACCAAGTTGGTTGTCACTTTCACGTTGCCTTTGATGGCGTGTGAATAAGGGCAAACAACGTGGCCACGTTTCGTAAGCTCTTCGGCATCAGCGTTGCTGAGGCCGGGGAGTGAAACGTTGAGTGTCACTTCAATGCCAAACCCTTCGCCATCATCACGCGGCCCGATGCTGGCTTCTGAAGACACGCTTGCATCCGCTGGCATGGAGAGTTTGTCGCGCTGGGCGGCAAAACGCATGGCACCCAGATAACAGGTGGCATAACCGCTTGCGAACAGCTCCTCTGGGTTTGTGCCCTTGCCTGAGCCACCCATTTCAGTGGGCGTGGCGATGGTAAATGTTAGGCGGCCGTTCTCAGTTCCGGTGAGGCCATTGTTGCGGCCGCCGCCGGTGGCTTTGGCGTGAGCTGTATAGGCAATTTTCATTGAAGTTCTCCTGGTGTGTTTAACTGATATTTGCGTCGCGCAACCCGTTTGTGTGTTGGCGTAAATTATCCGCAAGGCTGTTGAGGTTCGCCGTCAGCGCCACCACTTCGCGCAAGCTCATATGGGTGGCGTTCAAAACCTGCGGTGGCACACAGCCGATTGTGTTTGCGAGTTTTGCCCCTGGTTTGGTCAAGGCAATTTGCACCACACGTTCATCCATTTTGTCGCGTTGGCGGCTGACAAGGCCAGAGGCTTCCATGCGTTTGAGCAGAGGCGTTAAAGTGTTGGATTCCAAAAATAGCGCCTCGCCCAATGCGCCCACATTCATCGCCCCGCCCTGTTGCAGGGCGACGAGAACCAGAAACTGCGGATAAGTGAGATCGAAGCCATTCAGGAGGCTTTGGTAAAGACGGTTGAACGCCAGGCCAGCGGCATAAACCGAAAAGCAAATCATATTGCCAAGTGGTAGAGTGCTGCGTGGAGATGGGGGCTTCATCACCACATATTACATCGTGCACGATTTAATCGCAAGAGATATTTTTACGGCCTATTCGCTCGGTCTTTCTCACCTTGCTGCAGAGCTCTTGTGAATTTTAGTGGGGCAGCAGGGCGCGGCATGGGGCATGTGCGATTTTTTGATCCGCCATGGGGCCACAGGCTGACGCACGGACACGTTTGCTCCAAGAGACGGGGGTGTGGCCTTACACGCTGACGTCTCGTGTCTCCTCTCTCACTTACCCAAAAAACAAAGGCCCCCACTTGGCGTGGAGGCCTTTGCCGTGAGACACTGCGAAGCGCCTCGAATACGGTGGATTAGAGAGAGGCTGCTCCCGCAGATCCAGCAATCCGCATTGCGAATGCTCCACTTAGATTGAACTCACTTGACATGGGATCACCTCCTTTCAAAATGTTGACGACAAAACCAAGGTGCACTGGAATCGGTAAAATTTCAAGATGCGAAATTCGTTGCTTTTGTCGCAGTTGCATCTTGCGTTCACTCTATGTTCTATGATATGGAGACGGCATGTCTAAATCTCAATCTAATTTCGTCTGCCAATCTTGTGGGGATGTATCGCATAAATGGGCGGGGCAATGTGGGTCTTGCAACCAGTGGAATACAATTATTGAAGAACGAGTGTCGGTTGCGCCGCCAGCCTCGGGGGCCAAAGGTGCGGCTCTGCCGCGCGGGCGTTCGGCGCGCCTGGTTGATTTAAAGGGTGAGAGCCCTGCCCCACCGCGCATTCTTTCAGGCATTGGGGAATTAGACCGGGTAACGGGCGGCGGGTTGGTTCCCGGGTCTGCGGTGCTGATCGGTGGTGACCCTGGCATCGGGAAATCCACCTTGCTGTTGCAGGCTTTGGCGGCGCTGGGCGCTGTTGGCGAGCGCGTGATTTATGTGACGGGAGAGGAATCCATCGCGCAAATTCGGTTACGGGCGGCGCGTTTGGGGCTTGCAAATGCCCCGGTGCTGCTGGCGGCGGAAACCAATGTTTCGGATATTTTAGCCACGCTGAATGAGGGCGACATGCCATCTGTGGTGGTGATTGATTCGGTGCAAACCTTGTGGAGCCCGGTCATTGAGTCTGCCCCTGGCACCGTATCGCAACTGAAAGCTGGGGCCGAGGCTTTGGTCCGTTTTGCCAAATCCAAAGGGGCCTGCGTATTGCTGGTGGGCCATGTGACCAAGGATGGCCAGATTGCCGGGCCGAAAGTAATTGAGCATTTGGTGGATACGGTGCTTTATTTTGAGGGTGACCGTGGCCACCAGTTCCGCATTTTGCGCGCTGTTAAAAACCGTTTCGGGCCCACTGATGAAATCGGGGTTTTTGAAATGTCTGATGGGGGGCTGCGTGAAGTCACCAATCCATCACGCCTGTTTATGGGTGAAGGCGAGCGGCAAGCACCGGGCACCGCGGTGTTTGCTGGCGTTGAGGGCACGCGGCCATTGTTGGTTGAAATTCAGGCTTTGGTTTCACCCTCTGCTTTGGGCACTCCGCGCCGCACCGCTGTGGGTTGGGATGGCACGAGGCTGGCGATGATTCTGGCCGTGCTGGAAGCACGCGCCGGCGTTTTGCTTGCCAATCATGATGTTTATCTGAATGTGGCGGGCGGCTTGCGGCTGAAAGAGACTGCTGCCGATTTGGCCGTAGCGGCGGCATTGCTATCGTCATTGTCTGATACGATTATTCCGCATGGCACTGTGGTGTTCGGGGAGATCGCGCTTTCAGGTGCGGTTCGACCAGTGGGCCAGACCGAGGCGCGTTTGAAAGAGGCCCAAAAACTGGGATTAACCCATGCGGTTGTCGCAGGATTTGCCGACAAGGCCTTCAAACCCAGCTTGGAAACCAGACAACTCGAGACGGTGGCCGATCTGGTGGCCTGGGTTGCGTCTCGTAACAAAGGCTTGCGCCGCATTGCTTGACCGGATTCAAGGTTGAAAATGAGTGGCAAGGATAAGTTCTTTAAGCACTGGAACCGCTGCCCATATTTGCATATATGAAGGGCTAACCGCACCCAAGGGCTATTCATGCTTCAAATTCTTGATTTCATTCTTATCGGCATCATGCTGGTATCTGGCCTTCTGGCCCTGGCGCGCGGCTTTACCCGTGAACTCCTTTCCCTGGCCGCGTGGGGCTTGGCTGCTGCTGCCGCCTGGTTTGCCATCAAGCAAAAGCCAATCATGGATTTGGTGCTGCCGCATGTGGACCCAACCAAGCCACAAATTGCCCAGGTGATCGTGGCGGCAGGTGCGTTTATTTTAACTTTGGTGGTGCTCTCGATCATTGGCGTAAAAATATCAGACCGGGTGGTGGATTCTGGCGCGGGCGCTTTTGATCGCACCCTTGGCTTTGTTTATGGGTTGGCGCGGGGGCTGATTTTTGTTTCCATCTGCTATTTGTTTTACAGTTGGCTTTTGCCAGTTGAAAAACAAGAGGACTGGGTGCGCAATGCCGTATCAATGCCGGCAATCCGCTGGGTTTCGCAAACCATGATGAATTACATGCCGGCGGAAATTGCTGAAACCCTCTCCAATACCTCGCTGATTGGCAATGGGCCTGATGTGCAAAAGCCAAAAGACCAAACCGGCATTAACAGCAGCCAACAACAGGGCTTAAATAATCTGGTACAAAGCACGGACCCCAAAAAACAATGACAGAGCTTGACGTCGATTTGGACGGAGACACTCTGCGTGAAGAATGTGGCGTGTTCGGCATATTCGGCCATCCGGATGCGGCGGCCCTCACGGCCCTTGGGCTTCATGCCTTGCAGCACCGGGGCCAAGAGGCCGCAGGCATTGTGGCTTTTGATGGTGAGCGTTTCCATGCTGAAAAGCGCATGGGGCTGGTGGGTGATCATTTTTCATCCGAGAGCGTCATCAACCGCCTGAAAGGCACAAGGGCCTTGGGCCACACACGGTATTCAACCACGGGCGAAACGATTTTGCGCAACGTGCAGCCGTTGTTTGCCGAGCTTGCGGCGGGCGGCATTGCTGTTGCGCATAATGGCAATCTTACCAACGGGCTTACCCTGCGGCGCGATTTGATTGCGGCAGGTGCCATCTATCAATCAACGTCCGATTCAGAAGCCGTGCTGCATCTGGTGGCGCGTTCGCCCAAAAAACGTTTGATGGAGCGCTATGTAGATGCGCTGCGCCAGCTGGAAGGCGCTTACGCCCTCGTGGCGATGACCAATAAAAAATTGATTGGCGCGCGTGATCCGCTGGGCATTCGTCCGTTGATTTTAGGCGAACTGAACGGTGCTTATATTCTCTGCTCAGAAACTGTTGCTCTCGACATCATTGGTGCAAAGTTTGTGCGCGAAGTTGAGAACGGTGAGGTGGTGGTTATTTCGGAAGACGGCGTTGAGAGCCTGCGCCCCTTCCCCAAGCAGCCAGCCCGGCCGTGCATTTTTGAATATATTTACTTTTCTCGCCCCGACAGCATTTTGGGCGGTCGCTCGGTTTATCAAGTCCGCAAATCCACAGGCATACAGCTTGCGCTAGAAGCGCCCGTTGAAGCTGATGTGGTGGTGCCCATTCCAGACTCTGGTGTTCCAGCCGCACTTGGTTATGCCCAGCAAATGGGTTTGCCGTTTGAACTTGGCATTATTCGCAATCATTATGTTGGCCGCACTTTTATCGAGCCCACGCAGCACATCCGTTCTTTGGGCGTGAAGTTGAAACACAATGCCAACAAATCTGTTGTGGTTGGCAAGCGCATTGTGTTGGTGGACGATTCGGTTGTGCGCGGCACCACGTCGGTCAAGATAGTGCAAATGATGTATGAAGCAGGTGCTGCAGAAGTTCATATGCGCATCGCGAGCCCGCCCATTAAACACCCTGATTTTTATGGCATCGACACGCCAGAGCGCAAAGCCCTGCTGGCCGCCACGCATACGCTGGAAGAAATGCGCGATTTTATCGGGGTCACCTCGCTTGCCTTTGTATCGATTGACGGCATTTATAAAGCCTGCGGTTATGCGGGCCGCGACGCACATCATCCGCAATTTACCGATCATGGCTTTACCGGTGAATACCCCACACCGCTGACGGATCTTGGTGGTGCGGCACCCACGCAGCTGCGTGCCATGTTGGCCGAAGCTGGCTAATGCCTGAAAGTTATGCTGGCAAGGTTGCCCTGGTCACCGGCGCATCACGCGGTCTTGGCCGGGCCACAGCTTTAGCGCTGGCCAAAAAAGG
>JANYHB010000036.1 GCA_025359265.1 Hyphomicrobiales bacterium | reverse complement strand
TCAGCAACAGAATGTCCGCGTTCAGTTATTTGTTTAATCGCATCCAGCTTAAAGTCTTCAGTGAAATTACCTTGGCCCATGATCGTCTCCTTGCCTCATTTTAAAGGGGCAAAGTGTCTACAAATCTAGGGGCTATTCACTCCTCGAGAAAGTGGAGGAGGCGAAAACCGAGTTCGAAGAGCATGAGGACGCGTACGCAGATCACATGCAGGACGAGTACAAAGAGCGCTGGCGCGACGAGCGCGCGAGTGAGCGGAGCGTCTCAGACATGTTTGGGTCTCTCCGAGGTGATCGGAATACATAGCTCGGACATGTCCTCGTTGAAGTTGTTGACGGAGCGAGAAAGTCGATTTCGCTTCCGAAAGCGGAGTTCCTGCAAGTTGTTTTCAAATGTAATTCCAGCGAAATCAAAAACGATTCAACGAACCCGCATCGGACGATGCAAAGCCCACTATCTCATAAAAGCAATGGACCGAAATAAACAGGAGGGAAACCGGAGCCGACCCGGCGACCCCTGCTATGAGCATTTGGCAATCAAGATTGTGATATACGACGTCACATTTGTCTGGCGATCAATTGCCGATAGCACGCTGCAAAGGGAGATAGATGGCGTAGTGCTTTGTTTGAGCTCAATCCCTAGCAGTTCAGGAATGCGTTGCTACACGTGCATAACTGTGGATATTGAGATGATATGAATAACGAACCTGAAGCTGTAAATGTTCAGCGCAACGATCACGCGGCCGTAGCAAGCCAAATCGCAAATTTTATTTCGCGCAACCCTGAAGTCTTGGGGGGTGCCGATATCTTCTGCCTTGATTCTGGCGCGCCAATTGCTCGCGCAGGCATGGTGGTTGCAGTACTATCTTTTTTGGTCGACCAAGAACGACGGTCTGCGATCCATCGATTCTTAGTATTGGTACCGCCAGGCGGTAGACCAGCGGAGTTAATCGAGACACTTTGGAAGCATTTTAAGGAGAGCTTCGAATTGTTGGCAAACCGCCAGCTCCAGCCAACCGAATCCGATAGGCTTAAGGCGCGGATAAATGTCGTCGTCACTGCGGACCGGCGCCACAAATCGGTGCTCGACGTTATTGTGGAACAGGGCGAAAGATCAGCTGTTGTCGTCACGGAGGCCGCCAGCTATCGAAACGATGGGGTCGATCCTTATATAGCGCCCGGGGCGGTGACGCCGCTGCAGCCTGAAGATGTTTGGGCTCCACAACTACACGCTCTCGCTATGGCCGCGACCCGACTGGCGAAGGAAAGATCGCTCTATGTGGGGCTCGATGCCAACAATCTCAGCCCGCGGCGCAAAGCGCTATCCGACTTATTTCTAACAGTCGACGGTTGCGGTGTGATGGGGTCGAGTAGCGACGACGATAGCGAGACGATTTTGGCATTGCACGTCGATCAGTGGGACGCGTGGATTCGACTGGGCAGGCTTGGTCAAGCCCTCAGGGGCGTCGATGCGCTGCCATCATCGCTCGACCGACAAAAGCCCTTCCTTCGTATCCAGCTCTATTATCGTGCTGGCCACTTGGAGCATGCGCTGCAGGCCATCCGCGAGCTGTTGCAAACAGTCCCTACGCTGGATGCGGCAGCGCGAGTCAAGCTTGCCCGGATTGCCAAAGACGCGAATGCTTCGTGGCTCGCTGAGGAGCTGCTGGCACCAATTGTCGATGGACTTGACAGTCGCGAGGATTTGGAAAGCGCTTTGGCGACGGCGCGCGACACCAACTTGAACGGTGTTGAGGAAAGGACTGCTGCCCGACTTGGAACGCTCTTCCCTGGCAGTGCGAGCCTGGATCATAGGCAGTTTGATCAGTTCGTACAGAAACGGGACCTTGCCAAGGCGGCGGCGTTCGCGCGAGAAAGGCTCCGTGATGAACGACGCGCAGTGTTCTACGAGACTTTGGTCCGTCATCTGTCTGGTCAGCAAGTGCCGGACTATCATGCGCTGATAGCCGAGGGTGGCGCAGATAGCTCCTTGGCCGATGCCTATCGGATGGAGGCCGTGAACGACGCGCTCGCGCGGAAGCTCTCGGTCCACGCGTTCGAGCTTGTGATGCCTCTTCCGTCGACGCCCGAGCAATCCCGGCGTGGTGAGCGGCGGTTGCTGGACACGCTCGAGGCATTATTGCTGGTTTCAAGCAAGGGTGGCGTCTTGCCCGTCTCCAGTGATCGTTTTCAAGGGGCGGTACTCGTGCTCATTGAGAGGTTGGCTACGAACCCGAATAATCGTGCGCTACGGTTGGGTCTCGTCGCACTTATGCAACCCGCCATCGCCGGAACAATGGGACTGGCCTTGATGGCGGTGCTGGTACTCGAACTCGCTTCGCGGCCGATCGAACTGCGGAAGGGTGGCACATTGGGACGAGCTGGCATGGATTGGCTTATGGAGCGAAAACCGTTCTTGACGGCTGCTTTCGCCTGGATGAAGGCCGAAGAGCCGGTCATGATCGGCCGTTCCGTACTCCCAGTAGGACTTTTGACCGAGCCTGCGGACGAGGTGGTCTCGGCCGTCGCGGGTTATCTGACCTACGCGCCGCCTGGCACGTTCGAAGACACGAGCGCTATGCTGACCTGGTTAGCTTTCGGGGCATCTGTCGCGCCGCACTCTGGCGATCCAGATTACGACCTACGCCTCATTCGCTTGGTCGCAGGAAAGCTCGCGAGTGCGGGCGATATCCAGCAGGCGCGTGATCTAGCCGAGCAGGCGCTGATTAACAGTGCGGGAACCACGCGCCGGCGACGCCTCGGATGGTTCGCGATGGCCGACGTTTATGCGCGCGGGGGTAACTCGATCGAAGGGCTGTTGGCGATTGCCTGCACGCTCGCAGCCGCCGACAACGTAGACGAGGAGGAGATTTACCAGGAGATTACCTGTCTCGCTCGGCTCCTTCGGGATTGTGGTCTTCACGAGCAAGCGCGTGTGGTTATAGCGAAAGCTCGCGACGTACTCAGTCGCATGGGTCTACAAGATTCTTACGGGCATCAACTCGACACGCTCGAACTCCAGCTCCGGCAAATGAGGTTCCGAGTTGCGGAAGACGGAGACGCTGCGTTTACATCACTGCTGGCCGATGTCGTTGCGAACGGACGCGACGTTCTGCGTCATCGCGGGTTCACGGTGCCAGTAGCCGCGCTACTCGGACAACTTCTCCGTACTGCAAGTATGCGCGGCCTTGCCGTTCCGTCAGACGCCGACGACACGTTCGGCGAACTGCTGCAGCAAGCTAGGGGCTCTTTCGCTAATCTGTTGGGGACGATGTCTGCTGCGAGGCCCAGCGCTGCGGAGTTATCCGCCCTGATGGGCGGGCTCGGGCCGGCCCGTTACTCCGACGATGTCGGTTTCGACATGCGCAGTATTGCTGTGGTTGCCGGCCGAGCGCTCGCTGGCAACGACCTGTTGGAGGACGCTGAGGGAACTGCATTCGTTCTCGACTTGCTTGCGGATCGCGGTGTCGCTTTACCTGGCTGGGACGAAACCCCTATGCCAGCGCCGAGTCCGGTTGCCGTGGGGGATACCGCCGCGATCGCGCGTGCCGTATCGACGGATGGCCCCAGCGTGGTTCAGGTGGGCTTCGACGAGGATGGCCGGCTGGTGCGGCTAGCGACAACGGCGGGTGTACTCGGCCACCCAACTAGGGAGACTGCTGACGTGATCCTTGAGGAGCGGATGCAGAGCTGGGCCGTCGAATTTCCATACCGCTACGGTATCGACGAGACCACAGCCAACTTATTCTACACGACCACGGCGGACTTGCGGCTGTCAGAATTGCCAAATGGCCCCGTCGTGATCGCCGCCGATGCTAGTTTTCAAGCGTTTCCACCGAACCTTCTCTTCGTTGAAGGTGAGTTCGCGGGACGGACAAGGCCGATGGCCGCTACTCCGTCGCTTGCCTGGCTTGGTGCGGCGCGTGAGGCGGGATTCACGGGTGATGGGCGGTTATGCGCTTGGATTTCAACCGCCGCTGGGGGTGATCACGAGACATTACCGATTATCGCAGCACGGTTGCAGCCAACCTTTGAGGAATATGATTTCACGGTGGACAATGGTGCCATGCTGCCTGGGGCCTTCGCCGGAGCGACTCTGGCAGTGGTGACCGCGCACGGAGGCGTGCATCCTGAAGGACGCTACTTTCAGGTCGTGTCCGACGAGGGCGTCCTGCGGGTCACGGCGGCCGATCTCGCCAATGCATTGCGCAACATCGGCGTGGTGGTTCTGTTCGTGTGCAGTGGGGGGCGATCGGACAAACATCCGACTGCCAGTACCACGCTTGGGCTAGCTAAGCAGATCATCGATCGGGGCTGCTCGGCGGTGGTGGCTTCACCGTGGCCGCTCGACGCTCGCGTTCCATCTCATTGGTTGCCGACGTTTCTGGAACACTGGACGCAGGGAGTGACACTGATCGATGCGAACTTCCAGGCAAATCAGGTTGTCGATCGACTTTTTGCGCAAGACCCAGCACGCGGGCTCGCGATGACCGTCTTTGGCAATCCGTTGCTGTCCTGGGAGCTCCGACGCTAACCAGTTTAGATGACTGCTCGGCATATGCTTGCCAAGATTCCGATAGTCCAATGCCCGCAAATTCTTTTTCAAATGTAACCCAGGTGTAACCCAGCGCTACTTGTTGCGCTCATCACTATAAAAGGAAAACCCGCTATCTCATTGAGACAGCGGGCTTTATTTTGGTTGCGGGAGCCAGATTTGAACTGACGACCTTCAGGTTATGAGCCTGACGAGCTACCGGGCTGCTCCATCCCGCGTTAACCGGCTGCAGGGCCCTTGTTGCACCTACTCAATAACGCTGCGCGGCTTGTAACAGCGCCATGACAGAAATGGAACCCCTAAAATTTCTTTTTTACCTAAGGCGAAACTGTGCCCTTTTGGCACGTAATGGCAGCTTCCGATGCCTTCTGGTAAGCCTCTGTTAATGCAATTTTTTCATGCAGAAAGGCTTTCGAAACTATCAGCGGCTAATGTGCTCTCACGACACGCGTTGGGGCGAACCTGCCTAGTGTCTCAGGCCTTCCGAGATCATGTACTGCGTACTCGGATACCAGTTTGTAATGGAGAGATTCCGGAAACGGAATCTCTCTTTTTTTCGTTCATAATTCGGCCGTGATAAGCCCCAGCGCGCGCTCCATCAGGGCTTCCGCAGCGCCCTGCGTGCTGGCTTCCACATAACATCTGAATTCGGGTGCGTTGCCCGAAGGCCGCAAATGCACGCTGCCGCCACCCACCAACTGCACCCTCAATCCATCAATCACGTCACGCGCTGCAATTTTGCCGAGGGGCGCAAAGAAAGCGTCTTGTGCCGCCTTGGAATTCAGCAAGCGTGCCATCAATTTCCCCGACGTTGCAACGGCAATGTTTTCTAAGCGCCCAGACAGCGCCACGGGCAAGTGATAGCGCTCAGCCAAAGCCGAAACTGAGCACTGGGCTCTCACCGCCGAAGCCAAAACCGCCAAGATGGCAACAAAGCAATCCCGGGTTGGCAAGGCTTCAAAATTGGCCTGATCTATTTTAAACCGACTGGCCGTGAAAAAGCCGCCGTTCGCTTCAAAACCAACAATGCTGTGCGCGCCCGCCTTTTTGGCTTTCATCATTTCAGCAATCACATAGGGTGAACCAACCCGCGTGCGCCGCGTGCCAGCGCGTATATATCGATCAATTCCAGAATTGGAAGTAACCGGTGTGACAACTGTTTTCGCACCCAAATATATTGCTGTAATCAATCCCAGCTGGTCTCCTCGCAACACCTGGCCTGTTTCGTCGGCCACCAGCGGGCGGTCACCGTCGCCATCGGCTGAAACGATTGCATCATAAGCGCCATCCGCTGCCCATTGCCGAAGCAACCGCAAAATTTCTGGCAATACAGCCTCAGTATCCACCGGAACAAAATGTTCAGAGCGGGCCAAAGCGGTGACGCGCGCACCCGCCGATGCAAGCAGCTCCACTAAAAGATCGCGCGCCACCGAAGAATGTTGATAAACCCCAACACGCAAGCCTTTGAGGCTGCTCGCATCAAAAGCCCGGCGATAACGCTCTACAAAGCCGCTGATTTCGCCAAGCGAATTTTGCTGCAAACTCGCAAACGAAGCCTGAACGGTGCGAACCCGTCCGCTGATCGCCTTCTCATCGTCTTTGTCGATCTCGCCATCAGGCCGATAGAATTTCAAACCATTGCGATCTGCCGGAATGTGAGAACCGGTGATCATCACACCAGCGCATTTCTTTGCCATTGCCTCATAGGCCAAGGCCGGCGTGGGCACGTGCCCAAAAAATCGCATGGCCATGCCCTCTTGCGCAATCGCTTCTCGCACATTTTCGCACAAAGCGGGGCTGGAGGCGCGGAAATCCTGCGCCACAAAAACCTCATCGCCAAGGCGCACGGATTTCTTGTCTTTTAAATGATGCAGAAAGGCCCGAACATGCGTAACGGCAACCGCACCAATCAGTTCTTCCGCCAATCCGCGCAAGCCACTTGTGCCAAACTTCGCTGCCATAGACCCCCGAAACTGGAGCGGGCGATCGGGATCGAACCGACGACATTCTGCTTGGGAAGCAGATGTTCTACCACTGAACTACGCCCGCGATAGTTCCAGCACAATAATCAATGCTGCCGGAGCGCACAAGCCCGATGCTGTTCCCTGCACCATCACCTGAGATCAGGTGCTCTCGTCCTTTTAAGATAAACGCCTGATATGCGGCGTGGCGGGGCAAAGATAGGCGACATATAGGGCGAACAGCCTCTCGTGCAGTTCAACGACCACAGTTTCACAGCCTCGTTGTTTTCGCCTTCCGTCTGCTCGTTATCCAACATGAAAATCTCACCCTTCTTCAAGGTACGGCACCCCTCGGGCAGATGTTCGGGATCAGCGGGACGTATGATCAGCTGCAACATGCGCTCTTTCATTGCCGGATCATCTTCAGCCTCGCCACAGCCAATTACAGGTTTCGTGATCCTGACCCAAACGTCCCTGGCATGCGCTGGGGGGATCATCACAGCAATAACTGCCAGCACACTAAACGCTCGCAATTTTGACGCAACGCCTGGACTTAAAGACATTCGCATGATTCAACCCCGCTGCGCTTCTTCCAAAAACAACTCGCGCATCTTGCGCACCACCGGCCCCACCTGCCCGCCGCCGATGCGTTTGCCGTCAATCTCGGTGATCGGCATCACAAACTGCGACGCTGATGTGAGAAAGGCCTCATCCGCCGCATAAGCCTCTTCCGGTGTAAACAAACGCTCTTCAATCTCCACACCATGTTCTTTGGCCATGCGGAACAGGGCACGGCGCGTGCAGCCATTGAGAATACTGTTCGAAATCGGCCGGGTGATGATGGTGTTGCCTTTGACGATATAGGCATTGGATGATGTGCCCTCTGTCACCTTGCCGTCTTCAACCATCCAGGCTTCAGCAGCGCCCTTTTGGTAAGCTTCTTCCTTGCCCAAACACGGCGCAAGCAACATGATGGTTTTAATATCGCGACGCGCCCAGCGCAGATCAGGCGTAGTGACAATTTTCACCCCCATGCGCGCATTGGGATTATCCACCAGCTTCATCACTTGCGGAAAAGCCACAAGCGATGACCGCGTGTCTTTGGGAAAATTAAACATGCGGTCGGCCACACCGCGCGTCACCTGCATATAGATTATGCCTTCAGCCAGATTATTCCGCACCACCAGTTCTTCATGCATAGTGCGCAGTTCAGGAACGGTGCAAGGCCAAGCCATTTTGAGTTCATTGAGCGAACGCGTCAGCCGCTCCACATGCGCGGCATAATCCACCAGTTTAAAGTTAACCACGGGTGTCACTTCATAAACCCCATCCGCAAACAAAAAGCCCCTGTCGAAGATTGAAACTTTCGCGTCTTCCTCGGGCACGAAACTTCCATTCACATAGACAATACGGCTCATCTCTTTGATCCTTAACGTTAATGACGTGCTCTTCCGCACCTGCGAAGCTGAGGGGTTGTTTAACCCTGCCATCCCCCTACAAGCAAGCCACCAGCAACAACTTACAGGTAGATCTTGCATCCAACATTCCGGGAAGTAACCATCAAAGCCAAGGTGGAAGCCACGCCAAGGCACCGCGCAGCAGTTGAACATCTTGGCGGCACAACCTCAGAGCCAAAGGCAGCCACAAAATGGCAATGGTAACCCCCCGCCTCGGCGCTGAAGCTGAAACATTTTTACGCGCCAACCCCGATGTGCAAAGCGTACAAGTGATTTGGACTGATCTTTGCGGCGTCATCCGCGGCAAAGTTTTGCGCCGCGATGAGGTAGTGCCCGCTTGGAATGATGGCCGCTTCTTGCCCATTTCAGCCCTTGTGCTCGACATCACCGGGCAAGACGTGCCTGAAACCGGTTTGGTTTTTGATGAGGGTGACCGGGACCTTGTGATGTGGCCCATTCCCGGCACTTTTGTGCGCGTGCCGTGGCTGGAAGCACCCACCGCGCAATATACCGCCCGCCTTTGTGATCTGGACGGAAAACCCCATTACGCTGATCCGCGCAATGCTTTGGAATCTGTTGTGCGCCGCTTCAAGGACGAACTGAAAATGAATCCTGTGGGCGCTGTGGAACTGGAATTTTTCTTGTTGGATAGAAAGAGCGCCTATGAAGACGGCAAACCCGTTCCGCCAAAGTCGCTCACCAATGAATGGCGCCCCAAACACTATCAAGCCTATCATCTGCAAGATACGGATGACTTCGCGCCCTTCTTTGCCGATCTCTACAAATACTGTGAGATCCAAGACCTGCCAGCCAAAACCTTGATCGCCGAATATGCGCCCGGCCAGATGGAAATCGTGCTGCGCCACCGCACGGATATTCTTGATGCCTGCGATGAAGCCATCATGCTGAAACGCTTGATCAAGGCCACCGCCGAAAATCATGGCCTCTGTGCCACCTTCATGGCCAAGCCCTATGCCGAGTGGACAGGATCAGGCATGCACATTCACGTCAGCCTGGGTGACGAACATGGCCGCAATCTTTTTGCCACGGATGAGCCCACCACCCATCCGCTTTTGCTGAACGCGATCGGCGGCCTCAAAGCCACCATGGCGGAATCGATGCTGATATTCGCACCCAATGCCAACTCTTATCGCCGCTTCCGCCGGCATTCCTATGCACCCGTTGCTGCAACCTGGGGCGTAAACAACCGCACGGTGGCCCTGCGTGTTCCCGCAGGCAACGCCAACTCCTGCCACATTGAACACCGGCCATCGGGTGCCGATGCCAACCCCTACCTGGTGATGGGGGCGATCTTGGCAGGCATGCACCATGGCATCATCGAGAAGCTTGATCCGGGCGCCCCCATTGAAGGCAATGGCTATGATCGCCGCGCCAAACACATTCCCGGCAACTGGTTTGAAGCCATTGATGCCTTCTGGCGCGCTTCGATTTTGAAGGAATATTTCGGCAAGCAGTTTGTCGATACATTCTGTACACTCAAAGAGGTTGAGGCAGACCGCTTCTACGCCGAACCAACGCTGCGCGATTTTGAATGGTATTTGCGAACCGTGTGAATCGCCCAAATTTGAAACGTTGTTTTTGCCTGGCCAGTAACCTCTGGTCAAAGCGCTGCGCTGCATTTATCTTGATGACATGAGCATTGCCGCCGACAAGTTGGATAAGACGCCTTGGGTTTTCATCTTTTCAGCTTTGGCGGCCCTGGCTTTTCTCGTCGCCAAATACGGCGGCATCGAATTTCCGCAATCAGGCTTTGTCATCGCATGTGAAGCACTGCTCCTCGGCTTTGCCGTATTCGGCGCGGTGCATCATGCTGAAATTCTGGCCGTAAAAGTGGGGGAGCCATTTGGCTCCATTATTCTTGCGCTGGCAGTTACGATCATCGAAGCGGCGCTTATCATTTCGCAAATGGCATCAGGAAAGCCGGGCGTTGAATTCATCGGCCGTGATGCCGTTTTTGCAACCGTCATGATTGTACTGAATGGCATTGTTGGCTTTGGCCTGCTGATTGGCGGGGCCAAGCACCATGAACAGAACTTCAATCTGGATGCGTCATCCGCAGCGCTCAGTGTTTTGGGAACGCTTTCCGCAATCAGCCTGATACTGCCGAATTTTACAATCGCGGCACCAGGCCCGCTCTATGCCCCTTCACAACTTGCCTTTGTTGGTTTTGTGAGCATCTTGCTTTACGCAATTTTTATTTTCGTGCAAACCGTGCGCCACCGTGAAAACTTCATTTCGAAAACCGCCAACAAATCCCCATCAAAGCGATCACCGAAACGCAACACAGTTCTCGTGAGCGGAATTTTTCTTCCCGTTTCGCTTTTGGTCGTTGTGCTAATGGCCAAAACCTTATCCGCTCCGATTGATGCTGCTTTGGCCGCCGCAAAACTTCCTGCAACATTTCTGGGCGTTGTCATTGCAGCCATTGTATTGTTGCCCGAAAGTCTTGCGGCACTTGCCGCCGCAAGGCGCAACCAATTACAGGAATCACTCAATCTGGCTTTGGGCTCAGCCATCGCGACGATTGGCTTAACCGTGCCAACGCTGGCGGCGTATTCATTGTGGACAGGCTCTCAACTGGCTCTCGGCATCAGTTCGCAATCCATCGTTCTTCTCGTTCTTACGCTTTTTATAAGTTCTGTAACCTTGGCCACGGGCCGCACCACAATTTTACAGGGTGCAGTCCATCTGGTTATTTTTGGGGTGTTTATTTTTCTCGCGGCAGTGCCATGAAATCAAAATTAATGACATACGAAATGCGCGACGGGCGTTTTGAGCTGCCAACCCAGCGTGGCCAGGCGTCGTTCACAGAAATTTTGAAATGGCAGCTTGGCGGCACAAAATCCAAATGGCCGCGCCACGTGCCCAATAAGCTTTATCCCACGCCCCCGGCCCGTGTGGTGGATCAGCGCATTGCTGCAACATGGATTGGCCACTCCACGGTGTTGCTGCAAACGCAAGGTCTCAACATCCTCACCGATCCATTCTTTTCAAAGCGCGCCAGTCCATCGCAGTTGATCGGCCCGTCGCGTGTGCGCAACCCCGGCGTTGCCCTCAACAACTTGCCAAAGATTGATCTTATCCTGTTAAGCCACAGCCACTATGACCATATGGATAAGCCCACGCTGCGCTGGTTGGCCAAACACCATAAAGCCAAACTGATTACGCCATTGCAAAACGCGCGCCACGCAAGGGGTTTTGAAACCATGGAATTGGATTGGCACCAAACCCATGCGCACGCCCATGCCAAGCTAACCGTCTTGCCCGCCTTGCATTGG
Source organism: Hyphomicrobiales bacterium (assembly GCA_025359265.1). Lineage (GTDB taxonomy): Bacteria > Pseudomonadota > Alphaproteobacteria > Rhizobiales > Aestuariivirgaceae > Aestuariivirga. The sequence goes on along the minus strand of JANYHB010000036.1, from coordinate 1,864 downwards.
TCAAAGCGCACGATCGGTGATACGAACAAGAGCTTATGGGGTGCGTTCCACATAGCGCTGCCCGGGGGCGACATCTATTTTGGTGCCGACACCGGCTTCGGCACGGGCGAAACTTTCCGCGAGGTGAACAGCCTTTTCGGCCCACCGCGTCTTTCGCTTTTGCCAATTGGCGCCTATGAGCCGCGCTGGTTCATGGCCCCACAACACATGAACCCGGAAGAAGCTGTAAAAGCCCACCTGCTGCTCGCCAGCAAGCACAGCTTTGCCATCCATCATGGCACCGTGCAACTCACGGATGAAGCGATACATGCGCCCATTGCCGCATTGGATGAAGCGCTGAAGTCGGCCAGCCTCACCCGGCAGGATTTTCTTGTTCCGGATATCGGCGAAACGGTTTGGATCGATTAGCACAGCATCTTCACCTTGGGGAAGGCGAGTGCCAAGGCTTCACGCGCCGCAAGCCCAGCCTCAAGATTGGTTGCATTGATGACTGCGAGCCGAAACCCACCCGGCGGCATGGGATGTGCCGCCGCATCCTTGTTTTCATGAAATGTAATCTGCAAGCTTTTCACATGGGGCATTAAGCGAATGCGGGCCTGCGCAGCCACGCAAGGATGCAGAAACTCTCCGCCATGTTGCGCGAAAAGCGGAATGGAATATCCAACCCGTCGCGCACCGTCGTGAAAATTCCAAACACCATGTGCATAAAGTTTCACCAGAGCTTCAACCCATCCCGCTCCATAAAGATCACACCATTGATCAGCAAAACGCAGATGGGCTTCTATGATGTGGCCGTCGATCGTTTCAAAATTAATGATCCCCTTATAAGCTTGCATGTGGCGCAGCACCCAATCCGCAATCATTTCTTCAAGCTGCGGTTTGCCGGTCGCTTCAATTTTCCAGAACTTGAATGTACCGCCGGGCCCGGCTGTGCCGCTCGCGTGCCTTGTCCAATGAACCTTGCCATCCAGCACCACACAATCCGTGGAGATATGATCACCCACCAGCAGCTTCATCCACATATGGCCCGGTTGGCGCTGCTGTTCTAATTCTTCAACCGTGCTGATTGCCAAACTGCCGGTGCCCATGCCCTTAAGATTGGTTATGGGCTTTGAAAATACCGGAAAATGCGTGGGGCTGGTCCTATGCGGCCCGCATGGCAGGCCCTGGCTTTCGGCCACCAGCAACTTGTTATAAATCCAGCGATGCGCGGGATAGAGCGCCCAACAATCTGCATCATCAGTTGGAATCAGCACATCATCCGGGCAAGCCACGTGCTCGAAATATTGATGCCGCCAAGGATCACGTTCGAGAATGGGCATGAGTGATACTCTCAAAAATAAAATGCTGCCACAACGGTAAAATGTCGATGGAGACCTGCTGGTTCCATTTTTGCACCGCGCCACCCCAGCGAATGATCAACCCAAGCTGCCCTTTCACGCTGTCGTGCTAAACGCTTGGCGAGGCTCGAGGGATTGGCTAGAAGCCCTCTATGCCTCACACTGCCATCACCTGCCTGCTGGATGCCAAATGTAAACTGGGTGAGGCTTGCCTCTGGGATGTGGCGGGCCAATGCCTGTGGTGGCTTGATATTGCGCCCATCTCAAAGCTGCATGTTCTTGATCCCGTAACCGGTGCCACGCGGCACTGGACGTTTCCGATGATCCTCACCTGCTTTGCGCTGGCGGCAAACGGCCAACTGCTGATGGGCGGCGAACATGGATTATTTTTATTTGATCCAACCACCGGCGCGCTGGCCGATTTTGCCAAGCCCGAAATTGATCGCCCCCATAATCGCGGCAACGATGGCGCGGCTGATGCTGCCGGCCGCTTCTGGTTCGGCACCATGCAGCAAAACATCGCC
>JANYHB010000033.1 GCA_025359265.1 Hyphomicrobiales bacterium | reverse complement strand
TCGCTTTGACACGTTAGGGAGGAACTAAATGTTAAACCGTAGACATTTCTTGGCCACGTCCGTGGCCGCAGCTGTTGGCATGGCCACCGCTTCGTTGGCCTTGGCTGATGGCAAGGGTCTAGTTGGCATTTCAATGCCAACAAAGTCTTCTACCCGCTGGATTTCAGATGGCGAGTCCATGGTGAAGGAATTCAAAGCCATAGGTTACGACACCGATCTGCAATACGCTGAAGACGATATTCCAAACCAATTGGCGCAAATCGAAAACCTCGTCACCAAAGGTGCGAAGGTTTTGATTATCGCAGCTATCGACGGCTCAACACTTTCAGACATATTGCAGAAGGCTCATGATAAGGGCGTCAAGGTTATTTCTTATGATCGCTTGATCACCAAGACTGGGAACGTTGACTTCTACACAACATTCGACAATTTTGGTGTTGGAGTTTTACAAGCCAACTCACTGGTTGCTGGCCTGAAGGAACGCTTCCCAAGTGTTAAGCCTTGGAACGTTGAACTGTTCGGCGGCTCACCAGATGATACCAATGCTGGTTATTTCTACAATGGCGCCATGTCGGTTCTGCAGCCGCTAATCGATTCAAAAGCGATCAACATTGTTTCAGGCCAGATGGGCATGGAAAAAGTCGGCACGCTGCGTTGGGACGGTGCGGTTGCGCAAGCCCGCATGGATAATCTTTTGTCGAAATCTTACACGAAGGATAAAGTCCACGGCGTGCTCTCACCTTATGATGGGTTGTCACGCGGCATTATCTCCTCACTCAAAGGTGTAGGTTATACAGCAGGCAAAGACTTCCCGATCGTGACCGGCCAAGATGCCGAAGTACCATCGGTCAAGGCCATGATGGCTGGCGAACAATACTCGACCGTGTTCAAGGATACCCGCGTTCTGGCCAAAACCACCGCCACGATGGTTGATACCGTTATGCAAGGCAAAGACCCCGTGATCAATGACACAAAAACTTACAACAATGGCGTGAAGGTAGTTCCTTCAAATCTATTGATCCCCGTTGCTGTTGGCAAAGCTGATATCCAAAAGCTGTTGGTTGACTCCGGCTATATTGCCGCTGACAAACTCAAGTAAGCAAATTTAATACATGGGCCTCGCAAGTGCATCTGCGGGGCCTGTTTTTTTGAATATTCTGTAATCCAATAAGAACTGCGCGAATGCGGCAAATTGAGGGAACACAACGCAAGGCCATGCAGCCGATTCTTGAAATGCAGAACATCACCAAAACCTTCCCCGGTGTGAAGGCCTTGACCGATGTGAATTTGAGCGTGCTTCCAAGCGAAATACACGCCGTTGTGGGCGAGAATGGCGCTGGCAAATCCACCTTGATGAAAGTGCTTTCGGGCGTCTACGCCTCGGGCACATTCGATGGTGAAATCCTGTTTGAAGGCAAGCCCCAACACTACCGCAGCATTTCGGAGAGCGAACACGCAGGAATTGTGATCATTCACCAAGAATTAGCTTTAGTACCTTTGCTTTCTATCGCTGAAAACATTTTTTTGGGCCAAGAACCCGCTAAGCGTGGCGTGATTGATTGGTTTGAAGCCATAGCTCGCACAAAGGCGCTGTTGGGCAAAGTAGGGTTGAAAGAACATCCCAACACACTCATCACCAATCTGGGTACAGGCAAGCAACAACTTGTTGAAATCGCCAAGGCGCTCAACAAATCCGTGAAACTGCTCATTCTTGATGAGCCTACTTCATCGTTAAATGAGACTGACTCTAATGCACTTCTGGAACTGCTCAAAGGCTTCAGAGCGCAGGGCATTTCCTCTATCCTTATCACCCACAAACTCAATGAAGTTTTGAAAGTGGCGGACCGCATTACGGTTTTACGAGATGGTAAAGCGGTGGATACTTTGGATACCCACACCGCAAAAGTTAGCGAAGACCGCATCATAAAAGCCATGGTTGGCCGCGAACTGTCTGAGCGTTATCCCCCACGCAGATCCACTATTGGTGAAATGATGTTGGAGGTAAGCAATTGGAGCGCCTATCATCCCCAACATGGCGAAAAGCAGATCATCAAAAACGTGAGCCTTAATGTGAAGGCTGGTGAAGTGGTGGGTATTGCGGGCTTGATGGGTGCAGGCCGCACCGAATTTGCCATGTCGCTATTCGGGCGCTCTTATGGCCAGAAAATATCGGGTGAGGTTAAAATGCGCGGTTTGGCGGTGGACGTTTCCAGCATTCCAAAAGCCATGAACGCGGGGCTCGCCTATGCCACCGAAGACCGCAAGACTTATGGCCTCGTCCTCATCGATCACATCAAGCACAATATCACGCTAGCTAATCTTGGTGGCGTTTCAACGCGCGGGATAGTGGACGACATTGAAGAACTCAGCGTGGCCAATCGCTATCGGCGAGATTTGGCCATTCGCTGCTCTTCAGTTTATCAAACGACAGTAAATCTTTCCGGCGGCAACCAACAGAAAGTTGTTTTGTCCAAATGGCTTTTCTCTGGCCCCGATGTTTTGATTTTGGATGAGCCGACGCGCGGCATCGACGTTGGCGCTAAATTTGAAATCTATGGCATCATCAACAAGCTGGCTGAGGCGGGCAAAGCGGTAATTGTGATCTCCTCCGAAATGCCGGAACTGCTGGGCATCACCGATCGTATTTATGTGATGAACGAGGGCCGCTTTGTGGGCGAAATGCTAACGCGCGAAGCTACTCAAGAAAATATTATGCGCACCATTATGAAATCCTGGGAACACTGAGAATGAAAACGCCCGCTGCATCCACCAATCCCAGCGAGAACCAAAGCATCGTCAGCTTCATTATGGCGCATTTGCGTGACTATGTGCTGTTGATCGCGCTGATTTCCATCATGGTGTTCTTTCAGTTCACCACGCAAGGCACGCTGTTTATGCCGGTGAACCTCACCAACATCATCTTGCAGAATTCCTACATCATCGTGATGGCACTTGGCATGTTGCTAGTGATTATCGCCGGTCATATTGATCTTTCAGTGGGCACCGTTTCAGGCTTCATCGGCGGTGTTGCAGCGTTGCTGATGACGGGCACCGTGCCCTTCTTCAAAGATGCCAATCTGCCTTTCAAATTCGATGCGTTTTCAACGGCCATAATTTGCCTCATACTCGGTGCTGCCATTGGCGCAGTGCAAGGTTATTTCATTGCTTATTATAAGATCCCGGCTTTTATCGTCACGCTCGCGGGCATGCTCATTTTCCGCGGATTGGAGTTGCAGGTTCTTGGTGGTTCTTCGGTTGGCCCCTTCCCCACCCTCTTCCAAGCGCTTTCAAATGGTTATGTACCAGATATTTTCAACATCACCGTGGCCGGCGGGCCGTTCAACGTGTTGGCGGTTGCTGTCGGTCTATTGATTACGGCCACAATGATTTATTTTAATGTCAGAAACCGCAGAGCCCAACTGGCCCATGGACTTGCCGAAGAGCCAATTGAAATCTTCTGGGGCCGCAACACTTTAATCGCTGTGGCCTTTATCGGTTTCTGTTGGTTAATGGCCTATTACAGGGGCCTGCCCAATGTGTTAGTTGTGATGGGTGTGTTGATCTCACTGTTTATTTTCATCACCACGCGCACCACCTTCGGCCGCCGAATCTACGCTTTGGGTGGCAATGAAAAAGCCACCAAACTTTCCGGCATCAATACCGAACGCCTCACCTTCCAAATCTTCACGATCATGGGCGCACTTTCTGCGCTGGGCGGCATGATCTATGCAGCCCGCCTCAATGTCGCAACCCCAAAGGCTGGTCAAGGACTTGAGTTGGACGTGATCGCCGCATGCTTCATCGGCGGTGCAGCAGTTACTGGCGGCGTAGGCAAAGTGACGGGTGCGGTGATCGGCGCCTTTATCATCGGTGTGATGAACAATGGCATGTCGATTGTGGGCATCGACATCGGCTGGCAGTTCGTCATCAAGGGCGCAGTTCTGATGCTGGCAGTGTTTCTAGACGTTTATTATAAAAACAAGCGGTGACTAAAAGGATGGTGGGCGATGCAGGATTCGAACCTGCGACCCGATGATTAAGAGTCATCTGCTCTACCAACTGAGCTAATCGCCCATCCTTTTAAAACGCTTTTGAATTGCAAAGCGCTGGCGGTCTATAAGCAGGAACATTGGCTGTCGCAAGCGCTAATCCCGCTGCAATAAATTTAGGCTTTTTCTTTATCTTGACCAGACATCTTTGCAACTTCTGCAGCGAAATCGTCTTCTGATTTCTCAATCCCCTCGCCCAGCTGCATACGCACGAACCCTGCGATGACAATTGCACCGCCCGCTTTTGTGCCTGCTTCAAGTGCTGCTTGTGCAACACTTTTGCTGCCATCGTGAACATATTGTTGTTCCAGTAAACAGTTTTCTTTGGCGTAGGTTTTAAGGCCAGAAGCCACGATTTTTTCCATCACATTGGCGGGCTTCCCCGCATTCTTTTCTTCAAGTACAGCAGACTCGCGTGCCAGAACTTCTTTTGGAATGCCTTCCATGTTCAAGGCGATGGGGTTGGTGGCAGCAATGTGCATTGCAAGCAAGCGACCAAAGCTGGTGAGTTCAGCGGTTTTACCCTCCGACTCGAGGGCAACGATCACCCCAATCTTGCCCATGTCGGAAGCGATTTGGTTGTGAACGTACGAGCCAATGACGCCTTTTTTCACCGCCAAAGCCGCCGTGCGACGTACGGCCATGTTCTCACCTATGGTGGCCACCATTTCTGCAACATACTCCGCAACTGCATGAGGACTATTGGGGAAATGCATGGTCTTCAAAGCTTCGCTCGAACTATTGGCATTAATCGCCAGTTTTGCAATTTCTGCTACCATGGCTTGAAATTTTTCGTTACGGGCAACGAAGTCCGTTTCAGAATTTACTTCAACAAGTGCTCCAACATTGCCCCTTACACACAGGCCCACCAAACCTTCGGCGGCGATGCGAGTGGATTTCTTAGCAGCCTTCGCTAAGCCTTTGGCACGAAGCCAGTCAACGGCTTCTTCCAAGTTGCCGTTTGTTGCTGTTAGAGCTGCTTTGCAATCCATCATGCCCACGCCCGTTTTTTCACGCAGGTCCTTGACCAGTGCAGCAGTGATCCCAGCCATGTTTAAATCCTCTCAAAAAATGAAACGCCAGGCGGGCCCACAGAGCCAGCCCAGCGCAAATCTAATTAAGCCGCTGTAAGAGCTTCAGCCAACGGCGCCTCAGCCGCGCCCGCGTCGACATCCGAATGGCTTTGCGATTTTTCGATGCCTTCCAAAACCGCTTTAGAAACCAGTTCGCAGTAAAGCGCCACAGCACGTGCCGCGTCATCGTTGCCCGGGATTGGATAAGTAACGCCCGCAGGATCTGAGTTGGTATCAATAATAGCCACAACCGGAATCCCCAAGCGATTGGCTTCCTTAATGGCAATCTGTTCTTTGTTTGTGTCGATAACGAACAAAATATCAGGTGTGCCGCCCATGTCTTTGATGCCGCCCAATGCCTTCTCAAACTTGGTTTTATCACGCGTCATTTTCAGAACTTCGCGCTTCTTGAAACCCGCTCCCTGCTTTTCCAGCACTTCGTCAATTTTGCGTAGCGCCTTGATTGAATTTGAAATTGTTTTCCAGTTGGTCAGCATTCCACCGAGCCAGCGCGCGTTCACATAATACTGGGCGCAACGTTTGGCGCTTTCAGCAATTTGTTCCGCCGCCGAACGCTTGGTGCCGACAAACAACACGCGACCACCCTTCGCAACCGTTGCAGAAATCACTTCCAATGCTTGGTGAAGCATCGGAACAGTTTGCGACAAATCCAGAATATGGATCCCGTTGCGTGTACCATAAATGTAAGATAGCATCTTGGGGTTCCAGCGATGCGTCTGGTGTCCGAAGTGAACGCCTGCTTCAAGAAGCTGGCGCATTGTGAAATTCACAGCCATTTTAGTTCCTTTTCCGGTTATTCCTCTGCAAGTGGCGTGATTGGCGGGAACCCCCAAATGCCTTATTGCATTTGCGATCTGCCAACACCGGAAGGACGGCCTCTATGTGGAGATTATGTGCCCCTAAAGGAAGCACCTCACTCGCGAGGCAATCCAAACACCTGCATGTGGTTTTGAACGAGCGGCTAATACCAGTGCTAAACGCCTAAGGCAAGGGCAAATCCGGCTTGCCGGATGCAAGCAGATTGTAAGACTTTAAAACATGATCGTCCAAACTTTGGCACTAACATGAATTCTATTCTACCCATCATGATCAAACACAAAAAGCTGGGTGCGGGTGCACTCCAGCTTCTTGCGAAGTCATAAAAAGAAATGAGGCGATAAACCCGCCTCATAATTTCATATTTACTTCTTCATCATCTTCATTTTCTTCATATGCTTCATCATCATCTTTTTCATGCTGGTCATGCATTGTGCGTTTTCCATCGAATCCTGCATCGTGCCGCAGAACTCTTTCGCACTATTTTCCATGGTTTTCATCGCGTCGGCATGGGCAGTTCCAGAAATCAAAAGCACGACTGCAAAGGTTGCCAAAGTTGTTTTAATCATAATTTTATTCCTCTTATTTTGCGTTCAAACCACCATTAAATTTTTTTCTGAAAACGACGAAATGGCACCCTCGCAATCAGCTTTTAAGAACATACAAACGCCCAATATGAATTAAATTTGTTACTGAGCCGCTCTCTGGCACAAAGATTCGTACCTAAATGCCTACAAGCGGTTGTGCGCGGTGAAACTTCACCTGTCAAGAAAATTGAATAACAAGCATTTTTCACTTTAAGTTGATGAAGATATTACCATATCTTCGCGAAGGGCACCTATGGCTGAATGGCCCAAAGTCGCTCCGCCACGTTAGTATTTTGGCTAACAGTGGTGTTGGGATGAGGGGTCTCTTGCCACAGTGGACCGTTAAACTTAATCACTGAAATATGACAACGCGCGATAAAATTACTCCTCTTAAACGAATTGATGCACTAATCACCTGGAAAACGACGTCGGGGCAAATCTTGTATCCGCTGGCGATGTCTTCCATGGAAGAACAAGTCGCTTTGATCTTAGACGGTGGCGTGGCTGAAGCCATATGGCTGCTTGAGCACCCCACCCTCTATACCGCCGGAACGAGCGCCAAATCCGCTGATCTTTTAGATGCCAAGCGCTTTCCGGTATTTGAAACGGGCCGGGGCGGGCAATATACCTATCACGGACCGGGCCAGCGCGTGGTCTATGTGATGCTCAACCTTGCCAAGCGTGGCGGTGATGTGCGGGCTTTCATTGCTGCACTTGAGATGTGGCTGATCAAAACGTTGGCGGAGTTTGGCGTTGTTGGTGAACGGCGCGAAAACCGCGTTGGCATTTGGGTTCGCCATGATGGCCGCGAGAGTAAGATTGCGGCCATTGGCATTCGCGTGCGACGTGGCGTGACGTTTCATGGCCTGAGCCTCAATGTGAATCCCAATCTATCGCATTTTGATGGGATTGTGCCTTGCGGCGTTTCTGATCATGGCGTTACTAGTCTGGCTGCGCTGGGTGTTGGCGCAACCATGGCTGAGGTCGATGCCGTTCTCCGAAGGAATTTCGAGACTGCCTTTGGCCCAGTGGTGGACGCGTGACAGACGGAGTTACACTTTTTGGGCTTATTTCAGTTTCGCTGATGTTAGTAACGTATGCTTTTGAGGCCCGCAGCCCTCGGTTTGTTCTGGCCTTCGCGGCGGCTTGCGCGTTGGGATCTGCGTATGGCTTTATGCAGGGCGCATGGCCCTTTGGTGTGGTGGAAGCCATCTGGGCTTTGGTGGCATTGAGGCGCTGGCTTATGCGCTGACTATTGTATCTCGGCTTCTGCCGCTTTTGGCAAAGGATTATATCCCTTATCCTGCAAAAATTGGGCAAGCGCTTTTGGGGTGGGTATGGGTTTCATTTTGTCGGCGGGGCAATCATCGATTTTTTGACCTGTGGTACAAGATTGTGGGCCGAAGTCACTTTTCTTGTCATAATTAGCAATGAAAGTTTTCCATGCCTCGTCGCCCTGCCCCAGTCTGATTTTCGAAGCCACCCAACCCGCAAGGAAGCCGTTGGATTTCCATAATTCCGGATTGAGCTTCGCCGAAAATTCCATGCCCGCCAAATCTTGCACCAAGCGGCTTCGCATGGAATGGTCTTCACTTATATCTTCGACACGGCCGCCTGAAAGCCTGCTGATCTTTAAGGGAGCAAATGAACCCGCATAGGAATCAAATGCGTAAAAAAACGCATTGTCGGCACTCAAAAGTTCTTGGGCGCCATCACCGTTGATGTCTTCAAACCAATAGCCATCACCATCCAAAGTGGCCGCGCTGATTGCCGCCCATGATTCCGATCTCGGGCTGCGCGTGAGGATGGTGGTTTGCGTACAGCAATGAGCGCCCCCGGTGAAATTGGTTATGATGATCTGGGGTGTATCCGCAGTAGGCAACAGTCGCACCACCGCGACTTGATTGTAGCTGTCCGAGATTAACGCTTTAGCGCTCATCATCTGATCCTCTGGCACGTCCCGGCCGAGGTCAAAATGAAAGGTCCCTTGCCCATCTTTGCCGTCAACGCTGGTATAGCCTGCATCTGCTCCCAGTTTCTCAACCTTGACGGTCAACGTAAGGGCGCCAGCCGAAAACCGTGCGGCTTTGTTCAGGGAATAGGCCAAACGATCGCTTTCCAATTTGGGCTGGGGGTGCCAAATGGTTTCGATGTAGTTGCCTCCATGTGAGAGCAAAGCATCTTTTGGCAGTTCATCGAAGCGGTTATTTGCATCATTTTTTCGCAATTCTTGGATTGAATGGGCTTGATAAGGCCCTGCGATCACAGCGAAATAGCCATTTTGAGAGGATACAACACGAATGCTGTCTTGCAGATTGTATTGGCGGCGAGCAATGCCGATTGCCACATCTTTATTTCTGTCGGAAGCCAGCGCGAGCCAGTGCTGTTGGCCAGAAAGCTGTAAGGTTTCGGCCTGAACCCCAGGCGTTGCAGCCAAAGCCAAAAAGACAAAAACACTTAAGAGGCGCATGATCTGTCCGAATGAGTTTCACCCCATCATGCGCGTAATGCAGACAGATTCAAGGCAGGATTTGCCGCCGCCTTACAAAACGGCTAAGGCCCGCCCCATGAATGTCCATATCCCCAAAGTTGGCCTGGTGCAGCTGGGCTGCCCCAAGAACCTTGTTGATTCTGAGCGCATCCTCACGCAGCTGCGCGCCGAAGGCTATAAGATCGCTCCCGGTTATGATGATGCTGATGTGGTAATTGTCAACACCTGTGGCTTTCTTGACAGTGCCAAGGCAGAAAGTTTGGCCGCCATCGGTGAAGCGATGCAGGAGAACGGCCGTGTGATTGTGACGGGCTGTTACGGTGTGGAGAAGGATGTGATCACTGCGGCGCATCCCGGTGTTCTTGCGGTTACCGGCCCGCATCAATATGAGCAAGTGGTGCACGCGGTTCATGCCGCGTTGCCACCGTTGCATGATCCGAAAATGGATTTGGTGCCGCCCCAGGGTCTGCATCTCACGCCACGCCATTATTCGTATTTGAAAATTTCAGAGGGTTGCAACAATCGCTGCACCTTCTGCATCATTCCATCCATCCGTGGTAACTTGGTATCGCGGCCCATGTCTGCCGTTTTGTATGAAGCCGAACGTTTGGTGAAGGCTGGAGTGAAAGAGCTCTTGGTCATCTCGCAAGATACATCCGCTTATGGTGCGGATATTAAATACGCTGGCAGCCCTTATAAGGGCCGCGAGGTGCGGGCCAAGTTTTATGATATGTGCCAAGAATTGGGCGAGCTTGGTGCTTGGGTGCGGTTGCATTATGTCTATCCCTATCCACATGTGGACGACGTGATCCCGCTGATGGCGGAAGGTAAAATTCTGCCGTATTTGGATATCCCGTTCCAACACGCTTCGCCGGCGGTGCTCAAGAATATGCGCAGGCCCGCCAACCAGGAAAAAGTGCTCGAGCGCTTGACAAAGTGGCGTGGCATTTGTCCTGATCTCGCGGTGCGTTCCACATTTATAGTTGGTTTCCCTGGGGAGACGGATGAGGATTTTGAATATCTGTTGCACTGGATGAAGGAAGCACGTTTGGAGCGCGTGGGTTGTTTTAAATATGAACCTGTAGCTGGTGCGCGTTCCAATGATTTGGGTTTGCCCCAAGTTGCAGATGAAGTGAAGGCTGAGCGTTATGCACGCTTCATGGAAACCCAACAGGCAATTTCAGAAAACATTCTTGCTTCACGCGTGGGCAAGGTGATTGACGTATTGATCGATGAAATTGATACGACAAATGATGAAGCCGTTGCCCGCTCGAAATGGGATGCGCCAGAGATTGACGGCAACGTATTCATCCCCGGCGGAACCAAGCTAAATGTTGGCGAGATCGTCCGTGTGCGGATTGTGGAGGCTGAGGAATATGATTTAGTGGGTGAGTTGGTTTAACAACTCCATAAACCGCACCGCGGCATGGAAATCAGCCCTGCGCCATTCGCGCCGCTGGGCTGCTTGTGTATCCGAGCCCCATTGGGCAATTTGAAAATCTTCATCCACATGCGCTGCATTCCACGCAGCATCGGCTGTAATGGCGCGACTGTGAAGCATCAGCGCCATAAGAGCAGAGCCCGTCAATGTCATTGCGTTGTGGATGGCGGTGAGTGTGAAATTGTCTATTGTCGAGATGTGCGCTTCAACTGCGAACAAGCCGTCACGCGGTTGGGCCACATGAACGATGCCCTTCGCTTTCAAAAATTCTGCACTTAATGTTGTATGCGTCCACATCAGCACCGGATCCCATGCTTTGGCCTGTAGCGCCACCAAATCCGCGGGTTTTTCAGCGCGGTAACATACCAAATCATTGCCCGCGTAAGCAACAATTTCGTTTAACACATGGGTGCGGGAACTGGTCACGGTATCGATTGCTGAATTGGCCAATTTGGTGAGGGGCATCAGCGCGGGGTTGATGAACTTGTCAACGGCAGTCCACTCGCCTGCCACCGCCTCAGCCAATGCGCGCCTCGGCAAAATAAGTTTCTGCTTGGAGGGCGTTTTCACGGCACGGCCATCCAGCAAAATTGAAAGATCTTTGCCAACCGTGACAGTTTCATAGAATCTCTTCGGCAATGGCCGATCCACGCGATCTTTGCTCAGGCGTTGCCAACGTTCATCTGAAGTCTCATCAGTCATCGAAACGCTCAGGATCAAAGCCAAAGATTTTGAAAGTCGCCAGCATATGGGGCGGCAACGGTGCGGTGACATCCACTTTGCCATCGCGCGGGTGGGGGAACTGGATGCGGCGCGCATGCAGATGCAGACGGTTTTCCACACCCGCAGGAAAATCCAAATCGCCGCCATATTTGTTATCGCCCAAAATAGGGGTGCCGATGTGCTGCGTATGGGCGCGCAGTTGATGTTGCCGGCCGGTGAGCGGTTTGAGGGAAACCCAGCTCACGCTGTTATCTTCGGCTTTGCCCAATATCGTATAACTTGTAACCGCACTTTGCTCGTCGTCTTTTTCATCGAGCTTGGAAGCTCGCATTCTGTCGCCGTCTTCACTGCGGGCTTTGATCAGCGGCACGTCAATGCGGCCTTGCGCAGGATGAGGAACGCCTTTCACCACCGCCCAATAAGTCTTCTTCACGTTGCGCGTTGCAAAAAGTCTGCCCAAGCTCGCTGCAACAGCACGGCGCTTGGCAATGACGATCACGCCAGATGTGTCACGATCCAAACGGTGCGCCAACACGGGTCGTTCTTTCAATTCAGCGCCCAGGCCCATTAAAAGACCATCCAGATGCAAATGTGTTTTGGTTCCGCCTTGGACTGCAAAGCCAAAGGGCTTGTTCAGGACGAAAATATCTTGGTCTTCGTATATGACCATGGAGACAAACAATTCGCGCTCTTTGGGCGTAAGCGGTTTAACATTTTCTTTGGGCACATCAGCTGGGCGCGCGTCAAAAGCGAGTGGTGGCACACGAATTTCTTGGCCTTTGGCAAGGCGGGAGTTGGTTTTCACCCGCCCAGTCCCCAAGCGCACTTGGCCGGTGCGGGTGAGTTTGTTGAGGTAGGCAAAGGTTACTTGCGGGAAATGCAGTTTGAACCATCGGTCCAATCTCATGCCATCTTCATCCGCAGATACTTCATGGCGTTTCACTTCAACGCTCATGTTGCAAGCATTCGTGCAAGTGCAAGGCCGGCGAAACAGGCGATAATGGAAAGTGCCACCGATGCCAAAGCATAGCCTGCGGCCCCCACCAGATCGCGGCGCTCCACCAAAAATGCAAAATCCAATGCGAAGGCAGAGAAGGTGGTAAAGCCACCCAAAACGCCGGTAGTTAAAAACAACCGCATTTCTTGGGAAATGTTCAGATGTAATGCCATGGCTTCTGTCAACGCACCCATTACGAAGCAACCTAAGATATTCACGGCCAAGGTGTGCCAAGGAAAAGTGCTTGCAACGATGCGGCCCAACCCGATGGTCATGCCGTAACGGGCCGCGGCTCCCATGCCTCCGCCTAAAAAAACCACCAAGGCTTTCACTAAAACCAACCCTTGCGTTTGAAGTAAATCATCGGCAGCAAGGCTGAAGCGAGCATTAAACCAATGGCATAAGGATAGCCATTCTCCCATTGCAATTCTGGAATGATCTTGAAATTCATTCCATAAATGGAAGCAATTAACGTCGGAGGTAAAAATGCCACCGACGCCACGGTGAAGATTTTGATGATGGTATTTTGTTCAATCGAGATCATGCCCAAAACGGCGTCCAACAGAAATGAAATTTTACTGGTCAAATAGCCAGCGTGATCGGTGAGCGAGATAATATCGCGCTGGGCCACTTTAAGCCGCGCTTTGTTATCAGCCACATCCTTGGTTGCGCGCATTTGGTCTAATACCGCTTGCGAAAAAGCCAACATGCGCGAAATGGAAACCAGACTTTCGCGCATCCGCGAGGTGAAGTCGCCTTCCTCGCCAATTTTTCCCAGCATTAGTTCCAGGTTCACTGGCCTCTTGCGACGCTTGGGCTCTTGCTTGCGCAGGAATGATGTTGAGAAAACCTGTTTTGACGTATCCTCAACGATCTGGCCCACACGCTCCAAATGATCAGCGGCGCGGTCAATCACGGCTTCAACCAAACTCACATAAACACTCCACCCATTGGCACCGTTGGCGTGTCGCATGGCCTGCTTTACATATTGCGGAAAGGCTTGCGGGTGATGATAGCGCACAGTGATCAGTTGTTGGCCTTTAATAATGAAGGTGACGGGCGAGGATTCCGGCCTGTCATCATCACCACGCCTTATCAATGTGGCTGTCATTACTGTGGCGCCGTCTTCTTGATAGAGGCGGCTAGACGCCTCAATCTCGGCCAATTCGCCACGCGTTGGGATGTCGAAGCCCACCGCATGTTCCACACGGGCTTCTTCTGCAAGGGTGGGTTCAACCAAATCAATCCAAAGTGAATGAGCCAGAACTTTCTCGGCCACATCGGCAGGGTGTTCAACCAAACAGTTTTGCGCAATTCCAAAGGCTTTAAGCATGGAAGGGGTAAAGCCTGCTCTGCACAAAATCGCAAGGGGCTTGCAGAGGGCAGTAAGGGCCTTTCAAAGTATCCATACTTGCCCCGTCACACAGGTTTGCCTTGCAGTTTGGGAATGGGCAACTAGAAAGCCAGCCATGTCACAAACCATACACATCATCGGCGCCGGAATGGCCGGTTCAGAGGCTGCCTGGCAGGCGGCAAAAGCTGGCGTGGCAGTCATACTTCATGAAATGCGCGGGCAAACTAAAACCGATGTGCACAAAACTGATCATTTTGCGGAATTGGTATGTTCGAATTCTTTCCGCTCAGATGACAAGGATCTTAACGCTGTAGGGGTCTTGCACGAGGAAATGCGGCTGGCCGGATCGCTGATCATGGATGTCGCTGGCCGTCATCAAGTGCCAGCAGGTGGCGCTTTGGCAGTGGATAGAGACGGGTTTTCGGCGGAAGTCACCGCGCGGGTTTCGGCGCTGCCAAATATCACCATTATGCGTGGCGAAGTTGAAGCCATTCCTGCGCCTGGTTGGGATAATGTGATTATCGCCACCGGCCCCCTCACTTCTCCCAAATTGGCGGCAAGCATAGGGGCATTGACGGGCGAGGAAGGCTTGGCGTTTTTCGATGCCATTGCACCGATTGTTTACCGCGAGTCCATCGACATGAGCAAAGCGTGGTTCCAATCACGCTATGACAAGGTTGGGCCGGGCGGCACAGGCAAAGACTATATCAACTGCCCGATGGACAAGGCGCAGTATGAAGCCTTCGTGACGGCTTTGATGGCTGGCGAAAAAACTGACTTTCGCGAGTTTGAGAAGAACACGCCCTATTTTGATGGCTGTCTTCCGATTGAAGTAATGGCTGAGCGCGGGCTGGAGACGCTGCGGCATGGGCCGATGAAACCGATGGGGCTTACGAATGCGCATAACCCCAGTGTTAAAGCTTATGCCGTGATTCAACTTCGGCAGGATAATGCACTGGCTACTTTATATAATATCGTGGGCTTCCAGACCAAGTTGAAATATGCCGAACAGCTGACAATTTTCAAAACCATTCCGGGGTTGGAGAATGCTGAATTCGCTCGCCTTGGTGGATTGCATCGCAACACTTTCCTCAATTCACCCAAGCTCTTGGATGACCAGCTTCGTTTGAAATCTCAGCCGCGCCTGCGCTTTGCTGGGCAGGTTACGGGTGTGGAAGGTTATGTGGAAAGTGCTGCCATGGGCCTGATGGCCGGACGCATGGCGGCAGCGCAGGCTCTTGGGCGCTCATTCACCGCGCCGCCTGCGACAACAGCCCATGGAGCACTCATCAATCACATCACTGGCGGCCACATTGCCACCACCGAAAATCGTTCCAGCTTTCAACCGATGAACATCAACTTTGGACTTATGCCACCGGTTACGGTGCAACGTGAGGCAGGCAAAAAGATGCAGTTCAAAGACAAAACCATCGCCCGCAAGCGCGCTTATACCAGCCGCGCCATGGCAGATTTCAAGGCTTGGCTAGTGGCGCAAGCCTAGGCTGCGGCTCCCAAAAACCCGCCGGATTGGCGGTTCCACAGCTGCGCGTAGTGCCCGCCGCGTGATAGCAATTCATGATGTGTGCCTTGCTCCACAATGTGGCCCTGATCCAGTACCACCAGCCTATCCATGGCGGCAATTGTCGACAACCTGTGTGCAATCGCAATGACAGACCTGCCAGCCATCAGCTTTTCCAGGCTGGTTTGAATGGCGGCCTCTACTTCTGAATCGAGTGCAGAGGTTGCTTCGTCCAGAATGAGGATGGGTGCATTTTTCAGTATCACACGGGCAATGGCAATGCGTTGGCGTTGACCACCGGAGAGTTTCACGCCGCGCTCACCCACATGCGCATCAAATCCGCTGCGTCCCCTCCAATCTGTCAACTGCTCGATGAATTCAATGGCGTGGGCTTCTCGCGCGGCCGCAATCACCTCTTCACGTGTGGCAGAACGCCGACCGTAGGCAATGTTCGCGTGTAGCGAGCGATGCAAAAGTGAAGTATCTTGCGTCACCACCGAAACGTGTTGCCTGATGCTCGCCTGCGTTAACTCTGCAACGTCTTGCCCATCGATGGCGATTTTACCGCTTTCAAGCTCATAAAACCGCAGCAACAGATTGACGAGTGTCGATTTCCCCGCACCAGAGCGGCCGACGAGGCCAATTCTTTCGCCTGGCTTGATGTGCAGCGACAAATTTTCGATCACACCACCAGATCTGCCGTAATGAAAGGAAATACGGTCAAAATTGATATCGCCCTTGGAAACCTTCAGCTGGCGGGCAGCGGGCTGGTCCACCAGCGCAATCGGCTTGGCGATGGTTTCCATGCTTTCATGCACCACGCCCACTTGTTCAAAAATTTGCGTCACCTCTTGGGCCACGCGCGATGATGTCGCGGAAATCTGCAATGTCATCGGCAGCACCATCGCAACAACGTCCAAACCGATGGTGCCATCTTGCCATAACTTCAACGCTGTTAAAGTTGTGCCCGCAATCAACACGCCGGAAAGCACGGCAAGCCCGATTGAAAAAATCGAAAGCCATCGATGATGCTTGATCATTCGCGCGGTGTGAATATCCACTGACTCGCGAACGAATTCATCTTCCTCTTCCGGCCGTGCGAACAGTTTTACTGTGAGGATATTGGTGTAGCTGTCAACAATGCGCCCCACCATGTCTGACCGGGCATAAGCAATGTGGCGCGAACCTTGGGCGATTTTCGGAACGATTACGGCCAAAAAAACGACATAGGCAATCGTCCAGCCAGCAACAGGAACCACCAGCCAGCCGCTTGCGGCGGCAAGGAAAAACGATGTGATGATGCCAAGCGCCGCGAGATACCAAACCACCGTGATCAGAGACACGACGGAGCCGCGCAAGGTGTGGCCAATCTCCAATACGCGTGAACCGATGCGGCCGGCAAAATCATTCTGGAAAAACGTCAGCGTTTGTCGCACCACATGCCAGTGGCTTTGCCAACGCACCATGTTGGTCATGCCCGGCGCTATGGCTTGGTTAAGGATCACACTCTGAATCGTCATCACGATTGGTTTGATGACGAGTACAAGTCCAATGAGCGCAAAGATCAACGCACGGCCATTGGCAAATAATACATCGGCATGGTTCGCACTCACCAGGCGCACCAAGCGGCCCATGAAAACAGGTATCGCAGCGTCAACCACTGCCACAAGGATGCTGGCCAAAAATAGGGCCAAGAAGAGGCCTTTGGCTTGCCGCACAAAGAACCAATAAAAGTTCAGCAACCCTGCTGGGGGATCACCCGGGGTATCGCGGGCTGTTGGAATGATGAAGTTTTCGAAGTAGCGAAACATGGGCCGGTTCCGGGAGAATCTTTGTTTTTCGTATCATTGCCCGGGCGAACAGAATTGACTAGCGACAATAAGACAAGGGTGGGATGTCCCAGCATATTGCCTGTCATCCAATTTGGAAATTCGTGGCCCGATAGCGCCCAAAGCGCACGCATCATGGATTGGCCCGAAGTTTGGGCTGTGGTGGCCCTTGGGATCGCCGGTCAGATGCACTAGCCTAGAAATATGCTTCAACTTGCCTTTGCCATTGTGATCATTTTCCTTGCCGCCATTGTGCGTGGTTTTTCGGGGTTTGGCTTTTCACTTCTTGCCATTTCCGCTCTGTCACTGATTTATACGCCTGCTGAGATCGTGCCCTCCATCTTCATGTTGGAACTGGCCGCCTCAATCAATCTGCTGCCCTCGATTTGGAAAGATATCCATTGGAGGTCGCTGGGTCCGCTCACCTTCGGTTGCCTGATTGCAACGCCTGTTGGGGTATGGTTCCTCGCCCATATTTCCCCTGCCCCGATGCAACTCGCGCTGGCAATCTTTGTGTTGATGGCCACGGGCCTCTTGTGGATGGGCTTTGCGTTGAAACATGTGCCCGGCACTGTTGCGTCTACTTTGGTGGGTGCGGCTTCCGGCCTCTCCAACGGCGCTTTTGGCATCGGCGGCCCGCCGGTGATCTTGTTCTACTTCTCATCACCTGCCGGGGTTGCCGCTGGGCGCGCTTCGCTCACCGCGTTTTTCTTGGCAACAGACGTCATCGGCCTGGCCAATCAATCATATCAAGGTCTCGTCACCTGGGATGCCGCTTACCGCGCCCTGGCCTATCTGCCCGCGCTGATTGTTGGTGTTTGGGTGGGGGCACGCAGTTTTAAAACCGTTGACCAAGCACTTTTTCGCAAAATTGTGTTGGTATTGCTTGCTGCAATGGCAATCGCGATTGGCATGAAGGCCATCCTCGCTTTGCAATAGAAAAGGCCCAGATTGCTCTGGGCCTTTCACATTTCGCTTATTCTGCCGCAGGAAGCTGCGACTTTTGCTGTTCTTCGATGATCAGCTTGTCGCGCTTGTCGGCAATGGCGCGGAACCTTGCCAACATTCCGCCCGTACCGGCTGGGATCAGGCGGCCCACAATAACGTTCTCCTTGAGGCCATCCAAGGTGTCGATCTTGCCTTGAACGGCAGCATCTGTGAGCACGCGGGTGGTTTCCTGGAACGAGGCTGCCGAAATGAAGCTGCGGGTTTGCAAGCTGGCCTTGGTGATGCCGAGGAGAACCGGTTGCGCCACAGCGGGCTTGAGCCCCTCGGCCACAAGCTTCAGGTTTTCGCGATCAAATTCTTCGCGGTCCATCTGCTCGCCCTTGAGCAAGGTTGATTCACCTTGATCCGTCACTTCAACTTTTTGCAGCATCTGGCGCACAATCACTTCGATGTGCTTGTCGTTGATGCCCACGCCTTGCAAGCGGTAAACTTCCTGAATTTCGTTCACTAGGAACGCAGCAAGTTCTTCCACACCTTTAATGGCCAAGATGTCATGCGGCGCTGGGTTGCCGTCCATCAGGTATTCGCCTTTTTCGATGAAGTCACCTTCCTGAACTGGCAAATGCTTGCCCTTCGGGATGAGATATTCAACGGCTTCGGCATCACCTTCCTGTGGCACGATCTTCACGCGGCGCTTGTTTTTATAATCGCGTCCGAACTCGATTTTACCTGAGATTTCCGCGATAATGGCGGCGTCTTTCGGCCGGCGGGCTTCAAACAATTCCGCCACGCGTGGCAGACCACCAGTGATGTCGCGTGTCTTGGCGCTTTCGAGAGGGTTACGTGCGAGAACATCGCCGGCGCCCACTTTTGAGCCGGGCTCAACGGAAAGAATGGCATCAACCGACAAAAGGTAACGCGCTTCTCCGCCACGAGGCAGCTTCTTCACTTCGCCTTTTTCATCTTTGATCACGATTGCAGGCTTAAGGCCGGTGCCGCGTTGGTTGGTGCGCCAATCGATGATCACGCGGTTGGTGATGCCCGTTGCTTCGTCCGTTGCTTCGTTGACGGTTACACCATCAACCACATCTTCGAAGGCAACAACGCCATCAACTTCGGTGAGGGCTGGACGCGTGAAGGGATCCCATTCAGCAATACGGGCACCGCGCTTGGCGTGATCACCCGAATTGACCAAAAGCCTTGAACCGTAACCCACCTTATATGTGGCGCGGTCATTGCCTTGCGCGTCTTTGATCGCAATCAAGGCATTGCGGCCCATCACAACCAGATTGCCAGCCGTGCTTGTAGCCACAACCGAG
This sequence comes from Hyphomicrobiales bacterium, assembly GCA_025359265.1. Taxonomy (GTDB): domain Bacteria; phylum Pseudomonadota; class Alphaproteobacteria; order Rhizobiales; family Aestuariivirgaceae; genus Aestuariivirga. Next base: position 12,433 of record JANYHB010000033.1, on the reverse strand, counting down.
TTGCGGATTTCCACCAAGCCTTCTTGAGCAGCTTCGACGAACGACTCGTCCAGCACCTGTGCCACGCCACCAATATGGAAGGTGCGCATGGTGAGCTGGGTGCCAGGCTCGCCGATTGATTGGGCTGCAATAACCCCCACCGCTTCACCCATGTTGATAGGAGTGCCGCGCGCCAAATCGCGGCCATAACAAGCCGCACACACGCCGAACTTGGTTTCGCAAGTCAGCACAGAGCGAATCTTTAGCTCAGTGAGACCAGCGCGTTCAATCTTTTCCACGTCCGCTTCGAGAATTTCACGGCCCACCGGAACAATCACAACGCCCGTTGCCGGGTCCAACACATCCTCCACCGTGGTGCGGCCTAAAACGCGCTGCCCCAAAGTCACGATCACTTGGCCCGAGTCCACAAGCGGACGCGTAGTCAAATAATGCTTTGTTCCGCAATCAGGTTCAGAAATAATGGCATCTTGCGCCACGTCAACAAGACGGCGCGTCAAGTAACCAGAGTTGGCCGTTTTCAACGCGGTATCTGCAAGCCCCTTACGAGCGCCGTGGGTGGAGTTGAAGTATTCCAGAACCGACAGGCCTTCTTTGAAGTTCGAAATAATCGGAGTTTCAATAATTTCCCCCGAGGGCTTCGACATCAGGCCGCGCATGCCGCCCAACTGCTTCATTTGCGTAACCGAACCACGCGCACCTGAGTTGCTCATCATATAAATTGAGTTGATGGGTAACACTCGCCCGGTCTTGGGGTCCTTATGCACGGCGGAAATTTCCGACATCATTTCTTCGGTTACTTTTTCGTTGCACTTGCCCCAGGCGTCAACCACCTTGTTGTATTTTTCACCTTGGGTAATCAAGCCGTCGGAATATTGTTGTTCATATTCCTTGACGAGAACTTTGGTGTTGGCCACCAGCTTTTCTTTTGCGGCAGGAATAACCACGTCATCCTTGCCGAAAGAAATGCCCGCCTTGTATGCGTTATAGAAGCCCAGGCCCATGATGCGATCACAGAAAACCACAGCCTCTTTTTGGCCCACGTGGCGATAAACAGCGTCGATCATCTTGGAGATGTCGCGCTTTACCATCACCTTGTTGCACAAATCGTAAGACATGTTCACGGCATTAGGCAAAAGTTCGCCAATCTTCATGCGGCCCGGTGTTGTATCAACGACACGGGTTTTGAGTTTTCCATCGGCATCCATCTCGGTGACACGGCCTTTGATCTTGGCGTGCAAAGTGACGGCACCGGCAGCGAGAGCATGGTCAATTTCAGCCACGTTGCCGAAAATCATGCCTTCACCTGGTTCATTGTCGTTCATCAATGACAGATAATACAGCCCCAAAACAATATCCTGCGACGGAACAATGATGGGTTGCCCGTTAGCGGGGTGCAACACGTTGTTGGTGGACATCATCAACACGCGCGCTTCTAACTGCGCTTCCAGTGAAAGTGGAATGTGCACGGCCATTTGGTCGCCGTCGAAGTCTGCGTTAAACGCGGTGCAAACCAACGGATGCAACTGAATAGCCTTGCCCTCAATCAGCACTGGTTCAAATGCTTGAATTCCCAAGCGGTGCAGCGTCGGCGCCCGGTTCAGCATGATCGGATGTTCGCGGATGACTTCATCCAAGATATCCCAAACTTCCGGCTTTTCTTTTTCCACCAATTTCTTGGCTTGCTTCACTGTTGTGGAAAGGCCCTTGGCCTCAAGCCGCGAATAAATGAACGGCTTGAACAATTCCAGCGCCATTTTCTTTGGCAAGCCACACTGATGCAGTTTCAATTCTGGGCCGACAGTAATCACCGAACGGCCGGAATAATCCACCCGCTTGCCCAGCAAGTTTTGGCGGAAACGGCCTTGCTTGCCCTTCAGCATATCGGAAAGTGATTTAAGCGGGCGCTTATTGGCACCGGTGATTACTCGGCCACGGCGGCCGTTATCAAACAGCGCATCCACCGACTCTTGCAACATGCGCTTTTCGTTGCGCACGATAATATCTGGCGCACGCAGTTCAATCAGGCGCTTCAACCGGTTGTTGCGGTTGATTACCCGGCGGTAAAGATCATTGAGATCGGAAGTCGCAAATCGACCCCCATCCAATGGAACCAACGGACGCAGTTCTGGTGGGATCACCGGAACAACGGTCAAGATCATCCACTCCGGGCGATTGCCGGATTCCAAGAAGTTCTCCACCAGCTTCAAACGCTTGGCCAATTTCTTTGGCTTCAATTCGCCCGTGGCCACTTTCAATTCTTCGCGCAGGCTGATTTTCAACTGCGGCAAATTTATCGCGTTCAACATATCGCGCACGGCTTCCGCACCAATAGCGGCGGTGAAGCTGTCTTCGCCATATTCCTCTTGGGCCTTGAGATATTCAGCCTCGCCGAGCAGTTGATGCATTTTCAATGGGGTTAAGCCTGGCTCAACCACAATGTAGTTTTCAAAATAGAGAATGCGTTCCACATCCTTCAAGGTCATGTCCAGCAAATTGGAAATGCGCGATGGAACTGACTTCAAAAACCAGATGTGCGCGACTGGGGCTGCCAAATCAATATGGCCCATGCGTTCACGCCGAACTTTGGAAAGAGTGACCTCCACGCCGCACTTTTCACAAATGATGCCCTTATACTTCATGCGCTTATATTTGCCGCAAAGGCATTCATAATCCTTCACCGGCCCAAAGATGCGCGCGCAGAAAAGGCCATCTCGTTCTGGTTTAAAAGTGCGATAGTTGATGGTTTCCGGTTTTTTGATTTCGCCGAAAGACCAAGACAAAATTTTCTCAGGGCTTGCAACCGAAATACGGATTTGGTCGAAGGCTTGCACCGGCACGACCGGGTTGAAGACGTTCATGAGCTCTTGGTTCATCAGTGGTGCTCCTTAAAGTGGGCAGCTTGCATGAGCTGCCCGAATTAATTCTAATCTCAAACCAGGAGGATGATTTTTGCACCCTCCCTTTTTACTCAATGTTTTTCGTGTGGCACTTGTTGCGGCGGGCTGGCCAGTTCCGTGGCCGCACCATTCTGCAATTCCACGTTAAGGCCCAGCGAACGCATTTCTTTCACCAACACGTTGAAGCTTTCTGGAATGCCGGTTTCAAATGCGTCATCACCGCGAACGATGGCTTCATAAACCTTGGTGCGGCCTGCCACGTCGTCGGATTTGACGGTGAGCATTTCTTGCAAGGTATAAGCCGCGCCGTAAGCCTCCAAGGCCCACACTTCCATTTCACCGAAGCGTTGACCACCAAACTGGGCTTTGCCACCCAGCGGTTGTTGGGTGACGAGCGAGTAAGGCCCGATAGATCGCGCATGGATCTTGTCGTCCACCAAATGGTGAAGCTTCAAGATATAGATATAACCCACGGTGACATGGCGGTCGAAAGCCTCACCCGTACGGCCATCGTAAAGTTTGATTTGGCCGGTTGTTGAAAGGCCCGCATCGGTCAACATCTTGGCGATATCTTCCTCACGTGCTCCATCAAACACCGGTGTGGCAATCGGAATACCTTTCTTTACTGAATGTGCAAACTCGATGATGTCATGATCATCCATCCCATCAATCTCAGCATTTTTACCGTAGAACTTTTGCAGTTCATCCTTCACAGGTTTAGCCTTAAGCGTGGACTGGTAAACTTCCAGTGCCGCACCAATACGTTTGCCCATGCCGGCACAAGCCCAACCCAAATGGGTTTCGAGAATTTGGCCAACGTTCATGCGCGACGGCACGCCGAGAGGATTCAGCACAACGTCAACCGGTGTGCCATCTTCCAGGTAAGGCATGTCTTCGGCAGGAACAATCTTGGAAACCACACCCTTGTTGCCGTGGCGGCCGGCCATCTTGTCGCCGGGCTGAATTTTGCGTTTCACGGCCACAAAGACTTTTACCATCTTCATAACACCGGTCGGCAATTCATCGCCACGTTGCAGCTTCTCAACCTTGTCCATAAAGCGCGTCTCAAGGCGCTTCTTTGAGTCGTCATATTGCACTTTCATGGCTTCAAGTTCGCCCATCGACTTTTCATTGCCGAGGGTGATGTTCCACCACTGCGAACGTGGAATATCTTCCAGGTTTTTTTCGCTTATTTTGCCATCCAACTTGAGGCCGCGTGGGCCGCCGGTTGCTGTTTTGCCATGCAGGAAATCGTGCAGTCGGCCATAGGAATTGCGGTCAAGGATCGTCAACTCATCGTCACGATCTTTAGCCAGTCGTTCAATTTCTTCGCGCTCGATGGCCAAGGCACGTTCGTCCTTATCCACTCCGTGGCGGTTGAACACCCGCACTTCAACAACTGTGCCCGAAACACCAGGAGGCAGGCGAAGCGACGTATCGCGCACGTCAGAGGCCTTTTCGCCGAAGATGGCGCGCAGAAGTTTTTCTTCCGGCGTCATTGGGCTTTCGCCCTTTGGTGTGATCTTGCCGCAAAGAATATCGCCGGGCTTCACTTCTGCTCCGATGTAAACAATGCCAGCTTCGTCGAGATTCTTCAGTGACTCTTCGCCCACGTTTGGAATGTCACGGGTGATTTCCTCTGGCCCAAGCTTGGTGTCGCGCGCCATCACATCAAATTCTTCGATGTGGATGGAAGTGAACACGTCATCTTTTACAATGCGCTCAGACAACAAAATCGAGTCTTCAAAGTTGTAACCGTTCCACGGCATGAACGCCACGAGGCAGTTTTGCCCCAAAGCCAAATCACCAAGTTCCGTTGATGGGCCATCAGCGATAATCTCTCCAGCTTTTACTACGTCGCCCGTGCGCACGAGTGGGCGCTGGTTGATGCAGGTCGATTGGTTCGAACGTTGGAACTTCGCCAAAGTGTAAATGTCGACACCGGGCTTGGTCGGATCCGTTTCTTCCGTGGCGCGGATGACAATGCGCTTGGCATCCACTTGATCAACGATGCCAGAGCGACGTGCCGAAATGGCGGCACCAGAGTCACGTGCCACAATGCTCTCCATGCCCGTGCCCACCAATGGCGCAGAGGAACGCACCAGCGGCACGGCTTGGCGCTGCATGTTGGAGCCCATTAATGCGCGGTTGGCGTCGTCGTTTTCCAAAAATGGAATGAGCGCCGCAGCCACCGAGACAATTTGTTTTGGTGACACATCCGCAAAATCCACTTTGTCTGGCGTGATTTGGAATACGTCACCTTGGAAGCGCACAATCACTTGCTCATCAGCAAACTTGCCATCCTTCGTCAGCGGCACGTTGGCTTGAGCGATATGATATTTGGCCTCCTCAATGGCCGAGAGATATTTTACCTCGTCCGTCACCTTGCCGCTCACCACTTTGCGATACGGCGTTTCAATAAAGCCATATTTATTGACGCGAGCATAAGTAGCCAATGAGTTGATCAAGCCAATGTTCGGGCCTTCCGGCGTTTCAATCGGGCAGATGCGGCCATAATGCGTTGGATGCACGTCGCGCACTTCAAAGCCCGCGCGTTCACGTGTCAAACCACCAGGTCCAAGGGCCGAGAGGCGGCGCTTGTGGGTGATCTCAGATAGCGGATTGGTTTGATCCATAAATTGCGACAGTTGTGAAGAACCGAAGAATTCACGAACCGCAGCAGCCGCTGGCTTGGCATTGATCAAATCATGCGGCATCACGGTGTCGATATCAACCGATGACAAGCGCTCCTTGATGGCACGTTCCATACGCACCAACCCCAGACGATATTGATTTTCCATCAACTCACCAACGGAGCGCACGCGGCGGTTGCCCAGGTTGTCGATGTCATCAATTTCACCCTTTGAATCACGCAAATCATGAAGGGTTTTCACGATCAGCAAAACGTCTTCCTTACGCAGCACGCGCATGGTGTCTTCAACATTAAGGTCAAGACGCATATTCATCTTCACCCGGCCCACAGCCGAAAGGTCATAACGCTCTTGATCAAAGAACAAACCTTTGAACAAGGCTTCAGCACCTTCGCGCGTTGGTGGTTCACCGGGGCGCATCACGCGATAGATTTCAACTAGCGCTTGCTCATAGCTTTCGCACTTGTCGGCTTTCAACGTGTTGCGGATGTATGCGCCAGTGTTGATGTGGTCGATATCCAAAAGGTTGAGGGTTTTGAAGCCATCACTCTTTAAGGTGTTAAGCAACTTCTCGGTGATTTCTTCACCGGCTTCGGCATAAATCTCACCGGTTTTTTCATTGACAAGTTCATCGGCGATATATTGGCCATAGAGGTCAACATCACGCATCAAAAGTTCCTTGGTGCCGTCTTCAGCAATTTTGCGCGCCAACCGCGGCGAAATCTTCTTGCCTGCTTCCACCACAACTTGGCCAGTTTTCGCGTCAATCATATCAACCGTTGGTTTGATGCCCTTATAGCGCTCTGCCAGATAGGGCATGCGCCAGCCATCCTTCACTTGCGTGAAGGGCACTGATTTATAGAAGTAATGCAGAATTTCCTCGGCATTCATGCCAAGGGCATAGAACAACGTGGTCACAGGCAATTTGCGGCGGCGATCAATACGCGCGAAAATCAGATCTTTGGCGTCGAACTCAAAATCAAGCCATGAACCGCGATAAGGAATAACGCGAGCTGCGAAGAGAATCTTGCCAGACGAGTGGCTCTTGCCTTTATCGTTATCAAAAAACACTCCGGGTGAGCGGTGCATCTGTGAAACGATAACCCGCTCAGTTCCGTTCACAACGAAAGTGCCGTTCTTGGTCATAAGCGGAATTTCGCCCATGTAAACGTCTTGCTCTTTCACGTCCTTCAAAGACTTGGCCTGCGTGTCCGGGTCAATTTCAAACACTACCAGTTGCAAGGTAACGCGCAGCGGTGCCGCGTAAGTCATGCCGCGTTGTTGGCATTCATCCACGTCAAACTTTGGTTGATCAAACTCATAGCGCTTGAATTCCAGCACCGACTGGCCCGCAAAATCCGAAATCGGAAATACAGATTTGAAAACCGATTGCAGGCCTTCGCTGGCACGGCCGCCTGCTGGTTCCTTCATTTGCAGGAACTGCTCATATGACTCGCGCTGCACCTCAATAAGGTTTGGCATTTCTGCCACCTCAATGCCTTTACCAAAAAATTTGCGAATGCGCTTTCTTGATGCAACGGATCTTGTGTCAGCCATGTGGTTCCCTGTCACTTTCTTATTCAACGTGTTACGCCCCGAAAGACGCCGATAAACAGCTCGTCAAATGCCTGACTTCTCAGGCGTTTGAGGAACTGTTCAAACCCGAATCATTCACAATGTTTGCATGGGGTGATAGCTTACTAGCACCACCCCATGGCAAAATTGTGTTTATTTCAGCTCAACTTTGGCGCCTACCGCCTCAAGCTTCTTCTTCATATCTTCCGCGTCTTTTTTGTTGACGCCTTCTTTCACAGCTTTTGGAGCACCTTCAACAAGGTCCTTGGCTTCTTTCAGCCCAAGACCGGTGATGGCGCGAACTTCCTTGATCGCTTCGATTTTCTTATCGCCAGCGGCCATAAGCATCACAGTGAACTCGGTCTTTTCTTCAACCGCAGCAGCAGCTGGGCCAGCAGCGGCGACAGCAGCAGGAGCAGCAGCAGAAACGCCCCACTTTTCTTCCAACATCTTGGAAAGCTCAGCAGCTTCCAAAACAGTCAACTTTGACAGGTCTTCTACAATTTTGGCAAGATCGGCCATTTTTACATTCTCACTTTTTTAAGTCGGTTAAAACAACAGTTAACTGGCAACCCTCATCAGGCCGCTTTGGTGGCATAGGCGTTCAACACACGCGCCAACTGGCCAGCAGGCGCCGCAACCACGCCCGCAATGCGGGTGGCCGGCGTCTGAATCATGCCCAGAAGTTTGCCGCGCAGCTCATTGAGCGACGGCAGCGAAGCGAGTGCTTTGACAGCAGTGGCATCCATCATGGTTGTGCCGAGAACACCGCCCAAGAGAACAAATTTCTCGTGGATTTTGGCGAAATCAGCAGCCACTTTGGGCGCCGCAACAGGATCGTTGGCGAACGCCAACATTGTCGGGCCGGTAAACAACCCCACGATACCTTTTGCGTCAGTGCCTTCCAGAGCGAGCTTGGTGAGGCTGTTTTTTGCAACCCGAATGGTTGCACCAGCCGCGGCCATCTTGTTACGCAGGTCAAGAACCTGGTTCGCAGTCAAGCCATTGTTGTGGGCCACAACGACAACGGCAGCGCTTTTAAACGTTGCGTTGAGCGATGCGACGAGCTGCGATTTTTCAGCTTTTTCCACGTGCTCTACTCCTCATTGGTCAAGTGCTTGATTGCACTTCACCGGTTGGACCAACCGCCACAACTCAAAAGCCTCTCGGCCCCCACGCTGTAACGGCGCTTTAGGCCTGCCCCCGGATTTGCATCCGGATCGTTGAGGTCTCAACCGACTTACTGCCTCTTTGCAGAGGAGAACTCGTTTTGACTCCCATCTCATGCTGGCTGGAATTTTAAGCTGGGTTTTAAAGCCAGCGCCCGCAATCTTGGACAGGTACCCCTTATGTCGTGAGACATAATGGGGATCCGTTTGCGGGGGCTCGATGCCCTCGCGAACGGAAACTTGTAACTACGCCGGGTTCAGCGCCGCAAGATCAATCTTGAGGCCAGGCCCCATGCTTGAGCTTACGGAAATTTTCTTCACATAGGTGCCCTTGGATCCAGCGGGCTTGGCCTTGTTCACGGCATCCACAAAGGCGTGAACGTTTCCAGCAATTTGCTCTACTGTGAACGATGCTTTGCCAATGCCAGCCTGGACAATGCCAGCTTTCTCAACGCGGAATTCCACAGCACCACCCTTGGCTGCTTTCACAGCTGCGGTGACATCCATGGTAACCGTGCCAACTTTCGGGTTTGGCATCAGGTTGCGTGGGCCTAATACTTTACCCAAACGACCAACCAGGCCCATCATATCTGGGGTGGCGATGCAACGATCAAAGTCAATCGTTCCTTTGTTGACGATTTCAAAAAGGTCTTCAGCGCCAACCACATCAGCGCCAGCCTTCTTGGCCTCGTCAGCCTTCGGGCCTTTAGCGAAGACGGCAACTCGCACTTTTCGGCCTGAACCGTTTGGCAAGTTGCAAACACCGCGCACCATTTGGTCTGCGTGGCGTGGATCAACGCCCAAATTCATCGCCACTTCGATGGTTTCATCAAACTTGGCATTGGCGCGAGATTTCACCAGTTTCACAGCGTCTTCAATCGAATAGGCCTTGTTGCGGTCTAACCCTTCGAGGTTTTTTGTAATACGTTTTGCTTTTGCCATGTTCTTAGCCCACCACTTCCAAGCCCATGGAACGGGCCGAGCCTGCAATTTCTTTCGCGCCGGCATCGATGTCGCGGGCGTTCATGCCCTTCAATTTTTGTTCAGCGATTTCACGGCATTGGGCCATCGTGACCTTGCCAACGATGTTTTTGCCGGGTTCTTTGGAACCGGCATTGATCTTGGCCGCTTTCTTCAAGAAATAAGACGCGGGTGGGGACTTCATCTCGAAGGTAAAGGATTTGTCTTGAAACGCCGTGATCACCACCGGAACGGGTGAGCCCGGTTCCATCTTCTGCGAGGCAGCGTTAAACGCCTTGCAGAACTCCATGATGTTCAACCCGCGTTGCCCGAGAGCCGGGCCAATGGGTGGTGATGGATTGGCTTGTCCCGCTGGCACTTGCAGCTTGACATAGCCGACAATTTTCTTCGCCATGTTTTCCCTCTTTCACAAGGTTAGTGGTACGGCTTCTAAGGGCCTTCCACGGGTTAAGATTGAACGCCTTGCAGCGTCCGGGCAGTGTTAGGCTTTCATCTTCTCGACTTGCCCATATTCGAGTTCCACAGGCGTTGGACGCCCGAAGATTGAGACAGCCACTTTAAGGCGCGAACGTTCTTCGTCCACTTCCTCAACCTGGCCATTAAATGATGCAAATGGCCCATCAGCCACGCGCACTTGTTCACCCACTTCAAAGTGGATCGTGGCTTTCGGACGTTCAACCCCCTCAGCAACCTGATTGAGAATTCGGTTGGCTTCAGCGTCTGAAATGGGAACGGGCTTGGAGCCCGAACCCAAGAAACCTGTAACTTTCGGAGTGTTCTTAATCAAATGGAACACTTCGTCGGTCAATTCAATTTTGGCCAAAACATAGCCCGGGAAAAAGCGGCGCTCAGTCTTGATGCGGCGTCCACGGCGAAGTTCAACAACTTCTTCCGTAGGCACGATCACTTGCTCAAAAGAATCTTGCAGACCCTTCTGCACAGACTGCTCTTTCAAGCTTTCCATCACCTTCTTTTCGAAGTTAGAATAGGTGTGAACGATATACCAGCGTTTTGCCATGTGCCGAGAATGCCTTATCCGAAACCTTAAATGCCCAACAAAAAGCGTTCAACAATCATCTTCAACAGCGCATCAGCACCGAGAAAGAATATGCTGGCTGCCACAACCATAATCAACACCATGATGGTCGAAATCGTCAATTCGCGTCGCGATGGCCACGTGATCTTTTGCGTCTCATCGCGCACATCTTGAATAAAGGTCAGCGCATTTTCTTGTTTGGCCATCGTCTTCTTTCTTAACTCATTGATTTCATTACTGAAACCAAATCAGTTTGGCAGGGGCAGTAAGATTTGAACTCACGACCTGTGGTTTTGGAGACCACCGCTCTACCAACTGAGCTATACCCCTTCACTTCGCTGGCAGTTAAACCATTGAAATAATACTGTTCTTTCTTCGACGCAACAGATCGGCTAAAGCCTGCTGAGGCCTTGCCGCTGAGTCACACCGTATTGGATGATGGGCGTTTAGGGATGTAGGGCCGTTCCGTCAACTGCTTATCACGGCATGCCGAGATATTGTTGGTTTACGGACTTTCTTTGAGAAATATGCGAGTGGATAATCAAGGTCAGCTCAAATGCCTTCACTTAACAGGGCATTCGGGCAGGCCATATGGCCCTCCGGAGGGTTGACGCGGTAGATCACCTTCCATTCCCCCTTAATCCTGTTCTCCATATCATGGTCCGGAGCCCCTAGACAAACCACCAGCTTCAGGCGTGCTTTGTCTTCTGGCGTCAATTTCGGAATGATCCAAGCTAACGCGTAGCCACCTGCCGAAAATCCGTACAATGCGGTGACGGACTTATTATTACGAAATTCCGCAACCGCCATATTCGTTTGTTGCGAGTTCGCACCATGTCTGCTGCCTGCCACATCCAGGACTTTTGGAACATAGTTGTGCCGTTTCGCGAATTCCTTGGCGGGTTCCTCGCGCAATGCGCCTTTTGGCCAAGGTCTATTGTCAAAGGTATGTCCTAAGTCAGCTAGGCCTCGCAAAAACAGCATGGTTCCTCCCTTTCCATCGGGGGTGGAGCCGGATTTTTCGGTTTTTGCTGCTGCAGCGGGCAGCTCATGGCCTCTGGGCCAGTAGAAGCCGAGCGCGTCAAGTGTTTGGCGTCCTTTAATTGAAACCCGCGAAGAGACGCCGCCATGGTGATGACTGTCTTCCGCATGACCACCTTGGTTTCCTCCCAAAACCTCAATCATTCCTCCAGGCTTGATACTCCAGACCATGGCCACATGACCTTGCCAATTGTTTATTTTGCTGTGTCCACGGTTGAAAACAACTACGGCCCCGACTTCAGGGGCATCCAGCTTGACGCCACCGGACCAATGTAACCACGATTTGGCCATCGCACTTCTTGTGCCGACAATTGTCGCCTCACGCATGCACCAGTTCACAAACGCCGAGCACCAAGATGAACTTTCAGACTTCGTATCGTTTGTTGTAGTCCTGAAGTATTCGAGGATGCGTGGATTGTTGAGCGCGTGATTCTCACTGTCATGTGTATAATGATAGCTGCCGCCGGGTCCGCTGACGCCAAACCGGTGGACACCCAATTCGCGATAGCCGGCAGCGAGCCATGGCAAACTTGTAAGATTTTCTGGAGGAGCGCTCATTTCATTAAACCTCGAATTCATTGCGTAAGGAATTGAATCATCGCGATCAGAAAAAACACTGGCTCGTTGTTGAAAAAATCACTCCAACAAAGTCGATATAGTTTCAAGATCGCATCATATCTTCAGGTTTTCGGGCGACGAACTTGCCATGCTTCTGGTGAAGCTTTTAATGAGAGGAATGTGTCGGGGCAATCCTCTATTTGAATGATGCCTGATAGCGTGGGTTTCATGTTTCGGGCTGCTATTCCTCCGGCAAAGCTCGCGCCGCTGAGGTCGCGTTGAACCTGAACACTATGAAGGTCGATGGCATTTTGCGCCTCGTTAAAATGAAACAGGGCGACCTTGTGGGCCGCCCTGTTTTAAAGTTTTTTAATTTGCGAGAGCTATTCCGCAATCTTGGCCACAACGCCGGCACCCACGGTGCGGCCGCCTTCGCGGATGGCGAAGCGCAGCTTTTCTTCCATGGCGATGGGCGTGATCAGCTCAACGTCAAAGGCAACGTTATCGCCAGGCATCACCATTTCC
>JANYHB010000022.1 GCA_025359265.1 Hyphomicrobiales bacterium | reverse complement strand
CAATGTATAAGCGCCCCTTGGCATCTTTCTTGTGATACAAGCGCAGTAAGGGGCTTTCAGCGGCCATAGTGGATTCAAACGACATCATATGTAATTCCTGTTATAGGAATATATATGCGAAACAGCGCACGCCAAGTCAATAGGAATTTTTATCTTTTGTGAAAAATTCTCGAGGGCACGATTTCGTCAGGCGATTTGCAACTCTCTTAAACCCTGTTCGGCCGCTGGGGCAAAATAGTCATGGCCCAAGATCATTTCGGCAGGGCCACAGCGTTTGCTGCTCAACGGCAGGCGCAGCCAATATTGCACCATATGTTCTTTGTGAACCCGGGGCCCCTTCAGCACACCTTGGGTGGGCACACCTTGCTCGGCTGTGCGCTTATAAGCGGCAAGCCAATAGTCACGCTTATCGCCCCAGTCCAACTCGCCCATCGTGCGGCCAGTAATTTCACGATCGTGAATTTCACGCAGTCTTGTTCCGGCCAAACGGATTGTGCTGTTCATCAAATCTGCATTAACAGCAATCAAACTGATCCCAGCAAGCAGACGCGGCATCTTGCCAGGATTAATGTCGCTGCGGCACGGCATATCTTGGCCAGAGCAACACTCAAGCCAATAGTCAAAAAGTTGTCGATGTTCTGGCACAACCAGTTGCGCGCGAAACGCCCCGAAGTCTTCGTCAAATGTCATGCCTGCCCCAATCCCCGAATCGCTTTTGCAATTCGCTCAGGCTGTTATGAATCTGCGATTCGCGCCGCGCAAGAGTCGCCCGCAAATAAATTCATGAACTGTTAACTATTCCAAATCAGGCCGCGCGTGCGTAAGGGCCGCTGTTATGAGATGCCCAATCCCAATAGGTTAACAGTATGCGTGCCTTGTTGAACGATAACTGATCAAATACCGCCTGCACCTCATCAAGGTTGCGCGATGGATCGATCAATGGCTTTGCGCCTTGTGCCAGTTGCCCGATATTTTTTTCGAGCTCACTGCGTGGAACACCCACAACTTTCAACAGTGCCATCAGCGGCTCGCCTTGGGCGTCGGTGAGGATGCGTTCAATGGTTTCAACAGAAACATTGGAAGCCTTGGATAAGGAAATAACCCCTTCCGTACGGTTATTGTCCATTATCTGCTCCAGCGCCTGGCCAATGCGCTCAAGGCTGGCTTCGCTCTCGGTCGGCAAATCGCCACCATGCTGATCCATGGTGATCTTCAGAATTTTCGTCAGCATCTCCGATTCGGTCAAAAACCGGGAGAGCAGATAGCGGCGCAACTGTGCTGGCGCATTCCAGAATATTTGGAAAGCAAAATGCACAGGCAAATCTTGGCGCGTGCACATGGGCGCTAAAAGATCAGGATGGATTTGGGCGGCAGCGGCCAATAAGGCAAACCCCTCATTGGATAGTTCAGCGCCTTTATTGCGAACCAGCGTTAGAAGCACCGAAGCATCTTCACTGGCCGCCAATGCATCAGAAATAGGCCGACTGATGCGGCGGCGGCGCGCCAGAAGGCGCAGTTTTTCCAAATTAGCCATCTGAATGAGCGCAAATAAATCTTCATCAGATATATGCATGCAGTCTTCAAGCAGCGGCCCGGCAACGGCAATGTCTTTGCTGGCAATCAATCGCGCCACCAGAAATGGCGGCGGCACTTCCATCATCGCAAGACGCTCAGCTATTGCAATTCGGATCTTTGTGGGCAGCTGCGGCAGCATGCGCAATAAAGTGTCTGCCGCCAAGGCTCGCTCTTGTGGCTGGCCCCCTACGGCAGAAGCCGACATCATATCCAGCAACGCGCGCGCCAGTTCCGCCTTTTCAGTTTCCTGCTCCGGAGTGAGCAAGGTAAAGGTTTCCGTTGGCGCAACAGCTTCATCAACGTTGGTTGACAAAACCTCCTGCAGTTTGCGTTGCAGATGGGAAATACCGCTGCGTGGCAAAACTGAAGTGTCTTCCTCTGGTAAATTTGCAACTACAATCACGGGCGGCACCAGCGCGGCTATAACCTCTGGTAGAGCCAGTGTTACCTGCACTTCAACCGGGGGTTCAGGGTTCCGAAGTTCAGCAGGCGGCTGTTCTGGCACTTCTGCAATCGCCTCAACGATCGAAGCAACAGGCAGCGTTTGCACCATCGCAGCAATCTTCGGCAGGCGTTTGAGGCGTTCAGTGAGCGAGCGAAAGGACCGCGCATCCACAGGTCTGCCAGAGGCGGCTGTGCGCGGTATTTGTTCCCCAAGATCAGCAATGTCCTGCATAAAGGCGCAGTCGCTCCCACCGTTTCGACCAGCAATGGGCATTTGGCGTTCAAATGTCGTTAACTGCGTCAATTCGGTTGTAGTTTTATTCACAATGCTTGCGGGTATGGTAAACCAAAGGTAAATTTGCGTGTTAAGAGGTATTTCCAGAATGACCAAGATATCCAAATCCGATGCGGAATGGCAAAACCAGCTTTCTCCAGAAGCTTATGAGGTCATGCGCCAGCACGGCACCGAGCGGCCCTTTACCAGCCCCCTGAACAGCGAAAAACGTGATGGCATGTTCACCTGCGCGGGATGTGGCAAAGAAGTCTTCCCATCGTCAGCGAAATTTGACTCCGGTACAGGCTGGCCCAGTTTCACGGCACCCGCCACAGCTGAAGCGATCGGCACTTCAAGCGACAGAAAGCTTTTTATGGTGCGCACCGAAGTTCATTGCCCAGATTGCAACGCCCATCTGGGCCATGTATTCAAGGATGGCCCTGGCCCAAATGGCTTGCGTTATTGCATCAATGGCTGTGCCTTGGATTTTAAACCAAAAAAATGAAAACTTCAAAAGCGGGATTTCCCCCCACCGCCAAAAGGCTGCCCGTCGTTGAAATTTGGCATGGCCAGAATAAGCATGATGACTATAAATGGCTGAAGGCTGCCAATTGGCAAGAGGTGATGCATAGGCCCGAGGCTTTGCCGAAAGACATTCGCACTTATCTGGAGGCAGAAAACCGCTATTTCAATTCTCAAATGAAAGACACTGCGGAAATACAGAAGCGACTGTTTAAAGAAATGAAGGGCCGCATCAAGCAGGATGACAGTTCAGTGCCAGCGCCGCAGGGTGATTGGCTTTATTATTCCACGGTGCGCAAAGGCGCACAATATCCGCTGTATTGGAGAAAGCCGCAATCGCGGGGTAAAGCAGTGTTGATGTTGGATGGCAATGTGCTTGCCAAAGGCCACAAATATTTTTCATTTGGCGCGCCCGACATCAGCCATAATCAAAAACTTGGCGCTTGGGCTTTTGATAGCAATGGCTCTGAGTTTTATAATCTGCGGGTGCGAGATCTCATCACGGGCAAAGAAAAACGCGACCGATTGAAAAATACAACTGGCAGTGCGGTTTGGTCTGCAGATGGTTCGTGTTTTTTTTATACATTGCAAGATTCGCATCACCGCCCCCTCAAAACTTATCGCCACATGCTTGGCAGCAAACAGGCAGATGATAAGTTGGTGTTCAATGAAAAAGATACGGGCCTGTTTACTTCCGTTGGCGCCACGGCCTCAGAAAAATTCATCACCATCAACATTCACGATCATGAAACATCTGAGATCTGGTTGATTGATGCGGCAAAGCCCAAGGCCAAGCCAAAACTCTTCGTCTCACGCAGTGAAAAAATTGAATGCGATATGGAGCATTGGGAAGACCGCTTTCTGATGAAAACCAACGCCGGTGGGGCGGAAGATTATAAAATTGTGGAAACCAAGCTGGATGAAACAGCAGTTGCCAAATGGCAAGATGTAATTCCACATCGGCCTGGCATTTTTATTGTGGCTTTTGGAGTGTTCAGGAACTTCATGGTGCGTTTGGAACGCGAGAACGCTCTGCCGCGCATTGTGGTGCGCGAAATGCGCAGCGGCAACGAACACAGTATCGCCTTTTCAGAAGAAGCTTATGCCTTGGGTTTTGGAGAAATGCGCGAATTCGAAACCGATGTTCTGCGCTTCACTTACTCATCGCCAACCACGCCAGCGCAAGTTTTCGATTATAACATGAATACGCGAGAGCGCATTTTGCGAAAAACCCAAGAAGTTCCATCCGGCCATAACCCTGCCGATTACGTGGCAAAGCGTGTGTTGGCCCCGGCCCATGACGGCGAGCAAATTCCAGTAACCCTGCTTTACCGCAAAGGCACCAAGCTAGATGGCTCGGCGCCATTGTGGCTTTATGGTTATGGGTCATACGGCATGTCCATGCCTTCTGGTTTCAGCACCAACATTCTTTCCTTGGTGGATCGGGGGTTTATCTATGCGACTGCGCATATTCGCGGCGGACAGGAAAAGGGCCGGCGCTGGTATAGCCTGGGCAAGCTGGAGCACAAACCCAACACCTTCAAAGATTTCATTTCTGTCGCGCGGTTTTTGGCGAAAGAGAAATTTACTTCCCTTGGCCACATCATAGCGCAAGGCGGAAGTGCGGGCGGCATGTTGATGGGCGCTGTTGCCAATATGGCGCCAGAGGTTTGGGGTGGCATTATTGCGGAAGTGCCTTTCGTGGATGTGTTGACAACCATGCTGGATGACACACTTCCGCTCACGCCGCCGGAATGGCCGGAATGGGGTAACCCCATTGCGGATGCAAAAGCCTATGCCACCATCGCCGCCTATTCGCCGGTGGACAACATTCAGACCAAAAACTATCCTCCCATTTTGGCCGTGGGTGGGTTAACCGATCCGCGGGTAACCTATTGGGAACCCGCAAAATGGGTTGCCAAACTGCGAGCAAATAAAACGGATAAGAACTTACTCATGTTAAAAACCATTATGACGGCTGGCCACGGCGGCGCTTCGGGGCGCTTTGAGCGCTTGAAGGAAGTGGCAGAAGTCTACGCCTTTGGCCTCAAAATTACGGGCGATACACGTGTTAATTGAAGCTTCAAAAGCCTGCCTTTTACTTGTTGATGTGCAAGATCGCTTGATGCCAACCATGTATCAAGCTGAGCGGGTGGCCGACAATTGTGTGGTGCTTCTAAAAACGGCAGAGAAGCTTGATCTGCCGATCATCATCACCGAGCAATATCCGAAAGGTCTCGGCCCCACAATTCCAGAATTGGAGCACAAGGGCTCGATGATTTTTGAGAAGTTATCGTTCTCGGCCCTGCGCGATGATGCTATCCGAGCGCATTTTAAATCAATGGAAGACAGCGGTTTCAAGCATGTGGTGATGGCGGGGATTGAAGCGCATGTGTGCGTGTTGCAAACCGCATTGGATTTGAAAAAGGCCGGCTTTGAAGTTTTTGTTGTAACCGATGCAATTTCTTCACGATCTGCGCAATCGGTGCAATTGGCTCTGGCGCGGCTGGGCGATAATGGCGTGCAACTGGTCAATGTGGAAATGGCGGTTTTTGAACTTGCGGGAAAAGCCGGTACGCCGGAATTCAAAGCCCTTAGTGCATTAATCAAGTGAGGATTTATGGCAGATTCCGTGGCTTTTGATTGGGCCGACCCGCTGGATTTGGAAAGCCAGCTTACCGATGAAGAAAAAATGATCCGCGTTTCCGCGCAGGCATTCTCAGCAGATAAATTGCAGCCGCGGGTGAAAAGCGCCTTCCGTGAAGAACGCTTTGACCGCGAAATCATGACAGAGCTGGGCGAAATGGGCTTTTTGGGCATGATGACGGCAGAGGCATATGGCGGTGCCGGCCTTGGCTATGTGGCCTATGGCCTTGTGGCGCGTGAAGTTGAGCGGGTAGACTCAGGTTATCGCTCAGCCATGAGCGTGCAGAATTCTCTGGTGATGCACCCCATTGAAGTATGGGGCAGCGCGGAACAGAAAAACCACTATCTGCCGCAACTGGCCACCGGCAAAATGATTGGCTGCTTTGGCTTGACGGAGCCGGATGCAGGCTCTGACCCTGGCGCAATGACCACGCGCGCCAAGAAATTTTCTGGCGGCTATGTTTTGAATGGTGCCAAAATGTGGATCACCAATTCGCCGATTGCCGATATCGCCATTATTTGGGCCAAGGACGACGCGGGCGACATTCGCGGGTTTATCGTGGAGCGCGGCCTCAAGGGTTTTTCCACGCCAGAGATTAAGGGCAAGGTATCCCTGCGGGCTTCCATCACTGGCGAAATTGTTTTGGATAATGTCGAAGTGCCAGAAACGGCGCTGCTGCCCAAGGCCAAAGGGTTGAGTGGGCCATTTTCCTGTCTGAACAAGGCCCGTTTTGGCATTGCATGGGGCGTGATGGGGGCCGCTGAAGACTGCTGGCACAGGGCGCGCGCTTACACCTTGGACCGCAAAATGTTTGGCAAGCCTTTGGCGGCTACGCAGCTTGTGCAAATGAAGCTGGCGCAAATGCAAACTGACATTGCGTTGGGCCTTCAGGGCTGCATGGCATTGGGGCGCGGATTGGAAAGCGGACGCCTGGCACCCCCAGCGATTTCGCTGTTGAAGCGCAATAATTGTTTGAAAGCCCTGGATGTGGCCCGCATGGCCAGAGACCTGCATGGCGGTAATGGCATTTCTGACGAATATCACGTGATCCGCCACATGGTGAATCTCGAAACCGTGAATACCTATGAAGGCACGGCGGATGTGCACGCGCTGATCCTGGGTCGCGCACAAACGGGGCTGCAGGCCTTCGCGTGATGCGCTTGTGGGCGCTGACGCTGGTGGCTTTAGTCAACGCGGCGCTTGTTGCGCAGGCTGGTGACATCGCTTGGCCCATACTTAAGCCTGGCGAGATCAGGGTTCTGACCGATATGGCATTGGTGCCAACGCAGCTGCGCTTGGCAGCGAGATTGAATGCAGCGAAACTCTCAAATATTTCCCTGACTTATTTCAAGGCACCCAAGGGACGCGACTATGTTGTGGTTTGGCCATGTTGTGGTTTTGGCGCAAGCCGTGCTGCTCTGTTTGAATTTGCTGGCGGTGCCGCACAGCAAGTTGGGCTTGCCGTCGGCGATCCGCGCCTCGGATTTACCACGCAGGTTCTTCCTGATGAAATTAGTGTTGATGCAGATGCCAAATCCATCCGCGCGCATGTGAGCACCCCAACTTGCGAAGACGGCGATTGGCGTTATTTCTACAGTTTCGACGCAGCAGACCGGATTTATCTGCGCAGCGTTATCGACACCAGTTGCGAACATTTGGGCATCCGTGAATTGTATCACGCAACCCAGGTTGATGTCGGAAAATGGTGGAACAAGTAACACCATTTTTTTGAAATCCTGTTAAAAAATCGTCTTCAGCGGGTTGCTAGGATCAAGCAACAGCTTGGTTGCCATGGCCAAACAAACCACAACCAACAAAGGCCGGATGATGGTGGCGCCATTTTTGATTGCGAGATGCGAGCCGATCTGCGCGCCCACAAATTGCGCGATGCCCATGACGAGGCCGATGCTCCAGATTATTTTGCCCGCCAACAAAAACATCAACAGTGCGGCGATGTTAGATGTGAAATTGAACAATTTTGTGCGGCCCGTTGCTTCCACAAGGCCCACACCGAAGAGCGACACCAGCGCCAGCATGAAGAATGAACCAGTGCCCGGCCCAAAAACGCCATCGTAAAACCCGATGGCGGGGGCAAAACCCAAGGTAAATGCATTCAAGGCCAAACGGGGCTTGCTTGCCACTTCACTCATGCGTGGCGCAAACGCAAAATAAAGCGCTATAATAATCAGAAGCGGCACCATCATGGCGAGCAACAATTGTTTCGGTGCAATCGAGACTGCTGCCACGCCCAAACACGCCGCGGCAAAAACCGTCGCCACGCTGCCCCAATGTTGTTTGGGATCAAGAGCGCCCTTGCGCCAAAATGCAAAAGTTGCAGAAGCAGTGCCGAAGCTGCCTTGCAGTTTGTTGGTGGCCAGGGCCGCCACAGGATCGAGCCCTGCGAGCAGCAACGCCGGCAAACAAAGCAAGCCCCCGCCACCGGCAATGGCATCGACGAAGCCTGCGATAAGCGCAACGAACCCTAATAATGCAACTGTTGTGGTAGCCATTACAATTCTCGCAATCCGGCCACCATAATGCGTAGGTTATCTTCTTCAACGGCGTGCAGCGAAACATGGGGCGGCAAGCGGCGCGCAGCTTTCAACATGGATAATCCGTGCACGGATGACCAGACATAAGTTGCGCCAATTGGCGCTTGTGTCGGCCCGGTGATTTGGGCAACTGCGCTTTCCAACTGTGTCCAGGCTTCATAAGATGATTTGGTGAGTGAAGGTGTCATCGACATTTTGCTGACTTGGCCAAACATCAGCCCATATACGGCGGGATTTTGATCGGCAAAGCGCAGGTACGCGCGGCCCATGGCAAGCAAGCGGTCTTCTCCGGTTTGCCTTTTTGATTGCTCGGCCGCGTTGCCCAGTGCCACAATAAATTTATCAAACCCCCGCGCGGCAATTTCACCCAACAGATCGGCCATTGACGTAAAATGGTGTTTGGGTGCGGCATGAGAAACCCCCGCGCGCCTGGCAATTTCCCGAAGCGACACCTTGGCGATAGGAAGTTCTGCCAAGGCCAATTCGCCTGCGATGAGCAGTTGCTCCCTTAAATCTCCGTGATGGTAGGGTTTTACCGTCATGACACCCTCATATTCATAATACTTTATCTTTACAATGTAAAAATATATGTTGACAGTGTCAGGTTATTGCGCTTTAAATGTTTTCATTGTCAAGATTTGAGGAGTTGCAAATGACGGCTGATTTTATCTTTAATTTGGCAAACCCTGCCGCCCTTGTGGGCTGGATCATCCTTGCGGCTGGGGTTGTGCTTAATCGGCCCTTCCTGCGCGACATTGTGGCTGGGCTGGTTTGGCCATTGGGATTTGCGGCCCTTTACACCGTTTTAGTGGGCGTGTTTTTCTTCAAAGCCGATGGCGGCTTCGATACACTGGCGCATGTGCAACAGCTTTTCACCTTTCCTTGGGTGGCATTGGCGGGTTGGGTGCATTACTTGGCGTTTGACTTGTTCATTGGCGCCATGATTGCGCGCGCGGTGATGGAGCACAGTCTGTCTCGCTGGTTTTTGGTTGTATTGCTGCCCCTCACCTTCATGTTTGGGCCAATCGGCTATTGCGCTTTTGCGGTTTTGCGCGTGGCATTTGCAAAAAAGGAAATCACACCATGAGCGTTTCGGCTGAACGTATTCGTTTGCGCGAAACCAAATTGACTGGCTTGGCGCAAGATATGCGCAGCGGTCACATTTGGCTATGGCGCACGGGGTTGGCCATGTTGTTTGGCTGTGCATTGATGTACGCGTTGCAACATTTTGATGTGCGCGTGATCAATGGGGTGAGCGTGTGGGACAAACCTGCGAAATTTTTTCTGTCACTCGCGGTGCAATATGGAACGGTGAGCTGGGGGCTGTCGCAATTGCCAAAAGTGAACCGCACCACATATTCCATAAATGTGGCGGTGTGGCTGATGCTGATCGCCGGCTGGCTTGAAATGGGTTACATAATTTTTCGCGCCTGGCGTGGTGAAGCATCACATTTCAATGCAACAACCGCATTCGCAGCACTTGCCTATGCTTTGATGGGCGTAGGTGCCCTTACGCTTACCTTCACGGCGGCTTTCATTGGCTGGAAAATCTGGGCCATGCGTGGTCTTGGCTTGTGGACAGAGGCCGCGGGGTTGGCCCTGCTGCTGGGCGCTGTATTGGGTACGATTGCTGGCGCCTATATGTCGGCTCACGGCGGCCACTGGGTTGGCGGGGCACAAACTGACGCAGGCGGGCTGCCACTGTTCAACTGGTCGATGAGCGGTGGAGATTTGCGCGTGGCACATTTTGTGGGGCTGCATGCCTCACAGCTTATCGCACTCAGTGCGTTAAGCGGTGATCGGCGGGTGGTTTATGCGGCTTCCGTTGCCATGATTTTGCTGACCACAATCATTTTTGTGATGGGCGTGCTAGGAACGCCATTGTTGAGGGCTTAAGCGTTAAGCACAGGGTTGTGGGCAGCGACACGCCTTGCCCAATTCCGAATCGTTGTAGCGATGGTCGCGTTGCAATATCGACGAGGTGTTCATTCCTTGCGCCGCGCCAGGACAGAGACTAGACTAAAGCCCATCAAACAACGGAGAAAAACCATGGCCCTTGAACTTCCAGCCCTGCCTTATGCCTATGATGCACTTGGCCCCTTTATGTCGAAGGAAACTTTGGAGTTTCATCACGACAAGCACCACATGGCTTATGTGACCAATGGCAATAACTTCCTCAAGGATTCGCCCCTTGCATCGCTCTCGATAGACGAGATTTGCAAAAAAGCCTTTGCCGAAAAGTCAGCAGGCTTGGTCAATAATGTGGGCCAACATTACAACCATTTGCATTTCTGGAATTGGATGAAGCCGCACGGCGGCGGCAAGAAAATTCCCGCAGCACTCATGAACGCGATTGATGCTGATCTGGGCGGATACGATAAAATGCGCACCGACTTTGTGCAAGCGGGCTTGACGCAATTTGGTAGCGGCTGGTGCTGGATTGCCAAGAAAGATGGCAAGCTTGCAATCATGAAAACCCCCAATGGGGAGAACCCGCTGATGCATGGCGCACAACCTATCCTTGGTTGCGATGTTTGGGAACACAGCTATTACATCGACTATCGCAACGCACGGCAAAAATATCTGGAAGCGTTTGTGGATAATTTGGTGAACTGGGATTATGTCGAGCAGAGGTTTAGCGCCTGATCGACTTGATTCAGAAATTTATTTTGAAAAGCCCGGAGCCCACAGGCTCTGGGCTTTTCGTTGTTACAACAGGTGTGGTTTAATCGGTAACCCACAGAAAAAGACCGTGCGTTACCAGAGATTCCACCAGGAATTGGCACAATAGCCTCAAACAATTTGCCATAGACTTTGACCACAGCATCTTTCAGTTCTTTGGCCACTAAGTCTTCGAAGAGCTCATCCTCAACTTGCTTCAAGGCCCGAAAAGCCTCCAATTGATAAGGCTTCAAGCCTTTTCGCCACTGGCGCAAAGTCAGCTAAGATGCGCCGCCCCGCGCCAAAAGCCTTTGCTTTTTAATGAGTGGGCCCATTTGTTCAAAGCACAGCTGTTGACGATTGGCTTCAGGTTGAACTAAAAATCTAAATTAAAGTGATACGCCTTGCATGCAACTATAAGTTTTCTTGAATTCTGAATAAATTACCGGCGCCCTGGGGTGAGCGTGCAGGTTTTGGCCCAGCAAAATCAATAGGCTACACTTTCGCCTCGTGAGATTGAATTCATCGTGGATCAGTTGGATTACGTATTCATCATTCTGACAATTGCTGGCGCCCTTATTGGCTTGGGCTTCGGCATTCTGATGCACGAGATGGGACACGCCGCCGCTGCCTATGCCAATTCTTGGCCCATCACGAAAATCGTTCTCGGCTCTGGGCCGGTTTGGTGGCGTGTGCCGTCTGGGCTGAATTACCCCGAATTTGAACTGCGGCTGCTGCCTCGATCGGGAACGGTATATGCCAAAATACCCCCCAACGCTTCAAAGCTGCAAAGACTGATGTTTGTCAGCGGCGGCGTTGCCGTAAATTTCATCCTCGTGCTGGTTGGTCTGACAGCCTATTTTTTGACGGACTTTTCATCAGCAGGCAAGGGATTTTGGCTTGAATTCTCTGCCGTTCAGCTTTTGCTTCTCAGAAGTTTGTGGCCACACCATGGAACCGTCAACGGCAGGAAAATCAAAAGTGATGGTTTGCAGATATGGCATATCATACGAAACAAGAAGGTGTAGAATCATTTGCGATGCTGAGATTGTCCAGGCTTCAATAGGGACTGCGATGGGTATAATTGCAAATGCCCCGTAGCCAGCTTCCGCCCGATGCCATAGAACGCACCATATGGTTCCGCTTCGTCCTACACTGCAACTGCTGCCGCTCATCGGCTGGAAAGAAGATGTTGGCCTGCCCCAGCTCGGTGTCGACCAACTCATCGCCAAGATTGATACGGGCGCCAGAACGGCAGCTTTGCATGCTGAAAACATCTCGATCGTGGGGCGGCGCGTTGGTTTCACCCTGGAAATTGCAGGCAAACGCCGTAACTGTCTGGCGCAATTGGCCGAACTTAAGCGTGTAAAAAGCTCGAACGGACATAGCGAATTGCGGCCCTTGATTGAAACCGTCGTTCAAATTGGCATGCACAGGTTTAGCATCATCATCTCACTGACGGATAGGAAGGATATGGGCTTACCCATGTTACTGGGGCGCGAGGCGCTGAAGGGGCGTTTCATTATCAACCCCGCCAAGCGCTTTATGCTACGTTCTCGCAAGGCGGCATCATGAAGATTGCACTCCTCACCCGCAACCCCAAACTCTATTCCCATCAACGCATTATGGAGACGGCGGTGGGCCGCGGGCATGAGATTGTGCCGATTGATTACCTGCGCTGCTACATGAACATTACCTCACACATGCCAGAACTGCGTTATCTGGGCGACAAGCTGGATGGTTTTGACGCGGTCATTCCCCGTATTGCGGCATCGCACACGTTTTACGGCCTTGCCGTGCTGCGGCAGTTTGAGATGATGGGTGTTTATCCCTTGAATGAAAGCGTTGCCATTGGCCGCAGCCGCGACAAGTTGCGCTCCTTGCAAATTCTGGCGCGTGATGGGGTTGGCCTGCCCGTCACCGCCTTTGCCAATGAAACCAGCCGCACCGAAGAGATTTTAAAACTGGTGGGCGGTGCGCCCGTGGTGATTAAACTGCTTGAAGGCACCCAAGGCATCGGCGTGGTTTTAGGAGAAACCCATAAATCTGCCAAGTCCGTGATTGAAGCATTTCGTGGCGCTGATATTAACATCCTTGTCCAAGAGTTCGTACAAGAAGCCGAAGGCAGAGATATTCGTGCTTTTATTATAGGGCGAAAAATTGTGGCTGCGATGGAGCGTAAAGGGCCAGAGGGTGAATTCCGCTCTAACCTTCACCGAGGTGGCACGGCGGTTATGGTGTCCCTGACTAATGCTGAGAAGGCCACGGCCTTGAAAGCCGCTCAATCCATGGGCCTGAATGTGGCAGGTGTTGATTTGCTGCGTTCGAAGCGCGGGCCAGTGGTGATGGAAGTGAATTCATCGCCGGGGCTTGAGGGTATTGAAGAAGCGTCTGGCAAAGATGTGGCCAAAGCCATGTTGGAATTCTTGGAACGAGCCGCCAAGCCCGGCCATACCAAAACGCGAGGGCGCGGATGAATGCGTTTGAAATTGGCGGCGTGGCAATTCCCCCAGGCGGTTCTGCAACAGTTGACCTGCAGGTTTCTGTTTTAGCAAACAGTACACGCTTCGATCTGCCAGTGCATGTATTACATGGCGAAAAAGTTGGGCCTTGCATATTTTTGTCTGCGGCAATTCATGGCGACGAAATTCAAGGTGTGGAGATTGTGCGGCGTGTGTTGGTGGCTTTACGCGGCAAAGCCATTTCAGGAACAATTCTGGCCGTGCCCATCGTGAACAGTTTCGGCTTTCTTAATCACGCGCGCTATATGCCAGACCGGCGTGATTTAAATCGTTCCTTTCCAGGCTCCGATCGTGGCTCGCTGGCCTCGCTGCTGGCCGATTTGTTTTTCAGTCAAGTGGTAACGCGTTGCCACTATGGCATAGACTATCATACGGCAGCATTGCACCGCACCAACCTGCCGCAGATTCGCATAGCACCGGATGATAAGGAGCTGGCCCCTTTGGCAGAGGCCTTCGGACCGCGCGTTATTCTGGCCTCAAAAGTGCGCGACGGAAGCCTGCGCGAAGCGGCGGCAAAAGTGGGTGTGAAAATCTTGCTGTACGAAGGTGGGGAGGCGCTGCGCTTTGATGAAGCGGCCATTGATGCAGCACTCCAAGGCACCTTGCGCATCTTCAAACACCTGGGAATGATTACCGAAGCACCTCCCCTTCTGCCGCATTTGAAACCCATTCACTCTTCGTCCAGCAACTGGGTGAGGGCACCGGAAGGCGGCATTCTGCACAGTTTAAGGCGCTCGGGCGACCGTGTGGGAGAAGGTGAAGAGATTGGTGTGGTCACTGGGCCTCTTGGGCAAAACCCGGTCGGCATTACCAGTGATGATGAGGGGATTATTATCGGCCGCACAAATCTGCCCATTGTAAACCGCGGTGATGCGCTGTTTCACATTGCGCGCATCAAAGGCCGCCCGCGCGTGGCGCAGGCAGTGCCAGACGAAGACGAAATTATTTAGCCGCAGCCAAGATATTTTGGCCTTGTTGACCAGTAGTGTTGGCAGCTTTACCCCACAAGGCGTTAACGCGCGCATCGCGGCCACAAGCCAGACGATACTGCTCATAGGCATAAGACTGTTTTACCCAGCCAAAGCGCGTGAGCACCCGGTTTTCGCCATGATAGTAATTCTGATGATAGGCTTCAGCATCAGCAAAACTGGTGAAATCGCGAATGGGCATTACAATTTTCTTGCCCAAGTATTTTTCGGCTTCGGCCTTAGCTTCTTCGGCGGCCTTGCGCTGTTCATCATTCAGCGTGAAAATCACCGAAATATAGGCGTCACCGCGATCACAGAACTGCCCGCCAGCGTCCACCACGTCAGTCGTGCGCAAGAAATAGCGTACAAGATCTTTGTAGGAAACCACGGCGGGATCAAAATTGATTTTTTCCGCTTCCTGATTGCCCTCGTGGTTCCCATAGGTTGGATTTTTCATTGTGCCGCCGGCATAGCCAGAGATCGTTTCGGTAACACCCTTCACCTTGTCAAAGTTAGACTCCACGCACCAAAAGCAACCACCTGCGAAAATTGCAATTTCAGTTTTCGCTTGGGCCAGGCTTGGGCTCAATACCGAGATGATTATTGCGATGGCGAGAGAAACGATTGATTTTGGCATGTCAAACTCCATTTTTTCAACATAACTATTGCAAATAGCAACAGCAAATCACAGCCCCACACGAATGTGTGAGGATCTGTTTAGGATGGCACCGAGCGGATTTTACCTACGTCAATCTTACGCCAATTCAAGAGTGATATCTGAGACATTTCCCGCAACTCATGCTGCTCTTGATCAGTCCAGATTGAGAGGCTGCTGAGAACTTGCGCGATTGCAACCTCTGCGCCACGCCTCGCTCCATCGTCGATCTTTAGCGCAAAACCCAAACCCGCGTGCGGAATGCATCCGCAAAAAACGCCTTCTGCCCCCCATTTGATAAAAAGCCTTGGCACGGCCTGCATGGCTTTGGTGTCAAACCGCTTCGTGCCGGCAATTAAAAACGGATGGCCGCGTGCCGACTGGATGATCCGCTGCGGGCCTGGCTCTGGTGATGATCCCAGTTTTGCAAAAGCCACCGCAACATTATGCATGGGCAATTCCCAGGAAGGCACGGAACAACCGTCAATGCCGTAGGGCGCTGCGCGCACGTCTAGCCCGCAAAAATGAGACAGACTGGCGGCCACCGCGCGTTGCACGGGATGATCTATTTCCACGTAACCATGCAAAGGGGCCCCAAGATGTTTGGCTAACGCCAGCATGCCCGCGTGTTTGCCCGAGCAATTATTATGAACCGGCAGCGCCGTATTTCCCGATCTCACGAGTTCATAGGCAGAATCGGTTGAGGTGGGCAGATGGGCACCACATTCGTAGCAGGTTTCGTCAACACCCGCCTTGGCGAGTATTGAGCGAGCAACTCGCACATGTTCCGGCTCTCCCGAATGTGATGAACAGCACATGGCAATATCTTCTTCATTCAAACCAAAATGGGAAGCAGCCCCACTTTCGATTAAAGGCAGACACTGGAAAGCCTTGATAGCCGAGCGCGGGAAGAAGGCGCTGGTAAAATCCCCCGAACTGCTCACCACCCCGCCTTTGTCGTCCGTGACGACAAAGGCGCCACGATGGCGGCTTTCGACATTAGGCCCACGCGTAACTTCTGCAATAATCGGGTTTGCCATGATGGCTGCTAGTTTAGCACATTGGGTAAATGCGGCCACATCTCAAGGCTGCCGCGATAAATCATTTCGACCGCGACATAAAAAATGATGGCGAGGCCGGCGTAGGCAATCCACATAAACTTCTGCAACAGCCTTGCGATAAGTGAAGCTGCGAGCCCCATCAAGGCAATTGACAGAATAAGACCTGCAATCAGCACATAGGGATGCTCACGCGCAGCGCCCGCAACCGCCAACACATTATCCAGCGACATTGAGACATCAGCCACAAAAATCTGCATGACGGCTTGGCTGAAAGTCTTGGCTTTTCTTCCACCCTGCGAGGAAAGTTTGTGATCCGCTTCCAATGACCCGGCAACATTGTTCCTGGGGTCACTTGCCCGCAGCTCACGCCACATCTTCCAACTGACCCAGAGCAACAAAAGCCCGCCAACAAATACCAGCCCAATAACCTTAAGCATTTGGACGGCAATCGTTGCAAATGCGACACGCAGAATTGTGGCTGCGACAACGCCTGCGATTAAAGCTTTATTCCGCTGCTCTTTGGGCAACCCCGCAGCCGCCATGCCAATCACGATGGCATTGTCTCCTGCCAGCACAAGATCAATCATCACCACTTTGGCAAAAGCCAACCACGCCTCCGGCGATATCACTTCAAGCAAGGAAAAAGTCCCTTATATTACCAGACGATAGTTAAGAAGCTGAAGGTAAATTTGCAAGGTTGCAGTTAAGCTTTCTTATTCTGCCTGTTGGCGATTAAATCGTCCACCACAGCCGGATCCGCCAGTGTTGATATGTCACCCAGACTGCTGAAATCATCTTCGGCAATTTTGCGCAGGATGCGGCGCATGATTTTGCCGGAGCGGGTTTTCGGAAGTCCGGGCGCGAACTGGATTTTATCGGGCGTGGCAAAAGAGCCGATGTCTTTTCTCACGTGCGCGATGAGTTCCTTGCGGGTGTCATCTGTGCCGTGGATGCCAGACATCAACGTAACATAACAATAAATGCCCTGCCCTTTGATGTCATGCGGATATCCCACCACAGCCGCTTCAGAAACACCCGCAAACCCCACGAGTGCGGATTCCACTTCTGCTGTTCCAATGCGGTGGCCTGATACGTTTAGCACATCATCCACGCGACCGGTGATCCAGTAATAGCCATCTTCATCTCGTTTGCAGCCATCGCCGGTGAAATACATGCCTTTATAAGTGGAAAAGTATGTTTCCACGAAGCGCTTATGATCGCCATAAACCGTGCGCATCTGGCCTGGCCAGGAATCCAAGATGACGAGATTGCCCGAGGTTGCACCGCCCAGAATTTTGCCCCTCTCATCCACTAACGCCGGCTGAATGCCAAACAGCGGACCACACGCAGAACCGGGTTTCATTTTGTGCGCGCCCGGAAGCGGCGTCATCAAACACGCGCCGGTTTCTGTTTGCCACCACGTATCTACTATAGGGCAACGTGCTTCGCCCACCACGCGGTAATACCAGTCCCACGCCTCAGGATTGATCGGCTCACCCACCGAACCCAACAAGCGAATGGATTTGCGCGAAGTTTTCTTCACGGGCGCATCGCCATGTTGCATGAGGGCGCGCAAAGCGGTGGGAGCAGAATAGAAGATACTGACTTGGTGCTTGTCCACAACTTCCCAGAAACGCGAGACGCTTGGATAATTGGGCACACCTTCAAACATCAGTGAAGTAGCACCCATGGCGAGCGGGCCATAGATGATGTAGGTGTGGCCCGTCACCCAGCCCACGTCCGCCGTGCACCAGTGAATGTCTCCATCATGATAATCAAAAACGTAATGGAAGGTGGAGGCCGCGTAAGTGAGATAGCCGCCAGTGGTGTGGAGCACGCCCTTGGGCTTGCCAGTGGAGCCCGACGTGTAAAGAATGAAGAGAGGATCTTCCGCCTTCATTTTCTCTGGCTTGCATTCGGTTCCCACGCCGGCGGCAACATCATGATACCAGTGATCACGCGCAACATCAAAAGGCACTGGCCCACCGGTTCTGCGCACCATCAACACTTTGGCCGGGGCTTTCACTTTTTCCAGGGCGGCATCGACATTCACCTTCAATGGAATTTTTTTGCCTCCGCGTAGGCCTTCGTCAGCGGTGATGATGAAGCGTGAATCCGCATCATCCATGCGGCCTGCGATTGAATCAGGTGAGAAGCCGCCAAAGATTACCGAGTGAACGGCTCCAATGCGCGTGCAAGCCAGCATCGCGTAAGCCGCTTCCAAAATCATCGGCATGTAAATGGTGACTCGGTCGCCCTTTTTCACGCCCAGCTTTTTCAACACATTGGCAAAGCGGCAGACTTCCAGGTGCAGTTGATCGTAACTAACCCGCTTGTCGTCGTAAGGATTATCACCTTCCCAGATAAGCGCCGTTTGAGATCCACGTTTTTTGAGGTGGCGATCAATACAGTTATAAGAAACATTGAGAAGACCGTCCTCAAACCATTTGATTGACACATCTGGATAAGCAAAACTGGTGTTCTTGATTTTCTTGGGGAACTTGAACCACTCAAGCCGTTTTGCTTCTTTGGCCCAAAATCGATCTGGATTGTTGACTGATTCCGCATAGGTTTTCTTGTAAGAATCTGCGGTGACGTAAGCGCGCTTTTTCCAAGCGGCGGGAACTGGGTAAATTTTCTCAGACATGATCTTAGTGTTCCTCAACGCCCACCGCTTTGCCCAGCTTTTGCTATTTGCAAGCACTATATATTGCCAAGGCAATAGTTTAAAGCCGCAAAATGCGAACGCCAAATCACTTCCTCTCTTTCATGCTGCTGGGGCTCTTTTGGGGCGTTTCTCCGAGCCTTTATAAGCATTTGAGCACAATCAATTTGCCCGCGTCACATACCATATTTTGGACGGGGCTTGGGGTTGGCATGATTATGCTGGGCATGGCGCTGTATCAAAATGGTTGGCGAAAATTAGACGCAAGACTGGCTTATTACGGGCTTGGTTGTGCTTTACTGCTGAACCTTCCGTTCGGCATCAATCTTTATTTGGCCGGCTTTGTTCCACCCACCGAGTTGGCCATCATCATAACGCTTTCGCCATTTTTTAATTATGTCGTTGCGCTGTTTCTCGGCAAGGAGAATTCGTCATCACGCAAGTTGCTTGCCATTTTATTTGGGTTTCTTTCAACGCTGGTTCTCATTCTTTCGCGGCAAGGCACGCTCAGCGGGTCTATTTCCTGGCCGCTGCTTGAAGCACTTTCGATACCCATTTTGTATTGCGTCTATAATAGCTTTGCCGCACACGCTTGGCCCAAGGGTGCAAACACAATTCAGGCGGGAGCGTTTGAAAGCTTATGGTCTGGCCTTACCATTCTGCCGTTTTTGCTTTGGTATCAACCTTTCGGCGCACCCGGTGCACCGGGCTTTCTAACCTATTGGCCGCTGGTGGCGGTCACGCTGATGTGGGTGGTGGAACGCATCGTCTATTTCTCTTTGATCACCCAGAAGGGCGCGGTTTACACCGTGCAAGCCACCTACGTTTCAACACCCGCCGCCGTGATCATTAGCGTGCTATTTTTCGGTGGCGGAACGGACTTTTGGTTGTGGCTGTCACTTGCCATTTTAATGGTGGCGCTGTGGTTCAATAACGCCGAACACAACGACGAAGCGTTCGCCGCGGCTAACCCCGAAACACATCCGCTCTAGGCAATCGCCCAAATTGCCGTTCGTTTTATTTCGGCATCTTCCAAATTGCGAGAAACGGGCACTGCATATTCGGTGATTTTCAGCAATTTATCGGTAGGCAAATAGCTGCGACCGGGATCACCGATCAGAACTTTCGCACCGGATTTTTGGAGATAGTCAAAACACGCCGTCGCAACTGATCGCTCATAAAACAGATCGCCCACGAGGATCGCATCAAACGGCTGCGGCGGGGCGAGCAAGAGATTTTCTTTTGTGGTCTTGATGTGAACGCCATTTGCTGCCGCATTGGCGGCAATGGCAGAAATTGAAAAGGCATCAATATCAGCCGCAAGCACCGATTTTGCTCCGGCTTTTGACGCGGCAATCGCAACCAGGCCAGAGCCTGAAGCGAGATCAAGTACAGTTTTGCCACTCACAATTTCTGGGTGATCCAGCACGTAACGCGCCAAGGCTTGCCCGCCAGCCCAAGCGAAGGCCCAATAGGGCGGCGGCAAGCCTAATTCAACCAGTTGTTCTTCGGTTTTTTGCCATATTGGAATGGCTTCATGAGCCAGGTGGAGATTTATTTCCGGCACCAGAGGCACGGCCATAAGCTCCGTGTGCTGACGAATAAACGCGTCGATATCGATCACACAGCATAACCTGCCAATTTACAAATATGGTTCCACTCTGCGTCGGTGACGGGCTGGACCGAGAGGCGCGAGTTCACCGCCAAAACCATGGCTTTCAACTTTGGATCTTGTTTAATTTCATCCAGCGTGACATGGCGCGCAAGGGCGGCCACGGCACGAATATCCACGCATTCCCACGTTGGATTTTCCGCAGTAGAATCCACATGCGCCAATTTGCAGACTTCTACAATGCCCATCACGGCTTTGCCTTCATTTGAATAATAGAAGAAACCTTGATCCGCCAATTTCATCAACCGCATATTGTTACGCGCTTGATAGTTGCGGATGCCTGTCCATTCCTCACCCGCTTGGCCTCTGGCTTGCAGTTGTGCAAAAGAATAAACGTTTGGTTCAGACTTGAACAGCCACCTTGCCATTATTTCAGCTCCGGATTTTTAATCACCCATTTCCAGGCTTTGATTTCAACAGAAGCAAAAAGGCCAACCTTTTGATAAGGATCATTTGCCGCAATCATTTCGGCGTCGCCACGATCCAGGGCTTCGACCATCGCCAAAGTGCCAATGCTTATGCCTTCCTCATTTACAAATGGCCCCGCAAACTTGAGCTTGTGGGCCAAGCTGTCCAAGTAAGCCAAATGTGCCGGGCGAGCTTCGGCGCGCAACGCGCTCGAGTTCGGCTTATCAGTGCAGATGAGAGCGAAAAGCATTTAAACTCCTATTCAAATTCAGCGCGTATGGGCCGCGCTAAAAGTCTGGTAATTTCGTCACGCGGCTGGCTGCGGCCTTCAACGATATTGGCCACCGCGGTGATGATGGGCATTTCAACTTTGCTTTGCATGGCCAATTTAGCTGCAATACCAGCGGTGTAAGCACCTTCAACAACGCCGATAGAAGCGGCCAGAGCTTCCGGCAAAGCCATGCCGCGCCCAATGTTCAAACCAAAAGAATAATTGCGTGATTTTGCGCTTGAGCAAGTCAGCATCAAATCTCCAAATCCGGAAAGGCCCATCGGGGTTTCTGAACTCGCACCTTGCGATTTAGCGTAGCGTGAAAGTTCTGCGAAGCCTCTGGTTACCAAACTCGCACGCGCGCTTTCGCCCAGGCCATGACCTTCACATATGCCACAGGCGATGGCCAGCACGTTTTTCATCGCGCCACCAATTTCGACACCCTTCACATCATCGGTGGGGTAGATCCGAAAATGCGGCGTGCTCAGAGCCTCCGCCCAAACCCTGGCTTTTTGCAACGTGGGCCCGGCCAGCGCCACTGCAGTGGGCAGGCCCGCGATCACATCACCGGCAAAACTGGGACCGGATAACGCGCAATACTCTGTCTGCGGATGAATTTCCGCCGCAACGGCAGACATCAATTTTCCCGTTGCGCGCTCAATGCCTTTTGCGGCAGAAATCAGCGGTGCGTCGCCTGCCGGAATTTTGCCTAAAACTTCGCGCATATGTTGCGCCGGAACCGCGAGAATGAAAACATTTGTAAGGGGGGGAAAAACGGGATTTTGCCGGGACCAGTATAAAACCTCGTTGCCCGCCTTCTTTGCCACCAAGCCCAGTGCCATACCCCAAGCTCCTGCCCCTACTATGGTGATCTTCATGCCTTGGCCCCCAAGCGGCCAGAGCCATAGAACGGCACGGAAACTGTATCCAGCGGCCAGCGTGGCCGGGCGGCGAAATTCAATTCATCCGTCATGCCCAAAGCCAAACGCTCAGCCCCGGCCCAAGCAATCATTGCGGCATTGTCTGTACACAGATGAAAGGGTGGCACGTTCAACGTAAATCCAGCCTTCTTGCATTGGCCCTCAATCGCCCGGCGCAGCGGCTGGTTGGCTGCCACGCCCCCAGCGACAACCAGAGTGGGTGACGCCACATTATATGCGGCACGAAACGCCGAGAACGCCCTGCACAAGCGGTCGCCCACCGTTTCAGCCACGGCCAATTGAAACGATGCGCAGACATCAGCAACATCTTGATCCGACAGCACGCCGCGTTTCTGCACCGTCTCGCGCACGGCAGTTTTCAAGCCACTGAAAGAAAAATTACAATCATCCCTGCCTTTCAACGGTCTCGGAAAATCAAAACGTGCGGCATCGCCAGTTTGCGCCGCCCGTTCCACCTGTGAGCCACCAGGATAAGGCAGGCCAAGCAGTTTCGCCACTTTGTCAAAGGCCTCGCCCAAGGCGTCATCAATTGTTGTGCCGAGGCGCTTATACTGACCCACACCCTCCACCAATTGAAATTGTGTATGGCCGCCCGAAATCAACAACAGCAAATAGGGAAATTTTACATCGCCTAAAAGACGCGGGGTCAAGGCGTGGCCTTCAAGATGGTTTATGGCCATGAAAGGTAAATCATGCGCCAAGGCTATGGCTTTGCCTTCCATCATCGCCACCAGCAATCCACCCAACAAACCCGGGCCTGCTGTGGCTGCAACGCCGCTCAGTTCCATGAAACTGGCACCACACTCCGCCATGGCCCTGGCGATCAATCCATCGAGGTGTTGCACATGGGCACGAGCTGCAATTTCAGGCACCACACCACCATAGGGCGCATGGTCTTTCAGCTGCGAATAGACCACATTGGCCAAAATTTCGCCGTGGCCATCGCCATGACGACGCACGACTGCGGCCGCTGTTTCATCGCAAGAGGTTTCTAAACCTAAAATGGTAATAGTGTTCATTCAGGCTTGAGGCTCTAGCAGCCAACCTCTAAATTGGCAATCATGAGCGACGTATTCAGAACTTTCGCATGCAACATTTCAATGGGATTCGCCCAGGCGAATGCAAGTCGATGAAGCTGATCATCACACGACCGCAGATTGATGCGATTGGCTTGGCAGAAAAATTGCGGGCACTGGGCCATGAGGTTTTATCGGCACCGCTTTTGGATATCATTGCGCGCCAAGACGTTCTGATTGCTGATTTGCCCTATCAAGGCATTTGCGCAACCAGTGCCAATGGATTGCGCTGTTTGAGCTCTGCAATGAACGTGCATATTCCCGTTTTTACGGTTGGCGAACAATCGGCAGCAGCGGCGCGGGCCAAAGGTTTTCAAAATGTTACAGCCGAAGGCGGCGACGTGGATGGCTTGGTTCACTATCTTTCCAATAGACTAAAATCCCGCGACAAACCGGTGTTATATTTATCAGGGGCAGAAACCTCAGGGGATCTTGAGGGCCAACTCGCAAAATACGGCTATAACGTCCAACGGGTGATCACTTACGATGCCGTCCCGTGCGCGCTTGATAGCCAAATTGATGACATTGCCACTTGCGATGGCGTTCTGCTTTATTCACGGCGTACCGCCAAATTGTGGAGCGACGAACTGCAACGGCTTAAGCGCAAGGCGATTGCAATGAATCTTCTGCACTTCTGCTTGTCACCTCAGGTGGCGCAGGCCCTGCCCCAGAATTGGCCCAGAAGTGTGGCGAGAATGCCCACCGAAAAATCGTTGTTGGCTTTGCTTGATCTGGCAAGCGAAGCAGAATAGGTGTGAAGCATGAGTGACGATAAACCAATTGATAACATCATTGATGTGGAGCCGCAGATCATCAACGATTCTGGGGTGGAACAAAAACCCAAAATGGCAACCATGCGTTTTGCCCGATGGGGCGCAGTGGGCGTGTTGGGCGTCGTTTGTGCCGTTGCGGGGGGCTGGCTCTACCGCGATGTTTTATCAGCCTATCTGCCTTCCAATCAGGAGCAAGTTCTAACAGCGCGCTTTGATGCGCTGGAAGCGGCATCAAAAGAAAACATAAAAAAGGTTGACGCTATTTTTGCTTTGACTGAAGAACTGAAAGCCAAGATTGGTGCCGCACAGGCTGCTGCCGATAAAGGCGCCAAGCAGGCAGGCAGCATTTCATCTGAACAGGAAGTGCTAATCTCCAAGTTGGCGGAAACACAACTGGGCCTTGACAATATGAAGGCAGGCCTTGAAGATTTTAAGTTGCGCGGCAATGGCAGCGTTGCACCAAATGCATTGCCAGTGGCGGCAGACGCGGCGCGACTTGAGAAATTGGAACATGATCTGGCAGCTTTGCAGGCGGCGACCCCGAAGGCGATTGATGGCAACGCTTTGGCATTATCATTCAGCCAGGTGAAAGCCAAAGCGGCGGCGGGCGAAAATTTCACCGAATCACTCAAAGCCTTGGCCTTGCAAGTGCCCAATGCAGATGGTCTGGATATTGTCCAAACGGAAGCGGCAAATGGTTTGCCATCGATGGCACAACTCATCAGTACACTGGGAACAATTACAGGACAGCTTCCAAAAGTGGCTGGTGCACCTTCTCTTGCTCAATCAACCGGGTGGTTTTCGGGCATAACCTCATTCTTTTCGGAGATGGTCACTGTAAAAGAGCTTGGCCCTGGCCGTCTTGCAGACGCGGCGGCGAAGGCCACAGCCTTTGCGGCATCAGGAGATTTGCAGCAGGCCGCTGATGCACTTTCAGCTGTAGGCGATGGCTTGCCGGCTGATTTGAAAGACTGGAAAGACAAGGCACTGCGCCGCTTGCGACTTGATGCAGCGCTTGATCGGTTGGGCGCCAGTGTAATGAAAACGGCAACCAAAGGCTGAGCATGACAAAACTGCTATGGCGCTTCGTGCTCATCATCGTTGCCGCATTGGCGATTGTGTGGCTGGCTGATCGCCCGGGCAGTATTGTAATTCAATGGCTGGGTCGCGAAATCCATCTGTCGGTTTTGGTTGCAATCATTGCCACGGCAATTGTTTTTATGGCAGGGCATTTCGTCCTGCGGCTCCTGCGGATGATTTTCCGTTCACCACAAGCATTCCGCGGGCGGCTGCGCGAGCGCAAGACGCGGAAAGCCTATGAAGCGCTGTCTCGTGGCATTATTGCTGCCGGTGCGGGCGACGCGCAAGCTGCGGCGCGGCATGCTTCTTTGGCTGGCGAAACGCTGGGCCAAGAGCCTTTGGTTAAATTGTTGGGAGCTCAGGCTGCACAGTTGCGTGGTGATCGTGAAGAAGTGCGGCGCGTATTTGAAACCATGGCGCAGACGCCAGATACAGAAGTTCTGGGACTTCGCGGTCTTTTTACCCATGCGCGTGACGCCGCCGATTGGCCAGCAGCGCGCAAACACGCTGAGGCTGCGCACCGCAAAAATAATCGCTTGCCGTGGGCCAATATGGCCGTTCTGCAATCCCTGTTGGCCCAAAAAGATTTCGAAGCTGCCGCCAATAATGTGGCTCAGCAAGGGAAACTGGGGATTATGGCGCGTGAAGAGGCCGTAAAAAAGCAAGCTGCATTGCTGTGCGCTGCAGCCATGCACAGCGAAGCTGCCGATAAACCAAAAGCCCTGGCATTGGCCCAAGCGGCCTTGGCACTGGATCAGCGTCTTGTTCCGGCGGCTTTGGTTACAGCGCGCGTGCAGGTGGCCAACGCCAATGAGCGCCGGGCCTTTAAAGCGCTCGCGGCCTGCTGGGCTGCACAACCGCATCGTGACTTGGCGCGCCTGGCAGCGCGCCTTCAGGAAGACGGCGCTGAAAAGCAGTTCGAACGGGTGCGCGATCTCGTTGCCAAAGACCCCGACTCACTTGAGGGGCGATTCGCATTGGCCGAAGCTGCCATCTTCGCCGGGCGGCATGAAGCGGCACATGAAGTGCTTCGACCTTTGCTTTTAGAGGCGCCTCAGGCCGGCATTTGTGGGCTTATGGCCAGCGTTGAAGATATGAGTGGCGACAAATCCAAAAGCCGGGAATGGCTGGCTCAAGCCTTGTCGGCACCACGTGACCCCTTATGGGTTTCAGACAGTGTGGCCGTTCCCGTTTGGAGCGTGCTCTCACCAGTGACGGGCGAAATAGCACCTTCGGAATGGAAGGTGCCTTTTCAACAGCCAACGCAAGCGCAGCTGCAGTTTAACGGGGCCGTGGCTCCGGCGCAGTTGCAGTTAAAGCCCACCCCAGCCCAGTCCGCCACGCCGCGCCTGCCTGATGATCCAGGCATTGAGCAAAGCAGTTGAAACGCCCCTGAAAACGAGCTATTGCGCCCAAGATCAACGCTAAGCCGCTTTAGCTCAGTTGGTAGAGCACCGCATTCGTAATGCGGGGGTCAGGTGTTCGAGTCACCTAAGCGGCACCATTT
>JANYHB010000064.1 GCA_025359265.1 Hyphomicrobiales bacterium | reverse complement strand
GGCTACGCAAAGCCAAAGAGCGCACCATTGACGCCATCAACAACCGCATCAAAACCATCCTCAAACGGTTCCCGCCAAAATACTGCGAAAATTACTTCAAGAATGCTGGATATGGTTCAGTGTAGAGTCATTCCGCTCTAGCATCTAAATTGCGAATAAGAAAGTGACCCACTTCCATGCAAATTTCCGCCACCAGTCTATCAGATCTTGAAAAAAGTCATCCCTTAAGAAATGCCTTTAGATCGAGAGTCTTTTTGAGTAAATCAAATTTGGATTCGCAAATCATTTGTGATGTGCTTCAGGTGTCCGGGTTCAGGCCCAATTGGACAGAATGCATAACTTGAACAACGGAGGAATTCTCGTTCGTCCTACATCTCGGCTGAACTGGCAGACTGGTTCGGTGACAAGTGCATAGACTACATCCACGGCGCGCCCATGCATCCGCAGACCCACGGCCAAGGTTCATTCATCAGCCACCAGCCTGAAGCCCAAATGTGTAGGCGGCGTTCCTGTGGCACATCCGCCTGCCGCGGGATTACGTTCAAACACCGGGATTGCAGCCTCATGTGCACCTTCAGCGAAATAGGCGGGGCAATAACCGGCTTGCTTGCCCGCAAAGCCAGAAACAGCGCAAGTCATCGTCCATTCCCACACATTGCCATCAAGATCAGAAATACCATCTGGTGAGGTAGAAAACGCTGCGCTGGGGCGCACTGGGCCGCCGGGTGAATTTTCCTGACCGTATTCCGATGCCCAGGCAAGGCGCGGATCAGTGAAGAGCGGTGCAGGCTTTGGCTTGATAAAACTGCGACCCAGCCACAACCATTCTTCGCGTGTAGGCAGGCGCAACCCACCGCCGCGGCGCATGTTGGTCCAACGCAAGTATTCGTTCACATCAAACCAATTGATGGCCGTCACTGGGTAGGGCGCAGGCAAATCCGAGGCTTTCGGGCTGTGAGAGCAGCCCCTATCCTTCACACAAAGCGACCATTCCGCGACAGTTACTTCTACAGGTGAAACCAGCAGAACATGTCCATCCGCCATCCGCACCCCAACCATGTGTTCACGTAGCGAGGCATCATGTGGAAGCCCCGCCCATGAAACAACTAGGACACCAATGACAATCGCGGTGGCAGCGCGCAGCACGGCTTATGCCTTGCTAGGCCCAGGCTTTGTCACCTGCATCATCAAGTCATCGTTCCACTGACCATCGACCTTCACATGGGCTGTGGCGCCAAGCATCACTGCTTCGATCAGGTTGTGGTTGACATAGGCATAGATGCCCGGCTGACGAAATTTATACAGTGCTGCGCCGGCAGAGCCGCCACGGATGAACCACGTTTCCAAACCCACCTCCGGTGGATTGGCGAACTTTCCTGTCTCCCACACATAATCGCCATGGCCGCCGATCAAATGCGGGCGTGAGTCGCGGTTGGCTTGCGCGTGGATAAAAAGCACATTGTCGCCCACTTTGGCTTTCATGGCCTTATCGCCGGTGAGTGCGCCTACCTTGCCATTGAACACGACATGGGTGGGAATGAGGCCGCGCATGACGTCAAGACTGTCGGGCAAGTCTTCGCCAGCAGATTCATATTTCTTGTAAGCGCCCTTTTCATTGCGCGGGATATAAAAATCCTGTTCCCCAATGAAATAAGCAGCATCATATTTCAGGGCATTGCCCTTGGCATCTTTCAAACCATCGCGCGGCAGCACCATGACGGCGCCGTTCATCCCATGCACAACGTGATAGGGGATCATCACATCGCCTGGCGCACAATGATAAACAAACACGCCTGACTTGATGGCCTTCCACCGCAATACCACTTCCTGGCCCGGCAGGACTTTCGTCAAGGCCCCGCCGCCCAGTGCGCCGGTGGATGCATGGAAATCAATATTGTGTTCCATGGCATTGCTGGCCAGGCTTTTGAGCGTGAGTTCCACATAGTCACCCTCATGGGCAACAATCATCGGCCCGGGCACAGTGCCGTTATAGGCAAAGGCCCAGATTTCGGTACCATCATTGTCTATGATGATTTTCTTTTCCTCAATTGTCAGAGTCACTTCAATAATCTTTGGGCCGGTTGTCGCCAGCTGTTCATGCTCTGGCAGGAATGGAGGGGCGACAAGTTTCTGCTGCACACGCGGCAATTTGGAAGCATCAACCGGCGCATCATCGGCGCGTGCTGCAGTGGATACGAGTGAGGCTGCAGCCGCACTGAAGGCGGTAACCGCCAAAAGATTGCGGCGCGAAAGCTGCACTTTCTTGCCACTATTTAATTTCGACATGATAAAACCTTTCCTGAAATGGGATGGGAAAACAATGGAGCTGCTATTTGACCTCAATCACCGTCCACATGCCAGCCATGTAGTGACCCGACACATTGCAGAAGAGCAGGTATTTGCCCGGCGACAGATCAAGAATGAGCGCAGCTGATTTGTTCGGCATGATTTCTGAAACCGCCCCAAGCGTCTGCAATCCTTGCTCATCAACCTTGTTGCGGCTCTGGTCATAGGGCAGCGCCTGATTTTCGTCGGTGATGCGAGCCACTTCAAATTCATGCACAAGGCTGCTGGCAAGGTTGGTCACATCAAAGCGCACAGCACCTGGCGTGGTGGTTTTGGGGTTGGCGGCAATGCCCATCTTGGCCAGGCTCATGTCGGCATGCATGCCCATGCCAAGGCCAAGCGGCTTGCTCAAATCACCGCTGCCCATTTTGTCGATAAGGGTTATCTTGATCACCGTTTCAGCAAGTGCGGCTGGTGCTAGCAAACAGGTGAACAGTGCCGCCGAGGCAAGGCTTTTTGTTAGGATCATGAAGCTCTCCATTAGAAATTTTTGGGTTGTCAGTTTTTCGTTTTGAGATAGGCGATCAGATCGGCCCTCACCGCATCGTCCTTGATACCGGCGAAGGTCATCTTGGTGCCCTTCACCATAGCCCTGGGGTCTTTCAGCCAGGCATCGAGCGTGGCATCGTCCCAGGCCCCAGCAGCGGCAGCATAGGCCTTGAATGGATCAGAATAGGCATAGCCCTCTGCCGCACCGGGCTTGCGGCCCACGATACCCAGAAGCGATGGCCCAACTTTATTGGCAGTGTCAGTCACCGAATGACAGGCAAGGCATTGTTTAGCTGTCTGCTCGCCTTTGGCGGCATCACCATCAGCCCAACTTGTGCCTGTCGTTATCGCCAGCGCCAAACCAATCAGTAAAAGTCTTTTCATAAATCTCTCCATCATTTGCTATGGCCAGTGAGTTAGGGTGCAACTGGCTCACCCGCATTGATGTAGATCAAATATGTCAATGCAAAAGCCGGTAACATCGCGCTCGCATCACGCGATTGACCAATTTGAGTGACTTTGCCCTCAGACCGCCGATCCGTGCTTATCCGGCTATTACTGAAGCCCCTGTATTTGTAGACACTTTGCCCCCTTTAAAATAATCCAACGGAGGCTGTTGGAGAAAGTTTCCTCCCACTCACGTTGATGCACCCTCGTGTGCCGGGAAGCAATGTAGGGCACCTAGCTTAACTATTCTAACAGTTCGATCTGGGCATCTTTCAAGTCACATTTTTCTTTGTGCTTATTTTCGTGCCCTTCAGTTTCTGGCGATG
The DNA here is from genome assembly GCA_025359265.1 of Hyphomicrobiales bacterium. GTDB lineage: Bacteria > Pseudomonadota > Alphaproteobacteria > Rhizobiales > Aestuariivirgaceae > Aestuariivirga. The sequence goes on along the minus strand of JANYHB010000064.1, from coordinate 123 downwards.
ATGACATGTTTTGGTTCACCTTTCTTGAAAATCATTGCAACGAGATAAAACGACATAAGTGCGCCACCAAAACAAAAGACCGAAATATATGCGAACGAGAAAAATACATATGTAACAATTAAA
>JANYHB010000025.1 GCA_025359265.1 Hyphomicrobiales bacterium | reverse complement strand
ATCATCCTCGACTTCCGGCGCGTAAACGACCTCACGCCGGTTCATGTTAATTTTTGGCTCTCGCAGCGGCTCGTTTACGCAGTTTGCCAAACAGGGTTGCGCCAGAAATCGCTCGCGTTGGATCAGCCTTCATGCGGTCATGGGTTGGGGCAACCTCTTCACGCAGCCAACGCTCAACGGCTTCATCACGCTCTTGCAAGGCCCGCAAACCGGCGCGAACCACTTCACTCACCGAAGCATAATCGCCTGATGAAACTTTGGCATCGACAAAGGCCGCATGTTCACGCGGCAAGCTGATGGTGCGTTTTTCAATTTGTGACATTGCCTGTGTTCCAATCATAAGTATGAATAAATCATACTACAGTTTGCCTCACTGTTCAACCTGCTTCCCCACATCGTCCTTATCGATTCCCCCTCCGCCTCAATCCCGCCATTTCGCCTCCCCAAAAATCGCATTGGATTTGGGCGGTTTAAGCTCTATGTAACCAGCCCATCATTGCAATTCTGACGAGAGGCAGCACCTAGGCTGCCCAAAAGAGGTATCCTATGGATCGTATCCGCATTCGCGGTGGCAACACGCTTTCTGGCACCATCGCCATTTCCGGTGCCAAAAACGCGGCCTTGCCTTTGATGATCGTGCCCTTGCTCACCCCCGAAACGGTAACGCTGCATAACGTGCCCCGCCTGGTGGATGCGCTGCGCCTGCAACGCATTCTGCAAAACCACGGCGTGGATATCACCACCGCCGGCAAGCGCATCGGCCAAAGTGACCATGCGGGAGAAACCTTGAAAATTTCCGCCAAGACCATTGTTGATACAACGGCCCCTTATGACCTCGTCTCCAAAATGCGTGCCTCATTCTGGGTCTTGGGCCCCCTGGTGGCGCGCATGGGCGAAGCCAAGGTTTCGCTGCCCGGCGGCTGCGCCATTGGCACAAGGCCCGTGGATATGCATTTGCAGGCGCTGGAAAAGCTGGGCGCTGAATGTGTGATTGAGCAAGGCTATGTAATTGCCAAAGCCAAGAAGGGCCTGAAGGGCGGCCACATCAGTTTCGCCAAAGTGTCTGTGGGTGCAACCCATGCCGCCGTGATGGCCGCCGTGTTGGCCCATGGTGATACGGAAATTGAAAACGCCGCCATGGAACCAGAGATCACCGATGTCGCCCAATGCCTTGTTAAAATGGGCGCCAAAATTGACGGCATCGGCACGCGCAATATGAAAATCACCGGCGTCACATCGCTGCGTGGCTGTGAACACACGGTGGTGGCAGACCGTATCGAGGCCGGAACCTATGCCATGGTGGCGGGCATGGCTGGTGGTGATGTTACGCTGCGGGGCGCCCGCGCTGATACGCTGGAAGACGTCATCCTCACTTTGCGCCGCGCTGGGGTGGATGTCACCAACACCAGTGCAGGCATGCGCGTAAGGCGCAATGGCTCAGGCATTTTGCCGGTTGATATCACCACCGATCCATACCCCGGCTTCCCCACCGATTTGCAGGCCCAATTCATGGGGTTGATGACGATGGCCAAAGGCAAAAGCCATATCCGTGAAACCATCTTTGAAAACCGCTTCATGCATGTGCAGGAACTGGTGCGCCTGGGCGCCGACATTCACATGCACGGTGATATGGCCGAAGTGCGCGGTGTAACAAAGCTGATGGGTGCTGACGTGATGGCCACAGACTTGCGGGCTTCCGTCTCTTTGGTGATTGCGGGCCTTGCAGCACAAGGTGAAACCATGTTGCACCGGGTCTATCATCTGGACCGTGGCTTCGAAGATTTGGAAGGCAAACTCTCAGCCGTGGGTGCCGATGTTTCAAGGATCGCCGGGGCGTAATTGATGCTACGATTAACGGCGGCCGATGCAGACGATCTCTCCATTATCTCAGCGCAGATGCAAGACGCGGTGATGCAGCGGGCCGATTTGCGCTTTGACAAAAAGCGTCGCCGCTTTGCCCTTGTCGCCAATCGTTTCGCATGGGATGCGTTGCCTGAAAAGCAACGCCGGCGCTCAGGGTTGCATTTTGATGATGTGAACAGTGTAAAGTCCATTGGCTTAACGCGCCCGCCCGCCAGCGCCGTGTTGTCCCTCTTGGCCATCACCTTTGCCCCCATGGCAGACTTGGGCGGCACCATCACCCTGAGTTTCTCAACGGGCATCCATATTCGTTTGTCGGTCACTTGCGTGAATGCCACGCTGGCCGATGTTGGCGCAACCTGGGGCACCGCCGTAACGCCCGCTCATTCCGCCTAAGCCATGGCACGCAGTACTAATCGTCTTGCTGGTGTGTCCATAGATGCCAGCCTAGCGGCCACGGCAACCCTTGAAGCCAAGCATGATCAAACCTTGGCGATCAACGATATTGTCGAAGGCAACGACTTTACGCTGAGCAATGGCAAGCCCGGCCCCTACCGCCTCCACATCACTGCCCAAGACCAACGTCTGGTTCTTGATTTCAAATCGGATGAGAACCTCCCGCTCTATACCTTCGGCCTATCACTCACCCCCTTTCGCCGCGTGGCCAAAGATTATTTCCAAATCTGCGATAGCTATGTGATGGCCTTGAGCCGCACCAATGCCCAAAATATTGAAGCCATCGACATGGCGCGTCGGGCCATTCACAATGAAGGCAGTGAGATTCTGCGTGAGCGCCTGAAAGGCAAGGCCACGATGGATTTTGACACGGCGCGCCGGCTGTTCACGCTGGTTTGCGCCATCATGCCCCATGGTGGAACGCTGCCGCCCGTAGCCACAAAACCATTGATGGCACTATTTGTTTGCACGCAAAATGCCATCCGCTCTCCCATGGCGGCAGCCATCGCCCATCACTATTTCGGCCAGCATATCTATGCCGCTTCGGCCGGCATTATGGCGGGAGACCCTGATCCCTTTGTGGGCATGGTGATGGATGAAATCAACATAGACATCAAGTCGCACCGTCCCCACAGTTTGGAAGAAATAGCTGAATCAGGGTTTGATCTTGTGATGACGCTCTCGCCGGAAGCGGCCAGTCAATCGAAATCATTTGCCACGTCCAGAACAGTCAAAACGGAAAATTGGCCGATTGCCGATCCATCACAAACCCAAGGCAGCCGCGAGCAAATTCTGGATGCCTACCGTGCCGTGCGCGATGATTTGGTCAATCGCGTGAAACACAGGTTTGGGACTTAGATCCGCCTCAAATAAACCGTGCGCACCTTGTGGTCGGCCCCCTTACGCAAAACCAAATCGGCCCTTGGTCTGGTTGGTAGTATGTTTTCTTTGAGGTTGACCAGATTGATAGTCTCCCAAAGCCTGGTGGCCATTACCGTGGCTTCCAGAATGGAATGGGATGCATAGCGGTGGAAATAGGATTTCGGGTCTTTGAATGCGCCAGAGCGCAAAGCTAAAAACCTCTCCACATACCACTGCCGCAAATCTCCCTCTTCGGCATCGATAAAAATTGAAAAATCAAAATAGTCAGATACATTGGGAATGCCGCGGCCATTACGCGGCGGTCTGCCGGTTTGCAAAACATTGATGCCCTCAACAATCAGAATGTCAGGCTGATCAATCACCTGGGATTTGCCTTCTAAAACGTCATAGCTCAGATGCGAATAAAGCGGTGTTTCCACATCGCGCTCACCGGCTTTGATGGCAGACATGAAGCGCAACAAATTGGGCAGATCGTAAGATTCAGGAAAGCCCTTGCGCGCCAGTAAGCCTTCACTGTCAAGTCGTGAATTCGCCAGCAGGAAGCCGTCAGTTGTAACCAAATCAACTTTAGGTGTGGAAGGCCAGCGTGAAAGCAGGCGCCGTAAAATGCGTGCGGTTGTGCTCTTGCCGCTGGCTACGCTGCCAGCCACGCCTATCACATAAGGCACCTTGAGATCATGCCGATGCAGAAACATGTTGGAACCGTTGAACAGCTTCTGGCTGGCTTGCACATAAAGATTCAGCAAGCGCGAAAGGGGCAGGTAGATCATTTCAACTTCAGTAAGATCAACCCTGTCATTAAGGCTGCGCACTTCTTCAAGATCAGCCTCAGTCAAAGTCATCGGCGTGTCGGCGCGAAGTCCGGCCCACTCATCGCGGGCAAACCGCCTAAAGGGCGAAACCTCGCGCGCAAAATCTTCGTCCAATTCAGCCACGGCCAGCTTTCTCTTCAAGCCCGCTCTGCGCCTCACGGGTGGCCAAAACACTTTCAACCTCGGCCAGCGAAACACCGGAAGCCTGCAACAAAACCAATAGATGATAAATCACATCAGCCGCCTCCTGCGCCGTGTGGGCCTGATGTCCTGATACAGCTGCCAGAGCCAACTCGAAAGCTTCCTCACCAAATTTCTGGGCGCATTTTTCAATGCCGCTTTGCAACAGCTTGGAAGTATAGGAACGGTTGGGCGAGGCTGAAGCCCGCGCCGCAATGGTTGCGGCCAGCTTGTTGATCGTGCTCATGTGGTCATCCTCATGGGAATTGCTGCCTTTGCCATATGCGCCTTGGCTTGACTGATAGTGAAAGTGCCGAAATGGAAAATGGAAGCCGCCAAAACCGCCGTGGCGTGGCCATCGCGAATGCCCTCGACCAGATGATCCAGCGTACCCACTCCACCAGAAGCAATAACCGGAATCGAAACGGCATCTGCCACAGCGCGGGTAAGTGCGATGCTGAAGCCCTGGCCTGTACCATCGCGGTCTATCGATGTGAGCAGAATTTCGCCAGCGCCCAGCTGCATCACCGCGCGCGCAAATTCCACTGCATCAATACCGGTTTCCCTTCTTCCGCCGTGCGTAAAAATCTCATATTTGCCCGGCGTTATTTCCTTGGCATCTATGGCTGCCACAATGCATTGTGAGCCAAATTTCTCTGCCGCTTCCTTGACAAATTCGCGCCGCTCCACGGCGGCAGAATTGATCGATACTTTGTCAGCCCCCGCCAGCAGCAAATTCCGAATGTCATCCAAGGTGCGAATCCCGCCGCCAACTGTTAGCGGCATGAAGCACTGTTCCGCCGTGCGCCGCACCACATCCAACATCAGCCCACGATTTTCATGCGTGGCGGTGATGTCAAGAAAACACAATTCATCTGCCCCGGCGGCATCATAGGCCTTGGCCGCTTCCACCGGGTCGCCGGCATCACGCAGATTTACAAAATTCACGCCTTTAACCACGCGCCCTTCTTTCACATCAAGACAAGGTATCAAGCGCATTTTCAACATCACGCAGCCCTCAAGATTTGCAACGCCTCAGCCGCATCAATGCGCCCATCATAAAGTGCGCGGCCGGTAATGGCACCCGCCAGTTTGCGGGCATCAGGCTGCATCATGCGGCGGATATCATCGAGTGAGGCAAGGCCACCTGAGGCAATCACGGGGATGGAAACAGCTTCAGCCAACGCCAAAGTGGAAGGCCAATTGATGCCCGCCAAAATCCCGTCGCGATCAATGTCTGTGTAAATAATTGCGGCCACGCCTGCGCCTTCAAATTTCTTGGCCAGCTCAATGACTTCAAGGGACGAAGTTGCAGCCCACCCTTCCACAGCCACCTTGCCGCCCTTGGCATCAATGCCCACGGCCACTTTGCCGGGGAATCTTTTGCAAGCCTCGATAACCAATGCCGCATTGCGCACGGCAACTGTGCCCAAAATCACCCGTGCCAATCCGCGAGCCAGCCATTTTTCAATGTGGTCTAAAGTGCGAATGCCTCCACCAAGTTGCACAGGGTTTGTGGTGGCCCGCAAAATCGCTTCCACTGCCGCAGCATTCACCGATTGGCCTTCAAACGCGCCGTTCAGATCCACCACATGCAGCCACTGAAAGCCCTGCTGTTCGAAAGCGCGCGCTTGTGCCGCGGGATCGTCATTATAAACCGTGGCCTGTGCCATATCGCCCAGTCTAAGGCGCACGCATTTTCCGTCCTTGAGGTCAATGGCGGGGAACAAAATCATTGCGCCATCCTCTCACCAATCGGTTGTGCCAGCCGCAACAAATACCCGTCCGGGTCTTGAACGAGAAATTGTCTCTGGCCTTTCTCAACGTCACCCACACGATACCATTTGTCTTCCGGTGCCAAATATAACGGCCAATTCTGAGCGTTAAGTTTTGCCACCGTCATCGACCAATCGTCCGCTTCCATTTGAAAATTGATGCCGCGCCCATAGGGCTTTTGCAATTCGTCCGCCACCCAATTTCGCCCATGCCCCATCTCCTCAAGCATCAATTCGATGCTGCCTTGGCGCAGATAGGCAAACCGCTCGGCCGGTCGATCGTAAAGAATTTTGAAATCAAGTAAATCGACCCAAAAAGCCAGGCTGGCATGAAGATCGGAAACCAACAACTCGGGTACTAATTTGCTCACGGCTTCCACCGCAGAAAATTCGCAATCAACGCCAACCCAAACGCCTGACTCTTTTCCGGATGAAACTGCGTGCCCACCATATTGTCATAGCCCACCATGGCCGTCACCGCGCCACCATAATCCGCCGTTGCAATCACATCTTCAGGCAAAGTGCATGCCATGTGATACGAATGCACGAAATAGGCATGCAGCCCATCATCGCCGGTTTGAATGCCGTCCAACAAGGCGTGTTGCACATTCGGTGTAATCGTATTCCAACCCATGTGTGGAATCTTCAATGCCGGATCAGCCGGTGCAATGGGTTTCACATCGCCCGCCACCCAACCAAGGCCTGGCGTGATCTCGTGCTCCAGCCCGCGTGTGGCCATCAACTGCATGCCCACACAAATGCCGAGGAAAGGCCTGCCTTTTGAAATAGTTTGTTCGCGCATGGCCTCCACCAATCCCGGCACCGCCATCAAACCATTGCGGCAATCTTTGAATGCGCCAACACCCGGCAACACGATGCGCTCTGCCGCCGCCACATCTTCAGGCTTCGATGAAACCACAATCTTGGTCTTCAGTTTTGCTTCCCCCGCCGCACGCTCGAAGGCCTTGTGCGCCGAGTGCAAATTGCCCGAACCATAGTCGATGATAACGCAAGTGCCCATCAGACCAGTGTGCCTTTGGTGGAGGGGATGCGATCTTTCTGGCGTGGGTCAATTTCCACTGCATCGCGCAGGGCCCGCGCTAAAGCCTTGAAACAGCTTTCAGCGATGTGATGCGAATTGGCACCATGGGCACTTTCAATATGCAGCGTGATACCAGCATTCATCGCAAAGGCCTGAAACCATTCGCGCACCAACTCGGTATCAAATGTGCCGATCTTGGCGGTGGGGAAAGTTGCTTTGAATACCAGATAACTGCGGCCGGAAACATCTATGGCACAGCGGCTCAAAGCCTCATCCATCGCCAGATCGCAGGAGCCATAGCGGCGAATGCCTTTGCGTTCGCCCAAAGCCTTGGCCACCGCCTCTCCCAGTGCAATGCCACAATCTTCCACCGTGTGATGATCATCAATGTGCAGGTCGCCATCGGCTTCCAGCGTAATGTCAATTAGCGAATGCCGTGCCAGCTGCTCTATCATATGGTCAAAAAACCCAACGCCGGTCTTCACCCGATAAGTTCCCGTGCCGTCGAGATTGACAGTAACCGAAACGCCGGTTTCTGTGGTCTTGCGAGAAATTTCAGCGATGCGCATGTCAAGGGTCCTTAAAGCTTCGCGCTCTTAGCAGATGCAGCATGGGAGGGGAAGTTGCCGGCTTCAGCCTTTTAAAAACGCTCGGATAAGTAGGCTCACCAGGCCAAGCGCCAACACACTCGTCGCCCAGATGCCGCAGAACCAGGCGAATTGGCGTAAGCGCCGGTTCATCAGTGATAGCCTTCTTTGGTGGCTTTGCCGCGAAACACCCAATAGGCAAGGGCTGTGTTGGCCAACACCAGGGGCAGGGTTATCGCCACGCCATAGAACATGAATATTTGACTTTTCACATCTGTTGCCGCTTGCCAGATGCTGACGCGCCCGGGAATCACATCGGGCCAGATGGATATGGCAAGCCCGATGAAACACAGCGCGAATAAGGCCAGCGTATAAAGAAAGGGTGCCAGCTCTTTCCTCTGCACCAAGCTTTGCCAAAGTTGAAAGGCGCAGGCGGCAACAGCCAGCGGCACCACACCCGCAATATAAATTCCGGGTGCGCCAATCCACCGCGCGTAATATTTCGCTTCCAGAAAGGGGGTGGCCAGACTCACCAGAACAATGGCCGCCAAAAGCAGCCCGCTCAGTGGCTTGGCTAAAGCGAAGGCACGCTTCTGTAGCTCCCCTTGCGTTTTGAATATCAGCCAGCAACTGCCGAGCAGGCCATAACCCGCAACCAAACTCACCGCACATAACAACGTAAAAGGGCTCAGCCAATCCCACCAGCCGCCGCCATAACTGCGCCCGGTCACACTTATGCCTTGTAACAAGGCACCAAGGGCTATGCCTTGGCTGATCGTCGCCACAAAAGAACCAAGCGTAAAAGACCGTTCCCACAGTGTGAGGTGCTTGGGGTCGCGGTGGCGGAATTCAAAACTCACACCACGCAGAATGAGGCCCAACAACATCGCAATCAGCGGCGCATAAAGGGCGGGCAAAATAATTGCATAAGCTAGCGGAAATGCAGCCAGCAACCCGCCGCCGCCCAACACCAGCCACGTTTCATTTCCGTCCCATACCGGTGCCACACTGTTGATGGCGATTTCGCGTTCTTCGCCTTTCGCAAACCACGGCAATAAAATGCCGATACCTAAATCAAAGCCATCCAACATCACATAAATCGCCACGGCAAGAGCGATGATGCCGGCCCAAATTACCGTGAGTTCGGGGGCGTTCATGTCATGGACTCCACCAGCGCTTTGGCAGCGGCAGGTTTGGTGGGGCCATGCAGCGTGTCATCTGGCAGGCTTTCGTGCGGATGCGGTGGTTGCGCCATAAGCTTGAGCAAATAATAAGTGCCGGCGCCGAACACCGCGAAATAAACCACAATGAAAGCCAACAGCGAGGTTGCCACTGCGGGTGCCGCAAGCGAAGACGCCGAATCCGCCGTACGCAACAGGCCGTAAATTGTAAACGGCTGGCGGCCCACTTCCGTTGTTGCCCAGCCCGCTAACACAGCAACAAACCCCGAAGGCCCTGCCAAAACAGCGCAGCGATGCAGCCATGGCGATTGATAAAGTCGCTTGCGATAGCGCGCCCACAAGCTCCACATCCCGATTCCCAACATGGCGAAGCCGATACCCACCATGATACGGAAAGACCAAAACACAATGGCAACAGGCGGCCACATATTTTGCGGAATGCTGTCCAGCCCCGCCAGTGGCGCATTGAGCTCATGCTTTAGAATAAGCGAACCCAATTTCGGGATCTCAATGGCATAATCGACGTGCCGGGTTTGGTCGTTGGGAAGGCCAAACAAGATCAATGGCGCACCCTGGGGAGAGCTTTGATAATGCCCCTCCATCGCCAAAATTTTTGGCTCCTGATAGGCCAAGGTGTTCAGCCCATGTGCATCTCCAGCGATAATTTGTACGGGAACCACAAGAGCTGCCATCCACATCGTCATCGAAAACATTTTGCGCGCACCGGGGTTGCCGCTGTCGGATAAGAGATGCCACGCGCCAACGCCGCCCACCGCAAAGGCCGTCGTCAAATAGGCAGCCAACACGGTGTGAACCAAACGATAGGGAAAACTTGGTGAAAAAATTACCTCAAACCAGCCATCGCGCAAAACATATTGGCCCACATCATTGATCAGATAACCGGTGGGCGTTTGCATCCAGCTGTTCACCGCAACAATCCAGGTTGCCGAAATCACCGTGCCCGCTGCCACGGCCAGAGTAGCGGCAAAATGCAATCTGTGGCCCACTTTATTGATGCCGAATAACATCACGCCCAAGAATCCAGCTTCCAGAAAAAATGCTGTTAAAACCTCGTAGGCCATGAGCGGCCCGATTATCGGGCCCGCCTTGTCGGAAAACACCGACCAATTGGTGCCGAACTGATAGGACATCACAATGCCGGAAACCACACCCATGGCAAACACCACGGCGAAAATTTTCAGCCAATAGCGATAGAGATTGGCATAAACGCCATTGCCGGTTTTCAGCCACAATCCTTCAAGAACGGCCAGAAAGCTGGCCAGCCCGATGGAAAAGGCCGGAAATAAAAAGTGGAAGCTCACCGTAAAGGCAAATTGCAGTCGGGCCAAATCAATTGCAGTCATTGATGCACCTTTTTTTTCAGCCTCGGATGAAGGCCGATAAAGCACCTCTAGTGTTGGATATCTTGCGCCGTTTTGAATAACTTAAAGAAACAATATTGTCGCAGGCGGCATTTTAATCCACCCACTCGCCAGATCGCATCAGGGGCTCGCGTTTGCCATCCGAGAACACGCCGTCCACATTGAGCTCGCCTGAGCCAATCATCCAATCAACATGGATGAGCGAAGTGTTCATGCCGCGCGCCAGCTTTTCTGCGGGGCTCAAAATAAACGTGTCTTTCATATTCTGAGAATAGGCTTGGCCGACGGCGATGTGCGAAGCTACGTTCTCATCATACAGCGTTTCATTGAACACAATGCCAGAAGCCGAGATGGGCGACGAATGCGGCACCAGCGCCACCTCACCAAGGCACGCGGCACCGTCATCGGTTTCAATCATCTTCGTGAACACATCGCCTCCCGTGGCAGCAGTGCCTTTCACAATGCGGCCCTTCTCAAACGTCACCTCAATGCCATCAATGAAAGTGCCTTGATACGACAGTGGCTTGGTGGAGCGCACAACACCGTCCACGCGCTCGCGGTGTGGCATGGTGAAAACTTCTTCGGAAGGAATGTTGGGGTTGCACAGAATGCCGTTCTTGGCCACCGAGGCACCACCAACCCAGATATGGTCATCCACCAGCCCGAGGGTGAAATCCGTGCCCGGGCCTTTATAGGCCAGCGCAGAATAATGCTTGGCATTCAGCTTGGCGGTGCGGGTATGCAGCGCCTTGGTGTGGAGTTCCCACGCGTGAACAGGATCAGCCTGATCAGCGCGCGTGCATTTGAAAATCGCTTGCCACAGCTTCGCCAAAGCAACAGCATCAGTTTCATTGGGAAACACTGATCTGGCATGTGACGTCGTCGCCGCCGAAATCACGCACCAGTTGGTGGCAAAGCCGGTGATCTGTTCGACAACGGGTTTGTAGGCCGCAGAGCGCGCGCGATTGGCACGCGAGACTTTGTCGATGTCTTGGCCTGAAAGCAGCGAAGGGTTTTCACCAATAATGCCAAGGCGCACACAATTGCCATCACGAAATGCCTCAGCCATGCCGCCAAACAACCAGGTGGGTGCGGTGTCGAAGGCCTCTTTATCGCCATCCACAAAACGCATGAGCGTAGCCTGCTCGTCATTGTACAAAGTGGTGACCAGAGAAGCGCCAACTTTGTAGGCGTGGTGCGTGATGCGGCGCACAAGGTCTACCGCTTCAATAGGAGCAGTGATCAATACTTGTTGGCCCTTGCGGACGTTCAGGCCGGATTTAACGGTGAGTTCAGCATATTTGTCGAGAAGAGTTTCGTGCGCTTGCATCACATTTTCCCAAAATCTTCCGGCCTTGGCATCGAAATGATGTTGTAACCGGAATCCACATAATGAATCTCGCCCGTCACGCCGCCGGAAAGCGATGACAGCAGATATAATCCCGCACCGCCAACTTCTTCCAACTTCACCGTGCGGCGCAGTGGCGCGTGTTTTTCTTGAAACGCAAACATTGCGCGTGCATCGCCAATGCCAGCGCCCGCAAGGGTGCGCATTGGGCCCGCCGAAATCGCGTTCACCCGAATGCCTTGCGGGCCATAGTCAGCCGCAAGATAACGCACCGATGCCTCAAGCGCCGCCTTGGCCACACCCATCACATTATAGTTCGGCATCACCCGCACCGAGCCACCATACGTGAGGGTGATCACCGCGCCCCCGTTTGTCATCAAGGCCGCCGCGCGCTTCGTCGCTTCTACAAATGAAAACGCTGAGATCACCATGGTACGCGAAAAATTCTCTCGCGTGGTATCGGCAAACTTGCCCTTCAATTCGTTCTTGTCGGAAAACCCGATGGAATGAACAAGAAAATCAATCCTGCCCCATTTATCTTCAAGCTTGGCAAACACCGCATCAACGGTGCTGATGTCTTCCACGTCACAAGGCATCAAGAAATCTGAACCAATAGACTTCGCCAATGGTTCCAGCCTTTTCCCAAAAGCCTCACTTTGATAGGTGAAAGCCATCTCCGCACCTTGTGCCGCCAGCTGTTGCGCAATGCCCCAGGCAATCGAATGGTCATTGGCAACGCCCATTACGAGGCCGCGTTTGCCTTGCATCAATCCGGTCATTTAAATTTATCCATTATAGCGTTGCATGATCAAAGTGGCATTGGTGCCGCCAAAGCCGAAGCTGTTCGACATCACCGTATCCACCTTGGCGTTATCCAGGCGCTTGCGCAAAATGGGCACACCTTCAAATTCAGGATCAAGTTCTTCGATATTGGCGCTTTCAGCCAGGAAGCCATTTTTCATCATGAGCAAACAGTAAATCGCTTCCTGAACACCCGTGGCACCAAGCGAGTGGCCGGTGAGGGATTTTGTAGAAGAGATGGGCGGAATATGCGCACCGAACACTTCTTTAATTGCGCCGATTTCTTTCGAATCTCCTACTGGCGTAGAGGTGCCGTGCGGATTGATATAGTCGATTTTATCTTTAACCGTGGCCATCGCCATCTTCATGCAGCGCGCCGCACCTTCGCCTGAAGGGGCAACCATATCAAAGCCATCACTTGTTGCGCCGTAGCCAACAATCTCGCCATAAATTTTTGCGCCGCGTGCCTTGGCGCGTTCCAATTCCTCAAGCACCACAACGCCGGCACCACCGGCAATCACAAAGCCATCGCGCCCTTTGTCATAGGCTCGCGATGCCTTCGTTGGCGTATCGTTATATTTGGAAGACATGGCACCCATGGCATCGAACAGAACCGACAAAGTCCAATCCAATTCTTCGCCGCCGCCAGCAAACATGACATCTTGCTTGCCCCACTGGATGAGTTCCGCCGCATTGCCGATGCAATGGGCCGAAGTGGCGCAGGCCGACGAGATGGAATAGTTATAGCCTCGAATGCCAAAGGGCGTTGCCAGTGTGGCTGAATTGGTAGAAGACATGGCCGCAGGCACCACAAAAGGCCCCACGCGCTTTGGCCCCTTTTCACGGGTTGTATCCGCCGCTAGAACGATGGCGCGCGTTGATGGCCCGCCAGAGCCCATGATCATGCCAGTGCGATCATTTTTCTGGTCTTTTTGTTCAAGGCCAGAATCGGCAATCGCTTGCTGCATCGCTACATAATTCCAGGCAGCTCCATCTCCCATGAAACGCCGCGCACGCCGATCCACTTGGTCCAAATCATAAGTGGGCGCACCATGCACCTGGCAGCGAAAGCCAAGCTCAGCATACTTTGGAGCGGCCACAATTCCGCTTCGGGCTTCGTGCAATGACGCCGTTACTTCTTGGGCATTGTTGCCGATGCTCGAAACAATGCCCATGCCGCTGATAACAACTCTGCGCATGCCTAATCTCCCTAAGCGGTATCAGCCTGAAACAGGCCAACCTTCATGTCTGTCACGTGATATATAGGCTCGCCATCGGCTTTCATCACCCCGTTGGCCACAGCCAGTTTCAATTTGCGCAAAATAAGCCGCGTTACATCAACTTCGTATGTTACGGTTTTTACTTTTGGCGTTACCATGCCGCTGAACTTGACCTCGCCAACACCCAGTGCCCGGCCACGACCGGGCTCGCCCAGCCAGCCCAGAAAAAATCCTGTCAGTTGCCATAAGGCATCAAGCCCCAGGCAGCCTGGCATCACCGGGTCTCCCTCAAAATGGCAGGGGAAGAACCATAGGTCGGGCTTGATATCAAATTCCGCCACGATTTTGCCCAGTCCGGCCGAACCTTCTGTGGCAGACACCTGCGTGATGCGGTCAAACATCAGCATGGGTGGCAAGGGCAACTGCGCGTTACCAGCCCCAAACAGTTTCCCCCGCCCGCAGGCAATCAGATCATCATAAAGAAAGCTGGATTTACGTTCCGACATTTTGCCCCACAGTGTTTATGGGGGGCTTCTATCATGGGCAGAATACGAATGCCAAATGCCGTATTTTGGATGGGGCGAAGCTAAAGGGCTAGTTTACAGCTTCACCGGGATAAGCGCCCCAGATCAAGTTCTGATCGACATAACCATCATAGCCGCTGGCCAGCACCCGGCACCACGTACCATCGCAAGACTTGATTTCGCCGATAACGCCAGAGGCCAGCCTGGCCACGGCGCCCGAATAAACCGAAGGCTCATTCATCATGTTTACGAATTTGCCTTTAATGTTCGGCGCAATCAGCGCCGTGCGCTTGCCCGCAAGCATGTTTTGTAAAATCCAACCCTCGGAACCTTCCGCATCGCGCACGCGCCGCCACGTTTCAAACTCAGCTGTGATTTCCACGGGCAGGCCTTTGGCTTGATAGACCCATGCCACAGCGTGATCAGAGGAAGGCCCTCTGCGCACATTTACCTTTTCTGTTTTGAGCGAAACGAAACGGGGGATGGGCAGGCCAGAGGCGCCCTTCATTTGGGCCGGTGAAACCGATCCGGTCATCGCGCCAGCTTCAACTGAGGCGGCATGGAATTGTGACCGATGCAGTTTCATCAAGCCCCAGCCGCCGCCTGCCAAAACCAATAGAAAAGCGCCCGCGACAAGTGCAGGCAGCAAACGCGAATGGCTATTCAAAATTGCAATGGGCATGATTTCAGAGACTGCAAACTTGGGCAATTAAAGTTAACATTGCGTCAACTTCTATACTGCGCGTGGAGGGCCAATCACTTTATGATGATCGAACCTTTCCACGGTTTGTGTTGAAAGTTCCAACAGCACCAGCCAAAAGCTGTTGAACATCGGGAGTTAACATGAACCTTACCCGCCGTTCGGCACTTAAAATTTTGGCGGCTTCTCCGCTTTTCTCTGGCGTGGCTTTCGCCGGGGATTGGAAGGCCATTGAGGCCACCGCAAAGGGCCAAGAGGTTTTTTTCAATGCGTGGGGCGGTGGGGATACGATCAACGCCTATATTCAATGGGCGGGCGATGAAGTGCTGAAGCGCTATGGCGTGAAAGTTACCCATGTCAAATTATCTGACACGGGTGAAGCCGTAAAGCGGGTGCGCGATGAGGTGGCAGCGGGCAAAAAGGATGGCACGGTTGATCTGATCTGGATCAATGGCGAAAACTTCAAAACAATGAAGATCGGAAAGTTGCTCTACGGCCCCTTTGCGGCGAACTTGCCGTCATTTGCCAATGTCGATACCAAGGGCAAGCCCACCACGCTGCAAGATTTCAGCGAATCGGTTGATGGCCTGGAAAGCCCATGGGGCATGGCGCAGCTCACGTTTTTTGCGGATGGCGAGAAAGTGGCAAAACCGCCACTGTCCATGGGTGCGCTGCTTGCCTTTGCGAAAGCCAATCCGGGCCGCGTGACTTATTCTGCGCCACCAGATTTTCACGGCACAACCTTCGTCAAACAGGCGATGGTTGAGTCTGCGGCTGACAAAGGGATATTCGCCAAGCCCGTTGATCGGGCTGCGTTTGATGCTGTTGTGGCAAAGCCACTTTATGATTATCTCGATTCTTTAAAGCCAAGCCTGTGGCGCGGAGGCAAGCAATATCCCAAGACCCAAGCCGAAATTACCCAGATGGTGGCCGATGGGGAGCTTTTGATCGGCATCACCTTCAACCCGAATGAACCTGCCAATTTGGTCGCCAGTGGCAAGTTGCCGAAATCTACCATCGCTTGGCAAAACACCGCTGGCACCATTGGCAACACGCACTTCGTCGCCATTCCCGTGAATGCCACTGCCAAGGAAGGCGCACAAGTTTTTGCAAACTTTCTGCTCTCAGCCGAAGCACAAGCCAAAAAGGCGGACATTAAAGTGTGGGGAGACCCTACAGTTCTCGATGTTGCAAAACTTCAAGGCGATGATGCCAAGGCCTTTGCGACAGCTTCCGGCCACGGAGCCGTCACCATTCCCGGCCCAGCGATTTTGGAACCTGACGCAACTTTTGTGAAACTGATCGAAGAAAGTTGGCTGGCCAGATACGGCCAAGGCTAAACCCACTCTACATCGCCATATTTTCCCTCTAAACCTTGCTGCATGTCCCAAAGATTCGACATTGCGGTGATCGGCTGTGGCGTGGTGGGCCTTGCCATCCTGCGCCGTTTTGCGATGGCCGGCCTGAAATGCGTGGCACTGGAAAAAGGTGCGGACATTTTATCGGGTGCATCCAAAGGCAATAGTGCACTCCTGCACACCGGCTTTGATGCGCCGCCAAAAAGTATCGAACTGCAATGTATGCAGGCGGGCTATTTTGAATATCTTGATATCAGGCAGAAGCTCAATCTGCCCCTGCTGGAAACGTCGGCCGTCGTGATCGCTTGGAACGATGATGAGCTTGTAAAGTTGCCGGACATTCGGGAGAAAGCCCTCGCTAATGGTGTAACAGATGCAAAGTTGATATCACAAACTGAGCTTCGCATGCGCGAACCGCAACTGGCGAAGAGCGCGCTGGGTGCGGTGCTTGTGCCGGGCGAACATGTGATTGACCCTTGGTCAGCGCCACTCGCCTATGCACACCAAGCCATCGCCCATGGTGCCGAAATTATGCGTGGCGCTGAAGTCACCAAAGCCACCAAACAAGAGGGTGAATGGCATCTTGCAACGCCAAAGGGGGAAGTGACTGCGCGCACCGTGATAAACGCAGCCGGGCTGTTCGCAGATCACGTGGAGGCACTTATCCATGAACCTGACTTTGAAATTAAACCGCGCAAAGGCCAGTTTGTGGTTTTTGATAAGCCCGCATCAAAGCTGCTGCGGTCCATCGTTTTGCCTGTGCCCACCGAACGCACCAAAGGTGTGGTTCTGTTTCGCACCATTTTCGGAAATCTGGCGATAGGCCCTACCGCCGAGGAAACCGACGAGCGTGAAAACCCAATCAATGACACGGCAACGCTGGAGCGGCTGAAAGCCACAGCCATTGCGATGTTACCGGCGCTGAAACACGTTGACGTCACCGCCATTTATGCGGGACTGCGCCCCGCCACCGCAAACAGCGATTATATCATCAGAGCGCATAAAGCTGAAAATTGGATCACGGTTGCGGGCATTCGCTCAACGGGTCTAACAGGCTCACTCGGCATCGCCCAGCAGGTGGTGAAACTTTATGCAAAACACTTTGGTAAGTTGCCCAAAAAGTTGCCCGCTGCAATTTGGACGCCGGTGCCAAACCTCGCCGAACACGCGATCCGCCCCTATATGAAAGGCGGAGAAATTTTGTGCCATTGTGAGTGGGTCACGCGTGCCGAAGTTGCAGCAGCAGCAGATGGACCACTGCCAGCCACCGATATTGGTGGCCTCAAGCGCCGCACCCGTGCCACCATGGGCCGCTGCCAAGGTTTCTATTGTGCTGCGTATGTGACTTCAGCATTTGACAAGGCGAGATATGGAACACCATAGCGTCATCATCATCGGAGCGGGCCCCGCAGGGCTTTCAACAGCTCTGGCACTTTGTCAAAGTGGAGCAAAGGACGTTGTGGTGCTGGAGCGTGAAACCCAAGCCGGCGGCATTCCGCGCCACTGTGGACACAAAGGTTTTGCACCCTATAAAAACTTTGGCCTGATGACTGGCCCAAACTTGGCTTCGCTCCTTCGCGAGCAAACCACCGGCTTGGATATTCGCACCTCCACGACAGTTCTTGAATTCACCCTGCGGGGAAGTTTGCGGGTTCATTCCACCCAAGGCATCACAGAAATATCTGCGGATAAAATTGTACTCGCTGCGGGTACCAGGGAAACCTCTCGTGCCGCACGGTTGATTGGCGGCAATAAGCTCAAAGGCGTGATGAACACTGGCGAATTGCAACAACGTGTTTACCTGGGTGGTGAACACCCATTTAGGCGGCCCGTCATAGTTGGTTCTGAGTGGGTAAGCTATTCAACCCTGCTCACCTGTCGTCATTTGCATGCAAAACCAGTGATGCTGTTGGCTGAAGACGGTGAGAATGCCGCGCCCTCTTATTTTTCCTTTGGCGCCAGATTGTTGGGAACCAAAGTCGTGCGCGGAGCGAAACTGATCGCAATCCGCGGTAACAGCGCAGTTGAAGCCATAGAAATCGAACGATTTGGCAAGCAGCAAACCGTGGAATGTGACGCCGTGGTGCTCACCGGAAAATTCCGCAGCGAAGATGCGCTCTATTCCAACGGCTATTTGGAACGCAATGGCTATGCACCTGCCGTGACTGACGGCTTTAAAACTTCGAAGCCAAACGTTTATGCCGTTGGCAACGTGCTGGGGCATTTAGAAACGGCCGGGCTGTGCATGGCGCAAGGGCGCGAACTCGCCAAGGTTCTTTTCCCATGAAAGTTCTGGCGATTGATCAGGGCACCACAGGCACCAAGGCTTTTACTTATGATGATGAAAGCCGCTTCAAATTGGTTTTCAGTGGTGCTGTCAAGCAACATTTGCCCCGCCAAGGCTGGGTGGAACACGACGTTGGAGAATTATTCACTCATGTTGAATCCGCTATCAAAAAGGCTGGGCAGGTGGATGCGATTGGCTTGGCCAATCAAGGTGAAACTGTGGTTGCCTTTGATGCCAAAACCGGCAATCCGATCCACCACGCAATCGTTTGGCAAGATGATCGCACCCGAGATATTTGCGCCAAACTGAAAGCTGAGGGCGCTGAAAAGCTCACCTTCGCCAAGGCGGGCCTGCCGCTTGATCCTTATTTTTCAGCATCAAAACTGCGCTGGCTGCTTGATCATGTGAAATTGGCCAAAGAACTTTATGAGCAGGGCCGTTTGCGTTTAGGCACAACAGATTCATATTTTCTATACCGACTTACCGGAGCATTTGTAACAGATGTAACCACCGCCTCGCGCACATCTTTGATGTCCCTTGATACATTGCAATGGGACGATGAGCTTTGTGAGCTCTTCGGTGTGCCTCAGCAATGCCTTCCGGAAATCCGCGCCACCACCGGGCCGTTTGGCGCCAACATCACAGCGTCCATGGTTGATCAACAGGCCGCTTTGTTCGGCCATGGCTGCGTGAAGCCCGGTGATGGCAAAATAACTTTTGGCACTGGTGCCTTTGCACTTTGCCTGATGGGCCAAGATCGGCCCAGGCAAGATCATACTGGGTTATTGCCCACGGTAGCGTGGAAGATTCATGATGAGAAGGCAGAATTTGCTGTTGATGGTGGGGTTTATAACGCGGGCTCCGCTGTTGATTGGGCCAGGGGCCTGGGTCTTTTCAAGGATTTTGATGAGATCAATAGTTTTGAAAAACCCACCGCCGTTTCGCGGGGCCTGGTTTTCGTGCCGGCCCTTTCTGGCCTTGCGTGCCCCCATTGGGATAGAAACGCCGCTGGTTTGTGGCTGGGCCTTGGCCTCGAAACCACCCGCGAAGATATGCTGCAAGCCGTGCTGGAAGGCATCGCTCTGCGGGCCAGCGAAGTGTTGAACGTCATGGCGCGGGGCAGCAACCGCGGCAATGTGATTTCGATCGATGGCGGCCTATCGAATAATCCTTACTTCACCCAATTTTTGAGCAACGCGCTGGATCGGCGCGTGGTGGTGGCGGGATCGGCCGATCTGACAGCACTTGGGGTGGCACGCATGGCCATGGTGGGTGCTGGCGCCAAAACCCTTCCCCAACTTCCGCCGCCGGCAATGCAGTTTGCGCCCACACAGCCACTGCCGGCGGCACTTCATTCACGCTTTGGAATTGCCGTTTTGCGTTCTAAAGGATGGAAAGCGTTTTAAAAATCAGGAGCGGCACATGGCAATCACAGGCACATCAGAAAAAACCACCGGACGCATTCGTTATGGCATGGTAGGCGGCGGGCAGGGCGCATTCATTGGCGCTGTGCACCGCTTGGCCGCGCGTCTGGATGACCACTACGAATTCGTCGCTGGCGCTCTTTCCGCTGACGCAGACAAGGCCGTCGCCTCTGGGCGTGAACTTGGCCTTGGTGACGATCGCATTTATTCTGATTTTAAAGTAATGGCCAAGCGCGAGGCCCGCCGCCAAGACGGTATCGAGGCGGTTTCCATCGTCACGCCGAACCACATGCACTTCCCCGTGGCCAAGGCTTTCATTGAAGCTGGCATTCACGTGATCTGTGATAAGCCGGTGTCGTTGAACCTGAAGGAGGCCAAACAGCTTGCAGCCTTGCTTCATAAACACCCCAAGGTGATTTTCGCCCTTACCCATAACTATTCCGGCTATCCGATGATCCGTCAAGCGCAAGCGATGGTGGCCAAGGGTGAACTTGGTGAAATTCGCTTGGTGCAAGGAGAATATCCGCAAGATTGGCTCACCACCGATCTTGAAAAAACCGGCCAGAAGCAAGCGGCGTGGCGCACGGATCCGAAGCGCTCCGGCGCGGGCGGTTGCGTTGGCGATATTGGCACGCATACCTATCAACTTGCCACTTTTGTTTCTGGTCTTCAGCTTGAGGAATTGGCTTGTGAACTCACCAGCTTTGTGAAGGGCCGCAAACTCGATGATAACGTGCAAGCCATGCTGCGTTTCAAAGGCGGGGCTAAAGGTTCAATTTGGGCGTCCCAAGTTGCCGTGGGTCACGAGAATGGCTTGAAGCTGCGTGTCTATGGCACCAAGGGCGGCATTGAATGGGTGCAGGCTGATCCGAATTATCTGTGGTTCACACCCTTTGGCGGGGAGCGGCGCTTGATCACCCGTGGCGGTGCTGGTGCTGGCCCAGAGGCAGCCCGCGTGACGCGCATTCCATCGGGCCACCCTGAAGGTTATCTTGAGGGTTTCGCCAATATCTACACGGAAGTGGCCCACGCCATCAAAGCTGCGCGTGTTGGAAAAAAGGTCCCTAAAGGCGTGCAATTCCCCGGCATTGAAGACGGCGTTGCGGGAATGGCATTTATTGAAGCTTGCGTAAAATCTTCCAAAGCCAATGGCAAGTGGGTGAAGGTCTAAACCGCCACGCAAACAAAACTATCACTGGCGGCGCGTCTCGTGCTACTAGCCGCAGCATTCCCGCGCACGAGCTATCGTTGCGGCATTGTACTTACCGCAATCTGAGGACAATCTATGGCATTTCCGCCGAACTATAATCAGGAACGCAATAACCGCGCCAAGGCCAAACAGCGCAAGGCGCTGGAAAAGCAAGAGAAGCGCGCTGAGAAATCAGCAGAACGCAAACATGAAGCAGAGCCTGAGCAGGCTGGCGCTGATCCCAAGAAAGCCGACTGATCATGGCCAAAAAAACCAAAGCCGAACCGGATAATTTCGTCATGTTTGATGTGACCTATGAAGACGGCAGCAAATCTTCGCGCCGCAAAATCAATGCCGCTGGCTTGCAAAAAGATGAGATCGAAGATTTTGCCCGCACTGAAATCATGACACAAGATCGCAAGATTGCCGAAATGAGTGGCAAGCCGCGCGGCAACATCAAGGAACTTTCACGCTCTACTTAAGTTACTTTGGTAATTTTTATTTGCCACGTATAATCTCGAAATCTGCTTTTATGCGAAAACACCATTGCCTTGGTGGCAGCCAAGTGCCGTGAATGTGAGGCCAGTTGATCGCGCGGGCTCACGTGAAAAATCCGGAGCCACGCAAACAGGCCGCGGCGAAATGTCTTGGGCAGGCCATCGCCTTGTCCAAAATCCACAACGTGAAGCTGGCCACCGGGCCCCAAACAGTTTAACGCATTCTCCACAGCCAGTTGCCAATTTGGAATCATCGACAAGGTGTATGAGAAGAATACCCGGTCAAATGTGGGTTGTCCGAATAGATCTTGAGCCGAAAAATCCGTCGCATCGGCACAAGCCAATCGCGTGCGATTTAAGCAATCATGGCGAACCATGGCCGAACCGGCGCTTTTGAGCATTTCTTCAGAAATATCCAGACCAAATAATTTTGCTGACGGGAAACGCCTCGCAACGCCAACTAAATTGCGCCCAGTGCCGCAGCCAATCTCTAAAACGCTGCCCCCTGCGGGCACCGCCAGTCCGGCCAACAAATCATCGCGGCCCAGCAAATAATAGCGCCGCGTCACATCATAAATGTGGCGCTGAAAGCGGTAGATGCCATCCATCGTTTCGCTTTGCGGGCGCGTTGCGTCAGCTTTTGAATTCATAGACATGGAAACCGCCATAGATGGCCGATCGGTCTTGCTGTCCTAAAACCAGCGATTCTTCATCCAAATAGTTCCACAGGTTCAAAGTGGCGGCCGACACGCGACCAGGAAGAATTGTTTCTACACCCGCAGTGCGGAACACCACCCGCGCCCTCGGGGCTGCGGCATGGCTGATTGCTGACCACAGCTCATTCAGTTGCGCATCTGTCATCCAATCTTGGGCATCCAGAAGAACGACACGATCAACGCTGGCGGCTGGCGCTTGCACCAAAGCATCTGTCACCGAACCGTGCTGCATGGTAAGGTTATCAACGGCCGCCCGCAACCGAGTGAAATTCTCATACTGCAAATATGGTGGCAACATTCCGCTCGCGTCTGGCGCATATTGCCGCCCAAAGGCCTGCCATGCGAAATAGTTTTCAGACATGGGAAAGCCGCAAGCCAGCTTTTCCAGGCGTTGGTGCAAAATGTCGATCATCTTGCGGTCACCAGCCAGTGCATCATATTGCGCAGGTGGAATGCCCAAACCAAATAGGGAAGCACGCTGATTGGTCAACCATTTGACGGCTTTTTTCTCGAACAGCGGCGCCAGTTCGGCGTCAAAAACCCGGCGTTGCTCTTCCAGGCTTTTGCATTCAACCAATTTGGAAATATCGCGTCCATAAATTTTTGCGAGCAGGTGGCCAGCGCCAATAAAGCGGCCGAGCAAGCCGAAGCGATAAAAATTGTTTTTAAATTGATTGATGCGCTTGAACCCAAAGGCATTGCGCTTATTCCAATAGCGGCGGGCTTTCTCGTCCAGTTTTGCGTGCAGAAAGCGCTCATACACCGAGACGTTGGCGGCATCATCAGCCGCACCGAAGAAGCGATAAAACGTATCCCAATCCGGAAGATTTTTAACGCCAGCAATCTTTAGTTTCACCAGAGCAACATGAGCGTGGTTAAGATCAACTGCAGTGATCTTGGCCGGGCCAGCCGTTAAATAGCTCAACGCATTGCAGCCACCTGATGAGATTGTCACAATGTGATGATGAGGCTCAATTTGCATGGCTTTCATATCAACAACGGGGTCTTCCCAAATTTGCGGATAAACCAACCCGCTGAAGGCATAGGTGAAGGTTCTTTCCAGGATGCCATCAATCGAAAAACGTTTGCTTCGATGAACCGCCTGAGAAAGCAAATGGCCGCTTTGTTCAACATCTGATGCTAGTGTCATCGAATCGCCCAAGCCCTATTACAATTGGCTCGCACTAATTTCCGAATATGACAAAGCCGCAACAGACTGTCAGTTCGATGTCATTGAACGGTCATCCGAATCTGGCTTTAGCTGTGCCAGCGGAGCTATCTTGATGAACCCAAAGCCGAAATCGCCGACGCATTATAGAGCCATTTTCATTTCTGACGTCCACCTCGGCACCAAGCGCGCGCAAACCGAAGCCTTGCTGGATTTCTTGCGCCACACCGAAAGTGACCAGCTCTATGTGGTTGGAGATTTGATTGACTCCTGGTCATTGAAGAAAAAGTGGGTTTGGAATCAACACCACAATGATGTGATCCAGAAACTGTTGCGCAAGGCGCGCAAAGGCTCGAAGCTCATTTATATACCAGGAAATCACGACGAGAATTTTCGTGATTTTATAAATTTGCGGTTTGGCCGGGTGGCCGTTTTGCATGAGACGATCCATGTATCCGCCACGGGCAAGAAATATCTGGTTCTGCACGGCGATAAATTTGATGGCATAATCTATTTCACACCTTGGTTATCGAAGTTTGGTGATGAAGCCTATGAATGGGCCATGTGGCTGAGTGGCGGTGTGAGCCATGTGCGCCGCTGGCTTAAATTACCCTATTGGTCGCTCTCGGCTTATCTGAAATTCAAGGTGAAAAAAGCCGTGGAGTTTCTTGCGCGATATGAAGAGATTGTGGTGCGCGAAGCCGAAAAGCGCGGTTGCCAAGGCGTAATCTGTGGCCATGTGCATACACCGGCCGACCGGATGATTGGAGATATTCATTATTTGAATGATGGGGATTGGGTGGAGAGTTGTTCTGCCCTGGCCGAACATATGGATGGTAGATTTGAGATTATTTATTGGCACAGGGTTACAGAGGCAGCGGCGGCCTTACCGGTGACCTTCGACGAAGCCTTTCACGGTGCCATGCAACTCGCTTGAGTTTATCGGGGTACGCTGAGCATTAGTGCCCAATTAAAATGGACTGTGCCAACAAATATATCGTACAATTCCATGAATTGATCATCTCAACTTCCGAATCGCTTGCGACCATCAAGTCTATTTTGGGTTGAGGAATGAGAAGGCCACTGACATCAAGCCACCTTCTGCTTCAATTCACCCTTGGCGTAGCGTTTGGCCATTTCTGCCACGGGCAGAACTTTCTTGATCTTGCTTGCCTGCCCCGCAGTGTTGAACTCCTGCAAGCGCAAGGTGACCAGTTTCTGCATCGCTTCCATCGCCGGCTTTAAATATTTGCGCGGATCAAATTCGGAAGGGTCTTCCGCCATCACTTTGCGGATGGCACCGGTCATCGCCATGCGGTTGTCGGTGTCGATGTTGATTTTGCGCACGCCATGCTTAATGCCGCGCTGAATTTCAGACACCGGCACGCCCCACGTTGGCTTCATCTTGCCACCGAATTTGTTGATGATTTCTTGCAAATCTTCCGGCACTGATGATGAGCCGTGCATCACCAGATGCGTGGATGGCAACAGCTTGTGAATTTCTTCAATCACATTCATCGCCAGCACTGCGCCATCTGGCTTGCGTGAGAATTTGTAAGCGCCATGGGATGTGCCCATGGCGATGGCCAGTGCGTCCACATCGGTTTCTTTCACAAACTTCACGGCCTCCTGCGGGTTGGTGAGGAGTTGGTCGTGGCTCAATTTGCCTTCCGCCCCGTGACCGTCTTCCTTATCGCCCATGCCAGTTTCCAGCGAGCCCAGAACACCCAGTTCACCTTCAACTGAAATGCCCCCCATATGGGCCATTTGCACAACTGTCTTGGTCACACCCACATTGTAATCCCAATCCGCGGGTGATTTGCCGTCGGCAGCCAGCGAGCCATCCATCATCACCGAGGTGAAGCCGGATTGAATGGCCGTCATACAAGTGCCGGGTTCGTTGCCATGGTCCAAGTGAACGCAGATTGGAATGTTCGGATAGATTTCTGTCACCGCATCCATCATATGCCTCAACATGATATCGTTGGCGTAGGAACGCGCCCCGCGCGAAGCCTGGATGATCACTGGCGCGTCCAACTTATCTGCCGCAGCCATAATCGCCAACGCCTGCTCCATATTGTTGATGTTGAACGCTGGCACGCCGTAATCCTGTTCAGCAGCGTGATCCAATAATTGGCGAAGGGTGATGCGGGCCATAGTCTCTCCTGGTGTTGGGAATTCCGTTGCCGCCAGCGGATAATGGAATTCATCGCGGCACACAAGAAAAATGAGGGGCGTACATCAAATTTCCAGCAGGAAGAACGCTGTTTGTCTTCACTGAAACTGCTAAGTCTTCTTCATGCCGAAATTCACCCCGCTGATTGAATCGCTGCCATCTTCTGTTCCTTTCATTGGCCCGGAAGCGCTGGAACGGCGCGGGGGCGCGGCCCTCAAAGCCCGCATCGGGGCCAATGAGAATGTGTTTGGCCCCGCACCTTCGGTGATCAAGGTGGTGCAAAACCTGGCGCGATATAGCTGGATGTATGGCGATCCGGACAACTATGATCTCAAGCACGCAATCGCTGCGCATCTTGCTATTGCCCCTGAAAACATCTGCGTGGGGGAAGGCATTGATGGCTTGTTTGGTTATGCCCTGCGGCTGTTTGTGGAAGCGGGAACCCCGGTGGCAACATCGTTGGGCGCTTATCCGACTTTCAATTTTCACGCCGTAGGCTTTGGTGGCAAGTTGGTGACCACAGCTTACGTGGAGAATCGCGAAGACCCAGCCTCACTGCTGAAACTTGCCGCGCAGGAAAATGCCCGCGTGATCTATCTTGCCAATCCCGATAATCCCATGGGCACCGTATGGCCCGCCGCTGATGTTGAGCGCTTCATAGATGCCGTGCCAGAAGACGCGGTGCTGATGTTGGATGAGGCTTATACGGAATTCGCGACGGAAGACACGCGGCCAAAGCTCAACGTATCGCGCAAAAATCTTTTGCGCTTCCGCACCTTCTCAAAGGCTTACGGGTTAGCCGGCGCCAGGGTGGGCTATGTGCTTGGCCACGCCGACATCATCAAAGCTTTCGATAAAATCAGAAATCATTTCGGCATGCCGCGCCTTTCGCAGGTGGCAGCAATAGCGGCGTTGCAAGATCAAGCGTGGCTCAATCAGGTTGTTGACCAAGTCAAGGCATCACGCCAACGTATCTATGAGATTGCCGGGACGAATGGATTTTCTCCGGTCCAGTCGGCCACCAATTTCGTCGCAGTGGATTGCGGCCGGGATGGCGCTTATGCTCGCAGTGTGGTTGACGGTCTTTTGCAACACGGCATCTTCGTGCGCATGCCGGCTGTGGCGCCGCTTGATCGCTGCATAAGAATTTCATGTGGAACGCCAGAGCAGCTGGACTTGTTGGCCAACGCTCTGCCACAGATAATTTAGGCTTGTGCGCTCTGCCGCTTCTTGAGCAATCCAGTTAGCCAATCAGGATCCATTTGCGGAACCGAAGAGAGCAAAAGCTCTGTATACGCCGGATAAGGCGGGTTTAAAACTTTGCTCTTCAAACCCTGCTGCACCACTTTGCCCTTGTGCATCACCACAATTTCATCCGCAATGGCACGCACTGTGGCGATGTCATGAGTAATGAAAAGATAAGTCACATTCGTATCTGCCTGTAACTTCATCAACAGTTTTAGAATTTCTTCCTGAACAATCTGGTCGAGCGCAGAAGTCACCTCATCGCAAATGATAACTTCAGGGTTTGCCGCAAGCGCGCGGGCGATGGAGACGCGCTGCTTTTGCCCACCTGACATTTCACTGGGCAACCGATCAATATAGCTTTCGTCAAGCTCAATGGACTCAAGCAGCTCAACGACCTTGCGGTCTCGGTCTGCGCCATTTAGGCCGAGATAAAACTCCAGTGGCCGCCCGATAATATCACGTACTTTTTGGCGTGGGTTCAAGGCGGTATCAGCTGATTGGTAAATCATCTGAATGCGGCGCAGCGTGTCACGCTCACGGTTTTTCAAAGCGCCCGGAAGCGCTTGACCATTGAACAGTATTTTGCCGGTCGACGGCGGAAGAAGGCCAGTGATGGCGCGCGCCAAAGTGGATTTACCGGAGCCCGATTCACCCACTACGGCCACAGTGCGGCCGCGGGGAATTTTAACTGACACATCATCCAGCACTTTGATATGGTTGCCGTAGGATGCCGAAACATTTTGCACATCCAGAACAATGTCATCGCTGCTGCGTTCCTTTTTCGCCAAACTACGCACGGCCCACAGTGATTTGGTGTAAGCCTGCGTCGGTTGTTTCAGCATCGTGCGGGTTGGCGCTTCCTCCACCAAATTGCCATAGCGCAAAACCATAATCCGGTGCGCCATTTGCGCTACAACGGCGAGATCATGGGTGATGTAAATCGCCGCCGTGTTGAATTGTTCTACAATGTCACGCATTGCGGCCAACACTTCGACTTGTGTGGTCACATCAAGTGCGGTTGTCGGTTCATCAAAGATGATCAGATCAGGCCGACAAGACATCGCCATGGCCGTCATGGCGCGTTGCAACTGGCCGCCGGAAACTTGGTGCGGAAAGCGCAAGCCGATCGTATCTGGGTTGGGAAGTTGCAGGCGCCGGTAAAGATCGCGCGCGTCAGCCTCAGCCTTGTCGCGCGGCATGATGCCGTGGCCCAGGGCGGTTTCAGTGGTTTGATCAATAATGTGGTGGGCGGGATTGAAGGAAGCCGCCGCACTTTGGGCCACATAGGCAATTCGGCTGCCCCAGAGGCCGCGACGTTTTTCCTCTGAGGCGGCAATCAAATCAATGCCGTCAAAAATGATACTGCCTGATGTGATGCGACATCCGGGCCGCGCAAAACCCATGCCCGCAAGGCCCAGCGTGGATTTGCCCGCACCCGACTCCCCGATCAGCCCAAGCACTTCACCACGCTTCAGCGTCAGGTCAACCCCACGGATAATCGGGTTCCACTTATCATCGCTTTTGCCGTCAATAACGATGCCCTTCATTTCAAGAAGAACATCACCTTTTACGCGTTTTGTTTCACTTGCCATCGCGCAACCCCGAGGTTCTTTGCAAGAACCAATCCACCACCAAATTGACCGCAACCGTTAATAACGCAATGGCAAAAGCCGGATAAAGCGGCAAGGCATAGCCATAGCTGATCAAACTCTTGTTCTCCGCCACCATTGAGCCCCAATCCGCACTGGGCGGTTGAATGCCAACGCCGAGAAACGAGAGCGCCGCAATCGTGAGAAATACAAAGCAGAAACGCAATCCAAATTCGGTAATCAGCGGCGGCAAGATGTTTGGCACGATTTCGCGGAACACAATCCACCGCGTGCCCTCACCGCGCAATCTTGCCGATTCAACATAATCCATGACCACGGCGTTCAAAGCCACCGCACGCGCCAAACGAAATACGCGCGTGGCATCGAGCAAAGCCAAAATCATGATCAAATTAAACACACCTTTGCCAATCACTGAAAGCATCATCAACGCAAAAATCAAAACCGGAATGGCGAGGAATGCATCCACAACCCGCGAAACCCCTTGGTCAAACCAGCCACGTTGCAGGGCCGCCGTGATCCCCAGTGTGGAGCCTACGAAGAATGACAATAGAGCCGTGATCAAGGCGATGCCGATCGTATTGCGAGCCGCAAATATGAGGCGCGAAAAAAAGTCATGGCCGGTTTGATCTGTGCCCATGATATGTGTCCATGAAGAAGGCAACATGCCTTTCGCTGACGTATCAGCTTCTGGAAATGGGGCGATCCACGGCGCGAAAATCGCACACAAGGCGTAAATCAACATCACAATCATGCCAAACCGCGCACTGTTGGGCGATGCCTTCAGCGTACGGACAATATTTTGCCAGAGCGTACGCCGCCCTTTGATCAAGCGCGTTTCAAGTTGAATGGCGCTCATTTGGGGTGCAGCAATCTTGGGTTCGTGATAATTGAAACAATATCGGCGAGAAGATTGAGCAATATGTAAGTCGCTGCGAAAATCAGCGCGCAAGCTTGCACCACCGGCATGTCACGGCTGGAAACCGCGTCCACCATCATCTGGCCAATGCCGGGGTAGACGTAAACCACTTCCACCACCACAACCCCCACCACCAAATAAGCCAGATTAAAAGCAATCACGGTGGCAATTGGCGCCCACGCGTTTGGCAAGGCATGGCGCAGGATAACCCGTGATTTAGAGATGCCTTTGAGTTGCGCCATCTCGATATAAGGGGCGGCCAATAGATTGATGATGGCGGCACGCGTCATGCGCATCATATGCGCCACAATCACCAAAGTCATCGTAAGCGCCGGAAGCGCCACACGATAAAGATGCTCAAGAAACGGCGTATTCGCACTCACCGTCGAATTGGGGTAAAACCAGCGCAACTTCACCGCCAAAACATAAACGAGGATATAGGCAATAAAAAATTCCGGCATGGCGATGGTGGTGAGGGTGACGGAATTTATGATCCGATCAAACCAGGAATTGCGATACAGCGCGGCCATGATTCCGAGGAAAAGCGAAAGCGGCACCGCAACAATGGCCGCCGTGGCCGCCAAGAAAAATGTATTATAAAGGCGCGGCGCAATAATCGCCGAAACGCTGCGCTTGATCGTTCCGGTGGTGCCAGAATAAGAATTCCCAAAATCGCCCTGCACAGCATTGGTGATCCATTCAACATAGCGCACGGAAGCGGGCCGATCGAGGCCAAGTTCATGATTGAAGTTTTTCACCAATTCGGGTGTGGCGCCTTGCCCCAAAATGTTTTGGGCATAACCGCCGGGCAAAAGCGCCAGCGACGAAAAAATGATGATTGAAACAGCAAACAGCGTGATCATGCCGAGGCCCAGACGCTGAAGAACTGTTTTTAACACTGGATGCATTGATACGCTTTAACCCCGTTTTCCCATTCCAGCTCTGAGGCCGAATTAGGCAGACGCTAGCAGAGGCATTTTGCCCTGTCACAGAAATTATTCGTGACCAGTCCAAAGTTATCCACGTGGTGCGAGCTTGGCCTTGCTTCTGCCCCACGGCTTACGCCATTAAAGCAGCATGTCGAACACTCACGCCGTTCATGGAATTCTGCCCGCCGCGGAAATCACGCGCCTCATCCAAACAGGCGTGATCAAACTGCAACGTCCGGCGGATCGCGATCAGGTGCAGCCCGCCAGTTTGGATTTGCGTTTGGGCCCCAAGGCCTATCGGGTTCGCGCATCTTTCCTGCCCGGCCCGAAACAAACAGTGGCCGCGCGGTTGCAGTCCCTGGTGCTTCATGAGATGGATTTGTCTCACGAGGCGGTGTTTGAAACCGGCTGTGTTTATATCGTGCCCCTGATGGAAAGCTTGGCATTGACCAAGGGCATGGCTGCTGCGGCCAATCCCAAAAGCTCCACCGGCCGCCTTGATATATTTACGCGCGTGATTACAGACTACGCCCAAGAGTTTGACAAAGTGCCGGAAGCTTATGATGGCCCGCTCTATGCTGAAATCAGCCCGCGCACCTTTCCCATTTTGGCGCGGCAAGGATCCAGACTGTCACAAATCAGGTTCCGCGCCGGTGCCAGTTTGGCTACCGACGATTTGATCCGACAACTTCACGCCAAGGAACCGTTGATCACCCAAGGCGAAGTGAACATTGATTGTGGCTTGGCCTTGAGTGTGGATTTGTCCGGCATTAAAACGGGTGAACCCGTCGGCTTTCGCGCCAAGCGGCATTCGGCGCTGGTGGATGTGGATCAGACGGGTGCCTTGGAAGTTTTGGATTATTGGGAACCGATTTGGCAAAAGGCTTCCCTTATCTTAGACCCCGATCAATTCTATATCCTGGCCAGCCGCGAAGCCGTGCGCATTCCACCCACCCATGCCGCAGAGATGATGCCTTATAATCCTTTGGTGGGTGAATTCCGCGTGCATTATGCGGGCTTTTTTGACCCAGGCTTCGGCCATGCCTCAGGCCACGGCGAAGGGGCGCGGGCCGTGTTGGAAGTGCGCAGCCACGAAGTGCCATTTATTCTGGAAGATCGACAGATCATTGGGCGCCTAGTCTACGAACCTCTTACTGCGGCGCCTGAGGTTGTTTACGGTGGCGGCTTGGGCTCAAATTATCAAAAGCAGGGCCTGAAGCTGTCGAAACATTTCAAGCCATTTCTAATTCAGGCTTAAGCCGAAATACTCTGCACGTTCGGCACTTCGCGCAAATCCAGAAGTGTTTCAAGCCGGCCTAACACATCTGCCTCATAATCATGCAAAAGCCCATCAGCCAGTGCGATGCGGTTGGCAGTGGCCAGAACCAAACGCCGGAAGCCGGTGGACAGGCGGTGTTTTAGCAATGTTGCCGGCGCGACAAGGGAAGGCTCTTTGTGATATTGCGAAACGGCGCGCGACATCAATTTCCAACACTTGTCTTCGTTCAAGCCAAAGATGTGACGCAGACCTTCATAGAAGGCGCGGGACTCGGCGGCGGCATAATAGCTATCCGCATGAATCACGGCAAACAACAAGATGGCCGTGGCCAACTGCGTTTCGGGTTCTAACACTTGCAGCGCATCGTCTTTGGTGCTGATTGTTCCCAAACTTTCAAGCAGGCGGTTGAACACGAATCAGGCTTCTCCGTTGTCGCAGAAGCCTGAGCTTTCAACATTAATGATTTGTTAATCTCACGTCATGGTGGGCATGACAAAGTCGGCACCAGCGCGAATGCCGGTGGGCCAGCGTGAGGTAACGGTTTTGAGTTTGGTGTAAAAGCGCAAGCCTTCTGGCCCGTGCATGTGATGATCGCCAAACAGCGAGGCTTTCCAACCACCAAAACTGTGGAACGCCATCGGCACCGGAATCGGCACATTGATGCCCACCATGCCCACTTGAATTTGGTGCGCAAATTCCCGCGCCGCATCGCCGTCACGCGTGAAGATCGCTGTGCCATTGCCAAACTCATGGTCGTTGATCATTTTTGCGGCGGTGTTATAATCGTCTACACGCACAACAGACAGCACGGGGCCAAAGATTTCTTCCTTGTAAATCTTCATATCGGTGGTCACGTTGTCAAACAGCGAACCGCCGAGGAAATACCCGCCCTCATAGCCTTGCAGCTTCAGACCGCGGCCATCGACCACGAGCTTTGCACCTTCTTTCACCCCCTCGTTTATATAGCCCTTCACTTTGTCAAAATGTTGCCGGGTGACCAGGGGGCCCATCTCGGCTTCTGTGTCAGTGCCGGGGGCAACTTTCAATGCGCGGATTTTTGGTTCGAGTTTGGCGATAAGCGTATCTGCCGTTTTCTTGCCCACCGGCACTGCAACCGAAATCGCCATACAGCGCTCACCGGCGGAACCATAGGCCGCACCCATCAGTGCGTCCACCGCCTGATCCATATCTGCATCGGGCATGATGATCATGTGGTTCTTGGCACCACCCAAAGCTTGCACGCGCTTGCCGGTGCGGGTGCCGGTTTCATAAATATAACGCGCAATCGGCGTGGAACCGACGAAGGACACGGCTGCAATATCGGGGCAGAGCAGAATGGCATCCACTGCTTCTTTGTCGCCGATCACCACGTTGAATACGCCTTTAGGCAATCCCGCTTCTTCCAGCCACTTGGCAATAAGCAATGAGGCTGATGGATCACGCTCTGATGGCTTCAGAATGAAACAATTGCCAGCAGCCAGCGCGATGGGAAACATCCACATCGGCACCATGGCTGGGAAGTTAAAGGGCGTGATCCCTGCCACCACGCCAAGCGGCTGGCGCAGTGAATAGGAATCAACCCGCGTTCCCACATTTTCGGTGAACTCGGTTTTCAAAAGCTGAGGCGCGCCAGTCGCAAATTCCACCACTTCAAGCCCGCGCTGCACTTCGCCCATCGCGTCGGAAAGTATCTTGCCGTGTTCGGCCGTAATACATGCGGCCAGTTCCGCACTGCGATCTTCAGCAATACGCAGGAACTTGTTGAGGATGCGAGCCCGGCGCAGGGGCGTGGTGTTGCCCCACGCGGGAAAGGCTTTTTTGGCCGCAGAAATGGCTTCATTCACTTGCGCCATGTTGGCCAGATTGATTTCGCCGGATTGCTCGCCCGTGGCAGGGTTGAAAACGGGAGACATACGGCCAGATTTGCCGACAACCAATTTGCCGTCAATGTGATGTTGAATTGGTGTAACCATGCAATGCTCCTGAATTTTCAGCCTCTATGCGCCATCACCATTTGCACGGCAATGGGCAACAAATTTTTTATCTTAAACTCACCCCGCGTGATCAGCCCGCGAGAAAACCTCGCGGTCTAGGCCATGCAATAGTTTATCAATCGTGCCGCTGATGATCATGTCATGATCCATGGGCAGAATCTCAATTTTCACATTTTGCCGCAGGGCCAGCACAACGCCTTCTTCAATCGCCGACTTGATCGCGGGTTCAACCAAATCAAAAGCCCGAATGCCGGGGCCACTGATGACGATACGGTCTGGGTTCAAGAGTGCAATCATCCGCGCCAGCCCAAAGCCAATGGCTTCACCTGCAAGTTTATATGCATCCAATGCGGCCTTGTCGCCGTTTCGTGCGGCCTTCTCCAAAGCGGCCATTACCTCAGGCTCCACCGCGTAGGTGGGTGGCAGCGTGGTGACGGGCAGGTTTTCAGCACTGCGCAAAATGCCATAATCGGAAGCATAAGCTTCAATGCAACCAGCGCGCCCACACCGACACAACGCCCCATGCGGAATGTGGTTCATGTGGCCAAATTCCGCCGCGGCCCCGGTAGAACCGTGATAGGTTTTTCCGTCGATCACCAGTCCCATGCCCACACCATAACCCATAAAGGCCACGGCTGCCGTGCCCTTGTATTGGTAGTGTTCGCGCGCCATCAGCCCCTCAGCAATCATATTGGCATCATTGGAGAGGCTGCAGGCAATGCCCGTCAGTGCGCTGATCGGATCAGTGAGAGGAATGTTGCCCGCTTTGAATGCCGGGCTCCACACCAAATGGCCAGCACCTGTTTCCACGGCCCCCTGCACCGCAATGCCGATGATACGCACATCTGCAGCTGTCTTGTTTTGCGCATGGAGGAACTCCAAGATCAGTTGCGCACCCTTGCGTCCAACATCTGAGGCCTGCATATCGTGGGTTGCCACCGTTTTGACAGAATGGGTCATCCGTGTTCCCGTGTAATCTGCCAACACCAATTCGAACCTGTCGATGGAAATTTTGACAGCAACAACATGCGCCGCCTGCGGGTTAAGCGCCAAATCCACAGTGGGCCGCCCGCGCCGTGGTGCAGGTTGTGCGGCATTTGCATCTTCCACCAGTAAACCTTCATTCAAAAGTTGCGTGGTGATCGAGGTAATCGTGGCCAATGACAGCCCGGTGAGACGGCCCAGCTCGGTGCGTGGCGCCCGCCCGGCAAAGCGCAAAGACTCAAGCACCAAATGCCGATTCTGCCTGCGGATCAGATCACTGTCGGCCTTATTCATCATTATTAGTGGCCACTCCTAAATTCAAGTTGACTCAATCTCTCCAGCCATGCAAGATTATTTTAGGTATCGAAATAAATTGTCATACAAATGCAGATTTGGCTGTCTTTGAGTTTCGAAACATAGAATTTGTATAGTGCTTGCAGGTGCTGCAGGTGGCGTGCAATGGGGTTTGCGCTGTAATTCAGTTGGCCGCAAATTTGATTTAAAATCATCAGGAGGAATAGTTAAATGAAGAATCTCGTGAAAGCCGTAATGCTCGGCGCTCTCGCAGCAACAGCCATGAGTGGCCTTGCCGAAGCCAAGGGCAAAACCATTGCCGTATCCTGGAAGACCTTCCAGGAAGAACGTTGGAAGGGCGACGAAGCCACCATCAAGGCCGTTGTTGAAGCAGCTGGCGACAAATATATCAGTGCCGATGCCCAAGGCTCGGCTCAAAAGCAAGCTGCTGACATTGAAGGCCTGATTGCGCAGAAGCCAGACGTGATCATGGTTGTTGCCTTTGACTCGGATGCTATATTGCCCTCGATCAAGAAGATCAGCGATGCAGGCATCAAGTCGATTGCCTATGACGTGCAGTTCGAAGATCCTAAAGCGCTTTACATCACCTTCGACAACGTGGGCGTGGGCCGCATCATGGCCAAGGAAATTCTGAAAGCCAAGCCAGAAGGCAACTATGCCTTTATCAAGGGCGACAAGGGCGATCCAAACGCAACATTCTTGTTCCAAGGCCAAATGGAAGTGCTGGGCGCTGCCATTAAAGCGGGCAAGATCAAGAACGTTTGCGAAACTTTCACCGATGGTTGGAAGCCAGACAACGCTCAGAAAAACATGGAACAGTGCTTGACGTCGACCAAGAACAAGGTTGACGCTGTGGTGTCTGAAAATGACGGCATGGCCTCAGGCGTTGTTGCTGCGTTGAAAGCCCAGGGCCTTGCTGGTAAAGTTCCAGTTTCGGGCCAGGATGGCGATCTCGCTGCCATCAACCGCGTAGCTTTGGGCACCCAGACAGTTTCCGTTTGGAAGGATACCGCTCAACTGGGCAAGACCGCTGCTGAAGCTGCCATTGCCATGGCAGAAGGCACAGCCATGGATAAAATTGCCGGCGTTGCCAAGTTCAATGGCGGCAAGAAGAAGGTTGAAATGAACACCATCCTTCTTGCGCCAACGCCAATCACCGTTGCCAACATTGGCGATGCGATCAAGGCTGGTCACATCACCAAGGATCAGGCTTGCGCCGGAACCAAGGATGTTGCTGCCTGTAAGTAATGTCTTGATGACGTAACTCAATGCACTGCGCCATTCTTGAGAAAGGATGGCGCAGTTTTTCTAGGCTTATGGATTGCAGCGAGTTCTTTTGCGACTGTCATTCCCGCTATCACAGGAATGACGATAGTGGGGAAGCATGCCCCGCATTAAATTTTCGGAGGCCACCTTGTCCACGCCGTCACCTGCAAGCCAAACCCCAGCGCTGGAACACGAAAGCGTTGTAACCAAATTCTTCCGCGCCACTGAAATTGATGCGCGCATGCTTGGCATGATTGCAGCACTGCTGCTGGTTTGGGCTATCTTCGATGTGTGGAGTGGAATTATCTCGCATGATGACGGCCTGCTGGGCGGGGCGTTCCTCACGCCGCGCAACTTGTGGACGTTACTTGTTCAAACATCGTCCATCGCGGTGATGTCCACCGGAATGGTGCTGCTGATCGTGATGCGGCAAATTGATTTATCGGTTGGCTCAATGTTAAGCCTTATCGCCGTGGGCACGGCGGTGTTGCAAGTGTATCAACTTGCTCCTGCGCTGGGCGTTGGCCATCCCGCTATTTGGGTGCTCGGTGTTGCCGCCTGTTTGGCGCTGGGCACTTTGATTGGCGCCTTCAATGGCTTTCTGGTGGCCTATGCTAAAATTCCGGCCTTTATCGTGACACTGGGCGGCCTGATTGCTTACAGCGGCATTGCGTTTTTGTTGGCCAAAGGCGAAACCGTGGCACCCATGGACCAAACCTTTGAAGTGTTCGGCGGCGGTATTCAAGCCAGTTGGCTGGGGCCATTCTGGAGTTGGATACTGGCGGCTGCCGCGTGTTGTACAATCGCCTACGCGGTGGTGAATGGCCGCCGGCAGCGCATCCGTTTTAACTTCCCGCTGCGTCCGGTTTGGGCAGAAGCGTTTTTGATTGCCATCGGCAGCTTCGCAGTGCTGGGCACCACCTGGGTGATGAACTCATATCCCTGGCCACAAGGAGTGATGGAAGATTACGCAAAAACCCATAATCTTGTTATTCCGGCCGGTGTGGAAAACCGTGATGGCAGTGCCATCTGCATGGCTGGCGAACAAGTGGTTCACTGCCTGAATGGCTTGATGCATTACACTGGCTTTTCGTTGCCAGCCCTTATTGCCATTGGCGTTTGCCTGGGGATGACATTCATTGCCACGCGGACGAGCTTTGGGCGCTATGTTTATGCCACCGGCGGAAACCCGGAAGCGGCCGAACTGGCCGGCATCAACACCAAATGGCTGACGGTGAAGGTTTTTGCTCTGATGGGGTTCTTGGTTGGCGTCTCTTCCATCATTTCATCGGCGCGTTTGAATGCGGCCACCAATGCTCTGGGCCAGACCAACGAACTTTATGTGATTGCGGCAACCGTCATCGGCGGCACCTCTCTTGCAGGCGGCGTGGGCACGATCTATGGCGCAATGATCGGCGCGCTGGTGATGCAATCCATCGTTTCCGGCATGTCATTGCTGAATTTGCCTGCAGCTTCGCAAAATATGGTTGTGGGCGGTGTTTTGGTGCTGGCCGTTTATCTTGACCAACAATATCGCCGCAGATTGAAATAAGGGATGGCGCAAGTGGCAAAATCATCAACAAGAAAATCGACCCCCGTCAGAATTGTTGGCAAGACCAAACCTGTCAAAGCAGCGGATTTAAAAACCCACGAATCTCCGGCAGCCGTCGCTGGCCGTCATTCCTTTGCGCCAACGCGCGGCACCCCGTTGATTGAGATGCGCAATATCTCCATCGCATTTGGTGGCATCAAGGCGGTGGATCACGCCTCGATTGATTTGTTTCCCGGCGAAGTTGTGGGCCTGCTCGGCCACAATGGTGCGGGCAAATCCACTTTGATCAAAGTTCTTTCTGGCGCATATTTGCGGGATGCGGGGCAAATTTTTGTTGATGGCAAAGAAATTACAATTGCCAACCCGCGTGATGCGAAAGCCCAGGGCATCGAGACCATTTATCAAACGTTGGCCTTGGCCGATAATGTGGACGCAGCCGCCAATCTCTATCTGGGGCGTGAACTCAAAACCAGATTGGGCACGCTGGACGATGCGGCGATGGAATCTGAAACCCGCAAGGTGATGTTCCGTTTGAATCCCAATTTCCGCCGCTTCAAAGAACCGGTATCAAAACTATCCGGGGGCCAACGTCAATCCGTTGCCATTGCTCGCGCCATTCACTTTAACGCGCGCATTCTGATTATGGATGAACCCACAGCCGCCTTGGGGCCCCAGGAAACCGCGCAAGTTGGCGCGTTAATCAAGCAGCTGAAAGCCGAAGGCATCGGCATTTTTCTCATCAGTCACGATTTGCATGATGTGTTTGATTTGGCTGACCGATTGGTGGTGATGAAAAACGGCAAAGTGGTTGGCACGGCGAATACAAAAGACGTAACGCATGATGAAGTGCTGGGAATGATCATCGCTGGCAAATGCCCCAAGGGGGCAATCCCCGGGCCCGGTGCAACGCGTGATGGAGTTTAGTTTAGGCTTTGGCATGCACTCCAATCGTCAAACTTCGCGAAAAGCGAAGGATCCAGGTTTAGACTTGAGCAGTGCTGAAGATGGATTCTAGCCCGCGCGGGAATGACTGCAAGGTGAGTTTTTTGACATGAAGTGTAGAGGATTTTGCATTTTCCTGTTTTTGGTGCTGGGGGTTCAATCTGTTCAGGCGTCCGCGCTCAGCCAAGAGCAAGTTCTTTCGACGTGGTATGGCCTGATCCTAAAGCTGGTGCGCCACACGGCAACCTATTCGCCGCCGCTTGCATCGCGAAATTTTGCCTATCTTGGTGTGGCCTCCTTTGAGGCCATGGCCTCAGGCGACGATCACATGGTTTCGCTGGCTGGGCAGTTGCATGAGTTGAAGCCCCTGCCGCCGCGTGAGACGGGCAAAGTCTATGATGAAAGCTTGGTGCTAAACGCCACAATGGCCCAGAGCGTGGAGAATTTCTTTGGCAACACCGGCCCCTCTGGCCAAAATGCGTTGCGCGCCACTTCCACCACAATGTCGGCGCAAGCCGCCCAAGCCGTGCCCGCTGATGTGACAAGCCGCTCGGTAGCCTACGGCAAAATGATAGCCACGCATATTTTCAACTGGTCGAAGAATGATGGTGGCGCAACAATCACCAATACGGGCTTTCCGTTGAAATATGAGTTGCGGCAAGGCCCTGGATTTTGGCAGCCCACCAATCAACAAGCCCTGCAACACATGCCACTGTTGCCAAACTGGGAAAAAAACCGCCCCTTCGCGATGCCCGCCGCTGCCACGTGTGATTTGCCGGCACCGCCTGACTACAGCGAAGACAAAACCTCCGAATTTTACAAACAGGCGTTGGAAGTGCGCGATGTGGTCATCGCCATCACGCCCGATCAAAAAGCCATCGCCCGTTTCTGGTCAGATGATCCAATGCTTTCCCCCACACCACCAGGCCATTGGGTTTCCATTGTGATGCAGATTTCCTCGCGTAACCATCTGCCCGCCGCCAAAACTGCCGAAGCCTTAGCGCGTGTGGGCATCGCCGTGGCTGATGCCTTCATCGGTTGCTGGCACACGAAGTTTGAATATGATCTTGTGCGGCCTGTAACTTATATCAAAAAGGCGATCGACCCGAAATGGGAAACACTTTTAATCACCCCGCCTTTTCCAGAATATCCGTCAGGCCACTCATCTCAATCAGGTGCTGCGGCATCGGTTCTAACCGCGATGTTTGGCGAGCATTTCGCCTTCGATGACGCAACCCATGTAAACGACAACATTCCGGCGCGACACTTTGAAAGTTTTAATCAAGCGGCAGATGAAGCCGCAGTCTCGCGCCTTTATGGCGGCATTCATTTCCGTGCGGCCATTGAACGCGGGCTGGAGCAAGGCCAGTGTATTGGGAAATATGCGGTAAAATTAAAGATGCTGAAATGAAACATTTTTTCACTTTTTGCGCACTTATGATTTTTGCGGAACAAGCCCAAGCAAGCTCTCTCACCATTCCTAAATTCGCGGATGAAACCCAATCCTCTGGCCTGCACTCGGTCTATGCCGGTGAATGGCGCTATATGGTGGGGGGAGGAGTTGCCACGTTTGATTGCAATGGCGACGGTTTCCCGGACGTTTTCATCGCAGGCGGAGAAAACAAGGCGAAGCTCTATATAAATAAATCCAAACGTGGCGGTGCTCTTAAATTTGTCGAAACTCAATCCGGCGCAGAATTTGCCCATGTCACGGGGGCTTTTCCTATTGACATCAATGGCGATGGCATCACTGATCTTGTTGTGCTGCGTTCTGGCGAAAGTAAAGTGATGAAGGGCCTTGGCAATTGCAAATTCGCAGAAGCCAACAAGGAGTGGAACATCGATGGCGGTGATGCCTGGGGCTTGGCTTTCTCCGCCACTTGGGAAATCGGCAACACTTGGCCAACCCTGGCATTCGGCACCTATATTGATCGCAACTTCGAAAACAGTCCTTGGGGACATTGCACCGATAATTGGCTGCTGCGCCCCAGTGCAGTGGGCGCTGGTTACGGTCCGCGCATCGCCCTAACACCTTCTTACTGCACGCAGTCTATGCTGTTCACTGATTGGAATCGCTCTGGCACGCCCAGCCTGCGCGTGTCGAACGACCGTGAATACTATGAGGGCGGCCAAGAGCAGCTGTGGAAAGTTCTGCCGGGCCAGGCGCCCACAGTTTACACCCAGGCGGAAGGCTGGAAATTCACCCGACTTTGGGGCATGGGCATAGCGTCAGCCGATATTGATGGCAGTGGATACCCCGCTTATTTCCTCACATCGATGGCTGATCAACGCATGCAAATTTTGGCGGGCGGCCCCGGCAAGCCGGCGTATAATGAGGCAGAATTTTCGCTTGGCACCACCGCACACCGGCCTTACGCGGGCAAAGATCAGCGTCCGTCCACCGGTTGGCATGCGCAATTCGAAGACGTGAATAATGACGGCCGTTATGATCTGTTCATCGCCAAAGGCAATGTGGACCGCATGCCCGATTTTGCGCAAAAAGATCCATCCAACCTGCTTTTGCAGAACGAAGACGGAAAATTCAGTGAAGTGGGCGACAAGGCCAATATGCTGAATTTCGATGAAGCGCGCGGTGCATCGGTGGCGGATTTCAATCTGGACGGAAAACTGGATGTGTTGATCATCAACCGCCACACCAATGTTCGACTGTTCCGCAATGTCTCAGAAAAACTCGGCCATTGGCTGAATTTGCGCTTGGAAAACGCCGGCTCAAACCATAGCGGCATTGGCGCGTGGATTGAGGTTATGCATAAAGGCAAGGTGATGCGCCGCGAAATAACCGTGGGTGGCGGCCACGCCTCTGGCCAACTGGGCTTTTGGCATTTTGGCTTGGGCGATGATGACACCGGCGAAGTCCGCGTGGTCTGGCCAGATGGCACGAAAAGCGATTGGCCGGATGTGAAGGTCGACAGGTTCTATGTGGTTGACCAAGCCAAGGGGTTGACAGAATGGTTGCCACACTAAGGGTGTGATGATTGGCGAAAATCGAACTTCGCATCTAAAAATCACTTTCAGCCCGGTTTTTTATCTGCCATGAGCTTGGCATTCTTGGCCCGCTGAAATAGTCTGCGCCATTCCTGCAGGAGTTATCCATGTCCACAATTCGCCTCACCATGGCACAAGCGCTCGTGAAATTTCTCGTCAATCAGTTCACGATGATTGATGGGAAAAAGCTTCCGTTGTTCCCCGGTGCCTTCGGTATTTTTGGCCACGGTAATGTGACCTGCCTGTCTGAGGCCCTATATGAAGTGAAAGACATATTTCCTGTCTGGCGCGGGCAAAATGAACAGTCTATGGCGCTGGCGGCCATTGCTTTTTCCAAAGCCAAACTTCGCCGCCAAATTATGGTGGCAACATCTTCCGTCGGCCCCGGTGCCACCAACATGATCACCGCTGCCGGCGTGGCCCACGCCAACCGCTTGCCGATTTTGATTTTGGCCGGCGACACGTTCCAAAGCCGCAGGCCAGACCCGGTTTTGCAACAGGTGGAGCATTACGGCGTGCCCTCCATCACGGTGAACGATGGATTCAAATCTGTCAGCCGCTTCTGGGACCGCATCACTCATCCTGAACAAATCATCTCGTCGCTTCCGCAAGCCGTGGCCACGATGCTTGACCCCGCAGATTGTGGGCCCGCCTTCATCGGCCTTCCGCAAGACATTCAGGAATTGGCGTTCGATTATCCTCAAGCCTTCTTCACCGCAACCTTGCATGAAATCTCGCGGGTGCGGCCCGATCTGAACCGTTTGGCCAAAGCCATCGAGCTGTTGAAATCCGCCAAGAAGCCAATGATGATCTCCGGCGGCGGCGTGCGTTACTCAGGCGCGGAAGCCGAAGTCGCAAAATTTGCCAGTGATCACGGCATTCCGATCACTGAAACCATGGCAGGCAAAGGCAGCCTTGCCCATTCGCACGCCAACTACATTGGCCCAATGGGTGTGACAGGCTCCACCTCTGCCAACAACATCGCCGCTGAGGCTGATGTAATCCTGGCCATTGGCACCAGGTTGCAAGATTTCACCACGGGCTCGTGGACGTGTTTCCGCCACGATGCCCAGTTTATCTCGATCAATGCCGCGCGCTATGATGCGGTGAAGCACCGGGCCGTAGCCGTGGTGGGCGACGCCAAGGTGACGATGGCAGAACTGGCGCCCGCCATGACGGGCTACAAAGTCAATGCAACCTGGACCAAGAAGAGCCAAGACGAGATGGCCATCTGGAACTTGGCTGTCGACGGTTACAAAAAGCCCACAAATTCCGGCGTTCCCACTTACGGCCAGATCGTCGGCATGGTGAATGAGAAGGCGGGTGAGCGTGATTATGTTTTAAGCGCGGCAGGCGGCTTGCCGGGCGAGCTGAACAAAGTGTGGCGCACAAAATCCACCAACACCTTTGATGTGGAATACGGCTTCTCCTGCATGGGTTATGAAGTGGCGGGCGGTTGGGGTGCAGCCATGGCAGACCCCACGCGCAACACTTTTGTAATGGTGGGGGATGGCTCTTATCTCATCATGAATTCCGATATTTATTCAACCGTGCTCACCGGCCACAAGATGATTGTGGTGGTGTGCGATAACGGCGGCTTCGGCGTGATAAACCGCCTGCAGAATTTCAAGGGCGGCGCGAGCTATAACAACCTGATCAAAGACAGCAATGTGAAGCACGTGTTCGGTGTTGATTTTGTCAAACACGCCGAATCCATGGGTGCATTGGCCCGCAAAGTTTCAAGCATCGCTGAACTGGGCTTGGCGCTGGATTGGGCCAAGACCACAGACCGCACCACGGTGATTTCAATCGAGAACGATGCCTTTGTGTGGACACCAGGCGACGCCCAATGGGACGTGGGTGTGCCCACCGTTTCCACACGCAAAGAAGTGAATGAAGCGCGGATATATCAGGATGAACTGCGCAAGAAACAGCGTATTGGCGTTTAAGGAATAAAAAATGTTAAAAGCAAAACTTGGCATGTCGCCCATCGCGTGGTGGAACGACGATCTTGCAGAACTCAGCGACGATGTTTCACTGGAAGAGTGCCTGCGTCAATCCCGCAGTGCGGGTTTCACGGGCATGGAAAAGGGCCGGCGATTTCCCGAAGACGCAAAAACCATGCTGCCAATTTTGAGAGAGGCAGACGTAACACTCTGTGGCGGCTGGTTTTCGGGCACGCTCGCCGTTGAGGGGTTATCTGAAAACCAAGACCGCATCGCGCCGATGATTGAGCTTTTCAAAGCAGTGGCCGCGCCTTGTATAGTTTACGGAGAAGTGGGCCTTTCCATTCAAGGCGACCGTTCTAAGCCTTTGGCCACCAAACCGAAGCTGGAAGACCGGGAAATGAAGTCTTACGCCAACAAGGTAACTCAATTTGGCGAATGGTGCGCCGAACAGGGCATGCCGCTGTCGTATCACCACCACATGGCCGCGGTGGTTGAAACCGAGTTAGAGTTAGACTCCTTCATGAACAACTCCGGCGCCGGCATTCCATTGCTGCTCGATGCGGGGCACTTGGCCTTTGCCGGCGGTGATCCATTTCGCGCCATTGATAAGCACCACAAACGCATCAACCACGTGCATGTGAAAGATGTGCGTATGGATGTGATAAGGAAACTAGACCGTACCAAACAAAGCTTCCTTGAAGCGGTGGCGCTCGGTGCATTCACTGTGCCTGGCGATGGCTCGATAGATTTTGCCAAGATTGTAAAAAAATTTGCTGACTATGGCTATGAGGGTTGGTTCGTTGTGGAAGCCGAACAAGACCCGAAGAAAAATCCACCGTTAAAAATGGCGCAAACGGGCCACAAAGAACTGATGCGCGTGATGGCTGCGGCAGGATATGAGGTGGAGACGCAGGGTTTCACCGATGTCTAAGAAAAAGCTAGGCATAGGCATCATTGGCACCGGCTTCATGGGCAAGGCTCATGCATT
Organism: Hyphomicrobiales bacterium; assembly: GCA_025359265.1. Taxonomy (GTDB): domain Bacteria; phylum Pseudomonadota; class Alphaproteobacteria; order Rhizobiales; family Aestuariivirgaceae; genus Aestuariivirga. Next base: position 15,905 of record JANYHB010000025.1, on the reverse strand, counting down.
TGCATATCGTTCAGCCCTCGCCGCATTCCCCGAAATTCCTGTTCCCGTGCTACGAATGATTGCCGATGTGAATGTTGATCGTGCGGCCCAAGCCGCACATCAATACGGCTTTGAGAAATCCTCCGGCAATTGGCGCGACCTTGTGAACGATCCGTCGATTGATGTTGTGTCCATCACCACACCCAATACACTGCACAAAGAAATGGCTCTTGCGGCCATTTCTGCTGGCAAACACGTGCATTGTGAAAAGCCTCTCTCTCCCACACTGGCAGACTCAACAGTTATGATGAACGCCGCCGAGGCCAAGGGCATTATCAGCCAAGTGGGTTTCAACTACATCAAAAACCCAATGCTGAAAATTGCACGCGATATGATTGTTGGCGGAGAGTTGGGAGAGATCACCGGTTTTCGGGGCATTCATGCCGAAGACTACATGCATGATCCGCAAAGCCCGTGGACGTGGCGGTTGGACCCATCAGGCGGCCCCGGTGTGGTTGCAGATCTGGGCAGCCACATCATCAGCATGGCGCGTTTTCTGCTGGGCCCCATCGTTTGTGTAAATGCCGAAGTTGAAACTGTGGTTGTGCAACGCCCCAAATCGACCGGCAGCAAAACTATGATTCCAGTGATGGTGGATGATATCGCACGGATGCTGGTGCGTTTTGAGGCAGGCTTCGGCGGCACCATTGAAGCCAACTGGGTGAAAACCGGCTGCAAGATGCAGCTGGGCTTTGAAATTGAAGGATCCAAAGGTGCTTTGGCTTTCACTCAAGAGCGTCTTAACGAATTGAAATTCTACAAATCGGGCAATGATCCACGCAGCAGCGGCTTCACCACCATCGAAAGTGGTCCCCAACACCCGCCTTATGGCGGTTTTTGTGTGGCTGCTGGCCATCAACTAGGCTTCAATGATTTGAAGACGATTGAGATAGCTGAGTTCCTCGCCGCCATCGGCGGGGCAAAACCCCACGGCCCCGATTTTCGCGAGGCCTTTGAGGTTCAAAAAATCGTGGAGGCGGCAATACAATCTTCAAAACAGCAATCTTCTCGCGTAATGGTTAACTAGCGCCGCTTCTCTTGCCGCAAGATTTTTGTTGCTGTACTGACAAACCCAATGGCAAACACAGTGGCGATAACTCCCATTATTCTGTGCGGCGGCTCAGGCTCAAGGCTGTGGCCGCTTTCGCGTGAAGACTTGCCCAAGCAGTTCTTGAAATTGATCTCAAACAGGTCGCTCTTCCAAGAAACAATTCTTCGCATGCAAGGCGAACGGGAGGGCCAATTCCGGTTTGCCAAACCTATCATCGCCACCGGCGCCGAGCATCGCTTTCTGGTGGCAGAACAATTGCGTGAAATCGGCGTGGCAGCCGACATAATGCTGGAGCCTATCCGCCGGGATTCCGCTGCGGCAATTCTGGCGGCGACCAATCTTTGTATCAGTTTCAAGCGCCCGGGCCTGTGCATGGCCGTGGCCTCCGATCATGCCATCCCTGATGTTGAGGCTTTTCTGCACCACATCCAACTATCGCTAAAGGCGGCACAAGATCACATTGTGCTCTTCGGTCTTCAGCCGCAATCACCCTCGAGCGACTATGGTTATATTTCACCCGGCGAAGAATTGCGCGGCGCTGCGCCCGTTCACCGCGTGAACAAGTTTGCCGAAAAGCCCACCTTGGAAGTGGCTAAACTCTATGTGGCGAAAGGCTATTTGTGGAATTCCAGCAATTTCATTTGCAAACCGTCGTTGCTTTTGCAGGAGGCGGATGTGTTGGCGCATGATATTGCGGCGCCAGCCGCGCGCGCAGCGAAGAATATGAGACACAGTGACGACTTTTACTATCTGCATGAAAAGGACTTTGCCGCCGCCAAGTCTCTTTCCATTGATTTTGCCGTCTTGGAAAAAACCACCAAGGCCGCTGTTTTGCCATCCAATTTCCCATGGTCTGATCTGGGCACATGGAAATCCATCCACGCAATCCTGGATCAGGACGTCGATGGAAATGCGGCAACGGGAAGAGTTCAGTTTACGCATAGTGACAATGTTCTGGTCATCGGTGGCGACAAGCTTGTGGCTGTCGAAGGGCTACGAGACGTGCTTGTGGCGGTTACCTCAGATGCCATTCTTGTTGCCCATTTGCACACAACTGCCGCAATGAAGCCACTTGTGGCGAAGCTGAAGTTGCATCATCCTGAAGTCTTGAAAAAATCCAAAGGCTTGACGTGAAGCAATAGCTGTCGATTCATTTGAAAGATAAAGAGGTAGAAGATGGAATATCGCAATCTCGGCCATTCAGGTTTGAAAGTCTCGCTGCTGACGCTAGGCACGATGAATTTTGATGGCGAGGGCTTCTTCACCATGCCGGGCAGCCTGGACCGCAAACAAGCCGAACGGTTGGTTGACGTTGCCGTTGAACATGGTGTGAATATATTCGATACATCCAATGCCTATACTCGCGGCAAATCGGAATCTGCCTTGGGGGAGATCCTCAAATCGCGCTCCAAGCAACTGCTGGTCGAAACCAAAGTGCGCTTTGGCATGGGCGATGGGCCCAATGAGCAGGGGCTCTCGCGCTTTCACATTATTCAACAATGCGAAGAGAGTTTGAAGCGCCTGCAACGTGATCATATCGATCTCTACCTATTGCATGAATGGGATGGGCAAACTCCGGTTGAAGAAACCATGGAGGCACTGAACGCCTTGGTTCAACACGGCAAAGTGCGTTATATCGGGTGTTCTAATTTTTCCGGCTGGCACATCATGAAGTCTTTGATGGCCGCTGACCGAAACGGCTTGGCGAAATTTGTGTGCCAGCAAATTCATTACTCGATTGAAGCCCGGGAAGCTGAATATGAGTTGATGCCAATTGCGGTTGATCAAGGTGTGGGTATCCAAGTGTGGAGCCCGATTGCAGGAGGCCTTTTATCCGGCAAGTTCCGCCGCGACAAATCACCGGAACAATCGCGCCACCTTGATGGCTGGACCGAGCCGCCGATCTATAATCGTGAACGGTTATGGAAGATCATCGATGCGCTGGTTGAAGTGGGTGAGGCACACAATGTTTCTGCCGCACAAGTTGGGTTGGCGTGGACGGCCAGCAAGCCCGGCGTGGCATCCTTGGTTGTGGGTGCACGCAATGAGACGCAACTCACCGACAATCTGGCCTCGGTCAATCTCAAGCTCACAGCTTCCGATTTCAAAAAGTTGGACGACGTCAGCCGCCTGCCGCTGCTTTACCCCTATTGGCATCAATACAATTCTGTCAGTGAGCGTTTGGGCCAAGCTGATCTGGCGCTGCACCAACCCCATATTGATGCCAAGGGCTTGAGCGGCACGAAGATGTGAAGGTGCGGTGATGTCATCTAAAACCAATCTCACCATCAACCCGCAGCGCCTGTGGGATGCGTTGATGGAAACCGCACAATTTGGTGCCACTCCAAAAGGCGGAATTAGGCGGCTGACGGTATCGGATGAGGACAAGCGCGTGCGCGATTGGTTCAAATCCGAGTGTGAAAAGCTGGGTTGCAAGGTGGAAGTGGATGAAGTGGGCAACATGTTTGCCACGCGTGCCGGCCGCCGCGCAGATGTGGCCCCCATTGCCATGGGCTCGCATTTGGATACGCAGCCGACGGGTGGAAAATTTGATGGCGTGCTGGGCGTGCTTGGCGCGCTGGAAGTGCTGCGTACTTTGGTAGACATGGGTTATGAAACAAACGCGCCTCTTATGATCGCGAATTGGACGAATGAAGAAGGCTCTCGCTTTGCCCCCGCCATGTTGTGTTCTGGCGTCTACGCGGGTGTGTTCACGCCAGAATTTGCCTGGAGCAGGGAAGATCGCAGCGGCCTCAGACTGGGCGACGAACTTGCCCGCATTGGCTACAAAGGCGTGCATAAAGCCGGGGCCATCAAATTCTCAGCGATGTTCGAACTTCATATCGAGCAAGGACCGATCCTTGAAGCTGAAAATAAAGTGATCGGTGTTGTAACCGGCGTTCAAGGCATGCGTTGGTATGAGGTGATGCTGAAAGGCCAAGAGAGCCACACGGGTGCCACACCCATGGGATTACGCAAGAACGCTTTACTGGCGGCGGCCCGAATGATCGATGCAATTAACACCATTGGCATGGATCATTTGCCTGGCGTGGCCTCTGTGGGCCTTATCGAAAACAAACCCAACAGCCGCAATGTTGTGCCGGGTGAAGTGTTCTTCACCGTGGATTTGCGCCATCCAGATGAGGCTGTGCTGGACAAGATGGAAAAGACCTATCGAGCTGCGATCACAAAAATTGCAACTTCCCTCCAGATTGAGATCACTGAAAATCGCATTTGGAATTCTCCCGCTGTTAAATTTGCTCCAGACTTAATTGAATGCGTGCGCCATGGCGTTAGTCAAGCGGGCTTAAAAACCCGTGATATGGCCTCCGGTGCAGGCCATGATGCTGCTTACATCGCCCGCGTGGCCCCCACGACAATGATTTTCGTTCCTTGTTTAGGGGGCATATCACACAATGAGGAGGAGAGTACCACCTTGGAAGAATGTGCAGCAGGCGCGCAAGTGTTGCTCAACGCTGTTCTTGCCCATGACAGGAGTTTCGCGTGAGCGGAAAAATGTCTGTCCGCGCACGTGAACTGGCCTTGAAATTTACGTCTTGGCCCTCTGTCACGGGAACGGCAGGTGAGGCAGAATTTCCCCTGCGTTTGAAGGAAGAATTGCGCGGCTTTGACCATATCTGGCTGTCGCCCGTTTCTGGCGGCTCATATCCACGGCAAAATCTTTTTGCATTGAAACGCGGCAAATCCACAAGCACCATCGTACTCACGGGCCATTTTGATGTGGTGTCGGTAGATGACTACGGACAGTTGCCTGCATTCGATGTTGAAGCACTTTTGCCAGCCACGATTGCGCGTCTGAAGATGACGGGCGAAAATCCATTGGCTTTGATGGATTTCGAATCGGGCGAATTTCTCCCCGGTCGCGGCCTGCTCGATATGAAAGCCGGCCTCGCTGCAGGCCTTGCCGCGATCGAGTTCTACCAAGGTGAGGCAACGCTTTTGTTTATCGCCGTGGCCGACGAAGAAAACCGTTCTGCTGGCGCCCGCGCCGCCGTGCCCAGGTTGTTTGAAACGGCAAAGAAACACGAACTTGATATCAAGCTCATCATCAATCTTGACGCCATTTCAGACCAGGGTGATGGGGCGAAAGCCAAAGTCGTCACCTATGGCTCAATCGGCAAGCAGCTGCTCACCGCCTTGATCATCGGCAAAGAAACCCATGCGGGCTATCCCCAGGATGGCGTAAACGCCGCTTACATCGCCGCAGAATTAATCTCATCCCTCGAAGGCAATTCCGCCTTTGTGGAAACCAGTGGAGAGGAAAAGACCGCCTCCCCAACGGCCCTTTGCGCCAAAGATTTGAAGCAGGGCTATAATGTGACCACACCAAACGCTTTCTGGGCCTATTGGAACACCATGCAATATGAAAGGTCTGGCGCGGAAGTTCTGGCGCTGGCCGTGGCCTTCGCCTCTGAAGCCCTTGCTCGTGTCAAGGCGCGTACGGGCCGCGATGTGAGGCTCATGACATTTTCTGAACTTGCAGCTGCCACTCCCACTTGGCAAAAAGACCCGGCCATTAACAAGATTGCCAGCGATGACACCGTTGATCTGCCAGAGAGAGCCAAGCGTGTGACCGAGTTGGTTTGGCAAAAATCAGGGCTGGCGGGCCCGTCGATCATTCTGGGATTTGGTTCGATTCCGTATCTGGCCGTGGCCTTGAAGGATAAGAGCAAGCGCCAAGCCATCGAAGCGGCGATGAAACCCCTTGGCGTTGGGGCATTGAATTATTTTGCAGGGATATCTGACATGAGCTTTTTTGGCGAAGCGACCGGCGATCTGGCCACCGTAGCCGCCAACACCCCGATCTGGGGCTCAAGTTTTGCTATGCCTGAAGCGCCGGGCCTTCCTGCGATCAATCTGGGCCCCTGGGGCCGCGATTATCATCATTGGCTGGAACGGCTGCACGCGCCCTACGCCTTTGAAATTTTGCCCAAGGCCCTGCTTGCGGTGATTGAGGCTGTCGCCTAGAAGCACCAAGATATTGCAGGAGAAACGCAATGACGATCAAGCGTATTGGAATAGGCCCTCGCATGTCGGCTGCTGTGGTTTATGGCGGTGTGGCCCGTCTCGCAGGCTTTGTGGCTGAAAAAACAGCGGGCAAATCAGTTAAAGAACAAACCGCTGATATCCTCTCGCAGATTGATGCCACGCTGAAAGAATGCGGCACTGACAAATCCAAAATACTGAAAGCCAACATTTGGCTTACCGACATCAAAACCTTCTCACAAATGAATGAAGCTTGGGACGCTTGGGTTCCTAAGGGCGACACACCAGCCCGCGCCACAGTCGAATCGAAGCTCGCTGCCCCGGGCCTTGATGTGGAAATCATGGTGGAAGCCGCAGTCTAAAGGGTGGAGTTAAGCCACATTCTCGCCTCAATTGGCTATATGTTGCGCTGCAATATGAAATGGAATGTGAGATTTAAATGAAAAAACTGTGCGGCGCTGCACTCGCAGCCTTTTTCTTTTGTGTTCCGGCGCAAGCCTCAGTGGGCTGGGCGTCTTACTACAAATCCGGAAGCTTAACGGCCAACGGAGAACACTTTCGCCCCATGGGCTTGACGTGCGCCCATCGTCGCATGGCCTTTGGTACTAGACTGAGAGTCACGAATTTGCGCAATGGCCGCAGCGTGATTGTGCGTGTGAATGATCGTGGTCCATTTATCCGTGGCCGCGTACTGGATTTAAGCTTAGGTGCCGCGAATGCCATTGGCATGAACGGGGCCGGAGTGGCCAAGATCTCGTTTGTGGTTCTGAACTAAAAACTTTCATTTGCCACAATCTACGCACATTCAGAGCACCGTGGGAACCAAATCCTGATTTATACGTTTCCTGACGACGGAGAGGTTCTATGAAGAAATTTGTAATTATTTGCCTGCTGGCAGCCATTGGGGCGGTAACGTTTATTGCCAAGGGCGAGGCTCGCTCCATCCAGGAATTCTGCATGCAAAACCCTGATCTCCCGGAGTGTTTGCCCTATGTGGCGAAGCTGCACCGTCAAACCCCTATGCCGCCCCCTCCGGCCTCGCCTGAGAAATTCCCAACGGGTCCCGCACCGATTGTTGTAGATCACGGCCCACCTCCACCCGATTTCCAGCCTGATTTTGGCAGAAGGCACCGTGATGGCTTTGATGCACAATTCGGTTTTGGCAATCGCGATGAGAACCGTTTCGGCTTTGACAATCGGCAAGGGAACTTTTGTGGGCGCTTTGCTTTTCGTTTGCGGGCTCAAGGTTGGCAGCGGGTTCGCGCTCTGCGTTGCAGTGGCCCCAGCTTTGTTTACCAGGCGTGGAGGGATGGCCAAACCATGACGTTGCTGGTTTCACCAAACAGCGGTCGCATTCGTAAAATCATTCCGACCAATTGACTGTTCAAGTCTTTCCTTTTTGTTGCAACTTGCGCTAAGGCACATCCAAATTTTGAAAAGTTTGCATGTCTGCCATCCATCCACAGAAACTTGACCGCATTATTGAACGCTTCGCCAGTGTTGAGCACGCTTTGTCAAGCGGTTCCACAGGCGAAGCTTTTGTAAAAAACTCCAAGGAATATGTCGAGCTTGCGCCCATGGCCAAGGGCGCCTTGGCACTGAAATTGGCCTATATTGAGCGCGAAGGTCTAGGCGATATGTTGGCTGATGGCGGCGAGTTTGCGCAAATGGCCGAGGCTGAAAAGCCAGCCGTGGATGCGCGCATCGAACGACTTGAACAAAACATGCGCATTTTGTTGCTGCCGAAAGACTCTGCCGACGAACGCAACGTAATCCTTGAAGTACGTGCCGGAACGGGGGGCGATGAAGCTGCGATTTTTGCAGGCGACCTGTTCCGCATGTATCAGCGCTATGCGGCCAGCAAGGGCTGGAAAGTGGAGGTGATTTCGTCATCAGACGGCGAACACGGCGGTTACAAGGAGGTGATAGCCAATATCTTCGGCCAAGGCGCTTTTGCGCATATGAAATTTGAATCGGGCGTGCACCGCGTGCAGCGCGTGCCCAACACTGAAACGCAAGGCCGCATCCACACCTCTGCCGCCACCGTGGCAGTTTTGCCTGAAGCAGAGGAAGTGGACATCAAAATTGAAGAAAAAGATTTGCGCATCGACGTATACCGCTCGTCCGGCCCGGGCGGGCAGAGCGTGAACACCACGGATTCTGCTGTACGCATCACCCACCTGCCAACGGGTTTGGCCGTGGCGCAGCAAACTGAAAAATCGCAACTTAAAAACAAGAATGCCGCGATGAAATTATTGCGTTCACGCCTTTATGAGCGTGAGCGCATGCGCATCGATTCAGAACGCTCTGCAGCGCGCAAGGGCCAAGTTGGTTCGGGGGATCGCTCTGAGCGTATTCGCACCTATAATTTTCCACAGGGCCGATTGACTGATCACCGCATAAATTTAACGCTTTATAAGTTGCCCGAAATTGTTGAAGGCCCGGCACTGGAAGAAGTCGTACAGGCCTTGATCACCGATCACCAAGCCACGCTGTTGGCGGAGATGGATCGTGAAAATTGAGGCGCTGCTCACCGAAGGGCGCAGATTATTGCAGCGGCAGGGGACGTTTTCAGTTGCTCTCGATGTACGCTTGCTGCTGCAGGCCGCCGCAGGCCTTTCGCACGAGGAAATAATCGCTCATCCCGCGCAAGACATAAGCCGCGAGGCCGAAAGCATTTTTTATGCTAGCATCGCCAGGCGTTCGGCACATGAACCAGTGTCCCGCATTCTGGGCCGTCGGGAATTTTATGGCCGCGAATATACAATTACGCCAGACGTGCTTGATCCACGGCCCGACACTGAAGTGGTAGTGGAACTGGCTTTGACACATGTAAAGCATGGGCGCTTTGTTGATTTGGGCACCGGCAGTGGGGCGATTGCTATCACCCTGTGCGGCGAGGCCGACCAACTCATCGGCATTGCCACAGATGTTTCCGCGGCCGCGCTTCAAGTGGCGCGCACTAATGCCCAGCGCCTAGGTGTGAGTGATAGACTTAGCTTTCATAAGAATACCTGGTTTGTCGGATTGACTGGGGCATTCGATCTTATCATTTCCAATCCACCCTATATTGCCACCCATGAGACCTTGTCGCCCGATGTAGCAAACTATGATCCTCACATTGCGTTATTTGCTGGCGAAGATGGATTATTGGCTTACCGCGAAATCGCCAGGCAAGCCTCCGCGCATTTATCAGGCCATGGCGTGGTGATTGTTGAAATTGGTGCCGGCCAAATCACCGCGGTTAAAAGTCTATTTGAATCCCATGGGCTCAAGCTGTTTGACCAAGCCATGGATTTGGCCGGGCATGCGCGGGCGTTAGCCTTCAAAAACCCATGAACCACGTTGAAAATAAGTAATTGGATTTTCGTGCAAACTGCGCTACAACTGTTTTGTCCCTAATGGTTTTGAATGAATCGCAGCTTTAAAATGCGAGTTTAAGCTGATGAAGCAATATAATTGGATGCGCTTCTGCTGGGCCGTTTTAAAAAAGTTAGGATTTACAGCATAAATTCTGCGCTGAGTAATAAGTCGTCAAGGCACCCGCGTGTATCGGGTTTTCGGTTTGACGCGTTTAAGGATGAAGAACAGTCGTGAACAATAATTTTATGCGGCAAGGCCAAGGTAACCGCAATCGTAACCGTAATAGCCGCAACAACAATAACAATAGTCGCAACCGAAGCAGTGGTGGCAATAGTGGCGGCGGCAATTCGGGCAACAAGGTTTTTGACTCGAACGGCCCTGATGTGAAAGTGCGCGGCACGGCCCAAACCGTGGCTGAAAAATACATGCAGTTGGGCCGTGATGCGCAAAGCTCCGGTGACACCGTGGCGGCAGAAACCTATTATCAACACGCGGAACATTACTATCGCTTATGGGCCGCCAATCAGCCGCAAGGCGCTTCGCTCATCATGTCATTGAAGTATGGCGAAGATGAAGGTGAAGAAGATGTCGCGCCCGAAGGTGAGGCTGTTGAACCCAACGAAGCTGAGCGCCAGCCTGTTGAAGCAGGTGCCATTGCTCAGGGTTCCGATAACGTTGACGCACCGGCCACGGATGGCCAGCCCCGTGATGATGGACAGCAACGTAATAATAATCGCGGCAACAACCGTGAACGTTTCCGCCCCCGTTGGCAGCGTGACCGAGATCGCAATCAGTTGCAAGATGGCAATCCTGAAACGGCAAGCAACGTGCAGGGGGCGGAGCCATATTCATCAGCACCGACAGCTGAGGTTGCCGCGGACGAAGGCCAATGGGAAGCGCCGAGCTTTTTGCAGCGCCCAACGCCCTCTGTGATTGCCCCGGCTGCAACTGAAAGTGATGGCGAAGCTGTTGAACAGCCGCGCCGTGGCCGTCCGCGAAAAGAGCGCGTGGAAGAGGCCGTGCCGGTCGTGGATACACCTCCAAACGAATGAGCTAAATGCCATCGGTTTGCCATGCTCGGTAAACCCATATTATTTATCTTGATCACGGAAATGGTCGTGTCGGTGGGAGGGCGTGCGCGTAGGATTGACAACTGCCTGGTTCGATTGAATGAGGCGAATTGCTTATTGACCACCTCTTGAATGCGCGCGCAGCCTGCTTACATTCCCGCTTACTTGGGTGAGCCGCTTCTGCCTTCGGGGGTTGTGGCCCATGCCAGAAGGAGTTGAGTATGGATATTCAAAAATTCACCGAGCGAAGCCAAGGCTTCATCCAATCAGCGCAAAGTCTGGCCCTGCGCGAGGGCCACCAGCGCTTCACCCCCGAACATGTTTTGAAAGTTTTGCTGGATGATGAGGAAGGCCTGGCCGCCGGGCTTATCAAATCCGCCGGGGGCGATTCGCGGGCCGCGTTAACGCAAACTGAGGTGGCATTGGCGAAAATGCCGAAAGTTTCCGGCGGTGGCGCGGGGCAGGTCTATCTGGCGCCTGAAATGGCGCGGGTGTTTGAGGGTGCCACCAAACTCGCCGAAAAGTCTGGAGATAGTTTTGTAACCGCTGAGCGCCTGTTGCAGGCAATTGCTGTTGAACCATCGGATGCGCAGAAAATTCTGAAGTCCTCAGGTATCACCGCGCAGGCACTCAACACCGCCATCAATGACATTCGCAAGGGCCGCACCGCAGATACGGCATCGGCGGAATCGGGCTATGATGCCCTGAAAAAATATTCGCGAGACCTTACCGAAGCGGCGCGCGAAGGCAAGCTAGACCCGGTGATTGGCCGTGATGATGAAATTCGCCGCAGCATTCAGGTTCTCTCGCGCCGCACCAAAAATAACCCGGTGCTGATTGGTGAGCCTGGTGTTGGCAAAACTGCCATTGCAGAAGGTCTTGCTTTGCGCATCGTCAAAGGCGATGTGCCGGAATCTTTGAAAGATAAAAAGCTTCTGGCCCTCGATATGGGTTCGCTGATTGCGGGCGCGAAATTTCGCGGTGAATTTGAAGAACGCCTGAAGGCGGTGCTCTCAGAAGTAACAGCGGCGGCGGGCGGCATCATCCTGTTTATCGACGAAATGCACACACTGGTGGGCGCCGGCAAAGCCGATGGCGCGATGGACGCTTCCAATCTGTTGAAGCCCGCTTTGGCGCGTGGAGAACTGCATTGCGTGGGGGCCACCACGCTCAATGAATATCGCAAATATGTTGAGAAGGACGCTGCGTTGGCGCGCCGCTTCCAGCCCATCTTCGTGGAAGAACCTTCGGTCGAAGATACGATTTCGATTTTGCGCGGCATCAAGGAAAAATATGAGTTGCATCACGGCGTTCGCATCACAGATGCCGCGGTGGTCGCTGCCGCTCAGCTGTCCAATCGCTACATATCCGATCGCTTCTTGCCCGATAAAGCCATCGACTTGATGGATGAAGCTGGCGCACGTTTGCGCATGCAGGTGGATTCCAAGCCGGAAGAACTGGATGAGTTGGATCGCCGCATCATGCAGTTGCAGATTGAGCGGGAAGCCTTGAAGAAAGAAATCGACAACGCGTCCAAGGATCGTTTGGAAAAATTGCAAAAGGAATTGGCCGAGACTGAAGAAAAGTCCGCCACGATGACACGCAATTGGCAGGCCGAAAAAGAAAAACTCGCCTCTGCCTCCAAGATCAAGGAAAATTTGGAATCGGCGCGTCGTGATTTGGAATTGGCCCAGCGTAAGGGTGATTTCGCCAAGGCGGGCGAATTGGCCTATTCAACCATTCCGGAACTTGAGAAAAAGCTCAAAGCAGCTGAGGAACAGTCGTCCAACAAGATGATGGAAGAGGCGGTCACCGAGTCTCATATCGCGCAAATTGTTTCGCGCTGGACGGGCATTCCAGTTGATAAAATGTTGGCGGGTGAACGCGACCGCTTGTTGCAAATGGAAGCCGAACTGGGCCGCCGTGTGGTGGGCCAGGCCGAGGCTGTCGAAGCCGTGGCCACCGCTGTGCGCCGCGCCCGGGCCGGCTTGCAAGACCCCAACCGCCCCATCGGTTCCTTCCTGTTCCTGGGCCCCACGGGTGTGGGCAAAACCGAACTCACCAAAGCTCTCGCCGCTTATCTCTTTGATGATGAGCATGCGCTGCTGCGCATGGACATGAGCGAATATATGGAAAAGCATTCCGTTTCTCGATTGATTGGCGCACCTCCGGGCTACGTTGGCTATGATGAAGGCGGGGCCTTAACCGAAGCCGTGCGGCGCAGGCCTTATCAGGTGGTGCTGTTTGATGAAGTGGAAAAGGCCCACCCCGATGTTTTTAACGTTCTGCTGCAAGTGTTGGATGATGGCCGCTTGACTGATGGCCAAGGCCGCACGGTGGATTTCAAAAACACTTTGATCATCATGACATCAAATCTCGGGTCTGAGTTTCTGGTGAACCTGGCCGAAAATCAAGACGTGGATGAGGTGCGCGAGCAGGTGATGGGCGTGGTGAAGGCTGCCTTCCGGCCCGAGTTCTTGAATCGGTTGGACGACATCATCCTGTTCCACCGCCTGAAACGCGCCAACATGAATGCCATTGTCGATATTCAAATGGCACGGTTGAAGAAGCTGCTGTTGGATCGCAAGATCGAGATTGAGCTGACAGATGCGGCACGCACCGCACTGGCGGATAAGGGGTATGATCCGGCTTACGGTGCCCGCCCGTTGAAACGCGTGATTCAAAAGCACGTGCAAGATTCACTGGCCGAAGAAATTCTGGCCGGAAATGTGAAAGAGGGCGACACAGTGAAAATAGACGTACAGGAAGGCATCTTCACCATCAATGGCCGCACTGTGGGCGATGCCGTGAAGATGCCTGCAGTGAAGACGGTGCATTGAGGGACAGGTGGCAACCACGGTTCCCCCACCCACCCCACTCCTTAAACTCGATTTCAATGGCCATCGCCTCGGTGCGGGCAAAGTAGAGCTGCTTGAGCACATCGCTGAAACAGGTTCGATTTCAGGGGCCGCAAAAAAGATGGAAATGTCTTATCGCCGCGCCTGGTTGCTGATCGACGAACTCAACCAGATGTTCACCAAGCCCTGCGTGGAATCATCAACGGGCGGGGCGGGCGGTGGCGGCGCCAAGGTCACTGAGTTTGGACACAATGTTGTCACGGCTTTTCGCGCGTTGGAAAAACGCCTGGCGACGGAAGCTGATGCCACATTCAAATCTTTGAAATAACCCGCCCGCGTCGCAAGCGGCGGCTTACCACATCGGCCAGCAGCAAGGCGGCAACGGCCAATGCGATGGAAAGCCAAATCAGCCGATTGGCCGCAGCGTCGCCATTGGGCGTTTGGATAAGCGAATAGATCGCCAGTGCCAAAGTTTGCGTTTCGCCTGGAATGTTGGAAACGAAAGTAATGGTGGCGCCAAATTCACCCAGCGCTTTTACAAAGCCCAAAAGTGCGGCGGCGATCACACCGGGCGCGGCCAGCGGCAGCGTAATGGTAAAGAAACGCTGCCAGCGTGAAGCGCCCAAGTCAGTGGCGGCCTCTTCCATTTCAACATCGGCAAGTTCAAAGGCCACGCGCAACGGTTGCACCATGATGGGCAAAGCCATGAGGCCTGCGGCCAAGGCAGCGCCAGTCCATTTGAATGCGACGGTGAGCCCTAGCCCATCATAAAGCGGTGCGCCGATGAATCCTTTGCGCCCAAAGGCAGCGAGGAGAATGTAACCCGTGACAACCGGGGGCAGCAACAGAGGCAAAAAAGTTGCGGCGTTGACCAAAGTCTTGCCCCAAAATTCTTTTCGCGCCAGCAGGAAAGCCAACCAAATGGCCAAAGGCAAACAACAAAACGTAGCCAGAAGAGCCACCCTAATGGAGAGAAGAACGACAGTGATTTCTTCTGTGGTCATTTCACTTGCGTAAAGCCATCCTTCGTAAAGATAGCCCGCGCTTCATCGCCAAGCAAGAAAGCGGTGAATGCGGCTGCGTCGGCATTTTGCGATGCGGCGATCACAGCGGCGGGATAAAGGATGGGGGCGTGTGTATCTTCGCTGAAAGTTGCGGCCACTGCCACTTTCGGCTCGGCCAAAACATCGCTGCCATAAACCACGCCGAGCTTGGCTTCACCCTTGGCAACGAGGGCCAATGCGCCGCGGACATTGTCTTGCATCACGACGTTTTTTTCCACTTTCGACCATTGGCCAAGTTTGTCTAACGCGGCTTTGGCATATTTGCCAGCCGGCACCGAGGCGACATCGGCCAAGGCCAATTTTCCATCGCCCAAAGCTGTGGCGAGATCATCCAGTTTCGCGTCGAGATTGGCGTCCTTGGCTTCCACCAACACCAAGGTGTTGGCTGCGATGTCATGGCGCGTGTCAGGCTTAATCAAGTTCTTGCTGGCAAGCTCATCCATCCAAGGCTCGTCAGCTGAAATGAACACGTCGGCAGGGGCGGCGGCTTCAATCTGCTTGGCCAGTGTGCCGGTTGCGGCATAAGTGGCCACAATGCCCTTGCCGGTTTTGGCTTTAAAGGCCGTACCGATTTCATCCAAAGCGCCCTTCATGCTGGCAGCAGCGAAAACGTTGATGTCTGCGGCCAGCGCAGTGTGGATTGAAAGTGCACAGAGTATTACGGCGGCAAAATATTTCATGATTGATTCCGTTATATCTAAATGGATATAGCGTTGAGCATGATAGAGTCAACTGAGGTGAGCCAAAAAAGAGAACTTACTGATTGGCCGCTTGTGCAACTTCGTTGGCAGATGGCGCCTTTTGCATCATCGCGATGACCCTGTCACGTTGGGCGCGGAAGTTCGCGAGATCGCGACCTGCAAGTTGATGACCGCCAGCGCCGCGCACGCTCATCGGGTTCACTGGTTTGTCGTCATAACGCACTTCAAAGTGCAAATGCGGGCCAGTGGAGCGGCCCGTGGTGCCCACATAGCCAATCACCTGGCCTTGGTTTACATGGGTGCCTTCACGGATCCCGGCGGCAAAGCGGCTCATGTGCGCATACATGGTTTGCAAGTGGTCACTATGACTGATGGTAACCACATTGCCATAACCGCTTTCACGGCCCGCCTGGTCAATGTCACCGTCACCCGCAGCGTGAATGGGTGTTCCAGTGGGTGCACCAAAATCAACACCCGTGTGCATTTTTGAATAGCCGAGCAGGGGATGGATGCGCACGCCAAAGCCTGATGTGAGATGCGCACCAGAAACCGGCGTGCGTATGAGTTTACGTGAAGCAGAATGGCCGCTCTCGTCAAAATAATCTGTTACGCCGTCAGAATTGGTGAAGCGAAAAAAGCTGCGTGTGTCGCCGTCAATCGTGAGGCGCGCCATATGCAAAACCTTGCGCTTTGCTGATGAGCCAGACAGCGGGTTGCCGAAAAACACCTCGAAGGAATCAGACGCACTGACT
>JANYHB010000030.1 GCA_025359265.1 Hyphomicrobiales bacterium | reverse complement strand
CCTTCATCCATCCAAGGCCTACGATAGTGCCGTTTGCCGGACGATATTCGCAGCCAACAAATTTCAAATATCCCAGTTCATCGAGGTGTTTAAATATTCGCGCGTCGTCCAATTCGCCAGTCAAAGGTTCATGACGCAGAGGAACAGCGGCAATTTGAATATGGCCAATCAGCGGCATTAATCTCTCAAGACTTTTCATCACATCGCCATGGATGATCTGGCGGTGATAGATATCGTATTGCAATTTGAGATTGGGCTGGCCCAGCTCGCTGATAAGTCCTGCGGCGAAATTAAAATCGTTCAAAAAATAATCCGGCATGTCGCGCGAATTTATCGGTTCAATAACAATCGTGACATTGTGCGGCGCTGCCGCCTCGCAAGCAAAAATAATGGCCTCGCGGTATGCAGAAACGGCGGCACTATCGGCGCGATTGGCATTGCCGCTCATCACATGAAGGGTGGGTGCTGCAAGGGTCGCGGCATAAATTAAAGCCTTTGAGACTGATGCACGAAACTCGTCGGCGCGCTCTGGCAAGGCAGCAAGACCGCGCTCGCCGCTTTCCCAATGTCCAGGCGGCAAGTTGAATAGTGCCTGCTTTAAATTATTTTGCTGCAATTGTTTCGCCAGCAAATCAGGCGCGTGTTCATAAGGGAACAGAAATTCAACCGCATCAAAGCCCGCGTCTGCGGCAGCTTTAAACCGATCTAGAAAATCCCATTCGTTAAACATCATTGTCAAGTTGGCAGCAAAATGCGGCATGGCTTCAGCTCTTTTTGGCCTTGGGCAATTCAAGTCCTGTTATCTGCGCAATCATCCTTGCCACTGAGGCGTCGTCATCGCCATCCATTCCCGCAGCAGCAGTCATCAGAAACATTTGCAAGGCAGTAGAGGCGATTTGCGTCGGAAATTTCTCTTTGCGGCCCATGTCGCTCACAATACCCAAATCCTTGGTGAAAATCGAAATGGCGCTGCGTGGACTATAGTCACCTTCCAGGATATGAGGGACACGGTTTTCGAACATCCACGAATTGCCCGCCGAAGCGCTGATCACTTCAAATACTTTTTCGAGATCCAGCCCGAGTTTTGCGGCAAAAGTCATCGCCTCACAGGCGGCCGCAATATGGACGCCGGCCAACAACTGATTGACCATTTTAAACGACGCGCCAATTCCCGCAGCGTCACCGAGTTTATATACTTTGCCCGCCACAGCATCCAGAACAGATTGTGCACTGGCAAAGGCTTCGGGCAAGCCAGAAGCCATAAATGTGAGCTGGCCCGTTGCCGCCTTGGCAGCACCTCCACTCATTGGTGCATCGAGGTACAGCAAGCCCATCGACATCGCTTCCTTGGCAAGGCCGCGCGCATTTTCTGGTGACATGGTGGCGCACGAAATAATCACGCCGCCGTGTTTCATGGCGTGGGCAGCACCGGATGGGCCAAACAAAATGGAACGCGTTTGTTCGGCATTAACAACAACCGTCAGCAGCACATCACAACCCTTGGCGGCGTCAGCGATACCCGAAGCGGCTCTGCCACCTTGATTCTCAAAGGCTGCCAGCGACGCGGCATTAAGATCAAAGCCGCTGGCCTTGATACCGGCTTTGAGCATGGCCTGCGCCATCCCTAAACCCATTGAACCAAGACCAATAATCGCTACACTCAAATTATTCGGCATTCTCGTTCCTCATCAGCGGCATTTACCGCTTGCCTGATCTGCTAATTGCCAACGTTCTTGACGAACATAGTGATAATTTCGCGGTTATCTGTCAATGCGATTTGGTCGGCCTATAAGCGCATGGGGCGCAGTTCCAAATATGCGCACGCAGAAAATCCAAATTGACAGCGCTGCCTTATGACGCGATAGCTTGCTCTCTTGCCGTGGGCCGGAAAACAATAGACTCGCAAATTGAGCTTGTTTATCTTTATAAATAAGCTGGACATCAGGAGCGCATATGCCATCCCCAACTCACAAACCCAAAATTGGCTTTATCGGTATCGGTTTCATGGGGCACGGCATAGCCAAAAATATCATCGACAAAGGCTATCCGCTCACATTTCTGGGGCGTTCAAAGCGCGAAGCCGCAGAAGATTTAATTGGGCGCGGGGCCATCGAGGCCAAGAGCGCCAGGGCCGTTGCCGCAGCATCCGACATTATTTTTATTTGCGTCACCGGATCACCGCAAGTTGAGGGAATTATTCGTGGTGAGGACGGATTAAAATTGGGCCTCAAAGCTAGGTCTGTCGTTGTCGATTGCTCAACCTCTGATCCGAATTCCACCCTTTCGCTTGCGACTGAACTTGCCGCATGTGGAGTGGACTATGCGGATGCTCCGTTGGGCCGCACGCCAAAGGAAGCTTGGGCCGGAACGTTGGATACGATGGTAGGTGCCAAAGACGACGTCTTTGAGAGGCTTAAACCCGTTCTTGAAACCTGGGCTGGAAAGATTGTCCATATCGGTGGCATTGGCGATGGGCATAAGATGAAACTGCTCAACAATTTCTTGTCGCTGGGATATGGTGCGCTCTACGCAGAGGCACTGGCGCTTTGTGCCAAAGTCGGCATCACGCCACAGCGCTTTGATTCCGTTATTCGCGGGGGCCGCATGGATTGCGGTTTCTATCAAACTTTCATGCAATACACGCTGGACGGAAACCGTGATGCGCATAAATTCAGCATTGCCAATGCCTTCAAAGATTTGCGCTATCTGGAATCGATGGCGGATGCGGCTGGTGTAGTCAATATCATGGGCAGTGCGGTTAAAAACAGTTTTGGCGTTGCCGCGGCACAAAGGCCAGATGACTTTGTACCGATGTTGGCTGATCATATCGCCCAGCTCAACAATCTGGTGCCGAAGTCCAAATAAACGAGAACCAGCGGCGGGTGAAACAGCCTGAAAGCGGATGCGAAGCGGATTTTGAACAATGCTCTTGGGTTGTATCGCTGACGATTTAACGGGGGCGACGGATCTTTCGCTCATGTTGTCGCGCGAAGGAATGCGAACCGTGCAAACAACGGGTGTTCCGACGCAATCCCTTGACTTGACGAATGTTGATGCCGTTGTTGTCTCTCTGAAGTCTCGTACTATTGCGGCAGACCAAGCGGTTGCGCAGTCATTGGCGGCGGCACAATGGCTTCAGGAAAATCGCGCCCAAAAATTCATGTTCAAATATTGCTCAACTTTCGACTCATCGGATTTGGGCAACATCGGCCCTGTCGCTGAAGCTTTGCTGCACCACTTGGGAGAAACTTTCAGCATTGCCTGCCCAGCATTTCCGGCGGTTGGCCGCTCGATATATCAGGGAAATCTTTTTGTGAACGGTGTGCCCCTGGCTGAAAGCTCCATGCGCGATCATCCGCTCACACCCATGCGTGATTCAAATTTGTGCCGCGTGTTGCAGCGCCAAGTCTCAGGTAAAGTAGGGTTGGTATCTTACGCGGATGTCGAAGCCGGAGCTGAAGCCATTGCCAAGGCATTTGCAGCGCAGAGAACGGCTGGCACGCGCCTGGCTATTGTTGATGCGCTGAGCGACGCGCACTTGCGCTCCATCGGCAAGATTGCGGCGAACCTGCGCCTGGTCACCGGCGGCTCAGGCATAGCCATCGGTCTACCGGCCGCATATTTGGAACTTGGTTTGATTGAGAGATTGACAAAACCTCCAACCAGCATTGCCGCACCCATGGGGCGCTGTATTATTCTATCCGGTTCCTGTTCAACAGCCACACAGGAGCAAGTTCAAACTGCTATTTCCGCAGGGTATCCCGCGTATCAAATTAACCCGCTTGAAATTGCCAGCGGCAGCATGACGGTTGCAACGGTGTTGAGCTGGCTGGCGGCACAATCGGTCAATGCGATACCGCTGATCTATTCCACCGCTGCCCCGGCCAAAGTCAGTGCCATTCAGAAAGAGCTGGGGCGCAAAACATCGGGGCAAATTGTCGAGGATTTACTCGCCGGCATCGCCAATGCTTTGCCGCAGCTTGGCTATACGCGTCTGATTGTTGCGGGTGGCGAAACGTCTGGCGCGGTGGTGGCAGCACTTGGAATTAAAGTATTGGCGATTGGCCCAGAGATTGATCCCGGCGTTCCTTGGACAATGAGCAAGTCACAACCAACTATGGCTTTGGCACTAAAATCAGGTAATTTCGGCGGCAATGATTTTTTCCTCAAAGCATGGAACATGTTGCAATGAGCACGGAAAGCAAACTACGGGAGAAAATATGTCGCTGTGGGGCATCGCTTTTTAACCGCGGCCTCACGTTTGGGTCGTCTGGCAACATCTCTGTAAGCTTGCCGGAAGGCGGTTGGCTGATGACGCCAACGAATGCCTCGCTTGGAGAATTGGATCCAGCAGATATCTCGAAGCTTGATGCAAACGGCGGGCATGTTTCTGGGAATGAGCCAACCAAGGAGTCCTTTCTTCACCGTGTGATGTATGAGCAGCGGGCAAACTGTCAGGCAGTCGTGCATTTGCATTCCACTCATTCTGTTGCGGTGTCTTGCTTGCACGGCATAAACCAACATGATTGTTTGCCCCCACTCACGGCGTATTATGTTATGCGGGTAGGCCAACTTCCATTGGTGCCTTATCACCCCCCGGGGGATGCAAGCCTGGCGCAAGCGGTGGAAAAATTAGCTAACAGGCATCATGCTGTTCTCTTGGCTAATCATGGCCCGGTTGTCTCAGGGGTCAGTCTAGAAGCAGCAGTAAATGCCACCGAAGAGCTGGAAGAAACCGCCAAGCTTTTTCTGTTGCTGCGCGGTTCGCAAACACGGCCTTTAACGGCAGAGCAAGTTGAAGAGCTGGGGAAATTATGACTCGCCACCTTTGGCTTAAATGCGTGTCATCGACATTGCAGCCTTGTTGTATCTCCATCTAGTTCTGCCCTGCGGGTCCAGTTCTTGTGGTATCTCAAGTTACACTGAATGAGCTGCTTTAAGCTGCTGCTGGTTTCGTGGACAGGACCTTAAGTTACACCTGCCTTTCTTTCGAACTCAATAGGGCTGATATATCCTAAGGTCGAATGCCGCCGTATCGGATTATAGAAGCGCTCGATGTAATCGAATATATCAGCTTTGGCTTGTGAACGTGTGCGATAGGTTTTACGTGCTG
>JANYHB010000067.1 GCA_025359265.1 Hyphomicrobiales bacterium | reverse complement strand
GGAGCTGCGTGAGGCAGGCTTCAAGGGCAGCTATGACGCGGTAAGACGCTATGCGAAGGCTTGGGGCAAAGAGCGCGGTTCGGTAACGGCGGATGCCTATGTGCCTTTGTCCTTCTCAGCTGGCGAAGCCTATCAGTTTGACTGGAGCCGTGAAGTCATTCGCATTAATAACGCAACGGTTGTCTTGAAGGTTGCCCATGTCCGCCTGTGTCACAGCCGGATGTTTTATGCGCGTGCCTATCCACGCGAGACCCAGGAGATGGTGTTTGATGCTCACGATAAGGCATTTGCTTTCTTCAGGGGCGCCTGCACGCGCGGCATCTATGACAATATGAAGACGGCAGTGGATGCGATCTTCGTCGGCAAGGAACGCCAGTATAATCGTCGCTTTCTGCAAATGTGCAGCCACTACCTGATTGAACCCACTGCCTGTACGCCAGCATCCGGTTGGGAGAAAGGGCAATGCCTGCCCCCGCGAAGGCGGGGGTGGAAAATCAGGTCGGCCGGGACTGTCAGGAATCTTGTGCGTGAGGCCGGTTTCATTATTGACCTTGGAACCTGTCGCCAAAGATGATGGCGAACTGGGCCCGCGCCTCGAACCATTCTCGCGGCGGCCGTTTCCAGTCGTCGGTTGCGTGGTTGAGAACCAGATACAGTAATTTCATTGCCGCGTCATCATTCGGGAAGTGCCCGCGTGTGCGTACGGCGCGCCGGATTTTTGAGTTCAATGCCTCAATCGCATTTGTCGTGTAAATGATCCGGCGCACGCTTGTCGGAAAGGCAAAGAAGGGCACGATGTGGAGCCAGTTTCTGCGCCAGCTTTGCACGATGGCGGGATAACGTGTGCCCCAGGGGCCGACCTCAAAATCATCAAGTGCTGCCCTTCCGGCTTCAGCGTCCGTGGCGCGGTAGATGGCTTTGAGTGCCGGCACCATCAGCTTACGATCTTTCCACGACACGAAGTCGAGCGAATTACGGATCAGATGCACAATGCAGGTTTGGACGATGGCCTGTGGGAACACGGCAGTGATGGCATCAGGAAAGCCCTTTAACCCATCAACGACAGCAACGAGGATATCGGCAATGCCACGGTTCTTAAGTTCATTCATGACCCTGAGCCAGAACTTGGCGCATTCGGTTTGTTCAATCCAGATGCCGAGAATCTCCTTTGTTCCATCAGGTAAAATGCCAAGGGCGATATAGACCGCTTTGTTGCGCACAAATCCTTCATCGCGGATTTTAACCCGAATAGCGTCGAAAAAGACAATTGGAAAAACCGGGTCGAGCGGCCGATTTTGTCATTCTGTAACCTCGTCCAGAACCGCATCAGTGATGGCCGAGATTAAATCGGGCGAGACCTTAAGGCCGTAGATCTCCTCCAAATGCCCACGCACCTCGCGCACCGATAACCCGCGTGCATACATCGAGATGATCTTCTGATCAAAATCCGGAAACCGCCTTTGATATTTGGCAATCAGTTGAGGATCGAAACGCCCCTCACGGTCGCGTGGCACTGACAGTTCAATCTTAGACGTGCCCGTCAGCACCGACTTCTTCGACACTCCGTTGCGGCAATTGACGGCACCGCGCGATACTTCATCATCCAAATGCCCATCCAACTCAGCATTCAAAATGCGCTCGGATAGCGCCTTCTTCAGATCATCCAACAAACCGTTCTTGGCAAACAACTCCTTGGGATCGCGCCCAGCCAAAAGTTGGTCCAGTAGTTCTTTCTCGATAGCCATGTGATTCTCTCCTGTTCATCACTATGGCCTCGCGCACAAAATTCCTGACAGTTCCATGAAGACAGCCGCAAACTCGCCACTATCCCAGGAGTTGGGATACTCACCGCCACAGCCTTGGCTGCGACGGTCGCTAATCCCGACCAATTCCAATCCGGCAGGCAATTCGCAGCATGGCTCGGATTGACGCCGCTACAGCATTCTACTGGCGGCAAGACCCGCCTTGGTGGCATCTCGAAGCAAGGTGACCGATACCTGCGTCGGCTGCTCGTCGTGGGTGCTACGGCCGTTATCCGTCACATCAAAGACAATCCAACGCCACTGGCCAGCTGGATGAGGAAGCTCATGGTGAACAAGCCCTTCAGGCTTGTCTCCGTGGCTCTGGCTAACAAACTGGCGCGGATCGCATGGGTCGTGCTGACGCGAAAGGAAAGCTATCAGCCCTACAAACCGGCGGCGTGACCGACGCCAGCAAAACTGAATTGGTAATGGCAGTCGATGATGTGTAGCGATCGAGCCAATGGAAAGGAAAACCCATCTGATTCAATGCGCCTTAACAGCGCGACAGCTTGATTGGGGTCCTTATCGGCGGATTTCCATCAGGGCCAGCAGCAACACCTATGCTGCACAAACAGGCCGGACATATGAAAGCAACCGATCACATAACATCGCTAAAAAAGCCCTTGCCAAAGGGGGTCTCCACATATGAATCAGATCGATCCTGATTTGGGAACCCCAATTCGATTCAGGCTAAAGTGACTCCGCTCTAGAAGCAGTATTTTCAATCATCTTAGTTAGGTGTTTAGTGCAAAGTAGCTAGGAAGCTCAATTAGAAATGCCGTGAAAAGTGATCATCATCGGCGGGAAAGGCCTTTTGACGACCGTCACAAAACGCACATTATGCGACCTTTCAAATTAACAATCCTAGAGTGCTCGATAGAGGCGCGAGGAAGTTATTCGAATCTACAGATTGCGAGGCGATGCCCAAACGTTAAGGCAAAATGCCCTCAGATACCGGCCCCGCATCCCACCCGTGGAGAATTCGGTGATCATTCCTGCGCAACGTTTCGGGGCACTCATTCAAGTGTGAGAATCGTAAAATATTATACGACGGCTACTCTTATCATAGCGCACATAGCAGTGGACGATCGTTGTGCTTCTCCAAACACCTATTTAATATATTTTCGGTGCGGAATCCCGATGGCAATGGAGGCAACGTTATTGCCGGTCCTTAAAACTCCGGTGGTTTGTAATCGCTGGTTGCGGATGGGGCGACATTTTTGAGGAGCGCTACTGACTTGCACAAGCCTTCTTCACGATTAAGCATCACGTCCTCGTGCTCAATGTTCAGCCAGCCATCATAGCCCACCATGCGCAAACGGTAACAGAAATCTCGCCACCAACTTTCGCCGTTGCCATAACCAAGCGTGGTGTAACTCCAAGCGCGGGCTGAAATATTCATAAGTGAACCATTTTCAAGACGACTGTTAAGATCGGCCACGGGCTTGTTGATCATCGTATCTTTGGCATGAGTATGAAGAATGGCCGAACCTAGCGCATCAATCGCAGCGAGTGGATCGGCACCCATCCACATCAGATGTGAGGGATCAAAATTAGCACCAACAATCGGGCCAATCTCAGCTCGCAATTTCATCAGTGAACTGACATTATAGACCAATTGATTGCCATGCAGTTCTACGGCCAGTTTTTTTACACCGTGTTCCCTGGCTAACTTAGCTAATTTATGCCAATATGGAAACGCCACTTCTTCCCATTGATATTTGAGAATGGTTTGGGTTTCTGGTGGCCAGGAGGAAATAATCCAATTTGGTTGCGTGTCGGTCTTGCAGCCAGCGGGTAGGCCCGACATGAGCACGACAGTTTCAACACCAAACTCACCCGCCGCAAGAATCGTATCGTAGAGATCGGCTGACTGCTTTTCACCCTCTACGGGATGAAGTTGATTACCGTTGGCATTTAACGCCGTGAGTTCGAGGTTGTGGCTTTTGAGTGCAGTGGAAAAAGCCTTGCGTGCGCCCGCATCCGATACCATTTTTTTCAAATCAAAATGTGGCGCAGATGTCCAGTTGGCGGCGTTGAACTCCAAGCCTTGGATACCCAAGCCAGCTGCCGTAGCCAGCATTTTTTCAAATGGCAGATGCCCCAAAGTGTCAGTGACCATTCCAATCTTCATGTTCGTCGTTCCTCAAAAAAGTTTCGAAAGATTTGGGCTTGGCGCAAAGCTTATAAGTCTCAATAAATGAATAGCGACTAGGCATGCCTTCAACTCGATTTGCGGCGCTTGTTTTGACGATTTTGATCGATCACCACGGCGGCGACGATGATGATACCTTTGACGATTTCTTGATAGTAAGCGCCCACTTTCAGAAAGGTAAATCCGGAAGTGACGACCCCCAAAATAATAGTTCCAATAAATGTACCGGTAATGCGCCCCACACCGCCACCAAGTGATGTACCGCCAATCACGCACGAGGCAATCGCGTCAAGTTCATATCCAACGCCCATGCCGGGTTGGGCCGATTCCGCTCTTGCTGCCGTCATCACCGCCGCAAGACCTGATAACAAGCCAGCAATCGAATAGACTTTCATCAAATGATTACCGATGTTGATGCCAGAAACCCGCGCAGCTTGAGGGTTGGCCCCAATGGCATAAGTAAATTTCCCATAGCGCGTGTAGGTCAACAATATATGGAAGATAACCGCAACAATCAAAAATACGATGACCGGACGCGGCACCGGAAATCCGAACACTGGAAAACTATGACCAAACCAGCTGAAGCTGTCAGAGAGCAGAGCCACGGGCTGACCCAACGTATACCACTTTGCCAAACCACGAACCGATACCATCATGCCGAGTGTTGCAATGAAAGGCGGAATCTTGGTTTTGGCGATGATAAATCCGTTGATGAAACCCAGCAGCAGGCCCAGCGTGAGGCCCGACAATATTGCCCAAACAGGATTGAGATCGGTTAAACCATAGGCGCCAAACACCGCTCGTTCATTTGTGGAAACCTGTGCCAGACTTGCTGCCACCATTGCGATAAAACCAACCATTGAACCTGATGACAAATCAACCCCGGCAGTAATAATGACTTGCGTCACACCAATGGCAATTACGCCGGTTACGGCCACTTGCAATACGATGATGGAAAGACGCTGTCTGTTGGCTATGAAACTGTCGCCAATCAGTATCCACCCAAGAATTTCAAAGACTAACATTATGCCCACAAGCACCAACAGGATCGAAACTTCTGGAGGCCAACGCCGAATTTTTTTTAGGCCAGTCAGGGATTTCCCGGCATCCTGTTGTGTGTCAGTCATGGTTCTTCTCCACACCGCATTTAATGCGATGCCATTTCCATAATTTTAACTTGCGTTGCTTCGGAGCGATCTAAAAATCCAGTGACGCGGCCTTCATGCACCACCATAATACGGTCACTCATGCCCATCACTTCGGGCATTTCGGACGAAATCATAATCACGGCCACACCCTGGCCTGCGAGTTGCGAAACCAGTTTGTGAATTTCAGCCTTGGCACCCACATCAATGCCACGAGTTGGCTCATCTAAGATGAGAATTCGCGGTTTAGTCAAAAGCCAACGCGCAATCAAAACCTTCTGTTGGTTTCCGCCTGAAAGATTTATGATTGGCTCTTGCATGTCAGGAGTGCGAACACGCAAGGCTTGGGCCATGACTTCCGAATCTTTTGCAAGTTGAGTTTGCTCAACAAATCCGTAATTCACATAGCGATTCTGTAGAACGGCCATTTGCGTGTTGTCTTGGATATCGAGTAACAAAAAGCAGCCGGTTTCCTTGCGGTCTTCGGTCAGAAATGCCATTCCGTTGTGCATGGCAACTGCTGGCGATTTTATATTCACACGTTTCCCGTCAATTTCAATGGCGCCTGAACTTGCGGGCGTTACGCCAAAAATTGTTTCAGCGATATTCGATCGACCAGACCCCACCAATCCCGCAATCCCCAAAATCTCTCCTTCACGCACATCAAATGAAACATCTTTAAAAATGCCATTCAGCGTCAAGCCCTTCACTGAAAGCTTGACATTGCCAATTGGCACGGTTTCCTTTGGAAATAATTGGGTGATCTCGCGGCCCACCATCATGCGGATGATTTCGTCGCGGGTTAAATCCTTCGAGTTCTTCGTTGCGATATATTTTCCATCGCGAAAAATTGAAACTTCATCAGCAATGTCAAACAACTCATTCATTTTGTGCGTGATATAAATTATGCCTTTGCCTTCGGCTTTCAGCGCGCGGATAATTTGAAAGAGATGTGTCACTTCCCTTTCGGTTAACGCCGAAGTTGGCTCATCCATGATCAGGACGTCGGAGTTAAACGAAACCGCCTTAGCAATCTCAACCATTTGGCGATTTGCGACACTCAGGGTGCCAACTTCCACCACAGGATCAATTTCAATATTCAAGCGCTTAAATAATTCTTCGGTTTTCCGGCGCATCTCTAAGTGATCGATAAAACCAAAGCGGTTTTTCGGTTCGCGTCTGATCCAGATATTTTCCGAAACCGTCATCGGCCCCATCAAATTCAATTCCTGATGGATCATCGCAATGCCATTTTCCAAAGCATCGAGTGGGCTTTTCAGTCGGACATCAACACCGCGAAGTTTGAATGTTCCCTTGTCTGGCGTATAGATACCGGCGATGATTTTCATTAAAGTGGATTTGCCAGCGCCATTTTCACCCATCAGGGCGTGAACAGTTCCGGCGCGAAGCTGGAACTTCACATTATCCAGCGCAACCACTCCGGGAAATTCTTTGCGCACCTCCGCTACTTCCAAAACAAATTCGGAACCTGGAACAGCACCGCTTTCGCGGACGATTTTCATTGTGGATGGGCTAACCATATGGCCTCAAAGATATAAAAAATGCGCCATCTCCTAAGATGGCGCATTCCTGGGGAGGAGTCGATTAGTTCTTTGCCATGAAGGTGGCCATGTTGTCTGGAGTTACGAGTTGAAATGGGATGTAAACTTTGGCTTCCACTTTTTCGCCCTTTATGAGTTTCATGGCGGTATCAACAGCGCCTTTGCCTTGGCCAGCAGCATCTTGGAACACAGTGACGTTCAAATCACCCGCCTTCATTGAAGCCAAAGCTTCTTGCGTGGCGTCAATGCCCCCCACGGGAATGTCCTTCGTGTTCATTCCGGCAGCTTTTAATGCCTTGATTGCGCCCAATGCCATGTTGTCGTTATTGGCAATAACGGCACGTGGCTTCTTGCCAGCAGCGATCCAATTGGTCATCAAATCTTGAGCCTTCACAGGATCCCAAACAGCAGTTTGTTCGTCAATAATTTTTATGCCATCGCAAGGTGCCTTGGCAATCACTTCATGAATGTCTTTTGTGCGTTGTACGGCGGCTTGGTTGGCCAAGTCACCCACCATCACCAAAATGTCGCCTTTGCCACCAATGAGCTTGCAGATTGCTTGAGCTTCCAATGTGCCTGAATCGGCTTCGTTTGAAGCAACGAAAGCACCCTTAGGGCCCATTTTATCAACGTCGGATGGTTGACGGTTTACATATACAATCGGAATTCCAGCATCATTGGCAAGCTTAGTCATGGGTGCCGTGGCTGAAGTATCAACGGCATTCACGATCACGGCGTCAACTTTGGCGGCAATGAAATTCTGAATTTGGCTAAGCTGTTTAGCAACATCGTCATCTGCAATTTCAATTTGGACGGGTTGCTTGACATCAGCAGCAGCCTTTTCAATGCCCTTGCGGAGCACGGTGAGGAATGTATCTGAATTAGCCATTGATACACCGATGTTGCCGGCAAATGAGGTCGACGACATTAAACCGAGAACAGCAGCGGCGAGAATAAGTTTCTTCATTGTAATGCTCCTTCTATCGAGTGTCCGGCAAGCACCCGTTGACTGGGCCGGAATCCTCTCACGAGGCAGGGCGTCTCAGCCGCACTGTGTGTTGGCGCAAAATGATATAAGAATGGAAACAATAATTTAGCTCCTCCCCTTACCACCCGCGCTTCTTTTGGCGCATTGCGGTTTTGCTCAAGCGAAGCAACTCTTCAGCTGAGCATATCTCAAAAGCCTATTCCAATTGCGTGGGGAGTCAACGTCCACGTCGCGCAATTATCAAAAACTGTCAAAAACTATCAAACACCAATTCTCAATCGTCTCAGATATTCTCACTCATATGAATATCCGGTGGCAACATCAGCGGTGGCAAATGTGGCAGTTCCGCTCCCGTTGTAGCTTTGGCCATTACTTCTGTTAATCGCCGCGCCAAAGCAGCAAACGGTGTGCCCAGCGTCAGATCGATCACCCCATCATGCAGTGCTGCGCGAGTTGCTGGCGTCAATTCATTGCAAACTGCGATCAATTTGGTATCAGATTTACGTTCGCGCAGAGCCTTGATTAAACCCTCTTGCCCGCCGCCAGAAACATATATCGCAACAAGGTCAGATGTTTTTTCAACAAGCTCGGTAATCGCTTCATAAGCAATATCATCATCATCTAGATTGACAATGGGTTCGAGTAATTGAAACTCGGGCGCATGTTCGCGCATGAACGTACGAAAGCTAATCTCGGAAAGCTCTTGATTAAGGTACCGATGGCTGCCCACAAGAATACCAATTTTTCCCGGTTGCCTTGCCAGCCTGCTAATCGTCCAGCCAGCAATACGACCACATTTGCGTGAATCGGCACCAAAATGGCCGCAGCATAAGGGGCTTGTGATATTGCTCAATAGCGTGAACACCGGCTTTCCCAATGCAATTATTTTCTCCACTGCATCATTAACCATCGGGTGATCCATCGCTACCACGGCCACCGCATCAACATTGCGAGAGAATTTCAGCAATCCTTCCGCCAAGGTACTGGGCACTACCTCTTCTATAAACTCGAGTACGGGCTTACCCTCAACCGCTCGCACCGCTTTTGTGGCTGCAACTAACTCTTTGCCGAGGGTCTGATAAAATGCGTCGGGCTTTTGCAGCAGAAACCCAAATCGGCGCTTTGGCGTTTCGGTTAGACGGCTTTTGAGCAATCCCGTAGCATGATAACCAATCGATTCTGCCGCTTTGACGACGCGGAGTACGGTGTCTTCGCGCACGGGCAATCTACGGTTCAAAACGCGGTCAACTGTTGCAACACTCACGCCGGCCTTTTTGGCCAAATCAGCTATTGTTGGACGCATTACCACTAAAATTGTATACTCCCAATCAAGGCCACTAGCAGCTGCAATATAATGATGCAAATTGATAGTTTCTGTCAGCGCTTGGTTGCCCTCTTGCAACGTAAATTCTAATCTCGCTTTTAACTTTAAGGCTAACTTGATGACAGAGGCCATCTATCCCTGCGACTACAGCTTGCTCGGCCGCGACGCTAAATGCGCCGTGGAAGAAGGCTTGGCCAATGCGCAATGATATCAAGCACCCATTGCGCGCCCTTGGCTGAAGCGATCACCGCTGGATTGGCTATTTATTTTTTCCCCCAGTTGGTGGAGTGTGCCATTTTTCTTGAGCTACGGCGTGCTCTATGGTTCGTCGACTAACTCGCGCTGGCATGAGTGTGGGCATGGTACGGCGTTTAAAACGCGCTGGATGAATGATGCCGTTTATCAAGTGGCGTGCTTCATGATTATGCGAGCACCAACGGTTTGGCGCTGGGGCCACACGGTCCCCACGCCGATACAATCATCGTAGGGCATGACCCCGAGATCGCAATCATGCGCCCGACTTTTGTTTTGAAAATTATGGCGTCTTATTTTGCTCTTCCCCAAACTACTGCTGCCATCCAAAAAATGTTAGTTCGTGTGTCTCGGCATCTACGCCTGAAGAAATGACATTTGTGCCTGAAATGGACGCCACCGTGTGTATTTTGTCGCCCGTGTTTGGATGGCCATTAAATATTCTTCAATTGAGTTCTACAAGCGCGTATTGATAGTCAAAATTAACTTTAGAAGGCTGGGATGCGTTAGAATTGAACGCGCTACGGACGTATCATTTTGGCACTACCTGAAAAAAAGAAGCTTAAAGCCCGGGCCCCAACCGCGCGGGAGGTTGCTGACCGCGCAGGCGTTTCAATATCGGCAGTTTCGCGCGCCTATACAGATGGTGCCAGCGTGGCGCCCGATACGCGGAGGAAAATAATCGAAGCGTCGCGGGCATTGGGATACCAGCCAAACGTGATGGCGCGCAGCCTGATGACTGGGCGCACCGAATTGATTGGACTTGTGTCTAACAATTTTGACAACCCGGCCTTTATGCAGATCTTTGACTTGTTCACGCGCGGCCTGCAGAAAAATGGATTGCGCCCTTTGCTGGTGAATTTATCTGCAACGGCTGACGCAAGAGAAGCCGTAAACATGATGCGCCAATATCGCGTGGACGGCGTAATTGTAGCGTCGTCAACTGTCTCGCCAAAGTTTGTCAATGGATGTCTTGCCGCCAACATTCCTCTGGTGCATGCATTTGGAAAAGCTGCTACAAAACAGCGCCACCCCGTTGTCAGTGCTGACAATGTGCAAGGCGGGCGGCTGGCCGCTCAAACATTGTTGCAACACGGCTATAAACGCCTAGCGTTTTTGGGCGGGCCAGAGGGAGCCAACTCAACGCAAGATCGGCTGCAGGGCTTTTGCAACGGTCTCGCCGATGAAGGATTAGCGCCAATCGCACATATATTCGCGGCAACCTATTCCCACGATGATGGACGTGACCTAATGAAGCAACTGCTCAAGTTCCAAAAATTTGAAGCCGTCTTTTGTGGTGATGATATTCTCGCGATGGGCGCGCTTGATGCGTGCAAGGAGCTTGGTGTTTCGGTGCCTCACGACGTTGGCGTATTGGGTTTTAATGATATCAGCATGGCCTCTTGGGCGTCTTACAATCTTTCAACAATCCGTCAGCCTATCGCAGAGATCATCATTAGTGCCGTGCAACTTGCGATCACCCTGATTAAAAACCCAGATAGTGCAATAGGCAAAACGCTTATGCCCTGCGAAATTATTTTGCGCAGCACATTGCGAAATATCTAGCCGCGCAAACTCGGTGGCCGTGCATCCGTCCATGCGCCTTTCGCTTTTGCCGATTCTACCGAGGCTTTGATGGCCGCAATTGAGCGCAGTCCATCAACTGCAGTTGGAAAATATGCGGCGTGTGGATTGATAGCTCTGCCCGATCGGCTTGCAGTAATTGCCTCGGCAATATCAGCATAAATGTTTGCAAACGCAACGAGCATGCCCTCGGAATGCCCCGTGGCGATGCGCGTGGCGCGCTCAGCTTCTGGCGAAAGGTTTGCGTTGCCACGTTCAATCGTTTCGGTGCGGCCATTTAGCGGTGTCCAATATAATTGGTCAGGCCACTGTTGGGCCCAACGCAATCCACCCTTTTCACCGAAGACACGAATATTAAAGCCATGAAAACTGCCGATAGCAACCGAACTGGTCCACACGCGCACCGTGGTGCCCCCATCCATGCGAACATTGACCATCGCATCATCTTCCAACTGGCGGCTGGCAATGGCAGAAACAAAATCAGCCGAGAGTTCGCGCGCGTTCTGGCCGGATATAAAACTTGCCATGTGCAAAGCATGAATGCCGCAATCGGCAAATTGCCCTGAAATGCCAGCCTGCAGTGGATCATAGCGCCAGCGCATGCGTGGATTTTCCGCATCTGCGGCATCGGCATGGAAGCCGTGGGAGAATTCAACCAAAATCAGCCTGACTTTGCCCAAATCACCGCGCGCCACCATGGCTCGCATGTGTCGCACTAAAGAGTAACCTGTATATCCATAGTTCACTGCACAGATGTTTCCCGTGCGCTTGGCGATCGCGGCAATATCTTCGGCTTCCTGCACCGTCACTGTCATCGGCTTTTCGCACAACACATGAATGCCTGCCTCAAGGAAGGCTTTGGTAATCGCATAATGCGTTGAGTTGGGTGTTGCCACGGTCACAAGGTCAATCCGGTCCTTGCGATTTTTTTCGCCAGCCAACATCTCTTGCCAATTACCATAGGCACGGTCATCAGCAATGCCGAGGCGTTTAGCAAAATCGCGGCCCTTCACGGGGTCAACATCAAGCGCACCGGCTTTCAATTCAAATTGCGCATCCAATGCAGAACTAATGCGGTGCACGGGCCCAATCTGGCTGCCCTCACCACCGCCAGTCATGCCCCAAAATAGACGTGTCATAGGTTGCTCCAGAAATCAGAAATTTATTGAACGTAAATACTGCCGATTGGCGCTTGCGTCACCTACCGGGCTTGTCGTTCCTGCGGGATCGCAATCTTGTTCGATCGTGCACCACCCATTATAATCAGTATCGAGCAATAGTTGTCGCACGGCTTTGAAATCTGTCATGCCCTTGCCGAGGTTGCAAAAAATTCCCTGCCCGCAGGCTTTATAAAAATCAGTGCGCTTGGCAATGACATCGGCCCTCACTTTAGGGTCAATATCCTTGAAATGAACATAGGCCAACCGCTCGCGGTGGCGTTTCATAAAGGCAACTGGATCAAAACCTGCGTAGTGCGAATGACCCGTATCAAGGCACAGCTTGAGCAACTTATCATCAACTTGAGCCAGCAAGCGTTCGATCTCGGATTCAAAGTCCATGAAGCCCGCAGCATGGGGATGCAGCGAAACAGTCAAGCCAAAGTCTTCTGTCCCCATTTTCGCAATGTCACGAAACCTGCTGACAAAGCCATGCCATTCCGTTTCGGATAACTGTACCGCTTCGTCTGGCCTTCCGGCTGCCGGCGCCCGAAGCGGCGAAATGGAGTCGATTAGCACCAGATGTTTGGCACCATGGGCAACGAGAGACTTGCAGGTGCGCAATGCGCCATCTTTCACTTCGTCCCATTTGTTTGCATCGTGAAATGGCCTGAACACCACACCACCAATCAACTGCAAGTTACGTGCAGCAAGTACATCGCCTAAGACCGTAGGGTCCTCCGGCATGAATCCAATGGGGCCAAGTTCTATGCCGTCATACCCTGCGGCCTTGCATTCATCGAGCACGCGCTGCCATGAGGGATTGCGTGGGTCGTCAGCAAATTCAACACCCCAAGAACAGGGCGCATTTCCAAATTTTATCGTCATTTCGCACTCTTATGAATCTGTTATGTCTATCCAGCAGCGTCGTTCATGTGACTGCCATCCAGCCTCAATAATCTGGTTGACCAACATTCCGTCACGGAAGGTCGGCCACTTTGGCTTTCCTTCATGAATGGCCTGCAAAAAATCCCGCGCCTCAATGATGATCTGGTCTTGATAGCCAGTGCCATGACCGGCCCCCAAGCAAAATGCTTCGTAGTCTGGGTGCAAAGGGCCAGTGAGAATTTTCGTAAAGCCGCGCCGCGCCGGCGGCCCTTCAGCACTGTAAAGCCAGAGTGCATTCTGGTCCTCTTGATCAAAGCGGATCGATCCCTTGGTTCCATACATTTCATAGGCATATCCCATCTTTCGACCCGTGGCGATGCGGCTGATGAAAAGTTGCCCCATTGCACCATTGGCAAAGCGGCACATGATGGCGCTTTGGTCATCATTGCTCACTTCAACGCCGCCCCGGCTCTTATGTATGGTTGCAATGTCTGCCACCAGCGAAGTGATAGTTCCAGCCAGCGCCAGTGCGGCGTTGATAATATGAGGTGCCAAATCGCCCATATTGCCATTGGCGCGTCCTTGCGTGCGCCAGCCTCCTGGAAGGGTCGCATCTGCCAGAAAGTCTTCGGTATGTTCGGCCCGCAGAAACGTGATGTCGCCAATTTCGCCACGAGAAATAATTTGCCTTGCTAACTGCGTAGCCGGGGTGCGGATATAGTTGAAGCCCACCATATGAATACAGCCACTTTTTTCCGCTGCATCAACCATGCTTCGGCTTTGATCAAGGCTGAGGCCCAATGGCTTCTCACACAGCACGTGTTTACCGCTCGAGAAGGCTGCTAAGGCGATGTCATGGTGCGTGTGCTGCGGGCTGGCAATAACAATAGCTTGCACGGCGGGGTCATCAACCAATACGCGCCAATCTGAAGTCGAACGTTTGAAGCCAAATTGCCGCGCTTTATTGGCTGCTCCTTCATCAGTTGTTGCGCAGATCATTTCAAGTGACGGGCGAAGCGCCGTGTCAAAAACCGCGCCCACACCCGCCATCGCAACGGAATGAGCTTTACCCATGTAACCCCCGCCCACGATTCCCACACCAATTTGCGTCACGATCGAGCCTTTCTTTGCAAGCGCTTGCAAAGTGAATAGACACGACCTAGTCTGAACCGTCAAGACCGGATGGAAGAGTATATGTTTGAGCGATTGCAGAAGAATAATTTTCTTGTCTTAGGTCGCGCAGGGTTAGATTTATATGCTGACCCACCGGGCACGCAAATTGAAGATGCTCAAAACTTTAGGGCGGCTCTGGGTGGTTCGGCAGCTAACATTGCGGTGGCGTTGACGCGGCAGGGTTGCATGGCCGCTTTGCTCACAGCGGTGTCGAATGATGCTATCGGCCGCTATACCTTAAAGGCGCTTTCGTCCTACGGCATCGATACGCAATTTGTGATTAGCGTCGACGGCGAGGCGCGAAATTCCCTCGCGGTTGTCGAGACACGAAATGAAAATTGCCAGTCGGTGATCTACCGCAACGACGCCGCGGATTTTCACATCACAGAGGCCGATGTTTCAGACATTGATTATTCCACCTTTGGCGCAATCATCGTCGCCGGTACTGCGCTTGCGCACGAACCTTCGCGAAACGCAACTTTCGTTGCCATGCGGCTGGCGCGAGCAGCGGGTTTACTGCTGATCATCGACATTGACTATCGCCCCTATTCTTGGCGTTCCAAAGATGAAGCACAAGCCGTGTGTTCAGAAGCAGCAAGGATGTGCGACCTCATTGTTGGAAATGAGCAGGAGTTTGGCGTGCTCGCGGGCGCGCAGAACGGATTGGCACTGGCGGAAGAATTATCACAGCAAGCAGGACGTGTTGTGGTTTACAAGCAAGGTGAAAAAGGCTGCACAACTTTTACGTCGAATGGCCACTTCAACACCCCCGTATTTCCGGTGCCAGCACTCAAACCAACAGGTGCCGGCGATGCATTTATGGGTGGCACCATCTCCGGCCTTGTTGCAGGTAATTCGTTGCGTGAGGCCGTGCGCCGTGGTGCGGCGACAGCCGCCATTGTGGTCACCCGTGTGGGCTGCGCGCCAGCCATGCCGGATGCGGCTGAAGTCTTAAGGATCATGCAGCAGCCACATAATTTAGGAAAATGAAGCAATGCACATTCCACCTCACAACAACCACAACAAACCCATCATCGATTTTGACGATGCGAGGGTTCCGCTCAATTATTTTAATATTGTGAAACTCGTGGCCGGACAATCATTCGAATATCACGTGCCGGGTTATGAAACCGGCATCGTGCCTGCCACTGGAACACTCGATATTGAAGTTGAGGGCGAACACTTTGCTGCAATCGGGCAACGCGGCGTTGATGTGTGGGATGGGGAACCTGAAGGCGTTTACGCGCCTTCTGGAGCAAAGGTTCGGTTGATATGCACCTCTGCGCAGGCTGAAGTATTTGTTGCAGGTGCCCGCTACGACGGCGAGCTTGCACCGTTCGCGGTGCGTGCCGCCGATATTGATAGAATTCAATATGGCTCTGACGACACAAAGACCCACCGCAAGATTAAACATATTCTAGGGATCAAATATCATGGCCGTGTGGGGAGGCTTTTGGTGTCTGAATTATTTACGGTTGGCCAAGGGGGTTGGTCGGGCTTTCCGCCACATAAACATGACACAGACAGATTGCCCATCGAAACGCGTCATGACGAATCTTACAATTTTCGCTTTCGCCCCAATCATGGCTTTGGTTTGCAACTGGTGCAAAAGGAAGATGGTAAAGTGGGCGACGCTTATCACCTCCTAGATGGTTCTACAGTCGTACTTGAAAAGGGTTATCACCCTTGCGTCGCAGCACCCGGCTATGAAATGTATTACTTCACCATTCTGGGCGGTTTGAGCCAGCGCTCACTCGTACAGTTTTTCCAGCCAACACATGCCTATCAGATCGAAACCATCCCGGGAATCAAAGACATGATCGCAAAGTTTAAATGACGGTCGCCAACCTCAACGATGTCTTACTGCCCGCAATTGCCGGAAAATATGCGGTAGCCGGACTTGTGGTGTTAGGTTGGGAAGATGCAAAGGCGTATGTTGAGGCGGCAGAGGAAGCCAAACTACCCGTCATTCTACAAGCTGGCCCCGGATGCCGAAAACACACGCCAGTTCCCGTTCTTGGAAAGATGTTCCGTCACTTGGCCGAGCACGCAAGTGTACCCGTGGTGTGCCACATCGATCACGCCCGCACTGTTGAAGAGTGCCGCGAAGGCATTGAGCATGGCTTCACCTCCGTGATGATTGATGGCTCTATGCTGGAACTCCAGGCGAACATTGTTCTCACCGCGCAGGTGGTTGCTCTGGCAAAATCGTTTGGCGTCTCGGTCGAAGGTGAAGTTGGCGTTGTTGGATATGCCAACGGCACAAATTCGCAGCACACAACAGCAGCTGATGCCGCAACATTTGAACAGCAGACGGGGATTGACGCGCTTGCAATCTCCATTGGCAATCTGCACCTGCAAACCGAGCAAACCGCAGAAATAGACTTTACAGCATTTCGCTCTATTGAAGCCGTTACGCGCGTTCCATTAGTGTTGCACGGTGGCAGCGGAATTCCTGTGGAAATGCGCCAAATCTTAGCACGTCAAACCCGCGTGAAAAAATTCAATATTGGAACGGAATTGCGGATGGCATTTGGCACAGCGCTACGCCGAACAGTTAGCCAACAACCAGGCGAGTTTGACCGAATAGCACTGCTCACTTCTACTATGCCTGCCCTGCGCCAGTCTACAATGCAAATTATGCGCGACCTCTATAACTCGTATCCTTAGGCTCGATCATTAACGTGCTTTCAGCTTTGCCGATCCAAAAATTGCGACGACATCGCATGCAGCTCTAGAAAAACCGGCGAAACAACTAACAAGTTCGAACAGATTGTTTGAGTTGTTCGCGTGAATAATACGTTCCAGATCACGCCGCTTTCCGCCTCGTACTGCACACGTAGCGCACATCGCCTTCTAACCCATTGTTTTACTTAGATTGTCTTCCCTTTCCATCATCGGTACAATGGAGAATGATTTATCCTTGTAATTCAATAGTTATCCTTCTGGTAAAAAAATCCGGTGCCTCGACAAGCGGCTCTGATTTCCTGTGCAACAGAGGCAAAGTTGCCCTGCAAAAGTGGCGCGATGTCGATGATGGGAATGGTCTTGCGTCATGATGCAAAAAGCCGAAGCGCAGCCGCCGAATGTTCGGCAATCAATTTTTCTTGGTCCAAGCCCACCACCCGCCCATCCAGCACGCGCCATTGACCGGCAACCATAACGCGGTCAGCACGGTTGGCCCCGCAATGAATAAGGGCTGCCAAGGGATCATGGTTGCCAGAAAAACGAAACTCATTGAGTGTAAACATCGCCAGATCGGCCTGTTTGCCCAAGGCAATTTCGCCAATATCGTCACGGCCCAGACAACGGGCCGAGCCCTTGGTGGCCCACCGCAACACGTCGCGGTGCGTGATGCGTTCAGTGCTCTCATAGCCCAGGCGATTGACCATCAGAGCATGCCGCGCTTCTTCCATCATATTAGAGGCGTCATTGGAGGCTGAACCATCCACACCCAAGCCCACCGGGCTTCCCGCCGCTTCAAGATCAAGCGTCCGACAGAAACCTGAGGCCAGAACGGCATTGGAGGTTGGGCAATGACAAATGCCAACGCCATGCCGGCCCAGCCTGGCGCAATCATCGTCGTTGAAATGGATGCCATGCGCCAGCCAAACACGCGGCTGCAGCCAGTTGCAATCCGCCAGCCAATCCACGGGCCGATAGCCAAAAACTTCCTGGCAGAAAACCTCTTCGTCTTTGGTTTCCGCCAAATGGGTGTGCAGCCTGCAATCATGTTTCTCGGCCAGAAGGGCCGTCTTGCGCATCAAATCGCGAGATACGCTCATGGGTGCGCAAGGGGCCAGGGCGATTTGCGTCATCGCTCCATCGGAACGGTCATGGTATTTGGAAAGCACGCGCTCACAATCGGCAAGGATGGTGTCCTCGTCCTGCACCATGCGGTCTTCGGGCACCATGCCATCCTTCTTCGATAGTGACATGGAGCCACGTGTAATGGTGGCCCGAATGCCGATGGCCTGGGCCTCTTGCACTTCTATATCGGTGGCGTTTTCGATGCCTTGGTAAACAATATAGTTATGATCCATCGCAGTGGTGCAGCCAGAGAGAAGCAACTCAGCCAAGGCCAATCTGGCGCTCAAGCGAAACATGCCGCTATCCAAGCGGCTCCAATATGGAAAAAAATTCGCCAGCCAGGGAAAAAGTTGTTGGTCGCGCCCGCCAGGATGGGCGCGGCTCAACGTTTGGAAAAAATGATGATGCGTGTTGATCAGCCCCGGCAAAATAACGTGTCGGCTGGCGTCAAACACTTCCGTGTAGCCAGAACGTGGCTGGTGCCCGGCGGGAACCAGCTCGACAATCTTGCCGCCTTCAACCACCAGGCCACCACTTGCCTCATCCGATAAAATTGCAAGTGGCGCTTTGATCCACATGGCCATAACTGAACATTCCCCAAAATGATGTTTCGCCAGCTACGCTAACACGACTTCAGACAGGCACAATGGATGTGATTGTCACACGGTTTTTGCAGCGGAAACTATTGCTGATGCCGCGACGAAGAGGGTCTGCCACTTCATCAGAGTGGCCAGGCTGGCGCCCACTCAGGCTTTTTCGTGTTCGGCAAGTACCCGCGCCAAGCGTTGCATCGCCAATCCCGTCACCTTTTCGTCAGCGGCGGCGAAGCCAAACAATAAACCACGCGGCGATTTTCGGCTGTGATATTGCATCGAAAGTGGCGAGACGTTGACGTTACTCTTTGCGGCACGGGCCGCAATTTTCTGATCATCGCGCGGTGCATGAAAAACCCCAACGAGCTGAATTCCTGAATCGACGCGTTGCAGCGCCAGCCATTTTCCGAGATGCAAATCAAACTGTTCGATGAATCGGCGGCGTCTCTCGGCGTAGATTCTGCGCATTCGCCGCAAATGCCGCGACAGGTGGCCCTCATTGATAAAATCCGCCAGCGCTGCTTGGGTGATAAGGGGGGCGAATTGGCCAGTGGCACTCAATGCCGCAGAAAAATTTTCCCGCAGGGCCATCGGCACAACCATGTAGCCAAGTCGCATGGCGGGAAACAGGATTTTGGCAAAGGTGCCAACAAAAGCCACGCGTGAAGCAGTGGCGATGCCTTGGAGCGCCGGGATGGGCTGACCCCTGGAAACGATACTCACTGTCATAGTCATCCTCGATGATCCACGCATTCCACTTGTCTGCCATCTGAACGAGATTGATGCGTTGTTCCATACTCATGGTCACGCCCATCGGGTGTTGACACGACGGGGTTACAAAGATGGCCTTGGGCTGGGCCTTTGGCAGATCAAAATTCCAACCCTTGGCGTCAACCCGCAGGGGCATCAACTTTGCGCCCGCGCTCATGAAGGCCGCGCGCGCGCCATAATAACCCGGCTCTTCCATCCACACCGGATCACCCGGGTCGGTCAACAGAAGGGCCAGCAGATCAAAAGCCGATTGCGCGCCATTGGTAATGATAATTTGTTCCGGCAGGCAGTGCACGCCACGCGAAGCGCCATGGCGGGCTCGACGTGCTGTGCGCCAATGCCGGAATTTTTCCATCAGCGCGTCTTGAAGAAATGACAGAAGCGCAGTGGGATGAAGTTCACGCCACCAATCTGAAAGGCACGTTCCTTTGCGTTCAAGCCGCCGTGCCCTATCTCAAGAAGTCTGACCAAGGTCGCATCGTGATCACTTCGTCGATCACCGGGCCTGTCACCGGCTTTCCGGGATGGACACATTATGGTGCCTCCAAAGCCGGCCAATTGGGCTTCATGCGCACCGCGTGCCTGGAACTCGCAAAATATGGCATTACCGTCAACGCTGTCATGCCCGGAAATATATTGACCGAAGGCATGATCGACATGGGCGAGGCCTATATTCAAACGATGGCCAATGCCATTCCTCTGAAAAGGCTGGGCACGGTTGCAGACATCGGCCACGCCGCACTTTATTTTGCATCGAAAGAAGCCAGCTATGTCACGGGCCAAACCATCGTGGTTGACGGCGGGCAAATTGTGCCAGAGAGTTTGGAAGCCTTGGCGCAGGCTTAGCTGAATTTGCTCAGATAATCTTCACACAGGCCCACAGTGCCATCGGTATAGGCAAGGCCCATGGATTTGGCCAAGTCTGTTTCATGGTGTGAACCGATCCAGGCAACCAGCAACAAGCGCCGCAGCATGATGAATGTTGGAATTTCAATTTCATCAATTTTGGAAAGAGCAGAGACGCGGCGATAGCCCGCTTTCCAGGCCTCAAGCAATTCCGGCACCTGTGGCTCATGCTCGTAGAATGAGAGCGGTGTTGCCGCGTCATACATATACCAGCCAAAACCGCAGTCATCGAAGTCAATCACTTTTACTGCATTGCCATCCATCAACAGGTTCGCCAGTCGCAAATCGCCATGGATCAAACCAAATCGATCAGCGGCCTCGCCATAGACGCTCAACCGCCTGCCAATCAGATCAACCGTGCGGCCAAACAGCTTGTCCTTGGGTGCCGCAACGCCCAGGCCATTGCGCCAGCGGCCCCAATGGGGCGCCGCTTCGCCCAGGCTGGTTTCAAAATCCCAGGTTAATCGCGTAAACCACGCCGGGCGCTTCCAGCTTTGCGCGTGTTTGTGCATGAGCGCTGTCACTTCACCCAATACCTTGAAAGGTGCCGTCAGATTCTGACCAATCCCCGGCTCAGCGCCAATCTCCCAATCGAACAGCACAACGTTGCGGGGACGCTGCATGCGCGAATGTGCAATCATCTGGATTATTTCACCGTCAAGCCCTTTCACGGGCGCTGGCGTTGTCACCACGCCAGAGTTTCGCAAATCCAGCAACCAAGTGAGTTCCGATTCGATGGCGGTTTTTGAATGATAGCCATCGCGGTGGATGCGCAAAGCCCAACGCCCACCATCTGGCGCTGCAACCTGGTAGGTTGCGTTTTCAGAAAGATTGATCAGTTTGACTGAAACACCAGAGGGCAAATCATAAGCTGATGTGGCCTTTTGCGCCAAATCCAACAGTACGGGCAACTGCTGTTCATGTGGCAACTCAGCAAAATCTGTCACGGCTTCGACGCATTCGCCAGCAGTTCCCTGGCGCGTGGCATGGCTGCATCGAAACGCCCCATGATTTCTGCACAGGTTTCTGCCGAAAGCAAAACGCCGGGCTTCCATTGCAACACGCGTTTATCCAATGATGAAAATATCGCCCACACGCCATGTTCATAGAGCGCACGTGAAACATGAACCGCACCTTCAGGATGGTTGCTGAACTCCAGCCCGAGGATCACACCCTTCTGGCGCACTCCGGTGAAAATATCGCCATGGCGCTGCATCATTTCTTGCATGGCCTTGGCCATGAAGCGCGTCACGGTTTGCACATTGGCAATGAGTTCGGGCCGCTGCAGCATTTCAATAACCTTATGCGCGACCACGCAGCCCAGTTCTGCGCCGCCGGTTGTGGAAATGTGGGCCGCGCCGTCTTCATGCAGCCAGCCGCCGGCCTTTTCGTTCAGCAATGCCGCACTGATCGGATAGAGTCCGCCAGAAAGGCCCTTGGCCGTCACCATGATATCGGGCTGAATTCCGTAAGTCTGCCAACCCCACATTGCGCCCGTGCGCAGCAGTCCGGTTTGCACTTCATCAGCGATATACATGGCACCATGGCGCGTGCACAGATCGCGACAGGCGTTGAGATAGTCCGCCTTCGGCATGGGGAAACCATAGGTCGCCGGAATGGATTCCATGATGAGGGCGGCCACATCGCCGCCCTTCATGGCACGCTCCATGGCGTCTATGTCGTTGAATGGCACGGCACTGAATTCATCAGGCCGATCCGCCAGAAAAATCTTGGTGAACCGATCATCACCCGTGGCCACCGAAAGTCCAGAGTGCCCGTGATAACCTTTTATGATGGAAACAATCTTGCGCCGCTTGGTGGCATAGCGTGCACTTTTGATGGCGATGTCCACGGCTTCCGCACCACCTGGCGCGAAGACGGCATAACTCATGCCGGGCGAAACCTTGATCAAAGATTCCGCCAGCGCCGTGCGCGCCACCGATGGAAACCAGTGGTTGCCAATGTCAAAATAGTCCAGCGCGGATTTCAGCGTTGCCACCAATTCGGGGTTGCGATGGCCAAGGTTGTAAGTGCCACCGTTCAAATGCAGATCAATCAGGCGGCGGCCATCCAAATCATCAATGTAATAACCTTCGCGTTTGCCGATCACCAAATCAATGCCTGCGGATTGCCAGAACCTGGTTTTATCCGGATTCCAATACTGGATTGATTTCTTGATTACCTCTGCTTTGGACTCAAATTGGAAATGACCAAAATCAAACATGGGTGGCTCCGCCGCGCTGTGGTGGCAATATCCAATATGCGCCATTGGAATACAATGGTGTATGGTGGTGTGACATTTCAGAAAGCACATTCATGCCCCAAGAAGCGGAACTGTTTATCCCAGCGCAGCACCCTTTGGCTGAATCCATCCATTGGCAGGAAGAGAAAAACCGTTTGCTTTGGGTTGATCTGTTAAACCCCTCTTTCCATACCCATGATTTCAATTCCGGCCAGACGACATCGCAGATCTTGCCGCTGGCCCCGCCCATCGGTTCCTTTGTCCTGACAGATGATGCAGATGTTGTGGTTCTGGGGCACCGCAACGGACTGGCATTTCTCAACCTGGTGACGCTGGCGCTGACGCCGTTTTGTGATCCCGAACAGGGAAGAGATGCCATCATTTATAACGATTTGAAGATGGATCGTTTCGGTCGATTGTGGGTTTGCACCTCGCATTTCAGAGAAAGGGAACCGCGCGGCGCCCTGTGGTGCGTCACCAACAAAGGCGAAGCAACGCTGGTTGACGCAGGCTTTGCCATTGCCAATGGACCCGCTTTCTCGCCCGATGGCACGACGATGTATTTCAACGACAGCCTGGCGCGCCAAACTCTGGCTTACGATCTGGATCCGGCAAAGCCTGGGGCCTGGAACCGGCGCTTGTTTGCAACCTATAGCGAAGAAGAAGGCCTGCCAGATGGCATTATTACCGACAGCGAGGCTTGCATCTGGACGTCACAGTGGCTTGGCGCACGGATCATCAGGCTGTCACCGCAAGGAAATAGACTGGCCACATATCCGGTTGCCGCAAGCAACGTCACAACCATGTGTTTTGGCGGCAAAGAAAATCACACACTTTACATCACAACCGCGCGTGACGGATTGGATGGTGAAGCCTTGAACCGCTTTCCAAAAACCGGCGCGGTGTTCAGCTTGCCAACTTCTGCAACCGGCATCAGCGAGCCGCGATTTGCGTTGCGGGAATTGATTTGAGCGCCCGCGTGGGCTGAGCGCCTCCCCCACAAACCTTACAGCAGAACCACTTGTCCGGTACGCACACTCTCATCCGCCGCCAGCACGATGCGCAGGGAATTAATTGCGTCATTGACATGGGCGGTGAGGTTGCGATTATGCAAGATTGCGTCTCGGAAAATTTCTTGCTCGCGGTTACATAATTCTTGATGCCCCGGCTCGTCGCTCATTTGGATCAGATCATCGGCTGCGGCGAAGTTGCCTTGCCCATTGAGTTTGGCATGATGCACACGAAGGGCGTTCGTCTTGGTATGGCTATCCACATCCGACGATGCGGTTTTGGATTCCTCCACCGCGATTGAAACAGAGCCCTTTGGCCCGATCATGTCTTTGACGAAAAACGCGGTTTCGCTCATCATCG
The DNA here is from genome assembly GCA_025359265.1 of Hyphomicrobiales bacterium. Classification (GTDB taxonomy): domain Bacteria; phylum Pseudomonadota; class Alphaproteobacteria; order Rhizobiales; family Aestuariivirgaceae; genus Aestuariivirga. The sequence continues at coordinate 12,450 of JANYHB010000067.1, read as the reverse complement.
GGCCCCAGCCCGCTTCATACCAACCAATTGACCCATCATCGAACGTAACTTGTAGGTGGCCATAATTATACATGCTGTCTTTGATCTCAGGGGTGAGCCGCACGCCCATGGCATGCACGCGCACCGGCCTGGCCCCTGTCACCTGGCACATCACATCCACATAATGCACGCCACAATCAACAATTGGCGAAATTGAATTCATCAAATGCTTGTGCACTTGCCACTGCGCGCCTGATGATTGTTGATTGAGATTCATCCGCATGACCAGCGGTTTGCCCAAGGTTTTCCCCACTTCAACAAATTTGATCCAGGACGGATGCACCCGCAAAATATAACCGATAACCAGCTTGAGATTGGCCTTTTCCGCCAAATCAGCAATGGCCTGCGCTTCGGCAACACTATCGGCCAACGGCTTTTCGATGAAAACGTGGCACCCAGCATTGAAGGCCATTTTGGCATAGGCGGCGTGCGTGTCTGGCCAGGTATTGATCGACACCGCATCAGGCTTTGTTGCTGCCAGTGCCACCGCATAATCCGAGAAGAGAGCAATGTCAGGAAATGCCTTTTTTACGTCCTCACGCGCTTCTATATTTCGCGTGCACAGGCCCACGATTTCAAATTCGGATATTGATTGATAGGCGCGTGCATGGCTCAAACCCATGTTGCCCAAGCCAACCACCAACACTCTGATTTTCTTCATTGTCCATCGATCCAGGTTTTGTTGACATGCAAATCATCGCTGAGATGCACCATGCTGGCGCTAAAGCCTTCAGCAATGCGCCCCAGTTCATTTTGTTTCCGCAAAAAATGTGCGGGCACAAGTGATGCCATGCGCAGTGCATCCTCAAGACCCACGCCAAGTTGGAGGCTGCGCCGCACCGCTTCATCCATGGTGACGATTGATCCGGCCAATGTGCCATCTTCCAGTTGCAACCTATTGCCGACGCGCTGAGCGGTGCGGCCCTGAAGTTCGAAGCGGTCTGGCCCGCCTGCTGCGGCGGACATAGCATCGGTGATCAGCATGATGCGGTCTTTGGCCTTGGCAGCAAACAAAACCTTCAGTGCAACGTCATCAACATGCAAGCCATCAACAATCACACCGCAATAGCTTTCCCTGTCAGCCAAACAGGAGCCCACCATGCCTGGCTGGCGCCCGTTCAATTGGCTCATGGCGTTGAAGACGTGAGTGAACGCCCGGGCTCCTGCATCCAAAGCCTGCTGAACTTCAACTTCCGTCGCTTCGGCATGCCCAAGGCTGATGAGAACGCCGCGCTGCGAAAGCGCGCTTATCAATCGTGGAGACACCTTGTTGGGAGCAAGGGTGAGCATTACGCATCCACAGGCCATGGCAGCAATCCGCTGAACATCGGCTTCTGTCATCACGCGAATAAACTGCGCCGGGTGTGCGCCTTTGCGGGCCGAATCAAGAAAGGGCCCTTCCATATGGATGCCCAGCACTCCCGGAATGCGATTGCTGATCGCGTGCTGTACCGCCACCACCGCCTGATCAATGACGTGTTGATCATCCGTAATCACCGTTGGCAACAAGCCCGTGGTGCCAAATTTTCGATGCGACTCGGCAATGCGTTGCACGGTTTCGATGGTGGGATTGTCGTTCATCAGGGCGCCGCCCCCGCCATTCACCTGCACGTCGATAAAGCCAGCGGTTAATAGGCCACCGCCCAAGTCTTGAATGACAATACCGCGCGGCAATTTTGAAGCGGGAAGTATTTGGGTGATGACTGTGCCATCAACAATCACGGCCATGCCGTCTTGCAATTTCTGGCCATCAAAAACCCGTGCTCCTGTCAACGCGAATGCCATCACACCGTCTCAGTCACTTTTTTCAGGAGCCGTGGTTGATCAGGGTTTCGACCCAGCGCGCGGGCGGTGGCTTCGATAAAGCCATAGGATGTTTGGATCATGGCAATCGGATCCAACAGGGGGTGGCCAGATTGTGCGCAATTCAATCCGGCAAAGCCAATGGCCAGAACTTTGGCTTGTGTGCTTCGCAGCTTTTGGATCGCCGCTTGCGTGGTGGCGCGCGATTGATCGTCTGGCGCATAAACCAGCACAGGAAAATTCTTGCCCAACAATTCCAGCGGGCCATGCATCACTTCGGCGATAGAATAGGCCTCGGCATGGATGGCGCAGGTTTCTTTCAGCTTCAGCGCCGTTTCGGTGGCGATGGGCAATGCCGGGCCCCGCCCCAAAACATAAAGCGAGTCACTCGCTGCTGCCAGATCAACGGCTTCGGGCCAGTGGATTTTTGCAGCCTGTTCCAAAACCTCAGGCAGGGCAGATACCGCATTCAAGAGTTCATTTTGATTAAGCCAGTGCGCCACAATCGCGGCCCCTGCCGCCAAAGATACCACCAATGATTTCGTTGCGGCCACACTTTGCTCCAACCCTGCGTACAGCGGCAGGCAAATATCCGCACTGGTTGCCGCAGGCGATCCTTCCACGTTGACCAGGGCCACGGTGAGCGCACCAGATTTTTTGGCCGCTTCTTGCAGAGCCACGATGTCTGGGCTTTTTCCTGATTGCGAAATAGTAAGGCAAAGACCATTTTGAACGTGCAGCGTTGCACCGTAAACCGAAACCACCGATGCGCCGATGGAACAACAAGGCGTGCCGGTGAGAATTTCAGTCACATATTTAAAGTAGCCCGCCGCATTGTCTGAACTGCCACGCGCTGACGTGACTATGGTTTGCGGCGGAGTTTGACGCAGATGTTTGCCAAGCGCGATAAGTTTGGGCTTGTTGCGCTCAAGAAAGCGGGCGACGGCCTCTGGTGCCTCGGCTGATTCACGCGCCATGTGGCTCATGATTTTGCCTCCGGCGCAATCGTCAATTCGGCCAGGAAATCATAAGAGTCGCCACGATAACAAGAGCGCGTGAATTCCACTGCCCGCCCATCAACCAGATAAGAAATTCTCTCGATGAAAAGTGCCGGGCTGCCCGTAGGAAGATCCAACAACTTGGCGTCCGCCGCCAATAGTGCTGCTGCATGAAGACGTTGTAAGGCCCGCACGGGTTTCAAACCACGGGCGTCCAAAGCCGCATAGAGAGAGCCTTCAACGCGTTCTGGATCGGGCAAAAATCTGTTGGGAATAACGGCCTTTTCTATGGCCAGTGGATTTCCGTCGGCGCGGCGAAGGCGGTGAAACCGCGAAACGCGTTCACTTGGCGAAATGGAAAGCTTAAGGGCTTCGTCCGGCGTGGGCAAGCCAGAGACACGGGCCAACCAATCGGCATCAGTTTTTATGCCGCGCAGCTGCATGTCTTGAGTGAAACTGGTGAGACGAGAGAGCGGCTGTTCAATGCGCCGACCGGGGCCGTTGACATAAGTGCCAGAGCCGCGGCGCTGCACCAAAACGCCTTCAATCACCAAATCCTGAAAGGCTTTGCGCACCGTCACCCGCGAAATGGACAGCATTTCGGCCACATCGCGTTCCGCCGGGATGGCGTCGCCCTCTTTCAACTCACCCGTTTCAATCGACTGCTGCACCAAATTTTTCAATCTTGAATAAAGCGGTGCGCTTCCCGTGGGATCAAAACGGCTGGGAACAAATATCCTTTGGGCATGGCTCATCACCAGCGTGCCTCCAAACCCTGGTGGCGCCGCGCCATCATAATGGCACCATCAAGGGCATCGCCAAGAGGTGCAATCAATGCGCGCTTCACGTCCGCATCAAGATAGGGCGGATAAACATCTTTGAGGCCGCCCAATAAACTAACCCGCCCCGCGCCTCTTGATAAAAGGTCTCGCGCCAGATTGGAAATCGCGCGCGAGCCTTCAATCACTATGGTCATGCCCACTACATCGCCTTGCGCGGCTGATTCAAACACCAGCGGTGCCATCTGGCCATAATCCTTGGGCGTGGCGCGCTCAGACCAGCGCGAAAGTTCAAAGCGCGTATGCCCCACTTTTGCGAGAACCGCATCAATCAACGGGGTTGGTTGCAACAAACCATCAATGGCCAGGGCCGCGCGGCGCACCGCGTGGTGGCCTGTCCAGGCGCCCGAGCCATGGTCGCCTAACGCAAAACCCCAGCCACCAACCATGTGGCGCTGGCCGCCGATCAAGGCAAAGCCGATGGAGCCTGTGCCGGCGATAACGATGCCGCCATCACTGCCGCCAAAGGCACCGAGGCAAGCCACATAAGCGTCATTGTCTGCCGTCACCGACGCAAATGGCAAATGCGCCGCCATGATCGGCTCAGCACTGATTGATGTGACCAACCCTGCCAGACCGAGGCCCGCATGCAAATCCTCCGTCTGCAGGCCGGCTTGTTTGGCGGCCTGCGCGGCAGTGCTGGTTATGTTGCGTAAAGCGCCGTCAAAATCCTGATATATGTTTGAGGATCCACCGATGCTTTCCGCCAGCAGCGCGCCGTTGTGGCTGCGGATGCGGGCGCGGCAGCGACTGCCGCCACCATCTATTCCCAGAAAATAAGGGGTGTTTAATTCCATGACACCTACAATACCAAAACAATACCAAATTGGAAGTGTTTTGTTAATATCCTCCAACTTTCAACCAAAATCCGCTGTAATACATAGTTAATTTTTTCTTATGGACAAGTGGTATTAATTTGGTATTGTCGCTCAATGATCTCGGAATCGCGCGCAACAGAACAATCCTTCAGGGCCTCCCTGGGCATCGACACTTGGGAAAGTGCGGCGATACTCGATGCTCTCATTGCAGGCCAGGAGCGCGCGGTTGCAGCTGTTCGCAACGCCATCCCCAGCATCGCGGCAGCGGCCGAGACTGTGGCTAATCGCCTTGCAGCTGGCGGCAGGCTGGCTTATGCCGGGGCTGGCACGTCCATTCGCATTGGCGTGCAAGATGGCAGTGAGTTGCCGGCAACGTTCGGCATGGCTGAAGACAAAATCGTCTATCTCATTGCCGGGGGCAAAGCCGCGATGTTCGAGACTTTGGCCGACGCCGAAGATGACAGCCAAGCCGGGCAGCACGATGCAGCCCTCCTTCTCTCCACTGATACTTTAATCGCCGTCGCAGCCTCAGGTTGCACACCCTATACGATAGCCACGGCACAAGTGGCCAAAGCCAAGGGCGCCTATGTCATTTCTGTTGTAAACAATGCCGGCACTGCTCTGGGCGCTGTGGGCAACATTGAAATCGTTCTGGAGACAGGGGCTGAAGTGATTGCGGGTTCCACCCGCATGGGGGCGGGCACGGCCCAGAAGGCCGCACTGAATTTACTATCGACTCTCACACACATTCGCCTGGGCGCGGTGCATGACGGCATGATGGTGAATGTGCAGGCCGGAAATTTGAAGCTCAAGCACCGCGCCGCGGAAATTGTCGCAAAAATTGCCGGCGTGGATTTGCAAAAGGCAACCCTGGCGCTCGACAAGGCCCAAGAAAAGGTGAAGCCTGCGGTTTTGTTGTGTTCGGGCGCACAAGACTATGCAACCGCCCAAATGTTACTTGTAGGAACCAAAGGAAATTTGCGACTGGCACTGGCGCAACTCAATCAACATCAGATTTAAAGTGCTGCGAACGGGAACCAACAGGAGAAGGATATGTTGAAAATGAGTTTGAAGACAATGCTGTTAGCGGCGGTTGCCCTTACAGTTGGCACTGGCGCTGCCTCAGCTGGAAAGTTGACCATTGAAAGCTGGCGCAATGATGATGCTGCTATTTGGAAAGATAAAATCATTCCGGCCTTCATGGCAAAACATCCAGGCATTACCGTGGAATTTACACCAACGGCTCCAAAGGAATATAATGCTGCGCTGAACGCCAAACTGGCTGGCGGCACCGCCGGTGATATTATTACGTGTCGGCCATTTGATGCGTCGCTGGAATTATTCAACAAAGGCTTTTTGGCAGGCTTGAATGATTTGGGCAGCATGAAGAACTTTTCGGATGTGGCCAAAAGTGCCTGGACAACCGATGATGGCAAGACCACGTTCTGCGTGCCCATGGGCTCGGTTATTCATGGCTTCATCTACAACAAAGATATTTTTGCCGAGTTGAAACTCACCGAACCGAAAACTGAAGAAGAGTTTTTGGCAACGCTGGAAGCCATCAAGAAAAACGGCAAATATGTTCCATTGGTTCTGGGCACCAATGATCAATGGGAAGCCGCCACCATGGGCTTCCAAAACATTGGCCCCAACTATTGGAAAGGCGAAGACGGCCGCAAAGCTTTGATCGACGGCAAAGGCAAACTGACCGATAAAGCCTATGTCGATACTTTTGCCGCCCTGGCAAAATGGGGCCCCTATATGGGTGATGGCTACAAGGCACAAACCTATCCAGACAGCCAAAACCTGTTCGGCCTCGGCAAGGGTGCCATCTATGCCGCCGGTTCGTGGGATATTTCCACCTTCCGCGGCCAGAAGGTCAACATGGGTGCCTTCAAGGCTCCGCCTCCAGCGGGTTCCAAGGATTGCTACATCTCAGACCACACCGACATTGGCATTGGCATGAATGCCAAGTCTGCCAATGCGGCTGATGCCAAAGTGTTCCTGGATTGGATCGGCTCGGAAGAATTCGCCGGCATTTTCGCCAATGCCCTGCCCGGTTTCTTCCCGCTTTCAAATTCGAAGGTGGCCATCAGCGATGATGTGGCCCAAACCTTCGTGAGCTGGCGCGGCGAATGCAAATCCACCATCCGGAACTCTTATCAAATTCTGTCACGTGGCACGCCCAATCTTGAAAACGAAATGTGGAATGTTTCCGCACAAGTTTTGAATGGTGCCATGAAGCCAGAAGCTGCGGCTGATCAACTCGAGGCCGGGTTGCAAAAGTGGTATAAGCCGCACCAATGATGAATTGACACAACCACGGCCGTCGGCAACATTGTCGGCGGCCATTTTCTTAGGGCAATCAACATGGCAACCGGATCAGATGCCGGCCTGATGGGCATGTCACGCGCAAGTTATCTGCGCTTGCTGGGATTTTTCTTGGCCCCCGCCGTGATCATTTATTCGGTCTTTTCGATTTACCCGTTGCTTGCCACGATTTTCAGTTCACTGTATTTGCGTCAAATTGACGGAACCTATGTTTTCAACGGTTTGGGCAATTTCGTCACATTGCTGACTGACACCACTTGGTCAGTTTCATTTTGGAATGCGATGAAAAACAATTTCGTGTTTTTCCTCATTCACATGGGCGTGCAAAACCCGATTGGCATTGCCTTGGCGGCCTTGCTCAGCTTGCCGCAGCTCAAATTTCGCGCCGCCTATCGCACCTTGATTTTCATGCCAACGATGCTGTCTGTGGTGATTATCGGATTCACTTGGCAACTTATTCTGTCGCCGCTTTGGGGCATATCAAAAATGCTGTTGCAGGCTGTCGGGATGGGTGCATTTTTTGCGCCTTTGTTGGGGCAGGAATCCACGGCGCTGATTACCGTGTCGTTGATTTCCGTTTGGCAATTCGTCGGCATTCCGATGATCTTGATTTACACAGCCCTGTTGGCCATTCCTGATGAATTGGCCGATGCCGCAACGGTTGATGGATTGACCCAATTCCAAACCTTCTTCTTTGTAAAACTGCCGCTTGTCATTCCAGCAATTGGCCTGGTTTCAGTTCTCACCTTTGTCAACAACTTCAACGCCTTTGATTTGATCTATGCCATGAAGGGCGCGTTGGCCGGGCCAAATTTTTCATCCGACATTATGGGCACGCTGTTCTATCGCACGTTCTTCGGCAACCAGTTGCAGCTGGGCGATGCTTCCATGGGTTCCACCATTGCCACCATGATGTTCTTGATCATCCTGTTGGGCGTGATGGTCTATCTCTTTGTCATTCAGCGCCGTATCCAGAGGTATTCATTCTAAAATGAACCTGCGCCAACAGGCCAGCGCATTTGCCGTTCATGCCGTTTTGCTGGCTTACACCGCCTTGGCTTTGGCGCCGATCATTCTGGTGATCATGAATTCTTTCAAAGAGCGCAAAGCGATTTTTGGTGCGCCCCTGCAACTCCCCTCCCCGTCCACGTTTTCCTTGATCGGCTACGACAAGGTTTTTGGGGATTCGGCCATTGCCAGCTACTACATCAACTCCATCACCGTCACCGGCGGAACGATTTTTTTCACTTTGCTGTTTGGTTCAATGGCCGCCTGGGCGCTGGCGGAATACAAATTCCGCTTCAACACTTTTCTGGCAATTTTTCTGGCCATCGGCATCATGGTGCCAATCCGATTGGGCTCCGTTGCTCTCATCCAGCTCATTGCCCAGCTTAATCTCATAAATACACTCACGGCTCTCATTCTGGTCTATGTGGCGCAGAATATTCCCCTAGCCGTGTTCATCCTCTCGGAATTCATGGGCCAAATCCCCAAAGATTTGCGTGAGGCGGCGCGCTGCGATGGCTTGAGTGAATATAATATCTTCTTTCACATCATCTTGCCGCTGCTGCGCCCGGCGCTGGCAACGGTTGCCGTGTTCACCATGATCCCGGTGTGGAATGATTTGTGGTTTCCATTGTTGCTGGCGCCGGCGAGAGGCAAACAAACTATCACGCTCGGCATTCAACAGTTTCTCGGTCAATACATTACCGACTGGAATTCGGTTCTGTCGGCGCTTGCCACCGCGATTATTCCCGTGCTCATTCTCTATGTCATTTTTTCTCGGCAGTTGATCCGGGGTTTAACCTCTGGCGCTGTGAAGTGAGGCCCCATGTCTGAAGTGAAAATTGAAAATCTCTGCAAGGCTTATGGCCCGGTGGAAGTGCTAAAGAACATTGACCTCACCGTTGAAGATGGCAGCTTCGTGGTGCTGGTTGGCCCCTCGGGTTGCGGAAAATCAACGCTTTTGCGATCCATCGCCGGGCTGGAGCCCATCACCGCGGGTAACATCAGCATCGGTGGAAGGCAGGTGAATGACTTGCCCCCCGCCCAACGCCAGATTGCCATGGTGTTCCAGTCCTATGCGCTTTATCCGCATAAAAATGTTTATGACAACATGGCCTTTGGCTTGAAATTTGCACGCACGCCCAAAGCTGAAATCGATCAGCGCGTTTCTGAAGCGGCGCGTATTTTGCAACTGGAGCACTTGCTCAAGCGCCGCCCGCGCGAACTTTCTGGCGGGCAGCGCCAACGCGTGGCCATTGGCCGCGCCATCGTGCGCAAGCCGCAAGTGTTTTTGTTTGATGAACCGCTTTCCAATTTAGACGCGGCCCTGCGCATCAACACACGCGTGGAAATTGCCAAGCTGCACAAATTGTTGAAGGCAACGATTGTTTATGTCACCCACGATCAGGTTGAGGCGATGACCTTGGCCGATAAAATAGTGGTGATGAATAACGGCCGCGTAGAACAAACGGGCAAACCTCTCGATCTCTATTATAATCCGGCGAATATGTTCGTCGCCGGCTTTATTGGCTCACCGGCGATGAATTTTGTGGCCGCGAAAATGACGCAGAAAAATCAGCTCGATTGCGGTGCAGGCATGAAAATAAACCTGCCGCTTCCCCCGGCCTGCAAGGTGGGTGACAAAGTAACCTTGGGCTGCAGGCCAGAGCATATCCAATTTGCCGCAGAGGGCAAAATTCAACTGAAGGGAAACGTCGATATCCTCGAACGTTTGGGGGAAATCGGTTACGCCCATGTGTCCTTGCCCAATGGCCAATCAATTGTTGCGCAAATCACTGGCGACCCCAAGGTCGGAAACGGCGCACCCGTGTCTTTGGCGCTGTCACCCACACACATCCATATATTTGGCGAAGACGGTTCAGTGTGCTCTGCCGCTGCGCGGTAATTTATAATGCGCCCGCCATAAAGCGATAACGTTTCCACTTGACCAAAATGACGGCCTTGGCCAATTTTGGTGCAAATTGACAGTTATCAGGATAAGCTGTTGTCGCGTTATGATGCAAATTTCAAGTTGATATTCTATTCGAGGACTGTTGAATGACAGAGCCCATCTTTATCCGCGATTACAGCCTGCTTGGAAAAGACGCCAAGCGCGCGGTGGATGAAGGTTTGGCGAACGCGCAGTGGTATCAGGCACCCATTGCGCGAGGGCGCTTGAAAGACCTGATGAAGCGCTCTGATGGGCCAGCAATTCGTGACACTTCGATATGGCTGGCAGCTTTTTTCATAACAGCGGGGCTGGCGATTTATTTTTATCCGCATTGGTGGAGTTGGCCGTTCTTCTTGAGTTACGGCATTTTGTATGGATCATCGACAGACTCTCGTTGGCATGAATGCGGCCATGGCACAGCTTTTAAAACGCGGTGGATGAACCAAGTGGTGTATCAAATGGCTTGCTTCATGATCATGCGAGCGCCGACGGTGTGGCGATGGAGCCACACGCGCCACCACACTGATACAATAATTGTTGGGCGTGATCCGGAAATTGCAATCATGCGCCCGACTTATGTTTTGAAACTGGTCATGTCTTATTTTGCCGTTCCGCAAACAATCGATGCAATCAAGAAAATCGCCATGCATGCAACAGGGCGCTTGACGAGCGAAGAATTGACTTTTGTTCCTGAAACAGAACGCCAAAGCGTCTATTTTGTCGCTCGTATTTGGGTTCTTATTCACTTGAGTGCAATTTGCACATCTTTATATTTTCATAGCTGGCTGCCTTCATTGCTCATTGGCCCCCTGCCCACCATGTATGGGGCGTGGGTGCATGTGATGACGGGCCTTACACAACACGGCGGGCTTGCGGAGAATGTTCTTGATCACCGCCTCAACAGCCGCACGGTGCTGATGAACCCGATCATTCGCTTTATTTATTGGAACATGAATTATCATGTTGAACACCACATGTTCCCCATGGTGCCCTATCATCAACTGCCTCAGCTTTATGAAGACATGAAACCCTACACCGTTCCGGCAACGCCCTCAATTATTGCGGCCTACCGTGAAATGATTCCGGCCTGGATCAAACAAATAAAAGATCCTGGCTATGTCATCCCCCGCCAGCTCCCTGGTGGCACTCACGCCGTGATGCAGCCACGTCCTTCTGAATAATGATGAAAGCCAGTTAAGTGCGCGCGTTGCGGCATGCTCCCGCGCATATCTTTTGGATGCAATAAAGTTGAAGCCGCCTGTCCCCTTGCATTTTAAAGGGAACCGCTGCGTCGGCCTGTCTGCCTTCAACTTTGAAAAAATGCCGAGCAGCCGGCTGCGTAAACGCACATTTTCAAGAGTGACCCATTGTTGGGTCAGGGTTGCCCAAATTTGTACTTCGAAGTGCCAGTATTTGTCGCGCTTGCTGCCACGTGGCAATCGGGCGATTGTATTTGTGGCAAAGTTCAACAGCTCGTTTCACCAAGGCTGCATTTGAAGCAGCCAGCGTGTGCTTGTCGATGCGCACGTTGTCTTCCATGCCTGTGCGCGTGTGGCCACCTTTTGCAATAGACCACTCATTGATGGTTAGTTGATCAGGGCCGATGCCGGCAGCGCACCATTGCGCATCCGGCGCAAGGCGCTTCAGCGTTTCAATATAAAAATCAAATACCAGCTCATCGGCTGGCATGGCATTCTTGACGCCCATCACGAACTGAACATAGAGAGGGCCCTTGAGACGACCATCTTTCTGCATGCAGGCAGCTTGTATAATGTGTGATAAATCAAAGGCTTCGATTTGGGGCTTCACCTCATACTTCAACATTTCAGAGGCCAGCCAATCCACCAAATCTGGCGGATTTTCGTAGACCCGCGTTGGAAAATTGTTAGAGCCCACCGAGAGCGAGGCCATGTCTGGCTTAAGCGACAACATGCCGCCGCGGGCTTGGCCAGCGCCTGATCTGCCACCAGTGGAAAGTTGGATGATCATGCCTTTGCAGTGCTTTTCGAGACCTTCTTTCAACCTTCCGAACCGCGCTGGATCAGATGTTGGTTGCCTTCTTCATCGCGCACATGGCAATGGGCGATTGATGCACCGGCTTCGAATGCCTCCTGTGCGCTTTCAATTTGTTCCGCAATGGTGATCGGCACTGCGGGGTTGTTTTCTTTCGTTGGCAGTGAACCCGTAATAGCAACACAGATGATGCAAGGATCAGTCATGTCTTTCCTGCTTTTTCAACCATAGGATCGCCCTTGGGCACATTCCATCATGCTGTCGCGATTGTACGATGTTTAATGCGGCAAACGCCAAATGGCAAACAAACCCATTGCAACATGGCGAGTAGATCAGAAACTCGGGCTGGGCATCTCGTTTCTTTCCTACCACACGGTGGCACGCGAAATAGAGCAAGGCCACCTCGCAATTTTACGTGTTGAGGGAACACCCGTGATGAGGAAATGGTACGTGGTTCGCAACAAGAAAAAATATCTGCTGCCATCTGCAGTGTCGCTTTGGGATTTCATCTATGAAAATGGCGCAGAATATCTGCCGGCGATGAAGCCGAGAAAAAATTAAGAATATATTTGTTGTTGGGCAGTGGCGCGCAAAGCTGCTTCATTGCCAATTGCTGCCGCATCTTCAATCGGGCCTTGGAGGGCAACTTCGGA
>JANYHB010000012.1 GCA_025359265.1 Hyphomicrobiales bacterium | reverse complement strand
GTGGGAATTTTATTTGGTGGGTGCCGAACTTTCGTTTCGTCACCTGTTGATGAACAATTTTCAAATCCAGTTTGCGTTGGATCAAACAGTTTTGCCATTCACGCGTGATTATTTGGTCGCAGCGGAAGCGCGTTTGAGACTGCTTGAAGCAAAATCCAAAAATTATGGCAAGGCAATGAATAAGCCCACGCCCAAAAAGCTTAGGCCCAAGCCGAAGGCATAAACCAGCAGCTCTTGTTTGGGCATGAACAGCTTTGCCTTAGTTTGGCTTGCCACGGCGGCTGTAAGGGTTTAATTCAAACACCTTCTGGCCACACATTTGGAGACTCAAGATCTTGGATATGAAAAGACGTTTGGCGCTTGGCGCTGCTATCGTGGTGTTGACGGGGTTGATGGTTGGTGCGGCTGAAGCTAAAAAGCCGCCAAAAGTTCGCGCCATTCCGCTGCCGGTGGCTGACCGCGTGGATATCAGCGTCGACAAAGTAAGCCAACACATGCGCGTGTCGGTTGGCGGGATTGAGCGTTACGACTGGCTGGTTTCGACGGGTGGCGCAACCTACGACACACCGTCAGGCAATTACCACATTTTCCGCATGGAGAAGGAACACTTTTCAGTTGAGTGGGACAATGCGCCCATGCCTTATTCCATGTTTTTCACCGGTATTGGGCATGCCATTCACGGCTCTTACCATGTGAAAGCCTTGGGCACGCGCGCGTCTCATGGCTGCGTGCGGTTAGCGCCGGAAAATGCCGCCGTGTTGTGGGGATTGATCACCAAGGCGGGGTTCAAGAATAATACCGTCACCATCAAAGGTGGCTTCTTTGAAGGCGGGCCCAAGCTCACCACGGAAGAAACCTTTCACATGACGCCGAAGGAACATGGAACAGCTTTTGCCTCGCTTGCCTCGGTTCCTGATAGCCATGCGCCGTTGTTCTGGTGGCAGAAAAGCAAAGTGACATCCAAAGATGTGAAAGCCAAAAAAGTGGCAGATTCAGTCAAGCCGCTCGCTAAAGGCAAACGCAAGAAAAAAGAAAAAATCTTCTCGCTGTTTGGTGGGCAAGAGGGCTGAGGGTTTGAAAGCCGCGTTCACCTGCGGTCGCAAATGGGCCATCATTTCCGCTGGGGCGGGAATGACAGCCTAACTGAGTTTGGTGAATTGGCGATAACTATTCCGCAGCCGGTTTGAACTTTGTCACACTGGCGGCAGGCTTCACAAGGTTAGCCAGGCGGCCTTCCAGTTCTTGCACCTTGGCGGTTAGACCGTCCACTTCAGCATCCACGGCGGTCACGCGGGCATCCACGGCGGCAACTTCCGGATCGATCACCTTGGGTTCATCACGACTGCCCACAAAGCGCTTGAACATCCAACTGAACAGCCGCGCCACGTCGTCCATCACCACATAGAAGCTTGGCACAAAAATCAAACTGAGGAAGGTTGACAGGATCAAGCCGCCGATCACCGCTGTGGCCATGGGTGAGCGGAATGAACCGCCTTCACCAATGCCCAACGCCGTGGGGAACATGCCGGCGCCCATGGCGATCGTCGTCATCACAATGGGCCGCGCCCGCTTGAGGCCCGCGTCAATCACCGCCTCAACGCGCTCCATGCCGGCCTTTTTGCGTTCAACGGCAAAGTCCACCAACATGATGGCGTTTTTGGCCACGATGCCAATCAACATCAACATGCCAATGGTAACAGGCATCGAGAAGGCCTGCTTGGTGAGCAGCAAAGCCAGCACCACGCCGCCAATGGAAAGGGGCAGCGAAAGCAAAATCGAAAACGGCACAAAGAAGTTGCGCAGCAACAGAACCAGAATGAAATACATCAGCAGAATGCCAAAGCCGCCAGCGTTGATAAAGCCGGAGAAAACCTCGCCCTGGATTTCTGCATCCGCACCCTGTTGAATCTTGACCGTTTTGGGAAGGTGCAACTTGGCGGCGGTTTCTTCGATAATCTTGGTGCCATCGCCCAATTCCACGCCGGGCGGCAAATCAGCACCCACCGTGGCCTGGCGTTGGCGGTCATAGCGCTTGATCGTGGAGGGGCCCTGCCCCACTTTCACTTCCGCCACACTGCCCAAGGGCACCACCACACCCACATTGTTGACCAAGCGCAGATTGGAAATTTCCGCCAGGGAAGTGCGGGCCTTTTCCGGAATTTGGACGCGAATAGGCACTTGCCGGCCATCAACGGAGAATTTGGCGAGAAGCGGCCCAAAGTCACCGATTGTGGCAACGCGCACGGCTTGGGAAATTTGGGTTGAGGTTAAACCAAGGCGAGAAGCTTCGGCGGTATTCGGGGTAATCTGAATCTCCGGGCGGTCAAGCGCCCCTTGCGCCAAAGGTGCCCGCAAGCGGCCATCGGCACGAAGGGCCGCGGCCAAGGATTGCGCGCCGTCAGACAACGCCTTGGGATCTGTTGACAGCATGTTGAATTCAACTTCACGCGCACCGCGCGGATTGATTTTGGCCCACTGCACATCGGGAATGTTATTCAGCTTGGGCAAAACCTCGTTCTCCACATCGGCTTGCGGGCGTGTGCGGCCATCCCAGGCAAATTGCGGCAAGTGCAAACGATTGGCCAGCGGGTTCCACATATTGTGAATGAGCTCAACGTCACGGTGGCGCAAATTCACAAAGATCGAAGCGCGCCGTGTTTCAACCGTTCCGGTGGGAGATGAGCCGCCCAGCACGAAAACCTGGCTCACCTCGGAATTTCCGCGGATGAGGTCTGCCATCTGATCGGTAACGTTGCGGGTTTGCTCCAATGTGGCCCCCGGAGGCAATTCCACCGAAAGCACGAAGCGTGATGAATCATCTTTCGGGATAAAGCCGGAAGGCAGCAGCGGGAACAGCAAAATCGCCATCCACAAAACCGCAAAGCTCGCCGCAACTGTGGCGTAACTCATCAAATTGGCTGCGCCAGACGCGTTCTGGCCCGTGGCACGGCCACCACCCAACAGGCGTATGGTAATGAAGTTGTAAACCGCCCGGATAAGCAGTGTCACCAGCAAAACAATGGCACCCACCATCGCGATGTTGAGGAGCAAAATAAGAATAGCCACCAGAACCGAGAACACGAAACTAATGCCGGTTCCATGAACCACCGGCAAATAATCAAAGGTTCCGCGCAGCAATCGCGACGCCACACCAGCTGCGGCAAGCACGCCAGCCCCAAGCCACAGCCGCGGTGTTACAGCACGATCAGCTTGCAAATTAGAGTGATGCAGCAGCCAGATATAACTGCGCATGATCCACCCCGGTGCATGCTCTTCATGCGGCAATTGCTTGAGCAAGTAAGCCGACATCATTGGCGTGATAAGGCGCGCCACCATCAGCGAGAAGAACACGGCCACTGCAACAGTCAAGCCGAACTGCTTGAAATATTGTCCGGCAATGCCGCCCATGAAAGACACCGGCGCGAAAATAGCAATCACTGAAAAAGTAATGGCGATTACGGCAAGGCCGATTTCATCAGCCGCTTCCATGGAAGCGCGATAAGGGCTTTTGCCGCCCTTCATGTGGCGTGCAATATTTTCAATTTCCACAATGGCGTCGTCAACCAAAATGCCCGTGGCCAAAGTAATGGCCAAAAAGGAAACGAGATTAAGCGAGAAACCCAGCAGGCTCATGGCCCAGAAAGCTGGCAGGGCCGAAAGGGGCAGAGCCATGGCGGTAATCAAGGTGGCCCGCACGTTGCGCAGGAAAATCAGCACAACAAGCACAGCCAGCACCGCGCCCTCAATCAAGCCTTCCATGGCGGCTTTATAGTTGCCGTAGATAAAGTACACAGTGTCATCCACAACCGCGAAACTGGCCGCACCATTGGCATCGGCGGTTATTTTAACAATTTGGTCTTCAACGCGCTTTGCTGTCTCGGTGGAGCTTGCACCCTTGGAGCGGAACACAGAGAACGTCACAACCCTTTGCCCGTTATAGCGGGCAAATGTGGTCTGCTCTCCATTGCTGTCGGCCACGTTGCCAATTTGGTCAAGACGGGCGGCAGAACCGTTCGGCAAAGTAATTTTTGTGGCTTTCAGATCGTTGACCGTTTTGGCCCCGCCCAAAGTGCGTATCGCTTGATCCTGGCCACCCACATTGCCTTTGCCAGCGCCTGAATCGGCGTTGGTATTGGCAACCTGCGCATTCACTTGCGCAGCGGTAACACCTAAGGACTGCATCTTGGAAGGATCAAGGTTGATGCGGATTTCGCGGTCAACACCGCCATAACGCTCCACGCGGCCAACGCCGTTCAAGCCTTGCAGGGCACGTTTGACTTTGTCATCCACAAAATACGAAAGTTGCTCCAGCGTCATGCCCGGCGCTTTCACGGCATAGGTTCGAATGGCTTGATTTTCAACGTCAACGCTGGTGATCACCGGATCGTCAACACCGGCAGGCAAAGTTGAACGTACCCGCGCCACCGCATCTTTGGTGTCTTGCAGGGCCTTGGCGGTTGGCACTTCCAGTCTATATTCAACAGCCGTGGTGGAAACGCCGTCAGACATTGTGGAGGTAATGTGCTTCACGCCTGAAACGCCTGCCACTGCGTCTTCAACAATTTTGGTAACCTGGCTTTCAAGTTCCGACGGTGTGGCCCCCTGCTCGGCAACTGTAACCGCGATAATCGGCACATCAATATTGGGAAATTGTTCGATCGCCAGATTTTTGAAGCTGACGATGCCGACGATGGTCAAAATAATGAAGAGAAGAATCGGCGGAACCGGGTGGCGAATTGACCAAGTTGAAAAATTGAAATTCATAGGTTACCTATTTATTGTGAAACAAGCTGAACTGGTGTGACTGTATCACCATCACGAACAAAGGAACCTGCGCGCGCCACAAAGGTTTCGCCAGCCGTAACACCCTGGGTTATTTCAATCTGATCGGTGCCGATTAAACCAGTAATCACCCTGCGAACTTGCACTTTCCCGTCTTTGACAATTTGCACGGTTGGGCCATTGTCGCCAAAGGTCACCGCTGTCAACGGCAAGGCCACGGCATCTGCGGCGGCCAGTGTTATGATGGCCCGACCAAATGCGCCAATTGGAATGCGCGGATCATTGACAACCGCAACATGGGCAATGCCAATACGCGTCTGCTGGTTTTCCTGTGGGGAAATCAGTTTGATCTCGCCTTCAATGGGTTTGGGAAATCCATTGATGGTGATCGATGCTTTTTGTCCCACTTTCGCGCGCGGCAGGTCTGATTCCGGAATCTCGGCCAAAAGCTCAACCATGCCATCTTGCACGATCGAAAAAAGCGGCGGCTTGGAACCTGACGCAATCGCGCCAATCTGCAACTGACGCTCAGAAATATAGCCGTCAACAGGCGCTTTTATTTCAGTGCGTGATTTATTGAGCATCAGTGTATCCATCTGCACCTGCGTTACCAAAACATCAGTTTGGGCGCCTTGCAAGGTTAAGTTTGCGCCATTCAGGTTAGCGTTGGCCAAGTCAAACGCTGCTTGAAATTGATCTAATGATTGCTGGGTTTCAACGCCGGTCGTCCGCAACTTCTTTGAGCGTTGCAAATCAGAATCAGCTTTGTCGCGACTGATCTTGGCCTGCACGATCTGGTTTTTGGCTTGATCGATCGACAGTCTGTTACGGGCCATCGTTGCTTTTGTCTGTTCGATCTGCAGATCCACCGTCTGCGCATTAAGATGTGCCAAAACTTGGCCCTTTTTTACCGTATCGCCAATTTCGGCAGAAAAATCCGTAATGGCCAGGCCTTCGATTTGCGGCAGAACCAAAACCGTTTCATCAGCAGCAAAACTACCGGTAACATTAAGGTCTTCGGCAATAGGTTTTACCTGGGCTGTCAGAACAGATATGGTTGGTGGGGCCGGAGTATCGGCAATGGCCAAACTCTCAGTTCTCAAAAACCCGGCCAGAACGATGGCTGATACAGTTGTAAACTTCATGTGGTTTCCCTATTCCGCAGCTGTTAATTTCACTTTTTTCAATCGCGGGCATTGCGCCTCCAGATAATTCAGTGCCGCCCGCAAAACGCTCTCGCCATATCCCATCACAAACAACGAGCCCGCATCACATTTGGATTTGTCCTGGTGCAGTTGTTTCTGCGCAATCTTGGCCAAATCTTCGGATAGGTCGGTGTGGTGCTTGTCTATTGCAAGGTCTAGATGTTCCTTGCTGACAAAATGTTGCAGCAGCATCTCAAAAAGAAATTCACTTTTGAATTTGTTGCTAGCGGGCAACACCGCCAGACTTTTGGCCAACACGGCGCGGCCCTGGTCGGTGATCGCGTAAACCTTCTTGTCCGGGCGGCCAGACTGTTCCTCTGAGCGCAGAGTGAGCAGGCCCTCAGCATTCATTTGCGTGAGCGCCGGATAAATAGACCCAAATGAAGCATCGATGAAGTGGCTATACATGCCCTCTTCAATTTCCTTTTTAAGCTCATAGCCAGAGGCCTCCTTGAAGGAAAGGACGCCAAGGCACAGGGTGCGCACGTTCATCGCCATGGTTCAGAAATATAACCTTTCAATTTTACATATGACAAATCGATATATGACGAACCGATATACCTCAGAGTCGAAAATGTCAAGATCAAGAGTCGTGCAAAAGTCGATTAAAACAAAGCAAACTGCATGCTTTTGAAGCATGTTTTGAAGTAAAAAACGCGCCTGCAATGTAATGCTTGTCATCCGTTCGACACTTCGATAAGCCTTGCAGCAAGTTCCGGGAAACAACGGAACGCAACAGTAAGTGTCAGATTTAAGGGGCGAAATTTGGAGTACTTTCTCCAGCAATTGATCAACGGCTTAACACTTGGGTCTATCTATGGTTTGATCGCCATCGGCTATACAATGGTTTACGGCATTATCGGCATGATCAACTTTGCCCATGGCGATGTGTTCATGGTGGGCTCAATGACAACTTTCATCGTTCTTTTGATGCTGGGCGTCACAGGCGGCAGCGGGCCTTTCATAATCGTCCTAGCATTGGCTTTGGTCATAGCCATCTCCATGGCAGTAGCCGCAACCTTTAACTGGGCTATTGAACGCGTCGCTTATCGGCCACTGCGCGGCTCGTTTCGCTTGGCTCCGCTCATCTCCGCCATTGGCATGTCTATCGTGTTGCAGGAATTCGTGCGCATTGCGCAGGAAGGCCGCGCCAAGCCCATTCAGCCCATCATTATAGGCAAAAAGATTTTGATGACCAAGGTGGTGGGAAACCAGGACTTCAATGTCACACTATCCTATATGCAAATGATCATTATACTTTCAACGTTGGTATTAATGACGGTGTTTACCTTTATTATTCAACGCACTTCACTTGGCCGCGCCCAACGCGCCTGCGAGCAAGACACCAAAATGGCCTCGCTTCTCGGCATCAATGTGGACCGCACCATTTCGATCACCTTCATTCTGGGTGCCGTGCTGGCGGCTTTCGCCGGCTTCATGTTCTTCATGTATTATAACGTTACCGATTTCTTTGTTGGATTTAACGCTGGCATCAAGGCCTTCACAGCGGCGGTACTGGGCGGCATTGGCTCGATTCCCGGAGCTATGTTGGGCGGCCTGCTTATAGGTTTTATCGAAGTGATGTGGTCAGCTTATTTCTCAATTGAATATAAAGACGTGGCCGCGTTCACTATTCTTGTGTTGGTTTTGATCTTCATGCCGCAAGGCCTGCTCGGCAAGCCGGAAGTGGAGAAAATCTAATCATGTCCGCTCCTGTCAAATCCGGTTCAGGCGGTTTTGAAACCAAAATATTGTCGAACG
The DNA here is from genome assembly GCA_025359265.1 of Hyphomicrobiales bacterium. Classification (GTDB taxonomy): domain Bacteria; phylum Pseudomonadota; class Alphaproteobacteria; order Rhizobiales; family Aestuariivirgaceae; genus Aestuariivirga. Next base: position 67,698 of record JANYHB010000012.1, on the reverse strand, counting down.
CCCAAATTGCGAAAGACCTATTTTACACTGCACTCATAACCTTCCCTATTCTTGTGCCCATCGTCGCTATTCGTACCCAGCTTGATCAAGGCGTTCTCACATGGCACTCGCGTTTCTGGCTCGCTTCGTGTTTGGCCTTGGCTGTTGTAATTGCTCGTGGCTTGATGCATTTTTTAGTGTGGAACCCGAGGGCGGCTGCTAGCCTTGACGTATCAGCAAGTGCCAAACCAACTTCTGCAAAGCGCTTAAGCCTGAGCGACAGAATCGGACCCTATGTTTCGCGAGGGCTTTTGATTTTTGGCTTGTTATTGCCCATTGTTGCGCATCTTGGACATGCAATCGGCATTGAACTTCCTAGTTTCGGTGAGTTGCGCCTTGTAGATCTCGCCACCTACATTTTAATTTATGTGATGTTGGGTTGGGGCCTTAACGTGGTGGTGGGTCTGGCTGGCCTGCTTGATCTTGGTTATGTGGCCTTTTATGCCGTGGGGGCCTATTCATACGCCCTGCTCTCCACAGTTTATTTCCCACGCTGGTTTGGCACGGGCGTTGTGCCCTTCGCCTTTTACATCACCATGCCAATCGCAGGCCTTCTGGCCGCGTGTTGGGGCGTTATTTTGGGTTTCCCCGTCTTGCGCCTGCGCGGTGATTATCTTGCCATCGTTACCTTAGCTTTTGGTGAAATCATTCGCTTGGTGTTAATCAACTGGTTCTCATTCACGCAAGGCCCACAAGGCATCAACGTACCCAAGCTAACCTTTTTCGGTCTGAAGTTCAAAGATGAACCAGGTGGGTTCGCAGATTTTGTATCTACGCATTTTTTTCCACTGGCCTATAATCGCGTCCAAGGTTATATATTTCTTTATTACGTCATCCTTGCGATGGCACTGGCAACTTATTTCATCACCAAAAAATTGCGGCGCTTACCTATTGGCCGGGCATGGGAGGCGCTACGCGAAGATGAAATTGCCTGCCGCTCCCTTGGCATTAATACAACCAACACCAAGCTTACAGCTTTCGCAATCGGTGCGATGTTCGGCGGATTCTCTGGTTCATTCTTCGCCGCGCGCCAAGGTTTTGTTTCGCCTGAATCGTTCGTTTATATTGAATCAGCTTTGATTTTGGCTATTGTGGTGCTGGGCGGCTTGGGTTCGCAAATCGGCATTGTATTTTCAGCCGTTGCCATTATGGGATCCTTCGAAATTTTCCGCGAAATGGACTTCATGAAAGCGGTGTTGCCAACGGGCACGGAGCCTATTCAATTCCGCATGTTGTTCGTGGGCCTCGCCATGGTTTTGATGATGCGCTTCAGGCCGCGAGGCTTTGTTACCAAGCGTGAGCCCACGGTTTATTTGAAAGAGAAGAAGGCCATATCCGGGGATCTCGTTGCTGAGGGACATGGATGATGCGCATCTGGGAAAACAACCCTGAGCTGGAGGTAATTCACCTTACCATGCGCTTTGGAGGGTTGACTGCGATCGGTGACTTATCTTTCAATATCGCCCGCAAACAAATCACTGCTTTGATTGGCCCCAATGGGGCTGGCAAAACTACGGTGTTTAATTGTATCACTGGTTTTTATAAACCTACCGAGGGCATGCTCAAACTTACCCACGAGGATGGCAAAACTTTTTTGCTGGAACGCATGGATGATTTTATGGTGAACCGGGTGGCCCATGTGGCCCGCACGTTTCAAAACATTCGTTTGTTTGCTGGCATGACGGTTGTTGAAAACTTGATGGTGGCGCAACACAATGCGTTGATGAATGCCTCAGGCTTCACAATTGGTGCTTTATTCGGTTCCAAAGGTTACAAGCGCGCTGATGCAGAAGCCATCGAAAATTCTAAATACTGGCTGGACAAAGTAGGGTTGATGAACCGCGCCGATGATCCTGCTGGCGATTTATCTTACGGCGCCCAACGCCGACTTGAAATTGCGCGCGCCATGTGCACGAAGCCTCGTCTTCTATGCCTTGATGAACCGGCAGCCGGTTTGAACCCGCGTGAATCGGATGAGTTGAACAAGCTGCTGCTCTCTATCCGTGATGATCACGGCGTGGCAATAATTCTGATCGAACATGATATGAGTGTGGTGATGGGCATTTCCGACCATATCGTGGTTTTGGATTATGGTCGCAAAATTGCTGATGGCACACCTGATGAAATCAAGTCTGACCCTGCCGTCATTCGGGCCTACCTCGGCGTGGAAGATGAAGACGCACCTGTTGAAATTCTCAAAGAAGCCGCGGCCATGCATCGCGCGGAATTGCGTGAGGCTGGAAACACAAAAACCAAGCCAACAAAACCTGTTTTGACGGCGAAAAAGCCGATTGCAAAAAAGGCCGTCCGCAAATGAGCAAGGTACTTTTGCAGGGCGAAGGCGTTGAAACTTATTATGGCAAAATCCAAGCACTGAAAGGAATTGATTTTGTAGTAAATGAAGGTGAGATCGCCACCGTCATCGGCTCCAACGGCGCTGGCAAATCCACCTTGATGATGACGATTTTCGGTACACCGCGGGCACGCGCCGGCCGCATCATCTTTGATGGTAAAGACATCACCCAAATGCCCACGCATGAGATTGCGCATTTGGGCCTCGCACAATCGCCAGAGGGCCGCCGCATTTTTCCTCGTATGAGTGTTTTTGAGAATTTACAGATGGGGGCCACCGTTCGTAATCTGGAAAACCTTGAAGAAGACTTGCCCAAGGTGTTCAAGTTGTTCCCGCGCCTTGAAGAACGTCGCAACCAACGTGCTGGAACGTTATCTGGCGGTGAGCAGCAGATGCTGGCGATTGGCCGCGCCATGATGGCAAAGCCGCGCCTGTTATTGCTTGATGAGCCTTCGCTTGGCCTTGCGCCCATTATTGTGAAGCTGATTTTCAGCGCTATCAAAGCCCTGAACGCTGAGGAAGGACTAACAGTTTTGCTGGTGGAGCAAAATGCCAACCATGCCTTGAAATTGGCGCATAGCGCTTATGTGATGGTGAATGGCAAAATCACCATGTCAGGCACCGGCGCTGAATTGCTGAGGCGGCCAGAAGTGCGCGCCGCCTATTTGGAGGGAGGTCACTGATGGACTTCTTTGTGGAACAGAACCCCTTCATTTTCCTCATCCTCACGGTGATCCTGGGTGGAGGTGCCGCTTTTATGGCCGGGCGCAATTTGGCGATGACGTGGAAGTCGCCATGGTCGCTTTTCGTATACATGTTGATCTTTACGTGCGGCGTGCGTTTCTTGCACTTCGCGCTGTTTCAAAATGAGCTGTTTTCTCTGCAATACTACATCAGCCACGGCCTTATTATTGAGGCTATGGCATTCCTCGGCTACCGCCTGACCTTGGCTAGGCAAATGGTCGATAAATATCCCTTTGCCTATGAACGCACGAGTTTGCTGAGTTGGCGGGCAAAGCCGTAAACCATTCTGGAAAAAGCTTCATCTTTATGGTGCTTTTTTCCTTTGCATTCTCAATCCTTTTGGGCAGTATCGGCCCCAAGGGGTTGTGAACCCCCGGCCGTTATTTTGGCCATTCAACTCTAAGGGAGACTCTTACATGAAGAAACTCGTACTTGCCGGTTTGGCGATCAGCTTTGCTGCCGCACTCTCGGTTTCATCGGCTCTGGCCGACATCGCGGTTGCAACGGCAGGCCCAATCACCGGCTCGCTGGCTGCATTGGGTGAACAATATAAGCAAGGCGCCACCATGGCAGTGAACGACATCAACAAAGCTGGCGGTGTGAACGGCCAGATGTTGAAGCTTGAAATCGGTGACGATGCTTGCGATCCGAAGCAGGCTACTGCGGTTGCGCAACAGTTCGCCCAAAAGGGTGTTACGTTCGTGGCTGGTCACTTGTGTTCGGGCTCGTCGATCCCGGCTTCAAAGGTTTATGCTGAAGCTGGCATCCTGCAGATCACTCCGGCTTCCACCAACCCCAAGTTCACTGATGAAGGTGATTGGAACGTAGCGCGCGTTTGCGGCCGCGACGATGCGCAAGGCCTCGTTGCCGGTAACTTCCTTGCCAAGCACTTCGCAGGCAAGAAAGTTGCCATCATTGATGATAAGTCGGCTTACGGCAAAGGTCTGGCTGATGCCACCAACGCAGCCATGGTTGCTGCTGGTCTGAAACCTGCCATTGTTGAATCGATCAACGCTGGTGAAAAAGACTATTCAGCTCTCGTATCCAAGTTGAAAGACGGCGGCATCGATGCTGTTTACATGGGCGGCTATCACCCAGAAGGCGCATTGATCCTGAAGCAGCTGCGTGAGCAGGGTTCCAAAGCCCAAATGCTTTCCGGCGACTCGATGAACAACAAGGAATTCTGGACAATCGCTGGTGATGCTGCCGATGGCATGATCTTCACCTTTGCGCCAGAGCCACGCAATGCGCCGGAAGCCAAGGAGCTTGTCGCCAAGTTCAAGGCCGCTGGTTATGATCCAGAAGGCTACACGCTCAACACTTACGTTGCTTTCCAGATGTATGCGCAAGCTGCTGCGGCAACGAAGTCAACCGACCCGAAGACGCTCTCAACCTGGCTTCGTGCTGGCAATGAGATGAAGACGGTTCTTGGCCCAATTAAGCTCGATAAAAAGGGCGACCTCGTCGGTGCCAAGTACGTTTGGTATGTCTTCCACAAGGGAGACTATGCCGAAGACGATTCAATCCAATAAGAACGGCTCAGACCTTCGCTAGTTGGCCCCCGGGAAGAGAAATCTTCGCGGGGGTTTTTGCTCATACATGGCATTGAAAGTAACGATTTGCGTGTGATGTTTTCCTTGCCCAAGATAAATTTGGGGTCGACCACAATGACGAAAATTCAATATAGTCTTCAGGGATTGCCGCGTATTATTCTCTTACCGAAAGACGGGCAAGTGTTCATGAGACCGTGTTCCGCAGCTGCATGTCCCCGACTACGAAGCTAATCAAACCATCGCTGGCAAGACTCCATTCGCAACGCTGAGGACGCGGATTGAAAGAACTGGTCGACTGCCCGAGAAAACTGGGGCGCTATTGCCACTGCGATGCGGCACTTTGGCAACAATACTGTCTGCCTCCCTTTCGAGAGAGAGGCAGAACACGTCATTCACTTTGCGGTGATGATCTTACAAACACCGGAACTCTTGGTACGCCGTTTGTCGACGTTGCATTGGCGGATAGCTTCTTTGGCGGCTTGAGCTTTACTTCCGTATGCCCAAGCGCGACCGCAAGAGAAACGCGGGCCATGCGAATAAGGTGAGCGTCCGCCTGTTACGGCGAAAGCATGGTGCAGGGCATCTTTTTTGGAATAACTACAATCTGTGCCGCATCGGTGTGAAGTTTTGACGCGCGCTTCTGATGGCGCAGAAGCAGCTGCCATGAAAGTGAAGGCGCACAGAAATAGACTGATGGAGATTTTCAATTCGTTTGCTCACCGATTTTGGTTGATCAGCACATAGTGCAAGGTTGCGCCATTCAGGTCAATACTTGCGCGCGTATGGAACCTTCATCCGGCTGTCGGCAACTTCTCACATCAGCGGCAAACCGAAGGGCCTTTACGAGAATTAAAATATGCAGTTCGGGCGTGAAAAATCTAAAGCCCGAAAGCCCGCGATATCCAACTTGAGTTATTGGCTGCGGGTGCTGTGCCGTTGCTGCTGACCAAAGCATAAGCATCGCGGTACCAGTTTGACTGCGGAAAATTATGGCCAAGCACCGCGGCAGCAGTTTGCGCTTCAGAACGAATGCCAAGTGCGGTGTAACCCTCTGTCAATCGGTAAAGAGCTTCCGGGGCTTGTGAGGTTTGCTGATAAGTTGTGACGACATTTTTGAAGCGGTTGATGCCGGCCATCCAATCGCCTTTTTTAAAATAATAGCGGCCAATCTCCATGTCTTTGCCGGCCAAATGGTCGCGCGCCAAAATGGCTTTTTGTTTTGCGTCAGCAGCATATTTAGAATCTGGGAACCGACGTGCCACTTCTTCCAGGGCGTCTAAAGCGGTTTGTGTTTGCGATTGATCCCGCGTTACGTCATTTATCTGCTCATATTGCGAAAGTGCCGTGAGGTAATAAGCATAAGAAATATCTTGATGGCCAGGGTGCAATGAAATGAAACGCTGGCAACTGTCAATCGCATCAGCATATTTATTGGCTTGATAATTCGCAAAGCCCTGCATCAGCAAGGCTTTGGTTGCCCATTTGGAATAAGGGTGCAAGCGTTCAACTTCACCAAAGCGTTTGGCTGCGGTGCTGTAACTGCCATTGCCCAAAGCCTGCAGACCACCATTGTAAAGGGTAGCCACTTCCTGATCGTCGGATTGCTCCAAGCCAGGGGAAAGAGCTTTTGGCTTGTCGCCCCCGCCGGAATTATAGCCTAGCAAATCATTCAGAAAGCCTGCATTGGCAGGCGGCACCGCCATAAACCAAACCAAGGCGAGAAAATAAAAAAATTGTTTCGTTGGACGATGCAATGAAATCACCTTCAAATCACGAAGCCGCCATAGCAGCAAAGGCGACGCTCTAAAAGTTCAATTCAAACACAAACCCGGCAGAACTGTGGCTGCCGGGTTCATCTTAGATTGCTGTAAATTTGGTTAGCCGTGGGCCTGCCGGCGTAGGAAAGCTGGGATGGCCAGCTGATCGTCATCGTAAGTGGCATCCACGTGCGGTGCAGGTTGCTCTGTTTCAACGGGTTCAACTTGCGGCTGCATTTTAGGTTCGGCGCGGCGCGGCGCCGGGATAGAGGGGGTATGGACGGAAACAGCTTCCGCGCGGCGACCAAGGCCAACATCGGCCAAGCGTTCGAAAATGCCCTTGCGTTTTTTCTGGGCCTGTTCCGCAATAATGGCGATGCGATTCTGCTGTGCTGCAACTTGCTGCTGGGCAATACGCGGGAATTGATCGATGGAAGGGATGCGCGCGATGGGTTTGGGTGGAATATACTGTTGGGTCACAGATTCCGCAGGCTCTTCAGCATGGGTAGGTTCTGCAGATTCATAGGCCGCGGGTTGAGGTGCCGGTGTGGCTGGCTTGGCGATTTTGGCACTGGCCTGAACTGAGGGCTGTGGAATAGCATATTGTTTGCGCGCCGCCTGGTGCGGGATGACAGACGGTAATTCTTCATCAATGGTCGGCATTTCGCCCATGGCCTCAGGTGTCAGGCCCGTCGCCACAACAGATACCCGCATCGTTCCTTCCAAGGCGTCATCGAAGGTGGCCCCCAGAATGATATTCGCATTGGGATCCACTTCTTCGCGGATACGGGTGGCGGCTTCGTCCACCTCATATAGGGTGAGATCCGGGCCACCGCAAATTGAAATCAGCAATCCGCGTGCGCCGCGCATGGATACATCATCCAGCAAGGGGTTCGAGATGGCGGCCTCGGCAGCTTGAATGGCGCGTTTTTCGCCAGAGGCTTCGCCGGTTCCCATCATGGCCTTACCCATCTCGCTCATAATGGCGCGAACGTCGGCAAAGTCCAAGTTAATCAGGCCTTCCTTGGTCATCAATTCAGTGATCGAGGCAACGCCGGAATATAAAACTTGGTCAGCCATGGCAAATGCGGCCGCGAATGTTGTTTTCTCATTGGCCACGCGGAAGAGATTTTGGTTCGGAATGACAATCAATGTATCGACATAGCGGGCCAATTCTTCGATGCCTTGCTCTGCCGTCTGCATGCGGCGGATGCCTTCAAAATGAAACGGCTTGGTGACCACACCAACGGTGAGAATGCCCTGCTCCTTGGCAGCGCGTGCGATCACCGGCGCAGCACCAGTGCCCGTGCCACCGCCCATGCCGGCGCAGATAAAGGCCATATGCGAGCCGGCAAGGTGATCAACGATTTCTTGCAGCGCCTCTTCGGCTGCAGCTGCCCCAATTTGCGGCTGCGAACCCGCACCCAAACCTTGAGTTAAGGCCGTGCCCATTTGTACGCGGCGCTGAGCTGCGTTTTGAAGCAAAGCCTGCGCATCCGTGTTGGCAACGACGAACTCGACACCATCCAACCTGCTTTCAATCATGTTATTAACAGCGTTTCCGCCAGCCCCACCTACGCCAAAAACGGTGATGCGGGGTTTTAATTCTGAAAGATTTGGGACTGTGAGCTTGATCGACATGGACATTCCGAACTCGAGTTTGCGATAAACCAATGTTTGTTACCGAAACCTTTCAAATTCGTTAACAACTGCTAACCAAACCCCGTTTGAATTAAAGAAAATTGCCTCAATTCGGCACAGCGGGAAGGAAGGCTGCAACACTTATCGTTGCCAGGCTATAGCGCCTCTACCAACCAGCGCCCAAGACGCTTGGCATAACCCATTTGAGCCCGTTCAAAATTAGCCGATGATTGTTGAGGCAAGGCATATTTCACATCGGGATTTGCAGCATGGAGAAGCGCGCCCGTGACTGCAGCAAAACTGCCACCGCGCTGCGATTCCGGCAAATTGCTTAGTGCTGCAGCAACGCCCAGTCGAACCTGACGTTGCAACACATAGCCAGCAAGATCACGCAAGCCTGTGGATTGGCTGGCACCACCCGTTATTACCACGCGCGCCGACTTCGCTCGTGCAAAAGCATCAGTTGCAAGGATGGCATTGCAATGTTCAAAAATCTCTTCCAACCTTGCGCGCATAATGGTGGCCAATTGGGCGCGCGGAATGTGGTGCACCGCTTCGGTTCCGCGCTCTCCCAGAAGTGGAACAGCCAACATTTCACGATCTGCATGGCCGCCTTGAATGGCAGAACCAAATAATGTTTTCATCCGCTCAGCGTGTGAAACGGACGTGGATAGTCCTTGCGCGATGTCATATGTTACATGTTGCCCGCCAAGCATAACGCTGGCGGCGGAAACGAGTTTACCATTTTTAACAAAGCACAAGGATGTGACCGCTCCGCCCATGTCGATTAGCAGCGTGCCCGCGACTTGCTCATCAGCGCTAAGTGCAGCCTTTGCAGCAGCATAGGGTGCAATGATGTAATCAGATACGTCAAGGTGAGAGCGTGCAACCGCTTGAGAAATGTTGCGCAGATAAGTTGTATCCAAACTGGTCACGCCAACATCAACTTGCAACTCATCGGCATGCATGCCAAGCGGCATGTCAATTTCACTAAAGCTATCAAGCGTGTGATTGATGGGATGCAAATGCACTAAAGTGCGCCGCTCCATTGAAACGTCTGATAATGCTGCAGCGATTGCTGCCTCAAGATCTATTGGCCCAACAATACCAGTTTGAGTTTTGGTTTTTCCCTTGACGGAATTTGAAGTGGGCCTGCCCCCTGATAATACCACCACAACTTCGGAAATTGAGGTCTGGGCCATGCGCTCAGCTGCATCGACAGCCAGGCGAATGGCGCATTCGGCTTGATTGACATCTGTTATGGCGCCCGCCTTAACACCGCGAGTGGCAGTTTGGCCGAAGCCTAAAACGCGCAGCGATTGACGCGTTTCAGACGCCAATTTGGTACGCGTCCTCGCCGCCTCGGCGATTGCGCAACTTATTTTTGATGAGCCTATGTCAACAGCCGCTACAATAGTGGGCCGGGTATGAGCGCTGGCATTTTTATTTTGGCGACCGGCCAACTGCACTACATTCATCTAAACTCTACCTCACGCAATTCACACAATTTAGTCCGGCTAACCTAGTTCTTCGCGGGTGCTGTGCCGTTTGGGCTATCCGCGAATTCTTGTTCGATCACCTGTAGAGCCATTCGACCTTTAATCCGCATGTCCACCAAATTTATGCCTTTGGCGAGCAGGGCTTGAGATTGATCGGCCCGCCAAACGGTTTGCAGCGCCTCAGCAACCTTTTCTTCCGGCAAAGCAACTTTCACGCCGCTGTCCATGTAGAGGGTCCAACGCCTGCCACCCACGCGAGCAGCAGCCGTCACACGTTGTAATAATCCCTCAATGGCTGATATCTGGTTAATAAGCTCAGGGGCGGCGATATCAGCGCCCTGCCCTGTAACCAGCGGAAGTTGACCACTGACTACAAATTTGGGCTGACCCATTGCCTTGCCCGTGTCGTCCACCAGCTCTATTTCGCTGCCGTGTTGCCACAGTGCAATTGCCTTGCGTTCAGATACGGCAATGCGCAGCGCGTTAGGATATTCACGCGCCACTGATGCGGATTTGATCCACACCACCTGTTCCAGGGCAAGGCGCGCATTGCCTGCATCAAACCCAACCAGTGAATCTCCAGCCTTTAAATGAAGGGCTTCCATGATCTCGGCGGGATCATGCTGTGCCAGACCGGCGATTTGGATATCATCTGCGGCCATGCCAAAAAAGCTTGCCAATCGGCCAGGCATTTTATTCAAGAAACTTGCATCATTTTCAAAAACACCACTGCGCGCGGCCCCGTGCAGAATTGTTGCAGCCAAAGCAAAAAAAGCACAAATTCGAACGGCATTTCTAAGTTGCCATGACTCCAAGAGAGCGAAAGACGAATTTTTAAAATTTGCCATATGGTTACCTATCCAACGATGCGTCTTCGATCATCCACGTTACCAAATCTTCAAATGAGTGGCCCGCATATTGAGCAAGTTCAGGTACGAGTGATGTTCCCGTCATGCCCGGCTGGGTGTTTACTTCAAGTAAAATCAATTCACCTCTTTCGGAGTTAGTATCATCATAGCGGAAGTCTGCGCGCGAAACTCCGCGGCAACCCAGGGCCTTGTGGGCTTGCAGTGCGAATTTCTGGCACTTACGATAAACTTCGTTGGGAATTTGTGCTGGAAGAATATGCTCCGACCCGCCTTCGGCATACTTTGAATCATAATCATAAAATCCGCCTTTCGAAACAATATCAATCACGCCAAGGGCGACATCTCCCATCACCGCGCAGGTCAGCTCGCGCCCAGGAATAAAACGCTCAACCATTGCTACGTCGCCGAAAATATGGCGCTCATCCAAAATGCTCGCGGCTGGCCCGTTGCTTTTATAATCTATGATATGGACGCCAAAACTGGAACCTTCAGCTACTGGTTTTACCACGTAAGGCAGCGGCATAACATGGCGCCGCGCCACTTCTTCAAGCGGCAAAACGATACTTTCTGCCAGAGCAATTGCAGCATCTTTGAAAATGGCCTTGGATCGCTGTTTATCCATCGCCAATGCAGAAGCCAAAACACCGGAATGTGTGTAAGGAATGGCCATCGTTTCAAACAATGCAGCGGCTTTACCATCTTCACCCCATTTGCCATGAAGTGCGTTGAAAATAACATTCGGCTTCAAATCAGCCAAGACCTCAGCAATTGTCACTTGGTTGACATCAACTTTGGTGGCGTAATATCCGGCGTTGCGCAGGGCCTTGGTGCAAGCCTCACCAGAAGCCAAGGACACGGGGCGTTCGACCGACCAGCCACCCATCAAGACTGCTACGTGAGTATCGCCCGGGTTACGCTTTTTTATATTCATGGCTCGCCTGCTTGGCCAATGCCGATGCGCTTGATTTCCCACTCAAGTTCCACGCCTGAATTTTCTGTTACGCGGCGGCGAATTGTTTCACCCAGCTCTTCGATTTGGGCTGCCGTGGCACCGCCTTCATTGATCAAGAAGTTACAATGCTGTTCAGATACTTTTGCATCCCCCACAGCAAAGCCGCGCAAGCCTGCTGCATCAATCAATTGCCAAGATTTATGCCCTATTGGATTTTTAAATGTTGAACCTCCGGTTTTGGTTTTTATCGGCTGAGTTGCTTCACGACTGGCCGTGATTTGATCCATCGCTGCCAAGATTTCATTGCGGTTGCCGGGGCGACCCTGAAACAATGCTGAAGTGAAAATCAGATCCTCCGGTGCGCCGCAATGGCGATAAGTGTAATTCATTCGCCCATTCGACAACACTTCCACGTTGCCCTTTCGTGAAACAGCGCGCGCCTCAATCAAAATATCTTTGGTTTCGCCGCCATAGGCACCACCATTCATACGAAGCGCCCCGCCAATGCTGCCGGGTATACCTCTCAGAAACGTTAATGCATCAATACTATGCTCTGCTGCCACACGCGCCACGCGAACGTCCAATGCGGCTGCGCCGGCACGAACGCGGTATTCTGGCTCAACTTCAACATTCATAAACGCGCGGCCAAGGCGAATAACAACACCACGCACACCACCATCGCGAACGAGCACGTTTGAACCTACGCCGATAACATTAACCGGAATATTCTCTGATGCGTGTTTTAAAAAATTAACGAGATCGGCTTCGTCTGCGGGTGAAAACAAAACTTCGGCGGGTCCGCCAACACGAAACCAGGTGAGATCCGCCAAGGGGCAATTGGCTTCCATGCGCCCGCGCACCTTCGGCAATTTCGCCAGCAGTTTTTCACCGTCGAACCACTGCATGAACTAAGACTTGTCTATGGCGGCCAGTTGGCCGGGCAGCGCGTAAGCCCATTGCGTTATCGTGCCTGCGCCCAAGCAAACTACAATATCACCCGGTTTCACCATGGCGTGCACTAAAGGCGCCAGTTCCTCTGGCAAATCAATTTTAGAAACAGCGCGGTGCCCGCGGGCGCGCAAACCATCCACAAGGTTTTCATGCGACGCGCCTTCTATGGGCCCTTCGCCAGCAGCGTAGACAGGTGCAACAATCACTTGATCTGCATTATTAAAACACGTGCAAAAATCATTGAAGAGACTGTGTAATCTGGTGAACCGGTGGGGTTGCATCACCGCAATGACCTGGCTTTGGGTTACGCGTCTCGCGGCCGCTAGCACAGCGGCGATTTCAACTGGATGATGGCCATAGTCATCGTAAACAGTTACGCCATTATTCTCTCCGGTTTTCGTGAAACGGCGCTTCACACCTTCAAAAGCGGCAAGGCCAGCGCGAATGGCAGTATCACCTATGCCCAGCTCACGCGCCACCGCCAATGCGGCCGTTGAGTTGAGGGCATTGTGATCACCCGGCATATTGAGGGCCAAGTCGGCAATTTCATGGCTCGATCCATCGCGGCGGTTTTTAACGCGAACCGCAAAATGAGTGGCGCCATCTTCAAAATTTCCTCCAACAAGGCAGTAGTCTGCCTGAGGACTTCGACCATAGGTCACGACGCGGCGGTCATTGATTTGACCGATCAACTCTTGCACCACCGGGTGGTCGATACACATTACCGCAAAACCATAAAAGGGAATATTTTCGACAAAGCGCAAGAATGCTTCTTTAGCTTTTGCAAATGTACCGTAATGATCCAAATGCTCAGGGTCGATGTTAGTTACAATCACAACATCGGCGGGCAACTTAACAAAGGTGCCATCAGATTCATCGCTTTCAACCACCATCCATTCGCCTTTGCCAAGCCGGGCGTTGGTGCCGTAAGCATTGATGATTCCACCATTGATGACGGTAGGGTCAAATTTGCCCGCATCCAGAAGCGAGGCTACAATTGAAGTGGTGGTGGTTTTTCCATGTGTCCCACCCACTGCGATGCAAGACTTGAAGCGCATCAATTCCGCCAACATCTCGGCGCGGCGCACAACGGGCAAATAGCGGGCTCGCGCCTCAATCAGCTCTGCGTTATCTGGCTTCACCGCTGATGACACAACAATCACCGCAGCCTCTTTTATATTTTCGGCCTTGTGGCCGATGGAAACCTCGATGCCAAGTTTGCGCAAGCGGGCCACATTGTAGTTGTCTGAAATATCGCTGCCCTGCACTTTGTACCCAAGCGTAACCATCACTTCGGCAATGCCACTCATGCCAATGCCGCCAACTCCGATGAAATGAATGGGGCCAACGTCGCGTGGCAGTTTCATATTTCCAATTCCCCGTTCATTTATGCGCATGCCCAAGATTTATAGTCAAATCCGCCAGCCTTGCGGCAGCGTCTGGTATTCCATGATTAAGCGCAGCTGCGGCGGCTCTCTTCAATACTTGTCCATCTTCCATCAAACCTGACAAAAATTTGGCAAATTCTTCGGCATTCAGCTCATTCTGAGGGAAAACCCAACCTGCACCCGCCGACGCAAAGCTCTGCGCATTGCGCAATTGATCATTATCAATGGCGTGCGGCAAGGGCACCAATGCTGCAGGTCGGCCGATGACTCCCAGTTCTGCAATTGATGACGCTCCGGCGCGACACACGACAAGATGCGCACCAGCCAAACGGCTTGGCATATCGGCAAAAAATGTTTCGAGTTCTGCCGAAACGCCTGCAATTTTATAGTTATTACGCGACGTTTCGATATCTTCGGCGCGACATTGCTGGACTAGCTTTATGCGCAAACGCAATTCAGGCGGCATTGCGTCAAATACTCGCGGCATGAAATCAGAGAAGAAGTTGGCCCCTTGGCTCCCACCAAAAACCACCAGGGAGATATTGGCACTGTTGACGACGCTGGGATAAGGCGTTCTCGCCCGCGCCAAAGCAATCGCGCGCACAGGGTTGCCAGTAAATGCAACCTTGTTGACGGAATGTGCTGGAATGCCAATGGTATCGCGAAATGATGTTGCCACAAAATCTGCCTTGCCGGCCAATACCGTATTGGCGCGACCTAAGACGGCGTTTTGTTCATGAACTGCAGTGGGAATACCGAGTGACTTCGCTGCAAAAACCGGTGGAAATGACGGATATCCGCCAAAACCAACCACGGCAATAGGCGATAGTTCTTTCAGCAGCGTTTTGGCTTTTCTGTAGCCAGAATAAAGACGCAGCAAGCGGCCAGGCAGAAGATGCAATTTTGATAGCGTCGGTGACGGACTTGCAGCGGGAATGATATGAATTTTCTCGGCTGGAAAACTTTTACCGTAATCTCTCACGCGTTCGTCGGTCATTAAATGAACTCTATAACCGCGCGAAACAAGAACCTCCGATAGCGCCTGCGCTGGAAATAAATGGCCGCCTGTCCCACCCGCAGCTACAACGATGAGGTTATTGCTGCTCATGCCGCCGACCTCTGAGCATCAAAGCCGATCACCCCAGTGCGCGCCGATCGCCGCGACAAAGCTAATACAAAACCCATGGCCAAGGCAGTGCCGATCAAAGATGATCCGCCATAAGATATGAAAGGCAAGGTCATGCCCTTTGCTGGCAGCAAACCAGCATTTACACCCATGTTGATGCAGGCCTGAAAACCGAACATGGAAACCAAGCCAGTCATTGCAAGGGCGGCAAAGGCATCCGATTCATCATTAGCCCGTCGCAATACGCGCATGATGATGAAAAAGAACAGCGCCATAAGGCCAAGGCAGGCGATTAGCCCAAATTCCTCGCCGACAACGGCGAAAGCAAAATCAGTGTGCGCATCTGGCAAAATCATTTTTGCCGTGCCGCCGCCCGGGCCGGTGCCCATCAATCCGCCATTGTTAAAAGCTGAAACGGCTGTGTCAGTTTGAAAGGTGTCGCCTTTGTCAGGGTATAGAAACCGGTTAATTCGCGAAGCGACGTGGGGCACCAGAAGGTATGAAAATCCCGCGCCCAGGCCAACCGACCCAACAAGGCCACCGATCACCGCCCACGAAATGCCAAAGACCAAAAGCATTGCGCCAAATGTTAGGGTAACGAGGGCCGTTTGGCCGAAGTCCGGTTGCAAAACCAACAGCCCAATAAAAACTGCAGCGCTCAAAAATGCCAGAATGCGCCCGGGCATGTCAGGCCGCTTAGCATGTTCTGAGAGCAACCAAGCGGCCACCATCACAAACCCCGGTTTGGCCAATTCAGAGGGTTGCAGGTTTAAAGGTCCAAGAAAAATCCAGCGATGAGCACCTTTGATTTCTGGGCCAAATTTTAATGCTACAATCATTAAAAAAAGGCCTGCGGCAAAGGCTAAAAAGCCAGACCTTCGCACCAACGTGACACTTAAAAACGATCCAGCGGTAAGTACAACTAACCCCAGCGCCAAAAATACCAGCTGGCCTTTGAAGAAGTGAAAGGAATCGAGACCAATACGCTCAGCAACCGGTGGACTTGCAGCCATGGAAACAAGCACACCAACAGCCATCAGCAGCATCACGGAGCACATCAAGGCACGATCGATGGTATACCACCAGCGGGCCACGGCACCGCGATCACTGCGCGAAATCAAATTCATTGAAGGGATCCTTTTTGCATCACGATTTTTGGGATTCTACCAACAAGATCAACAAAGGCTTCGCCGCGCGTTTCAAAATTTTTATATTGATCAAAAGAGGCACAGGCTGGGGAAAGCAGAACTATTGGACCTGGAGCAGAATTGGAGCTTGCGTCTTTGGTGGCTTCGGCCACGGCTTGCTCCAGCGAGCCACAGATGGCAAATTCAACTTTGCCACGCAATTCTTCAGCAAATTCAGAAGCCGCCGCACCGATCAAATAGGCACGGCGAACACGCGGAAAATAGGGTTGCAACAAAGCGATACCGCCGGCCTTGGCAATGCCGCCCGCGATCCAATGAATATTTTCATATGACGACAGGGCTTTCTCGGCGGCATCGGCATTGGTGGCTTTCGAGTCATTTACAAAAGAAACAGCGCCCAACTGTGCAATTTTTTGCATCCGGTGAGCCAGCCCCGCAAAACTTTGCATGGCTTTAGCAATTTGATTGACGGACACCCCAAAATGGAAAGCAGCGCCAAAGGCCATACAAGCGTTTTGCCAGTTATGTTTGCCGCGCAAGGAACCAAAATTTCGCAAGTCCAGGCTTTGGGTGGCCTTACCCCTTTGCATCATCTCCAAAATGCCATCTGGTGCGGTGATGCCATCGTCAAGTGTGTGCTGAACAGATACTCGCTGAACACAAACCGGAGGGTTAACCTGGGACGCTATCATTCTGGATTGCTCGTCATCAACGCCGATCAGGGCCGAACATCCGTGCGTCATGCGCGAAAATAAACTGCCTTTTACTTCTGCATAATGTTCGAGTGTGCCATGACGATCTAAGTGATCGGGTGTGATATTGGTGAGAATGCCAACATCAGGTTTTGCATTGGGCATAAGATCAAGTTGAAATGACGAAAGTTCCAAAACATAAATGCGCCCGGGCAGCGGTTGGCGTAAATTGAAAACAGGCAGGCCGATATTGCCGCCAACATCTACATCGAGGCCAGCACTTTTCAACACATGCCCAACCAAGGCAGTGGTTGTGGATTTGCCATTGGTGCCAGTGATTGCCACCAATTTAGCGCCAGACTGCGCGATTTCTCGGGTGAATATTTCTGTATCACCGATAATTTCAACACCTGCTTGCTTGGCCTTCACCACCGTCCAATGCGGCTGTGGGTGGGTGAGAGGAACCCCGGGGCTTAGGACCAAAGCGTCAAGTGACGTAAAGTCTAAATTATGCAAATCAGTGATGTTCACGCCGTTGGATTTGGCCTTGTCAATTGCAGGTGTACTATCGTCCCACGCAAAAATTTCAGCGCCGCCAAGTCGCAAAGCCGTAGCGCAGGAAATCCCGGACCTTGCAAGACCGAAAACTGCAACACGCTTTTTGTTGTATGTATGTGCTGGAAACATTTTAGCGCAGCTTCAAGGTTGAAAGGCCGATGAGAGCAAGAACCAATGCGATTATCCAAAAGCGGATAACGATCGTTGCTTCTTTCCAGCCTTTTTGCTCAAAATGATGATGCAGCGGCGCCATGGCAAAGACGCGTTTGCCCGTCATTTTGAAGGAAGCCACTTGCACGATCACCGACACCGTTTCCAAAACAAACAGCCCGCCAATCACAATAAGTACAACTTCGTGCTTCACCGCCACCGCGATGCTGCCGAGGCACCCACCCAACGCCAGTGAACCCGTGTCTCCCATGAAGATCATGGCAGGTGGTGCATTAAACCAGAGAAAGCCCAAGCCTGCGCCGACCAAAGCGCCGCAAATGATAGCCAGCTCGCCCGTGCCTTTCACGAATGGCAGTTGCAGATAACGAGCAAATTCAAAGTTGCCTACCAGATAAGCAATAAGGCCATAGCTGGCAGCCGCAATCATCACGGGCATAATGGCGAGGCCGTCTAAACCATCGGTGATGTTCACGGCATTGCCAGCACCCACAATCACCAGCATGCCGATGATCAGAAAAAAACTGCCAAACGGAATGAGCAAATCTTTGGTGAATGGTACTGCCAGAGAGCTCGACAAGGGCTTAGCGCCAATCTTCATACAAATAAAAACTGCAACGCCTGCAATGGCAAATTCGGCCAGCAATCTGAAGCGGCCGGAAAATCCGCGCACCGATGCTCGTGTCACTTTCAAGTAGTCATCGTAGAAGCCGATGGCACCATAACCAAGCGTCACAAACAATACTGCCCAGACATAGAGGTTTGACAAATCTGCCCACAAAAGTGTGGCTACAAAAACACCAAACAAGATCATCAGGCCACCCATTGTCGGCGTGCCCTGCTTTTCTATGATATGCCGTTGTGGACCATCAGCTCGAATGGGTTGGCCCCTGCCCTGTTTAATTTTCAGCAGAGCGATGATTTTAGGGCCTGCGACAAAAATCACAAACAGAGCGGTGAGAACCGCCATGCCTGTGCGCGTTGTCAGATAGCGAAATACGTTGAAAGCCGAAATTTCTGTGGTTAATCGGAGTAGCAGATAATAAAGCATCAAATGCCTTCTTTCTGAATCACTGCAAATCGCTGGCGCAGTGCGTCGCCGATGAGGCCCATTTTGCTGCCGAGAGATCCTTTGATTACCACGCTATCGCCGCCGCGCAAATTTTCCGCCAGTTGATCAATCAATGCAGTTGAAGCGTTGGCATAAGCGGCCTGCTGTGAGGCAGCCACGCTGTTCCACAAATGCTTCATCATCGGACCCGCAGCATAGAGAGAGTTAATCTTTGCCTTGTTCAACTCGCTGGCCAACCCACGGTGCATTTCAATGCCAAATTCACCCAACTCCAGCATATCACCTAATACGGCTATGCGTCGACCCTTGCGCGATTTTGCCGCCACAGCGAGAAGTTCGAAGGCAGCGGCCATTGATTGCGGATTGGCATTATAACTTTCATCTAACAGCAAAACATCACCGCTGGGTAATTGAAGCAGTTCCTGGCCACCACGGCCTTGCGCTGGCTTGGCCTCCGAAAGTGCCAGACTGGCGCGAGCTAAATCTGCGCCAACTAATTTTACGGCAGCAAGAACGCCCAAGCTGTTCACGGCCATATGCTGGCCAGGGGTGCCCAATTTAAACGTCACCGCCTCTCCCATCACATCAGCAGAGATGCAGCTGCACGTGGGATGTAAGGCAACCTGCTTAAGCCGAACATCTGAGGCAACGTGCTTACCGAATGAAATGATTTTTTTGATCCCGTTTTGCCTGGCACGTTTTGCCAGCACATCAAAATAGGGTGTATCACGATTGATAACCGCGGCGGCGCCTTCAGCAACACCGCTAAAAATTTCGGCCTTGGCTTCAGCAATTTCATCCAGAGAGTTGAAGTGCCCAATATGGCTGGCGGCTATCGTTGTTATAATCGCAACGTTGGGCTGAACCAGTGCGACAAGAGGGGTAATTTCGCCCGCATGGTTCATGCCTATCTCAAAAACGCCAAATGCCGCATTGCGCGGAAGCCTTGCCAAAGTGAGTGGCACGCCCCAGTGGTTGTTGAAAGACGCAGCCGACGCGTGGGTGTTACCAGAAGCTGAAAGTGCGACGCGCAACATTTCTTTGGTGGAGGTTTTGCCGACACTGCCAGTGACAGCAATAAACTGACCGTTATTCCATTGCCGCGCAGCGCGGCCCATCTTTTCCAGGCTCTGCAGGGGATCTACCACGTGCAAGACGGGGCCAGAAGCCAACATCTCATCGTCAATATGCGAAACAACCGCGACGGCCGCACCGGCCCTCAATGCTTGTGCGGCAAAGGCGTGGCCATCATGGGCATCGCCTTTGATGGCTACGAAAATGTCGCCGGCAACCAGGCCTCTAGAATCAATAGAAACACCATTCATCGGCACTGTAACTTCACCACGCAATTCACCGCCTGTTGCCGCTACAAGTTCTTGGCTCGTCCATAAGGGCCTAGCGCGCATGATAGTCCTCGCCGCGTAACGCTGCTGCCACCGCATCATGATCAACAAATGGCAAAGTTTGATTGGCAAAAATCTGGCCCTCTTCGTGGCCCTTGCCTGCCACCAGAAGAATGTCGCCTGCTTGCAAAAGCTCCACACCTGTGCGGATGGCTTTGGCACGGTCTCCTATCTCTGTGGCATGTTGTGCACCGTTGAGCACTTGCCCGCGGATGGTGGCAGGAACTTCGCTGCGTGGATTATCGTCTGTTATGATCACGTGATCAGCGATGCGTGAAGCGATCTCACCCATGATCGGCCTCTTGCCTTTGTCACGGTCTCCACCGCAACCGAATACGGCAATCAACCTTCCGGTAGCTGATGGTCGCAATGAATTCAGCACATTTTCCAAAGCATCGGGCGTGTGGGCATAATCCACAAACACGCTGCCGCCGGTTGGTTTGCGGCCCACCAGCTCAAGGCGGCCTTTGGCCCCCTTCAAATTTTCCAGAGCGCGAAAAGTTTGCGAAGCATCACCGCCAGACGCAATCACCAAGCCGGCGGCCAACAACGCATTTGAAACCTGAAAGCTCCCCACCAAAGGCAAGGCAATTTCGAATGTGTCTTCTGCGGTCTCAACGGTTAACAACTGTTCAAGGCCTTCCGACCTTTGCTGAAGCAACTTTAACTCTACGCCGTTGCGGCCGACGCGAAACGGCACAAGGTCGCGGGCGCGCGCCACGGCTAAAATATCTGCGCCTTGCGGGCTATCCATATTGATCACCGCAGCTGCACCTTGGGGAAGTAATTCAGAAAAAAGCCGCTTCTTGGCATTGAAATAGGCTTCGAAAGTATGATGATAATCCAAATGATCGCGCGTCAAATTAGAAAAGCCACCCGCAGCAAGATGCAAACCATCAATTCGGCTTTGTTCAAGCCCATGACTAGAAGCTTCAATGGCCAAGTGCTTCACACCATCGTCACGCAAATCTGCCAATACTTGTGCAAGTTGCACTGGGCCTGGCGTGGTATGTTGCAGATATTTCGCACCTTGCGGGCCGACAATGCCAATTGTGCCGAGGCTGGCGGCGCGAAAACCCATGGCTTCCCAAATTTGCCGCACGAAAACTGAAACTGAGGTTTTGCCATTGGTGCCCGTCACCGCGACAATAGTTTCAGGTTGGCGGTCATAAAAACGCGCGGCGGCAAGAGCCAAAATATGGCGCGGATTGCCTACGGCGAACACCCTGTGCAAACCTGCATAAGCACCTTTGGCCACAACCACCGCCGCGGCACCATTGGCTATGGCTTGGTCAATATACTGCGCGCCGTTAGCTTTGCTGCCTGGCAAGGCCACAAATAAATAGCCAGGTTGCACCGCGCGACTATCTTCCGTGATACCAAGAATTGAAACATCCTCAGCTGGACTTAAAGGCACGTCAGATTTTAGCAGGTGGCTGAGCGCAACCGTCACTGTTCAACCTTCCCTCTTCAAAATTTTATTCTGCTTGGCCAATTTGGCCAAATCGTCTTCAGAGAATTTTGGCTCAATGCCCAGCAATGGCGCAACGCGTTCGATGATTTTTGAGGCCGTGGGAACTGCGTTCCAACCTGCCGTAGCAAAGCCGTGGGTTTCCGGAATCGCTTTCGGTTCATCCAGCATCACCAGAATGGCGTATTTCGGATGATCCATCGGGAAGGCTCCGATGAAGCTGGCCAAGCTTTTATCTTTTGAATAATGCCCGTGAATAACCTTTTCTGCAGTGCCCGTTTTGCCGCCCACACGGTACCCCAGAACATCTGCTTTCCCACCGGTGCCAATCTCAACATTGCGGCGAAACAGATAACGCATTTTTTCGGAAGTCTCTGGTTTTACAATGCGGTGCGCCAAAGCTTGCGCCTCTTCCTTTGAGCGCTTCATAAAGGTGGGCGGCACGGCCATTCCGCCGTTGATCAGGTCTGCAATCACAGACAGGCCTTGCAACGGCTGTACGGCAAAACCATGGCCAAAAGCAGCGGTGGCTGAGGCCAGTTTGCTCCAGTTATGAGGTAACAGAGGCTTTGCACTTTCGGGCACCTCAGTGATCAGCCGATCAAGCAAGCCAACGCGCTTGAGAAATTCCATGTGGTTGTCAAGGCCCACCTGCAATGCCATTTTGGCAGTGCCAATGTTAGATGAATTGGTGAATACTTCTTCGACAGACTGCACCTTATGCTCAGCATGAAAATCGTGAATGCGGAATTTGCCGATTTGAAGCGGTTGGCGCGTGTCGTATGTGGATTTAAAATTTGCCGTGCCATAATCAAAAGCCATAGCAAAAGTAACAGCTTTGATTACTGAACCCAGTTCATAAACGCCGCTGGTCAGCTTATTTTGTTGATCAGAAGTTAGACGCTTATCTTCGGTGTTGGGGTTGTAATCTGGCAGTGAGGCCAGTGCAATTATCTCGCCTGTTTCAACATCCATAATAATTCCACCACCAGAAAGTGCATGGAATTTTTCAACCGCCTTGGACACTTCGTCGGTGAGAACCTGTTCGACGCCTAAATCAATTGATAATTGTGCTGGAGCTGATGTGTTTGATTCTGGCTGGCTGAGGGAGGCGGTGTATATTGCGCCTTGATCATCAAGATATTTTTCAATACCTGCGATGCCCTTGGTGTCCACGTCGACATATCCCACCGTGTGCGCAGCCAATCGGCCTTGCGGGTAAATGCGTTTGCGTTCTTCGACAAAGCCAACACCTGGAATACCCAGATTATAAATGGCGTCACGCTCATCCGGGCCCACTTGCCGCTTCAACCAGACGAAAGCGCGCCCCGGCTGCCGCATTTTTTGACGCAAAGTTTTGGCGTCGAGATCAGGCAGATTTGCAGTAAGAAGCTCCACTGCTTCGTCGACGTCAATTACTTTGCGCGGATCGGAAAAAAGCGAAGAGACGGAAATATCTGTGGCCAATATGCGGCCATTGCGATCAACAATATCTGGCCTTGGCTGGCGTGGTTCGTGTTGCGCAATTTCGGGGTTCGCGAATGCCTGGTGGTGGCGCAACGTCAGCTGTCCAACTTGCAGGGCAATCACTGCGAAAGCGGTTGAAAAACAAATTCCGAGCAGACGGATGCGGTTTTGACCCTTCAGGACACTGCCACCCTGACGCCTATCTGCCACTTTTGAACCGCGCCTCATTGCAGTTTTTCCAACATGTCACCAATGGCATCGGCGGCCTGCGCTTCGAGTTTAATCGGTGGCGATATTGGCACTCTGCTGTCGATGTCGGTGAGTTGAATAAACTGCTGAGCCTTCAAGTTTTGCAGATGCAGCTGTTCGCCGGCAATTTTCTGAATACGATCAGGCTTAGTAAGGCTGGCCCATTCAGCATTTAACAGTTTAATGCGCTCCTGCTCGTTGATGATTTGCTTTTCCGTTTTGGCAATGCTGCGTTCAAGCCCGCGGGTTGAATGTTCCAGCGAATAAAGAACAAAGGCCGCGGCAAGAACGCTGCAAACCAGAATTGCATTAAATACCTTGAACATCAGTGGCCCCTGTCATTCAAAAGAAACTGCGGCAGCCCTAAACTTTGTGCGTCAAAAGATATTGCGGAAGCTGCCGAGCGGATGCCAAAGCGCAGCTTGGCCGAGCGCGAGCGGGGATTACGATTTCCCTCCTCATCACTCACCCCGGCCGAACCACGCTGCGGTGTGGTAAAGCTGGGGCTGGGTCCATCGCTGAGCGCTGGTGCATGGCGCGAGGCGGCAGGGCGCACGCCAGAACGTTGCGCAAAAAAGCGCTTCACAATACGATCTTCAAGCGAATGGAACGTGACTACAACCAAGCGGCCCCCTTCAGCCAGAATTTCCTCGGCTCCACACAGCGCAGCTGCCAATTCATCAAGCTCGGCATTCGCAAAAATGCGCAAGGCCTGGAATGTGCGCGTGGCTGGATGAGTGCGGTCTCTGGCACGTTGCGGACCGGTCGCACGCTCTACAGCTTTTACCAGATCGAAAGTTGTCTGCAGCTTCGCTTCTGTGCGAACCTTCACGATAGCGCGCGCGATTGAGCGTGAGCGCGGTTCTTCGCCATAAATGAAGATGATATTTGCCAAATCGTCAACAGCCAGCTCATTGAGATAATCAGCAGCCGAAAGGCCCTGTTGGCTCATGCGCATATCCAATGGGCCATCGCTTTTGAACGAAAAGCCACGGGCCGCCTCATCAATTTGCATCGAAGATACGCCGATATCTAAAACCACGCCGTCTACTTTTGTGTGGCCACTTTCCATCACAAGTTCTTGCAGATGTGAAAACGCCCCCTGCATCAATCGCAAGCGGCTGCCAAAATTGGCAACCATCGCCTGCCCAGCCCTAATCGCATTCGGATCACGATCAATAGCGATAACACCGGCATTAGAATGCGCCAGAATAGCAGCCGTATATCCCCCGCCCCCAAAAGTTCCGTCAACAAAAACACCACCGCGCTCTGGCTGCAACGCAGCCAAAACTTCCGGCAACATCACCGGCAGGTGGCGGCTGCCCGGGGCTTCGGGTGTGGTTGGAATTTGAGGCATGAAACGGCGGCGCAGTCACAACTTGTTAACCACCTCAACATGCCTTGGGCAGTCTTAACAAATCGTTTCAATTGCGATTCATTTCAAGCATTTGGCAGGGCGCAATAGTGTGAAATGCCAGTTGGCCTGTAAGCCGGGTTCTGTCCACATGGCATTACACCATACTGGATGACCATTCATCTGGAGCCCATGTTGCCATGCGCTTCGTGCAACCTACCCGGGTGGCGAGCCGGAAAGCCCCGATGGCGAACCATCATGCCACCCCTATTCGGTTTTGCTCCAAGTGGGGTTTACCTGGCCTACCACTGTTACCAGCGGCGCGGTGCGCTCTTACC
This sequence comes from Hyphomicrobiales bacterium, assembly GCA_025359265.1. GTDB lineage: Bacteria > Pseudomonadota > Alphaproteobacteria > Rhizobiales > Aestuariivirgaceae > Aestuariivirga. The sequence continues at coordinate 42,906 of JANYHB010000012.1, read as the reverse complement.
GCACCTTTTCACCCTTACCGCGCATAGCACGCGGCGGTTTGTTTCTGTGGCACTATCCCTGGGGTTGCCCCCGCCGGACGTTATCCGGCACTTTTATTCCGTGGAGCCCGGACTTTCCTCCCCTGCCCATCTTTCGACATTGGCAGAGGCGGCCATCCGGCCAACTGGCAGGGCCCGAGATAGGCTGAGAGCGCGTTCGGGTCAACTGGCTCTTGAACCGTCCAGTTCATGCACCATCTAAATGCATTGGTTGGGGCCAAGAAATGACCGACGTTGAAATTTTTAAAACGATGCGATTCTTGCGTTGGCTGGCCCGCTTCATGGATAATGGCTGGGGCATACCTTTCACCCGGTTCCGTTTTGGCGCGGATGCGCTTATCGGGCTTTTGCCTGGTGCTGGGGATTTGTTATCAGCGCTGGCCGGGCTTTTCATCGTGTTAAAAGCGCATGAAATGGGTGCTCCGCGACATCTAATTTTTAAGATGCTAGGCAATGTCGCGCTGGATACGGTTCTTGGGTCTATCCCGGTGGTCGGAGACATTTTCGACACTCTATTCATGTCAAATATCAAAAATCTGGACCTGTTGATCGAATTTTTGCGTCAAAAAGGCATTCAAATTTAGTCTTCCGTGCGAGCTTGCCGCAGTGGACAAGTGAGGCAATTTCATTATGCTTTAGCCATGCGTTTAACTTTTATGGCTTTGTGCGTTTTTGCTTTATCAGCCACGGTTCAGGCCCAAGCCCAAGAACGGCAGTGGAGCCTTGATACCGTTAACAACCAGGTTTTTCTGGTATTCGGGGTGCCGGAAAGCGACGACGTCGGCCTGAGTTTTTGGTGCGATATCGGCAAGGCAAAGGTGCAGGCGTTTTTGCCTGAGGGCGTTGCAGCCATCCGTCGTGGGCAACAAATCAAAATAAGCGTCAAGATTGATGGCTATTCAGAAAAAATTTTAGCGTTAGTGGCGGGCGACGACGGCAACCAAAAATTGACAGTTGAAACAACCTTCGGCCTGCAAGGTTCTTTGATGAAAGCGCTGCGTGCGGGGCAGTCGCTCGGGATCAATGTCAATGGGCATGAATCGCATTTTCCCTTGGCAGATGCAGACTTCGATGGGTTTGTAGGCGCATGTAAAGGGATTGAGCCTTTGGGCTAAAGATTTTTCAGCAGTTTGTGCAAAGTGGCCACGGTAGAAGCATCAGCAATTCCATCAACACGTTGTTGGCGAAAATGTCGTTGAAAAGCTTCTATTACATTGCGGGTTCGCCTGTCGAAAGTGCCGTCGGTATCAATGCCGTAGCCATAGAATTTGCATAAAGTTTGCAAGGCCAAAACCGGATCGCCAGAATCACCCTCCTGCAAAAAGCTGCCGCCTGAAATCGGTTCTGGCGCAACCCAATGGCCTAGTCCGTGGGCATGCAGATACTGCCAATTAAATTTTTCGCCCGGGTCAATTTTGCGCCCTGGTGCCGCATCAGAATGTGCCAAAACATTTCGTGGTTCGATATGGTTTCTCTGCGCAATGTCTTTTCCGAGCTCTGCCACAGCCTGCATCTGCTTATCAGAAAACTCGTGATAGCCCAGGGTATGGCCTTTATTCTGCAGCTCAATGCCGATGGAGGCTGAATTGATATCTTCAGCGCCCAACCAACTCGATATACCTGCGTGCCATGCTCGCTTGGTTTCATCAACCATCTGCGTGATGTCACCCTGTTCACTCACAAGATAGTGACACGACACCTGGCTTTCTTCGCGGCACAGCCAGTCACAGGCTTTTTCTGCACTTTCCATGCCCGTATAGTGAAGCAGCAATATGGAAACGGGCTTGCCGCCTTGCCGCTCATTTACATTGGGCGAAAGCTGAATGCGCTTAGGCAAATCCGTGCCGATCAAGACTTGCGGGCCGCTTCTATTGCGGCAAATGCTGCATTGATGCGGATGAGGCGCTGGGTTGCAAGACGCACCATTTCAGGCGGCACGCCAGCGGCAATTTGCTTATCTGGGTGCAATTCTTTGACAAGTGATTTGTAACGCTTCTTCGCGGCTGCCAAAGTGGCATCTGGGCTAACTCCCAACACTTCATAAGGATCATCCTTCACGGCCACGTGCCGGGCGCGCACGCGAAGCCATTCGCGCTGTTTAAAGCCAAAAATATCACTCACGCGTTCAAGAAATTCAAGTTCACCAGAATGAATCACGCCGTCGGCCTTGGCAATATGGAACAAGCCGTCCAGCACGGTTTCCAATACATGCGAACCTACACCAAATAGTTTTGCCACTTGGGCAGCATAAATTTCATAACCCGCCACGTCTTGTTTCGCCATGTTGAACACACGCGTCACCGCTGCTTGATCTTTTTCGGGTACGTGAAACACTTGTGAGAAGGCTAAAACTTCATCGTCGGTTACTGCTCCATCGGCTTTTGCCATTTTTGCACCAAGTGCAATCATTCCTATGGTAAAGGCAATCGATTTTTCTGGCGGCTTGGTGGCGCCAATCAGGGTTTCGAGACTCGACGAAATTCCGCCACTAATGGTTTGCGCAAATTCTGTGATCGCTGTCCAAACCGTCATATGGCAAACTCAAGCAAATAAGCGTGAATTGAAAAGCCTCACGCGCGAGCGCGCCAGTAATAAGTGGTTTTGAATATGGGGCTATCAATATCCAGTCCTTGCGCCAGACGCTGTTCCACATGCCAAGCACGGCCTGCCGTCCAGAAGGTGATCCACAAAACCGGAATGGCAACAGCCGCTAGCAAAACCCAGATAAAAATATCGGGCAACCCCAGCAATTTTGAAAATGCCCAAACCGATGCAACAGCAGCTACACCCACAAGACAAAATGTCAGCAACGTTGCACCCGCGGCGGCCAGAAAACAGCCCAACGGGCTGAAGGCTTGTTGGCCGCTTTTTGGAGTTCTATCAGGCTTGATAACTTCTTGCTGCATCACCTTTGTATGCCAAATTAAAGCGAACTAATCAAGGCGCTGGCATTACTGCTATTGGCAATGGCAACAGTTGCGTTGATGCCGATAGGAATACGCCATGTATTGTGCTTGCGGGTAAACGTAGATGTGCTCTGGCAGATCTCCGCCGCCGGTAACAATAATGTCGTTATAATCATAGCTCCCGCCATCGTTATACCCTGCGCCATAACCACCTCCGCCATAACTAAAACCTCCGCCATAACCACCAGCATATCGGAACCCCTCACCACGATAGCCGCCGCTGAACCGCTGCCCCATATATCTGCCGCCATGCATTGCTCCATGGTGGCCAAACTTCCCCATCCCGTACATTCCATGCTGGCCCCCTCGCTGGCCAGCAAACGCTTGAGTGGAGACCCCCAATAAAAGGGCGGCAAAGCAGAGTGAAAAAAAGTTGTTCATGATCATCATCCTTTATTCGTTAACGCCAGTTAACCATAAACTTTGACAACCAAAAAGCAAAATTGAGAGCTTTTCGCCTCAGGCCGCAGCGTCTTGCACGCCAGCGTCAAAACCCAACATGCGGCAAATGGGATAAACCAGATCAGCGCGGTTTAATGTATAAAAGTGAAAGTCTTCAACCCCTTCGCGCTGTAAAGCCTGGGCCTGCTCGGCAGCCACCATGGCCGCCACCAAATTGCGGGTTTCAGGCTCAGCGTCCAAGCCTGCGAAGCGCCGAACCATTTCCGGTGGAATATGGGCGCCACATTTTGCGGCAAATTCTTGGGCCTTGCCAAAATTCGTGATCGGCAAAATGCCCGGCAGCAATTTTATATTGATGCCCCGCGCGGCGATGCGGTCTCGCAGTCGCAAGAAAAAAGCATTGTGAAAGAAAAATTGAGTGATGGCTTGGGTTGCACCATGATCAGCTTTATCGGCCAGAAACGCCAAGTCTTCCTCGATGGAGACAGATTCTGGGTGCTTTTCAGGATAAGCGGAAACGGAAACTTCAAAATCAGCAATTTCGCGAATGCCGCGCACCAGATCGGCCGCGTTGCGATAACCATCCGGATGAGGTGTAAATCTAGCACCCACCCCTTGGGGTGGATCGCCGCGCAAGGCGAGAATATGGCGAACGCCAGCTTTGCTCATATCGCGAACCACTGCATTAACTTCTTCTTTGCTGGCACCCACACACGTCAAGTGCGCGGCCGGCTTCAGGTTCGTTTCATCAACAATGCGCTTTACCGTTGCCAGTGTGCGATCGCGTGTGGTGCCGCCTGCGCCATATGTAACCGATACAAACCGAGGTGCAATGGGTTCAAGTTTGCGAAGCGTGCGCCACAAGCCCGCCTCTGCCTCATCGGACTTAGGGGGGAAAAATTCAAAAGATACGGAAAGCTTACTCATTGGATCAGGGCCTTTGGCAAAGCGTTGGATTGGGTTTGGTAGATTGGCAGTTCGGCCAACCACAGGGATACTGTGAGGCCCGTTCCAGTTTTCAACCATGGTGGCGGCAATACGCGGTGTTCTTTCAAACCCAACCCGGCCCGCGCCAGGAAACCGGCCATTTGCTCAGCTGATATCCCAAGTCTGCGATGGGCATGCTCGCTGCGCAGTTCTTCAAGTTCATGCGGTGCGAAATCAACAATGATCATTTTGCCCCCGGCTTTCAAGATGCGCCGCGCTTCCAACAGCGCGCGCTGCGGATCATCGAGGTAATGGAGCACTTGGTGAATAGAAATCAGATCGGCTGATGCATCAGCAAATGGTAAAGCATAAATGTCGGCCTGCCGGACTTGCGCGTTCTTCAAGCCCACTTTTTCGAGATTGGCCCGCGCGACATTCAGCATGTCCCGGCTTTGGTCTATGCCCCACGCAACCGCACTGCTGCCGGCGAGAAGCTCCAAAATGCGCCCCGTTCCTGTGCCGAGATCGATCACCAGATCATAAGTTGCAGGCCCAAGCATCGAAAGCAAACTTTCTTCGACTGCTTGTTCTTGCACATGTAACGAGCGCAACTTTTGCCAATGCGCGGCATTGGCTGCGAAATAAGTTGAAGCTTGCTTTTGGCGCTGAGCCTGAATTGTTTCAAGGCGGCCCAAATCATCGCTTAAAAGTTTGTCCCGGCCCGTCAACATATCGACGAGTGCCCTGGCCAGCGCCCCGCCTTTGCCCTCCTCACGCAGACGGAACAAAACCCAGTTGCCCTCTTTATGTCGCGCGATCAAACCTGAATCAGCCATCAGCTTCAGATGACGTGAAACCCGGGGCTGGCTTTGCTGCAAAACATGGGTGAGTTCGGTCACATTCATTTCGCCGTGCGACAAGGCAAAAAGTATGCGCAGCCGCGTTATTTCGGCAGTGGCCTTTAAGCCTGCAAGCAATTCTTCCATCCGGCACCTCTAACCTATATAAACATATCTTTATATAGTTTGCAATGGAAAGCGATATGTTGCAAAAGCTGGTTCAAACCAGCTTTTTACGATCGGCAACTTGATTTATTTAAATTCACCTTCACATTGCCATAGTGTGAAACCAAATTGACTGTCAAAACATTGACTGCGAAGACAAGGAATTTTAAACATGCTGCTTTCGCGCCGCACTTTTTTTATCACAGCCTTAAGCTTGCCAATGATTGGCGGCGTTCCCGCATTGGCATCTACGCCAGCTGAAGATTACGTGCATCAGCTGGGTATAGAAGTGTTACATTTAGCTGCGGGTGGCCATAAGGGCGATCGCGCTTTGCAACGCAAGTTTGCCGGCCTGCTTAATCGTTATATCAATATTCCCAGTGTGGCGAATTTTGCGCTTGGCATGGCGAAATCCAGCCTGCCAGACAGTCAAAAAAGCCAGTTTTATGAACTGGTTGGCAATTATGCGGCGGCTTTGTTCGTTTGGTACGTCGCAGATTTTCAAGGCACGGACTTGAAGGTAACTGGCTCTTCTGAGCAAGGCAAATTCATTACAGTCGATAGTGCTGTTGCTGGCAAAGGCGAACAGTTGCGCTGGCGTGTCACTGGCTCTCCGGGCGCATTTCGAGTTGCAGATTTGAATGTTAAGGGTGTTTGGCTTTCGATTGCGATGAAAAAAATGTTTGAGGATACTCTCAATTCGTCGCATGGTGATTTTCAGCCGCTTTTTGCAAAATTACGTGAGGCGGAGACTTGGTAATTTACCCGGTCTTAACTAAAGCAAGCTGAAATCGTCCGGAGCAATCGAATCATGATTTCACGCCGCGCACTCATTGGGCTTTTGCCCGCTTTATTTGCACCTGCCGCTTTTGCGGAAACCCATCCGTCTGTTTCGTTCATGGGTCGCATGGGCGAAGAAATGTTGCATGCCCACCGCCAAGGCACAGTTTCGGCATTCATGCGCGTCATACAGCGTTATGCTGATGTTCCGGCCATCGCTGAATTATCCATTGGTGATTACGAAATTCCGAGCGGTGAAACCAGCCGCTATCACCGCGGTGTTGCCGCTTTCATTGCGCGATACATGGCAGACCAAAGCCGCACCTATCCTGTCGCTAAATTTGAGATTGGCGAAGCAACAGTCGATAGAGAAAAAAATGTTATGGTTGATTCCAAAATCTATATGATGGGCGGCCAGGTTTACTCGGTAAGTTGGAAACTGAATTGGACGGGCGGAAGTTACAAAGTTGAGGATGCCAGGTTCCTGGGCTTCTCTATGACCAATCAAGAGCGCAGTTTATTTACGTCTTTTGTTGCTAAGCACAATGGCGATGTGAAGCTTTTGATTGACCGTCTTAACGGCTGATGAAATCTAGTTTCAAGCTCGCAGGCGTTATAATTTTCATGTTTTTTTTGGCAAGTTGCTCGACTGGTCGTCGCAGCGCGGAATTTACGCTTGAAGGTGTGCAGCCCTCTCCATTGGTGTGCCCCGCTGATCCGCGAACGTTTGCAGACGCCGTGCCCATTCCGGATTTTCAGGAGGGGAATGGTTGTGGGATAACCCACGGTTACCGCGTGATGGCTCTCGACAGCATCGCTTTCAGCGAACCAGCTCAGATCACTTGTGCGGAGGCAAATAGTCTGAACGTTTGGGTGCAAAGTTCAGTACAAAAAGCAGCCCATGAGATTTATGGGCAACCGGTTGTAGGGCTTAAAGTTGCGGCATCCTATGCCTGCCGTGCTCGCAATAATGTGCGTGGTGCCAAGCTTTCAGAACATGGCCATGGCAACGCCATTGATATTGCGAGTTTTACCTTGGCAGACGGCCGCGAGATTGTGGTGTTGACGGGTTACTATGGCAACGCACAGGATCAACGTTTCTTGCGTACCATTCGCGCGCAAGCCTGCGGTATTTTTCACACGGTGCTTGGGCCGGGATCCGACTCGTATCATCGTGACCATATCCATCTGGATATGCAAACCCTTCGCCGCAGGGGCGGGGTTTATTGCCATTGATTGATTGTTGTTGATCTCGCACTTGCCAATACTAACATGCTATGGCTAATCTCTCACATCTTGAATTGGCAGAAACATGCCAAGCAAGTTTCGGAGGGAATATGAAATACATTCTGCTGTTGATTCCGTGCTTGGCCGCGCTGGCTGTGCCGTTTTATAATAGTGTTGAGCCCCAGCTTTTTGGATTTCCGTTTTTTTATTGGTTTAATTTGCTGATGATTCCCGTTTCCATGCTGTTTATCTATGCGGCCAGCAAGGTGGGAGACGCATCATGAATGTGGTCGCCACGTCGGTTTTTATTTTCTTCTTCCTGTTGGTCACTGTGCTGGGCTTTTGGGCTTCCCGTTGGAAGGCAGGCGATTTGGGCACGCTGGATGAATGGGGCCTGGGCGGGCGGCAGTTTGGCCCATGGGTCACATGGTTCCTGATCGGTGGTGATCTCTATACTGCCTATACCGTAATCGCGGTGCCCGCCTTGGTTTATGGCTTGGGTGCTTATGGCTTCTTTGCAGTGCCTTACACAGTTTTGATTTATCCGCTCGCTTTCCTCCTCATGCCACGATTTTGGAATGTGTGCGCACGGCGCGGCTATGTAACGGCGGGCGATTTTGTTGTGGGGCGCTTCGGTTCCAAATGGTTAGAACTTGCGGTTGCGGTAACGGGCATCGTGGCCACCATGCCGTACATCGCCTTGCAACTTGTAGGTATGGAAAAAGTAATTCAGGCCTTGGGTTTTCATGGTGAGGGCTTGATGGGCCACTTGCCTCTGACAGTCGCGTTTTTGATCTTGGCACTTTACACTTACTCAGCTGGCCTTCGCGCCCCCGCGGTGATTGCATTCGTCAAAGACATCATGATTTATGTGTTTGTGATCGCGGCGATTATTTACATTCCTTATCAACTTGGTGGCTTTGGTGCGATCTTCGACAGTGCCGGAAAAGTTTATGACGGCATGGTTGCAGCGGGTGCCGCCGCCACGCCGCCAAAAGTTGTGAATGTTGGTTTGACATTGAAGGCGGCGCAAGTTTGGCCGTTTATGACTCTGGCCCTCGGTTCGGCTTTGGCGTTGTTCATCTATCCACATTCGCTAACCGGGGTTCTGGCCGCAAACGGCCCAAGAGCAATCCGCTTCAACACCATGGCGCTGCCGCTTTATTCGCTGGTGCTGGGTCTGATCGCTCTTCTTGGCTTGATGGGACGTGCGGCGGGAATTGAGATCAAGGCGCCGCAGACAGCGCAAGATATTGTGCCGCTGCTGTTTTTGAAATACTTCCCAGATTGGTTCGTGGGTTTTGGCTTTGCCGCCATTGCCATCGCAGCCCTGGTGCCTGCGGCCATGATGTCGATTGGGGCAGCAAACACCTTCACGCGCAACATTTGGCGTCCTTTTGTGAATCCGCAAATGAGTGATCCTCAAGAAGCCCGCATGGCCAAGTTAGTTTCGTTGCTGGTAAAAGTTGGGGCGTTGCTCATCATCTTCAGCGTACAAACGCAGTTCGCGTTGGATTTCCAAACTTTAGGCGGTGTGATCATGCTGCAGATTTTCCCTGCCCTATGCTTTGGCCTGTTCACACGCAAAGTGCATGGCCAGCCGCTACTGATTGGTTGGGTGGTTGGTACGCTTTTGTCGATTGTGTTGATCTGGATTTCGAAAAACCCGGCAACCGGTGCCTTTGTGCCGATATGGCCATCACCGCTGGGTATCGGCATTTATATCGGTACTGTTACAGTTGCAGTCAATGCACTTGTCTCATTCGTACTCAGCATGGTCATGCCGAATACGGGCCGGGACGAGACTACTTCCGCTGATTATTTGGATGCAACGGCTTAGTGAACCGAAGCTAACTTATTGCGGCCCTGCGTCCTAGCCAGACGCAGGCGGCAATCAAAACTGCGAAAACCACGGCGCGTGGCGTAATCGTCTCGCCCAAAATTAGTGATGCTGCCACCAGGGTCATGGAGCTTTGAAGCAGTTGCACTTGGCCCACCCGCGCAATGCCACCAATGGCCAGGCCACGGTTCCAGAAGAAAAATCCCGCCAGTTGGCTCATCAAACCAAGATAAAGAAAGCACAGCCAGCTTGGCAGCGCCTCATGGCCAGTCAACTGGCGCGCCTGCCAAACTGCAAGTGGCAAAGACAATGGCAAAGCGATAACCAAAGCCCAACAAATCACCTGCCATCCGCCCAGCCTTTTGGCCAGTTGCCCGCCTGCTGCATAGCCCATGCTGGCGGCAATCACAGATAACACCAAGAGTGCATCTCCGGCATGTAATTCTACATTATGTTCGCCCAAAGCATAAGCCATGACCAAGATTGAACCCAAGATTCCAAAGGCCCAAAATGTGGGTGATGGTCGCTCGCCAGAAAAATAAGTGCTCATCAACGCTGTTGCCAAGGGCAAAGCCCCCAGAACTACGCCGCCATGAGAAGCTGGAACCGATTGGCTGGCAAGGGCTGATAGAATGGGAAAGCCGAATACAACACCAGCAATTACAAAAACCAATAGGCGTAAATCGGCAAAAGTTGGACGTGGCTGACGTGTTGCAATCAATAGCGGGGCCGCAATGAAGGCTGCAACCACGGTTCGCCCGATGGCCAAAAACAATGGGTCAAAATCACGTAGCGCATAGCGTGTGAGCGGCAGCGTGAGGGCAAATATGGCAACGCCAACAAAGCCCAAGCCCAAGCCTTTTTCTTCATCTGTCACAATTATTTCATATCCTTTTGATTGTCACAATTACCAGCTATAACCATCATACTTCATTCCAGACTCAGGAAAACCATGGAACAGGCTATCGCCAGAAAAGTTCGCTTCAGCTATTCAACAGCTGATCAGCCGTTCATCCAACGTGCCGTTATCCAGGTGATTGAAAAACTGGGTGGCCAGAGAACACTTAAGAAGCTTTATCTGCGGCACCAAGAAAATATACTGCGTGGCGTCAGTTTTTTTGATTCCGCCATCAATCTGTTGCGCATCAACGTGGATTTTGATTTGCCTGCATTGTCCAAAGTTCCGCAAACCGGCCCGGTGGTGTTTATTTCCAATCATCCTTACGGTGTTCTCGACGGAATAACCTTAACTTGGCTGGCCCTTAAAGTTCGGCCAGATACAAAAGTGTTGGCCAATGATGTGCTATGCCAAGACATGAATGCCTCCAAACATTTGCTGCCCGTTGCCTTTGCGCCCACGCGTGAGGCACGTGAGACCAATGTAAAATCACGCCAAGAGGCCCAAGCCGTTTTGCGGGCGGGTGGAGCAGTGGGGATTTTTCCCGGGGGTGGCGTTTCCACCTCTGAACAGGCGCACCGCGGCATGGCCGTTGATCTGCCGTGGGCGCCCTTCACGGCAAAGCTCATCCGCATGTCAGAGGCGACTGTGGTGCCGATTTTCTTTACTGGACAAAATTCTCGCTTGTTTCAAATCGCCAGCCACCTCAGCCTTACCTTGCGCTTGTCACTGGTCTTCCGTGAAACGGCCCGTCGCATTGGTACGGATTTGAAGGTACGCGTGGGAGACCCCATTCCATTTTCTGAAATCGCGCACTTAACCGAGCGCGATGCCCTTATCCGCGAACTGCGCAAACGCACCTATGCGCTGGCTCGCCCGCAAGATATGAAAGGCGAGACAGCAAACCCACACTTGCGCTACGGCCGTGTAAAGGGTTGGAAGGCAACTGTTGAGAATTAGGCGCACTTGCAGGCATGGGCGAAGTCTCACAAACTGAATTTGAAGAAGGAATGGGCATGGTAAAAGCAAAGTTGGCTGTGTTGCTGATAATGGCCACTTTTGGTTTTGCAAGGCCAGCTTTATCAGACGATTGCCCGGCGCAAGGTTTGGTACAAGACGCTGCTGATGCCTTCGCAAAAGCTTCACGGGCGCATTCTGCGAACGCGTTTGCCACCTCCGCAGCCCGTTTTACCGATATGCGCGCTTTGGCCTTGTTTGCGTTGGGCCCTTACCGTTCGCAGCTGCCCGCTGGAATGGAAGGCAAATATGTAAGCTTGGCAAAAATTTTCATGGGCCGATTTATGGCGCAGAATGCTGGACGCGTTGGAAACTCCGCCCTAACTATTGTTTCCTGCAGCCCGCAATTTATTAACGCGCGCATGGGTGGAAACAGCATTTCATTCAAACTGGCCGGCAGCCGCATTACCGATGTTACCGTTTCGGGCGTTTCAATCGCACACGCGATGCGTGAAAAGTTTGTGGGTATTATTTCCAATAATGGCGGTGATGTGAAAGCTTTGATCCGCTATCTCGAGGGATAGTGATTGATTCGAGCAAACCATATTTCCGCCATAAGCAGGCGACATGGGCTGAACTCAGTTTGGAGGGTCTATGAATAAAATAATGCATGCCGCCGTTGGATTGACAGTCTTGCTCGCTGGCTGTTCGACCGATCCGTTTACGGGTGAACAGAAAGTTTCAAATACTGCCGTGGGTGTGGGCGCTGGTGCCGGCGTGGGTGCGATTGCTGGTGCAATTATAGGGTCTGCCGTCAGCGCAGATGCGCGCAAAGCGGCTTTGATCGGGGCGGGCATTGGTGCCCTTACGGGCGGTGGTATTGGCCTTTACATGGATAACCAGGAAGCCAAACTGCGCCAGCGCTTGGAAGGCACGGGGGTTTCAGTCACCCGTGTGGGAGACTCGATTGTGTTGAACATGCCGTCCAACATCACGTTTGATACCAACAAGGCCGATGTGAAACCGCAGTTTTACAATACGCTGAATTCCGTTTCATTGGTATTTAAAGAGTTCAAGCAAACCCTGATCAATGTCACGGGCCACACAGATAGTTCGGGTGATGCCAATTACAATTTTGATCTATCGCGCCGCCGCGCCGCTTCCGTTGCACAATATCTTTCAGCACAACAGTTAGACTCCAACCGTTTCTCGGTGGAAGGGCACGGAGCCAGCGACCCTGTTGCTTCAAATGCCACAGCCTCTGGCAAGGCGCAAAATCGCCGTGTTGAAATTACCATTCTGCCTTTAACATAGAGTTGTGGAATTTACACGTTTCACTGTCGTTCTAGGCGGCCTCAGCCATGGGGCTGCGTTGGCTTTGATGGACAGAATTGAGGGGCATATGTTGCTCGATCCTGTTGTTGTCACCATCAATGAAACCGACGAATCCCAGGGCCACTGGGAAACCATCGCCTGGTTTGAAACCGAATTTGAGGCTGATGCAGCATTGGAGCTGTTAAGGTGGCACGCCCCGCACGCACAAATTATTGCGGTTCCTGACCGCGACTGGGTTCGCGAGTCCCTTGCAGGTTTGGCGCCCGTCACCGCGGGCCGTTTTTTTCTGCACGGTTCACATGATCGGCCTTCTCGCCGCGTCGGTGGTGTGAGTTTGGAGATTGACGCTGGCACTGCTTTCGGCACTGGCCACCACGGCACCACATCAGGCTGCCTTCTGGCGTTTGATGCAATCCTTAAAAAGTCCTGCCCCCAGCGCATTTTGGATTTGGGCACGGGCACTGGCGTGTTGGCATTGTCTGGGGCTATTAGTCTACGCAAAAAAGTGCTTGCAACGGATATTGATGCTGAAGCCATCAGAGTGACGAAACTGAATGCTAAACGCAACCATCTCGGTCCATGGTTGGAGGCAGTGGTGGCCACGGGGTTGCACCACCGCAAAATCACTACACACGCCCCTTATGATTTGATCTTTGCCAACATTTTGGCACGGCCCTTGGCCCAACTGGCAACCGGCCTCAGCCGCTTGCTGGCACCGCGTGGTACAATCATCTTGTCCGGGCTCACATGTGATCAGGAACGCTGGATCAGGGCAGCTTACCGTGGGTGCGGACTATGCGTGCAGCGCTCAATACACAGCGGCAACTGGGTTGCTTTAGTAATGACAAAAAAGTCTCGCCGATAATTACGCGGCTTTTTATCTGGGTTTCAACCGTAAATTATTTGCGGCCCCAAACGCGGGCATCAATGTCGTGGCGCTTCAGACCAATATCAGCCAACAAACGATCATCCAGCTGGTGCAACTGGCGCACGGCACGCGTGCCCACTACCACATTCTTCATCCGCACCATGAGCCCGGCAGAGGCGCCAGTTTTAGAATTGCGCACTGTTTCTAGGTTTAAACCCAACAAAGTCATTTCAGTCTCCAAAACACCAAACCAGCTCGCCGCCATGCATTTTATGCATTTGACCGCGTAACACCATAAACCTGAGGATATACTTTTATTACAGCAGTTTCGTGACAGGGCATGGTCAATGTGTGAATGCTCAATGCTAATAAATACGTAAATAGTTCGTTAAATTCTCATCTGTCATGCAAACCATGCATAGGCGTTCGGCGATAGTCAAAGATCATGATGTGGCCTAGAATTGGTGGATCGCAATATCCGCAAAGGCCCCTTATGATTCTGTTGCACAACCAAAAACTGGCTGCCCTTCGTGGCCTCATGCGCAAAGAAAAGCTCAATGGTTGGATCGTACCGCGCCAAGATGAGTTTCAAGGCGAATATGTAGCGCCCTACGCCGAGCGGTTGCGGTGGCTGACGGGCTTTTCCGGATCCTGGGGCACCGCCGTTATCCTCCAAATCAAAGCCGCCATTTTTGTTGATGGTCGCTATACAACCCAGGTTAAAAAGCAGGTGACGGGCAAAGATTACCAATTTCACCACCTGGTAAAGTCGCCTCCGGCGGAATGGATCAAGGCCAATGTAAAACGTGGGCATAGGTTGGGTTATGATCCGATGCTGCTTACGATATCAGACGCCGCGCGTTACCGCGAAGCCTGCGAAGCAGTTGGGGCAACGCTGGTATCGCAGAAAAATAACTTGATTGACCAGGTTTGGGCAGATCAGCCCAAGCGCTCTTCGCTGCCCCTTTTTGTCCAGCCGGATAAATTCGCTGGCCGTTCTGCCAAAGCGAAGCTTGCCGATATGGCCAAGGCGATGACCGCGCAGGGTTCTGATCATGCGGTGTTGGCCGAGCCCTCTTCGGTTGCTTGGGTGTTTAATCTGCGGGGGCGCGATGTGGCCTTCACGCCTGTGGTGTTGGCTTTCGCTATTCTGCACAGCAAAGGCAAGGCGGAGTTATTCGCAATGAATGATGCGGTTCCTGCCGAAGTTCGTAAAGCGCTGCTGGGGTTGGCGGTTGTGAGAAACCCCGTTGATTTGGCCAAGTCTCTAAAAAAGCTTTCAAACAAGCGCGTTCTTGTTGATGCGAATTCCACGCCTGATTTTATTTACCAAACACTGAAATCTGCAAAGGCTGAGGTGTTAATCGGGCGCGATCCATGCACATTGCCGAAAGCGCAAAAGAATTCTGTTGAGCAACAGGGAGCCCGTGATGCACAGCGCCGCGATGGACTGGCGCTTTCAAATTTCTTACATTGGTTTTCAGTTGAAGCGCCCCATGGAGAACTGACAGAGGGCCATGCCGCCGCAAAACTTTTCGCTTTTCGCAAAGATACGGGGCTATTGCAGGATTTGTCTTTTGAGACCATTCCGGCAGCCGGGCCGAACGCCGCCATACCCCACTATCATAAACCCAACGCGCAAGGCCGCGCCATTAAGTTGAATGAAATTTTTCTCATTGATTCTGGTGGTCAATATCGTGACGGCACCACCGATGTGACGCGTACGATGATTGTTCGTGAAGCCAGCGCAGAAATGAAAGACCGTTTCACGCGAGTGCTGAAAGGCATGATTGCTTTGTCACGTTTGCATTTTCCGGAAGGCACCACGGGCGGGCATATTGATGCCTTGGCCCGGGCCAACTTATGGGCCGCCGGGCTGGATTTTGATCACGGCACGGGCCATGGTGTGGGCAGCTATCTTTCAGTGCATGAAGGGCCAGCGCGCATTTCTGCAGCCAGCCAAGTGCCATTGCGTCCCGGCATGATCCTTTCCAATGAACCCGGCTATTACAAGCCCGGGCATTATGGCATTCGCATTGAAAACCTTTTGCTCGTGAAGGAACTGGCGGCGGTGGGAGGCGGAGATCGTAAGATGATGAGTTTCGAAACGCTGACCCTGGCACCGATTGATCGACAACTGATCGATACTTCTCTCCTCACCCCGGAGGAACTGCAATGGCTCGATGCCTATCACCTGCGGGTTCAGGAAGAAGTGGGTTCGCAAATGACGGGCGCAGCCAAAATTTGGATGCAACAAGCTTGCTCCAGTTTGGGTTAACTGCCTGCCCTACCGAACAAGGCGGCATAAAGTTTGCGATCTCGCCCATAAACGTCGGTGCGGAATTCAATACCATTTTCGTCCGAATAGGCCGTGGCATAGACAATGTGCACGGGCACCGCTTGCGGCAGATCGATGCGGGTGTTTTGGCCGCCAGCCCAGATGCTGTCGATAGCCGCTTTGTCTAAGCCTTTGCGGGCCAGCATTGAATAGGCCAGTTCAGCAGGTTTCGACAGGCGAATGCAACCATGGCTGAAAGCGCGCGTTGAATTGAAAAATTTATCTTTCGCAGGTGTGTCGTGCAAATAAATATTGAAGCGATTGGGCAGCATGAATTTCACTTTGCCCAGTGCGTTTTTCGGTCCTGGCCTTTGTCGGAAGGTAAAGGGAAAAGTGCCTGCACCATATTGCTGCCAGTTCACACTTCCCCAATCCGCAAGCTTGCCGCCTACATAGAGTTCAAAATCGTCGGCATAGGCCAAGGGGTTGGCTTTCAGTTTCGGCAACATCTCACCCGAGGCGATATTATAGGGTACGGTCCAATAGGGATTCATTTCAATATATTGCATCGCGCCGCTGAATTCTGGTGTTTGCGTGGCAACAGCCCCCACAACAACATTCATACGGTCGACGGTCGTTCCTTTCAACACATGCTCAAGTTCAAATCCGGCGATGTTGATGAGAAAGTGTTCATTTCCCAGATCGTCGGGCATCCAGCGCCAGCGTTCCATATTCAGCATGATTTGCTTTTGGCGATCTTGCGGCGGAACATTCATCGCCACCAAGGTCTGTTTGCCAAGCAAGCCCTTGGCTTCCAAGCCATGGCGTGTTTGAAAGCGGATGACAGATGCAGCCAATTCGCGGTCATAGGCGGAGGAGCTGGTATCTGCGCCAGAATAATCGCCCGTCAATGAAAGCAGCTGGCGGATTTTGGGAAGGCGCACATCGGTGCCGCCCGGCGCCGTCGCGGGGCCTGCGCCGATGACCGGCCAATCCAGGCCCTTGACCATTGCATCCGTATAGACCTTCAACACCCGCTTCAAAGCTTGATAATGCGGATTGCGAGGCTCAAAGCCCGCAAGAAATTGATTTGGGTCGCGGGCGCGCCCCATGTCCGACAACAGGCGCAATACGTCAATGGTTTTGGCATTGCGAAATAAATTCGGATCCACCTTTTGCGGTGTAACACGGCCAATTTTCAAATCCGATGCATAGGTGATCATGAAGGATGAAAAATAAAGTTCGGCTCGCGCCGTTGCTTCTGCGTCTCCAGCGTTGGCCGCATCGCGCATCTGCGTCAGTGCATCTATTGGATAGTCAGCTTTATTCAACCCATCATAGACGGCCATGTTCAATCTTGTGATGAATTGGTCCATGTGCGGTGTTCCCACCCAATAAGGTGAGGCATGGTTGGAAATATAATAGGCACTCAAGGCCGCGCGGTTCCTCTCTATCGGCAATTCCAAACGCTGGCCGCTGCTGAGCACCAGGTTGACTGCCGATGAAACTGAAGCTGCATCAAGCGCGCCAGCCGCGCCACAGCTGAACAGCAGACAGACAAAGATGAAAACACGCCCAACAATCATCATGAGTAACGCCTTTTGATTCGACCAGCGACAAGACCGCAAGCCTATCACACATTCAACAAGAGATACTCTCGTTCCCATGACGAAATGGTGCGGCGAAAATGTTGCATCTCAGAGAATTTGACGTCGATATAGGCCTCGCAAAATTTCTCGCCCAACGTTTGGCGCAAGGTTTTGGTGTAGCTTAACTTATCAAGCGCTTCATCCAGGCTGATCGGCAAGGTATGAGCATATCGATAGGCCGAACCAGTGACCGGCTCAGAGGGCTTGATTTTTTCAACCATCCCTAAATAGCCGGCGGCCAAAGATGCAGCAAAGGCGAGATAGGGATTCGAATCGGCGCCGGGCACACGATTCTCAACGCGCAGGTTCGCCGAATCGGAAGCCGGTACACGCAATGAAACTGTGCGGTTGTCGATGGCCCAATGCACATTTGTTGGTGCATCAGAATCCGGCACCAACCTGCGGTAAGAATTTACATTGGGGGCAAACAGCGGCAAGGCCGCCGCCATATAGCGCTGCATGCCGCCAATGTGGTTGAGGAAAAGCTTGGAAGGCTTGCCGTCACGGCCGGCAAAAACGCTTTTCCCGGTTTTGGCATCCAGCACAGATTGGTGAATGTGCATCGATGAACCTGGTTCATTGGCATGAGGCTTGGCCATGAACGTGGCATAAATGTCGTGCTTCAGTGCCGCTTGTCTGACGGTGCGCTTGAACAAGAAGACCTGATCAGCCAATTCCAAAGGATCGCCATGATTGAAGTTTATTTCCAGCTGTGCTGGCCCGCTTTCATGGGAAAGCGTATCCACATCCAGCTCCTGGGCTTCACACCAATCATAGATATCTTCAACGATCGGGTCGAAATCATTGGCTGCATCTATGCCATACGCTTGGCCTCCGGCCTCCTTGCGGCCAGAGCGGCCAACCGCCGGATCCAATGGATAATCAGGATCAAGGTTCTTTTTGACCAAATAGAACTCTAACTCCGGCGCAATAATGGGTTTCCAGCCTTTGTCTTTGTAGAGTTGCAAAACATTGCGCAATATATGGCGCGGCGAAATGGTAACGGGTTCGTCATTCAAGTGATAGGCATCGCAAATCACCTGCGCCGTAGGTTCGGTATACCAAGGCACAAGTCGGATCGTATCCACATCTGGCTGCATGTAAATATCGATGGCGCTGTCACTCACCGCTTCGGTGTCTGAAACAAAGCGCCCATTGATCGTGAGCGTGAAAACTTCTTCGGGAACCCGTAAACCCTTTGATTTATGGCCGGTTAGAAACTTTTTGGGCGGGAGAATTTTTCCCCGCGCCGTGCCGTTCATATCTGCGACAAGGCATTCCACCTCACTGATCTTGTTGGCGGCAATAAAGTCTTCAAATTTTGCTTGGCTCATGACACATCATGCGTTGTTAAGGGTATCGCACACTAGCCTGCCTCATTGACGAGGGCAAATTAACGCCGCTATCCTTCTCCGATGGCCAATGAAACTCAAGCTTCTTCGTATTATCAGGCAACTGCCAATCGCAATATCTCAACGCAGGCACTGGGCGGTGATGTCGCGGCCGACGTTGTTGTCATCGGTGCAGGTTACACCGGTCTTTCTGCTGCGTTGGAGCTTGCGAAAGCAGGTTTTAAAGTCGTTGTGTTAGAGGCTCAAACTGTGGGCTTTGGCGCGTCTGGTCGCAATGGTGGCCAGATTTGTACGGGTTTTTCGCCCGGCCAATCGCGGTTGGAAGCGCAGCTTTCCAAAGCCGATGCGAAGCGCTGCTTTGATATGGCTGAGGAGTCCAAGCGGCTTATTGAAACCCGCATTGCTGAGCATGAAATCGACTGTGACCTCACGTGGGGTTATTTGCATTGCATCCCCAAGCCTCACCAATTTTCCGATCTGCAAAAATGGGCAGCGGAATATGAGGCGCTGGGCTATGGCGGCAACACACTCCTCACCAAGGCCGAACTTGAAGGCAAATTGGGCACCGCGATTTACCACGGCGCCTTGCGGGAATCGCACGCCGGGCATTTGCATCCCTTGAATTATTGTTTGGGCCTTGCGGCGGCAGCGCTGCAGGCAGGCGTGGAAATTTTCGAGCATTCTGCGGTCATTGATGTGGATACTGGCCCGTCCCCAAAAGCTCGCACGGCCAATGGGACCGTTTCAGCCAAGTTCATGGTAATTGCCGGCAACGCCTATCTGGGACGGTTGGTGAAGCCGCTGTATGGCCGTATTATGCCGGTCGGCAGTTATATTGTGGCGACCGAACCATTGGGCGAAAATCGCGCCAAGTCACTCATTGCCAACAATGAGGCCGTGGCCAACACCAACTTCATCGTCGATTATTTTCGCAGATCAGCCGATCACCGCCTGCTGTTTGGTGGACGCGCCAGCTATTCCACGATGGAGCCCGCCAATCTGGCTGAATATATGCAACCGCGAATGACTGCGGTATTTCCCCAGCTGAAAGATGTAAAAGTGGATTTTGCGTGGGGCGGGTTCATCGCCATCACATCAAACCGCTTACCGGATTGTGGCCGCCTTTCCCCCACAGTGTATTACGCACATGGATATTCCGGCCAAGGCGTCGCACTCTCTGGCCTTTATGGAAAATTGCTGGCCGAAGCCATTCGCGGGCAAGCCGAGCGCTTTGACTTGTTTGCAAAAATCAAACACTTTCCTTTCCCTGGCGGCGCGTTGCGAACGCCCTTGTTGGTGGCCGCGATGACCTATTACCGCATCAGGGATGTGTTGAGCTAAGCGCCTTCAACTCGCTATCTAACTCACCATAGCCAGTGAAGCGATATTCGTATTCCAAACCAAGTTTGCGGGCCGCGGCTTCTGCTGCGTCGCGTAAGCCCTCATCGTCGATTTGGGCCAGATAAATTACTTTTGTGTAGTTGCCAAAATAGTCGGCCCGCAGTTCCGGGTGTTTATCCAGGCCCAACCCCTGCCAGATCAACTTGTCAAACTGGCGCACAATATAATCGGTCAGAAAGAATGATGTCATGTCTTCTTCCGCGCGGGCCGCAAAGCGCGCGTTACCAGAATAAAAGGCGTAACAATGCGGCCCGGCAATCCGTTCAACACCCTCCTCCTGCAACATCGCATCCAACAGCCCGCCCGTGCCACAATCGCCATAGACCACATATATCTTGGTGTATTCATCCCGTGCCTCGCGGATCTTTTCGCGCAAGGCTGGAACGATAAACTGCGGCGTGTTGTGCCATTTCGCGGGCAAACACTGAATGTCGAAGGCTTGCCAGTTGTTAATTTCTATTAAATCAACAATTTCGCGCGCCAAAGCTCCGCAGGCCAAGAGCAAGGTTTCAGCCTTGAGGGCTTTGCGCATGAAGCTGTCAGATGGCTGTAAATCAAGCTTCGTCATGGCCGGCGTTTCCTCTCGCTTTCATATATCACTAACCAATCGCCCGTGGCATGGGCCGATTGTTCATCTTCGTTAAATCTGGTAACCCCACAAAAACATGAGAGAATTCAGACTATTAACCGGCCCTCAACCATGCGCCATAATCGGGCCTGAAACAATCACACTGTGTCTAATTGTGAGTTTGCATTTCAGCACGCGTTAAGAAGTTAAGGGTAGTTTGATTGCAAGTTCAACAACACGGTGTTGCTGAACGGTGCTGTAAAATTTTAAATGGAGAGTTTCAAAATGAAAAAGTTTCTTAAAGACGAATCTGGTGCAACTGCAATCGAATACGGCCTGATCGCTGCCGCTATGGGCTTGATGCTGATCATCGTTATGCCTTTGATCGCTAACAACACCAAGACTGTATTCCAGAACTTGGCTGGCCACATTCTTTCGGGTCAGTAATAGCTGGCGCATCGGCCTTCGGGCTTGCGCCGTTGAAGTTAAACAAGGTGCCGGAGCGATCCGGTGCCTTGATTGTTTACAAGCTGTAATTTAACCTTTGGCCAGCAGATTATGTCTGCGGGCAAGCAGGGCTTTGGCGGTTTCAACGGCCACGGCGGCGTCGCGGCAGTAGGCATCAGCACCCACCGCCTTGGCAAATTCCTCGTTTAAGGGTGCTCCGCCAACCAACACGATATAATCATCGCGCATGCCTTTTTCCTTGAGTGTGTCGATCACCACTTTCATATAAGGCATCGTGGTCGTGAGAAGGGCAGACATGCCGATGATATCCGGCTTGTGTTCTTCGGCTGCCTTCAGGTAATTCTCAACGGGATTATTGATGCCAAGGTTAATCACATCAAAACCAGCACCTTCCATCATCATGGCAACGAGGTTCTTGCCGATGTCGTGAATGTCGCCTTTTACGGTGCCGATAATCATTTTGCCCAAGCGCGGCGCGCCCGTTGCAATCAGCAACGGCCGCAAGATGGCCATGCCGGATTTCATGGCGTTGGCGGCCAACAGCACTTCGGGTACAAACAAAATGCCATCGCGGAAATCGATGCCCACAATGCGCATGCCCTCAACCAAGCCTTCGGTGAGAGTTTTGTATGGTGACCAGCCACGCCCCAAGAGGATGTTAACGCCCTCCACCACTTCTTCTTTCAGGCCGTCATAGAGATCATCATGGATCTGCTGGGTCAGTTCCTCGTCGTTCAGAGAATTCAGATCCAAATCACCGGCATCGCTCATTTCAGAACTCCAAAGAAAACTCAGTTTAGACCTGCTCTTAGCAAGGCCAACCTACCTTGCGACATGCACTTGCCCGAATGCGACGATTGAGGCAAGTCTCCACAGCCACTACCGAACGGCAAATCAGGAGAGTTGCATTGATGCTTAAGTTTGACGTAGCCGCTGCCCGCCAGCAATTTCCGGCGTTGGCCCTCCAAGACGAAGGAAAGTCGCGCATCTATCTCGATAACCCCGCCGGAACGCAAGTGCCGCAGATGGTGATTGACGCAATGGTAGACGTGCTGAAATCCAAGAACGCCAATCTGGGGGGATATTTCCAAACCACGCGCGACGCTGTGACGGTGGTGGACAATGCGCATCAAGCCATGGCGGATTTTTACAACGCTGCCGACCCGCAGGAAATAATATTTGGCCAAAATATGACAAGCCTTACGCTGCATTTCTCGCGCTGCCTCTCCAAGCAATTTAAAGCGGGCGATGAAATCATTCTCAGCCGCATGGATCACGATGCCAATGTGGGCCCTTGGCTGCAAATGGCAGCAGATGTTGGCATGGTGGTGAAGTGGCTGGACTTTGATCCAGACACTTATGAGTTCGCCGAAGACGCTCTGGAAAAAGTGCTCGGCAACAAAACAAAATTGCTGGCCATGGGCATGGCTTCAAATTGCACGGGCACCGTTAATGATACCGCCGCCTTTGCCAAACAGGCTAAAGCCGCTGGTGCGCTGGTCTATCTCGACGCAGTGCAAATGGCCCCGCATTATTCCATTGATGTGCAGGCGCTGCACGCAGACTTTGTGGTGTCCTCCGCCTATAAATGGTTTGGCCCGCATCAGGGCATTCTTTGGGCGCGCAAAACGCTGCTGCAAGAAACCTTCGCCTATAAAGTGCGCGCCGTGGCCGATTCCGATTTTGGCCATAAATTTGAAACCGGCACCCAAAGCCACGAAGGCATGGCAGGCTGTGCGGCGGCGGTGGATTATCTGGCGCATTTTGGCGAGGGGGCCACGCGAGCAGAAAAATTAAGATCGGCTTGGGCCAATCTCTCCGCTTATGAACATGGCATCGCGCTGCAACTCATCGAAGGGTTGAAGAAATTCAAGGGCCTCACCATTCGCGGCATAACCTCTGCCAATGCGATGCACCGCCGCGTGCCCACGGTGTCTTTTACCGTCGAAGGGGTTCAACCTGATAAAATTGCACGGCACCTGGCGGGCGATAATATCTTTGTTTGGTCTGGGCATAATTACGCGTTGGAACCCATCAACCGCATGGGGTTGATGGACAAAGGCGGCGTCACACGCGTGGGGCTGGCGCATTACAACACATCCGATGAAGTGGATGCCCTGCACTCTTCATTGCATAAATTTTTAACGTGAGGAATTATGGCATACCGTATCGCAATCGTAGGCCTCGGCAAGATCGCCACTGATCAGCATCTGCCCTGCATCGCCAAGAACCGGAAATTCAAACTGGTGGCCACCGTCAGCCGCAATGCCACGCATCCCGATGTGTCGCATTTCACTTCGCTGGCTGAGTTGATCCAAAGCAAAACGCCGGTAGACGCGGTTGCTTTGTGCACGCCGCCATCGGTGCGTTTGCAAATGGCACTGCAGGCACTGGATGCGGGCTTTCATGTATTGATTGAAAAGCCGCCCACACCCACCATCGGCGAACTCTTCGCCATGCAGGCTTACGCCAAGAAAAAGAAGCGCGTGCTTTATGCCACATGGCACAGCCGCATGAATGAAGCGGTGGAAGAAGCCAAGCGCCGCTTGAAGGGCAAACACGTCACTCTGCTCAAGATCACATGGCGAGAAGATGTGCGTCATTGGCATCCGGGGCAGGAATGGATATGGGAGCCAGGTGGCTTCGGCGTGTTTGATCCTGGCATCAACGCACTGTCCATCCTCACCCATATCATGCCGCGTGAGATTTTTGTGGATCAAGCCACCATCGAAGTGCCCGCCAATAAAGCCACGCCGATTGCGGCGCAGATTAAATTCAAACACGGCGATGGCCAAGCGGCAGATTTGTCGGCTGATTTCGATTGGCGTCAAACCGGCACGCAAACGTGGCAAATTGAAATGACAACAAGCGATGGCATGAAGCTGAACCTGCTCAAAGGCGGCACTGTTTTGGAGATCAACGGCAAAGTGGTCCTTGAAGCACCGATGGAAGAATATGAACTGATCTACAAACACTTCGCCAAATTGTTGAAGGCGGGCAAGTCAGACGTGGACGCAGCCCCGCTGCAATTGGTGTGTGATTGTTTCATGCTGGGCAAGCCAACATTGGTGGAGAAGTTTGAGTGAGAAACCGCAATTCCTAACGCCATGCGCCATGGCCAAGGTTGCTCCTCATTTGGATGAAATTTAGCCGCGCGCAGCGTGTTCAAAACCACCCAGTCAGCCAGCGATCCAATTTCGTGTCCGGCTTATAGACGATCCTCACCACCCACACCGCAATCAGTGCCACGGCCATTCCGCCTATAATATCGCTGGCGTAATGCATCCCCACATAGACGCGCGACAAACCGATCAGCGCGGCCAGCCCGATAAACACCCACAGCCAGCGGCGCATTGCGTTCATGGCCCACGCAAACACGATGCTGCTCCATGCAATGGCATGATCGGAGGGGAAAGACCAATCCGCGGTTTTGGCGATAATCAAATGGCTGACGCCAACCTCGTATGGCCGCTCCCGATGGATAAACAACAGCATGAGTTGCGCCAGCCCCAAGCCCAGCGCCAAACTCGCCCCCGCCGCAATACAGGCATGGCGGGCTTGTGGACGCGGAATGCCAGACCACCATTGTGAGATGACTAACAGCACCATCAACGGCACGCCAAATTTGCTCACATCAACCATAAAGTTATCAAGCGATGCATCTATTCCAGCCCAGGAATTGATCCACGTTGTAAAAGCGCTATCCATTCAGATGACTTGCCTCGCGTTTCGTAGCATACTGCAATATATGACAATGCTTTCGCAACACAGCGTGTTTCTGGTCAGCATTTTTCTCAAGGGGTTTTTCGCTCTGCTGGAATGCCTCACGGGGGCCACGCTGTTCTTTGTCAGCACCGAACAGTTTCAAAAGTGGGGCGATTATTTGGTGCAGAATGAATTGGTGGCTGATCCGCAAGATTTCATTGCCAATCAAGTTCACCACTTTGTGCATGGCACGGCCATGGGCGGCAAACGCTTTGCCGGATTCTATCTTTTCGCCCATGGCTTTGTGAAGATTTTGATTGTGTTGGGCTTGCTCAGTGAAAAACGCTGGGCTTTCCCCATGGGCCTATCCGCCTTGGGGCTATTTGTAATTTATCAGCTCACCCGATTTGCCATTACCCATGCCATCGGATTGGTGATTATTTCGGGTTTCGACGGGTTTGTAATGCTGATGATTTACCGCGAATGGCGCGTTCAAGCCGGCGTCTAACTTCTGCGCCGTTCGCGCTTGGCAGCACCTTCTGCCGCTTGATCAATGCCTTTGGCCAATGCCGAAACTTCACCCAGCATGGCCTCAACCTGTTCAATGGTTGGCCTGGCGCGCTTGGTATGGCCTTCCAAGGCTTTGCGCATGGCAGCTAAATGTTGCGGGCTGGTGCCACAACAACCGCCAATGATCTTGGCTCCGGCATCCAGTGCGATGCGGGCATAATCTGCCATTAACTCTGGGGTGCCCGTGTAGTGAATATGGCCATCATGATATTGTGGAATGCCGCAGTTGCCTTTCGCCACCACAAACGCGTCGGGCCGGGCTGCAGTGATGCCCATCACCGTGGCCACTAATTCTGATGCGCCCACGCCGCAGTTGGCCCCGATGGCCACTGGCATCACCGTGAGGTCTTTGGCCAATGCGCCAAAAGCTGATGGGGTTATGCCCATCATCGTCCGGCCGTTGGTGTCAAAGCTCATGGTGGTGACGATTGGCAAGCCCACTTTCGACGCACCTTCCACAGCGGCGCGAAGTTCTTCTTCTGAAGACATCGTCTCAATCCACAACACATCAACATCGCCCTCTTTCAGGGCTTTGGCCTGTTCTTCAAATGCATCCACGCCGTCTTGATAGGGGAATGTTCCAACCGGCATGAAAATTTCGCCCGTGGGGCCAATGGAACCGCCCACAAATATATGGCGATCTTTGAAAGCATCAGCCTCGGTGCGGGCATGCTTGGCGGCGGCCATGTTAAGTTCACGCACCTGGTCTTGGGCATTGTGCAGCTTCAAACGGTGGCGATTTCCACCAAAGGTGTTGGTTAGAACAATATCCGCGCCAGCCTCAATAAAGCGTTTATGCAAGCTGCGCACGCGGTCGGGGTGTTCAAAGTTCCACATTTCGGGCGCATCGCCAGATTCCAATCCCATCTGAAAATAATTGGTTCCTGTCGCCCCATCGGCCAAAAGCCAGGGGCGGCTGTTCAAAGCTTCCGTGAAAGAGGGGCGCGGCATGAATAACCTTTCAAAACTATATAAAGATTTCTTTATGTGATTTCCCGATGGGCTGCAAGCTACAACATAGGAGATATCGCCTCGCACCCCCTAGCCCCGCGCGGCGAATCTAAGCCAATTCGCGTCGCGCATTTCCCATTTGGCAGTTTGGACTCATGATAGAACCAGTTGTCGAGGAATTCCATGCGCGATTGGCTCATTCATATTAAACGCGGCGAATATGCCTCGCTGCAAACGCAAATCCGTGAGGCCTTGGTCTCGGCCATTTTAGATCGGCAGCTGGATCAGCAAGAGTCGGTGCCCTCCACGCGCAAGATGGCCAAGTCGCTCGGCGTTTCGCGCAACACTGTGGTGTTGGCCTATCAGGGCCTGCTGGATGATGGTTATCTGCTCTCCAGGCAGCGCTCGGGTTATTTTGTTGCCGACAAGGCGCTGGAAGATCATATTCCACGCGCGCGCAAAAAGCCTTCGCTCGAAAAATCGAAAAATATTGGTCTTGATTGGCACAACCTCGTAAAGAGCCATCCTTCACAGCAGAACAACGTGGTGAAGCCGCAAAATTGGCAGGATTTCGTTTTTCCGTTCATCTACGGGCAAGTCGATCATACCCTCTTTCCCCTGGCTGAATGGCGCGATTGTACACGTCAAGCATTGGGCAAGAAGTGGCTTGGCGATTGGACAAATGATGCCACGGCCGCCGATGATCCGCTCCTCGTTGAACAAATACGTCGCCGCATTTTACCGCGCCGCGGAATTATGGCGAGCGATGACGAGATATTGGTCACGCTGGGCGCGCAAAACGCCATCTATCTCATCACAGAGCTTCTGGTTTCGAAAGACACCCACGTTGCGATGGAAGAGCCGGGTTATCCTGATATGCGTAATATTTTCCAGCTGCACACCCCTCACGTCGCGCTGGCTCCTGTTGATCAGGCAGGTTTAATGCTGGGGGAGGCACTAGACACTGCCAATATCGTTTACACAACACCCAGCCATCAGTTCCCTACCACTGTCACCATGCCGCTGGAACGGCGCATGGCACTTCTTAAAAAGGCAACCGACAATAACTTTATCATCATCGAAGATGACTATGAGTTTGAAACAAATTATGTCAATGAACCCTGCCCTGCGCTTAAGTCTCTTGATGATGATGGCCGGGTTATTTATGTGGGATCCCTGTCTAAAACTTTGTTTCCGGGTTTGCGCTTGGGCTTCATGGTGGCGCCGAAAGCCCTTATTGCCGAAGCACGCGCCCTGCGCAGATTGATGGTGCGGCACACGCCATCCAATAATCAACGAACAGCAGCCTTGTTTCTATCGCTCGGCCACCATGATGCGTTGATCCGCAAATTGCACAAGGCTTACCGCACGCGCTGGGAGACTATGGGCTACGCACTTGCAAAGCATCTGCCCTCCTCCACCCGCAACCCGCCATTTGGCGGCACCAGTTTCTGGGTAAAAGGCCCGCCGAAACTAAATGCTGATGAACTGGGCGCACTGGCCCAATCGAAAGGTGTGCTGATCAATCCCGGGCGAATCTGCTTTGGCACAGCCGCCGCGCCCAAGAATTATTTTCGTTTGGCTTTTTCCTCCATTGATGAAAAGAAAATCGAACCGGGCATTAAATTGCTGGCTGATATGATCCACGCCGCAAAATGAACGGCCCCAACAATAAAATGAGGGCCAGCGCCTATCTGCTTATGGCCATTGCCTTTGCGACCTCGCAAGATGCCATCGTCAAAGGCCTGCAAGGGGGTTACTCCACTTGGGAAGTTGTGGCCTTTCGCGGTGCCACCGCTTTACCACCATTTTTGCTTTGGGGTTATTTCGCACGACTCAATTTTTTTTGGCTGCCATCCGCCTGGAGGCTGATTCTCTTGCGCTCAATCATCTTGTTCAGTGCATATATGGCTTTCGCCTTGGCCACAGCTACAATGCCATTGGCAAACGCGGTGGCGATCTATTTCACCATGCCGTTTTTTGTTGGCGCACTTTCCAGTTGGGCTTTGCACGAAAATGTACCGCCTTATCGCTGGAT
The DNA here is from genome assembly GCA_025359265.1 of Hyphomicrobiales bacterium. GTDB lineage: Bacteria > Pseudomonadota > Alphaproteobacteria > Rhizobiales > Aestuariivirgaceae > Aestuariivirga. The sequence goes on along the minus strand of JANYHB010000012.1, from coordinate 14,683 downwards.
GGCCATTGCCATAGGCTTTAGCGGTGTGCTGGTGAGTGTGCGCCCCGGCAGTGAGACTTTCTCGGCGGGTGCGGTTTTGGCGCTCTACGCCGCACTCGGCTATGCCATTGGCCAAGTTCTCAGCCGTAAAATTTCGCAAGCCACTGACCCCTTGATCATTGCGAATATGCAAAGCGTATTCTATTTTGGCGGTTCGGCTTTGATCGGGCTCTGCGTTTATCTGTTCCGCATTGATGCCAGTGCGGCCCCTGGTTTTGCGGCGCTCACCAAGCCTTTTATCTGGCCGCCGCTGAAAGATTTTGCGGTAATGGCGCTCATGGGGTTGTTCTCTTGCTTGTCATCCGTGTTTTTTGTACGGGCCTATCAGGCGGCACCAGCAAGTTTTGTGGCCCCTCTTGAGTATTCCGCCATGATCTTTGCCGTGTTTTACGGCATCACGTGGTTCAATGATTATCCCGATTATTACACTCTGCTGGGTGCCGGCATTGTCATTGCCGCCGGATTATTCATGGTGGCGATGGACCGCAAAGGCCGCGCGGCTGGCCCTGCACTTTGATAGCTGTAACAGCAATGGTAATAGGTGTTAAGTTGCCAACCAACACTTGGAGATTTCGATGCTGATCGGCTTACCAAAAGAAATTAAAAACAACGAATTTCGCGTTGGCCTAACGCCATTGTCAGTGCGCGAATATGTGCGCCATGGCCACACGGTGCTGGTTGAGAAAAATGCCGGTGTTGATATTGGATCAACAGATGGCGATTATAAATTGGCCGGAGCTGCAATCATCGACACGCCGAAAGAAATTTTTGCGGCGGCTGAAATGATCGTGAAAGTGAAAGAGCCCCAGGCGGCTGAACGCGCCATGCTGCGTGATGGGCAAATCCTTTACACCTATCTCCACCTCGCTCCTGATCCAGAGCAAACCAAAGATTTGGTGAATTCCGGTGCAATCTGCATCGCCTATGAAACGGTTACAAACGCCCGTGGCGGCCTGCCCCTGCTTGCCCCCATGAGCCAAGTTGCGGGCCGCATGTCGGTGCAGTCTGGCGCCCACTGTTTGGAAAAACGCCAAGGCGGTCGTGGCATGTTGTTGGGTGGAGTACCTGGTGTTGAGCCGGCAAAAGTAGTCATTTTGGGCGGCGGCGTGGTTGGCACCAATGCCGCGGCAATCGCCATCGGCATGGGTGCAGATGTCACCGTGATTGAACGTTCGGTCGACCGGATGGAGGAACTCACGGCCCGTTTCGGCCTCGGCCTCAAAACGCATTATTCCACTCAATCCGTTATTGAAGATGAATGCGCCACTGCTGATCTGGTTATCGGCGGAGTTCTGATCCCCGGTGCAGCCGCGCCCAAGCTGATAACCAAAGCAATGTTAAAAGACTGGCGAATGGGCGCGGTTTTCGTTGATGTCGCAATTGATCAAGGCGGTTGTGCCGAAACCTCACATGCCACCACACATGCTGATCCCACTTACGTGGTGGAAAACGTGGTGCATTACTGTGTTGCCAATATGCCAGGTGGTGTGGCCCGCACGTCTACCTTCGCTCTCAACAATGCAACGCTACCATTTGGGCTTGCCATCGCCAACAAAGGCTGGAAGCAAGCACTAAAAGATGATGTTCACCTGCGCAATGGCCTCAACGTGGCGGAAGGCAAAATTACTTATGCGGCTGTGGCCAAGGATTTAGGCTACAATTACATAAGCGCTGAAAAGGTTTTGGGCTGAACCCAAAACCTTCCCGTGCTCCTATTAGTGATTCCAGTGATGTCGGCCATAAGGCAAATAGAACGGGCTGGCTCCAAAACGATGGTTATAACCATAACCGCCACCAAACCCGCTGCCGAACAGCAGCCCGCCTGCATCACCTTCGCCAAATCCATCATCATAGTAGCTCGAATAGGGGTCGTTACTGCCATAAAATGGATATTGCTGATAACCATAGCCAACACGTGGGTAATAATGGTGTCTGTAGTGGTGATAGGTCAAGTGTTGGCCATGCCTTACCGCATGATGGCGGATATGTTTGTCGCCCGTTGCTGCCGCCGCTGGTATCGTTGCAGCCGAAGCTGCCAATAATAGTCCGGCCAAACTGATGCTTGCCAATGCGTATTTCATAAAAGTCTCCTGTTAAAAATCGAATTGACATATCAACGGCGCTTAAGGGAAATCGTTCCGTCACCTTGCTATGAGGAGGACGCATGGGTCTGCCATCATTATCTACACACCATCGGGGTTGGTGGCCGCTAGCAAGAATTTGGCGTTTAAATTGTTCGCACATTTTCGTTTTCAATCAAAGGCCGGGAACAATAAAACTAAACAAAGGTTGAGTGTCCGAGACAATTGTGTCTCGAATCTTGAGGAGTATGATCATGAAGATGTTGATTTTGAGTTCAGTGGTTTTAGGTTTGCTATGGATTGCGCCCGCCCACGCCATGGATGCTATGCATAAGTAGATGTGATCATCGGGATAGGTTTGGACAAATGGAGCAGCAACTTATGCTTCATTTATCCATCGTACTGCGCCGCGAGCTCTTATGACTAAAACAACGGGAATTTCGGCGCCGCTTCCCTTCACAAATGCGTCTCACATCAGCAACGTCGTCTTCATTCAGCCTGCGAGACTTGTTGAAGATTTGAACCGATTTGTGGAGTGTAAACGTCAATAGCGACACAAGCGCACGCTGTCAAGGCTTATTTTCTCATACTAGGATTACATTATAAATAGTAGTTTATGCAGCCAAAACTGCCACCGGGGCCAGGATGGCCAAGCTCAAACACAAGGCCACGAAAAACAACAGGCGGAATGTGTTGATGCGGCTTTCAAGCTTTGCTTCATTGCTCATAAAAAGAATTCTGTGCCGATTCTCTGCTTAAGAAAATGATTCTTTTCAAAGGCTTCAGAGGACTCCGTGCAGTTAATGACGGGTTAATGAAAGTGTCGTTGCCAGACAATTCGTCCGGCATTGCCGCGTCCTTGTCGTTCTCCCCGAATGCCACAAACCACCGCAAAAAAACTTCGCAAGATTCGCCAGAGATAAGTTCTCGGCTTTCGCGGAGGACTTATCAATCATGGAAATCGGTTCGTTTGAAAAACTTTCTACTGCCCCCTCGCCAACAGTGGCGTGATACGTGCAAGAGAAACGCGGCGGTTCTCGGCTTCGGGATCGGCAGTTGGAATTTTGAGGAAGCGCTCACCCAAGCCTACAGTGCGCAGATTATTGGCTGGAATGACGTAATAGGTAATCATCATTTTCTTCACGCTTTCGGCGCGCAATTTAGATAGCTTGAGATTGGACAGATCAGAACCCACGGCATCGGTGTGGCCTTCAATCAGAAAAACTTCATTCGGATATTTCTTCACAATGCGCTCAATCAGCGATGCGATGTTGTCGAGATGGGCCAGTTCCTCTTCACGCACGAAACCTTCGTTATAACCAAAATGCACCGTGTCCACTTCAATTCGGGGCAATGCGCCGCGCAAATCCGGATCATTGGCAATGTCTTTCACTTTATAGCGCGGTTGATACTCTTGTGACGGTGCCGCAGTAAGAACGTCTTGCAGCTGGCGCTGATCAACTTCAGCGGCAAACACTGAACGCCGAGGCCGGCCGGGCGTGAATGTCGGGCTAATCTCCACATCCAACTGGTCGTCGGCAGCTTGCGTCATCAAATCGACCGCTCTTTGCCGACGCTCGGCCAGCAAGCGGCGGCGCAGCACTTCGCGGTCATAACCCAAAGATTGGCGCCAATAGTCGCGGTTAGCCGCGTCATAACGCGCGTCGGCTTGTGCTTCATCATAAACCTGCAGGCGGCGCTGCAATTCAGAAATCTGCAACTGTTCAGCAGGTCGCGTGTCTTCCAAAACCCGCCGCGGTGGGGTCACTGCCGTTATGATGCCGACCGACAAGTTGAAGTTTAACCCAGAGCCATTGGTGGGTTGGGCTGGTGGCGGCGGCGGCAAGGGTTTGCCTTGGACCAAAGGCGGTGGCGGTGGAGGCGGCGTTTGTGCCGCCACCTGTTGCTGCTTGGTTGCGTCGGCCGCGGCCAAGCGCAGACGCAGAGCTTCACGCTCCTTCAGAAGTTTGGCGCGGACGGCACGCTCAGTATCTTGTGAAAGCTGATTGGCCGCCAAAAGTTCGCGGACATCATCAAGGCGCTTGCGCAAATCATCATTGCTCAGGCTGGCCAGATTGGCCCCGCTGGTAATATAGGCTTGCGCCTGCTTTTCAGCGCCCGGATCTCCAACGTTGGCGTCCAGTTCCTGAACTTTCGCTGGCACAGGCGCCTGGGTTGCTGGCGGGGCGGGCGCCGGAGCCAATGATGTGGCTTTATCGGCGGGGGCTGCAAGCGGCGGCTGCGCTGCGGTTGCCGCCTGTTGGGCTGCGGCGGCAGCTGCGAGAGCTGCGATTTTCGCCTTGGCATCTGCCGCAGCCTTTGCGTCTGCCGATAATTTAGCTTTGGCATCGCCAGCAGTTTTGGCATTTGCGGCCTGCAAGTCGGCAGCAGCTTGCGCATCGGCAGCGGCTTGCGCATCAGCAGCGGCTTGTGCATCGGCGGTTATTTTTGCATTGGAATCTTTGGCTACGCCGGCAGCTGCAGCAGCTTTTGCGGCGGCCTGCGCATCGGCTTGGGCCTTTGCGGCGGCAGCCATCTTGGCTTTGGCATCGTTGGCCGCGCTGACATCAGCAGCCGCTTTGGCCGCGGCTTTGGCACCAGCGGCAGCTTGGGCATCAGCTTGCGTTTTTGCCTCTGCCGCCATTTTGGATTTTGCCTCAGCAACCGCCTTTGCATCGGCTGCGGCTTGCGCATCGGCTTTGGCCTTTGCATCAGCGGCCATTTTTGTACTGGAGTCAGCCGCTGCTTTCGCCGCGGCTTGGGCAGCCGCTGCTTTCGCTTCGGCTGCGGCTTGGGCAGCTGCGGCCTGGGCATCAGCTGCGGCCTTTAAATCTGCCTTGGATTTCGCCACTGCAGCTGGATCTGGCGCAAGCTCGGTGGATTTTTTGGGTTCCGGTGCTGCAACTTTGGGAGGCTCACCGGCACCTTGTGCGGCTTGTGCGCGCGCCTCAAGCTCGGTCTTGGTGGCTTGCTCCAACACTACAATCTGTTCATGTAAAGCGGGTGGAAGATCAGGCGAGGCGGCGGCTTGGCGCAAAAGGCGGAAACGCACTTTCAATTCCTCAGGGCTTAATTCAGCGAGTTTGCGCTTTTCGCCGAGGATCAAAGTCAGCTCCGGCGGCAAGACAGCGGTATCTTTGGAAACCTGGGCTTGTGCAGGCGGCACATAGTTTACGACTGGAGGAAGAAAGAGTGCAAAACCTAGAACACTCACTACAAGCTTCAATTTCATGGGGTGTCCTTCACCGTTGGAGGAATCGCGTTTGCATTGGGGTTCAGCCGCTATTGCCAAACTTTGGCATGACTAGGGCAGAATTCGGGCAAGCTTAAACTCTTAAAGCCTGCCGGCTTCGATGATTCTTTTGAGGAAACCTTTTGTGCGTTCCATTTTCGGTTCGCCGAAGATTTGTTCGGGTGGGCCCTCTTCGTGCACTTGGCCCTCATACAGAAAGCACACTTTTGACGCCACCTCTTTGGCAAATCCCATTTCATGCGTTGCCAACAACATCGTCATGCCTTGTTGGGCCAAGTCTCGAACGATATTCAAAACTTCTGACACCAGTTCAGGGTCAAGTGCCGATGTAATTTCATCCAGCAACATCAGTTTCGGTTCCATTGCAAGCGCGCGCACAATGGCCACCCGCTGTTGCTGGCCGCCTGACAACCGATCAGGAAAATCGCGAGCTTTGGCTTCAAGGCCGATGCGTTTCAAAAGCACCATGGCTTTCGCATCGGCTTCATCTTTACGCACGCCCAACACTTTGATGGGTGCCAGGGTAACGTTTTCCAGCACGCTCATGTGGGGGAACAAGTTGAAACTTTGAAATACAATGCCGACTTGTTGGCGCAGGCGGTTTACGTCAACCCCAGGGCCAGACACACGGTCGCCCAGCAAGCGGATTTCTCCGCCTTGAATTTGCTCGAGCTGGTTGATGCAACGCAAAAGCGTAGATTTGCCGCAGCCGGATGGGCCGATGAGGCAAACCACTTGATGCTCAGTGACAGACATATCAAGCCCGCGCAGAATTTGAACGGGCCCATAAGCCTTTTCAACCTTGGCCATTTCCAAGAATGCCATGGCTCAGCCCCCGGCTTTCATGCGGGCATTATCGGCTTCCACTAATTTATCAACCAGCCGCGCCTGCGGGATGGTGACCAACACGAACAATAGGGCCACAACCGTCACCGCGGATAAATTGAACGCATTCGCAGCAATGATTTTTGACTGATTGAAAGCATCGGTAACTCCTAGAACCTGGACAAGAGCCGTATCTTTTTGCAGACCAATAAAATCATTCAGCAAGGGCGCGATGATGCGGCGAATGGCTTGCGGAACAATCACGTGGCGCATGGTTTGCATATAGGATAAACCAAGTGAACGTGAGGCCATGAACTGACTGTGGTGAATGCTTTCAATGCCAGCGCGGTAAACTTCGGCCACATAAGCACCATAGGTCATTGTCAGCGCGATGATGCACCACCACACCACGTCAATGCGAAGTGCGGCAGAACGCTCGGCCGGATCCAGGGCGCTGAGATTGATGAACACGCTCATGATCGGTTCCATGATCCGCTCTGAAATGCCGGAGGTGGGAATACCGAAGCCGATCAGATAAAGCGTAACAATGGCGGGAAGGCCACGAAACAAGTCGCAATAAAAAATGGCAAGTGCGCGAATGGGCTTGCCCGCCCTGCCTGGGGCAAGACGGGCCAATGCAACAATCAATCCCCAAACCAAAACCAGAATTTCAGCAACAACAAAAATGAACAGATTGACGGTGAAAAATTTCACCGTGATCAGCCACCATTTGGCCTGGATAAGTGGCAACCGGAAGAATGTATCGCCCACCGCCACATGGTTCATCAAAACAAAGCAGATGAAAGCCAGCGCGATTAACACAAAAACGCCCCAACCCAATGTCACCTGGGCTTGCTCTCTGGCAGAAGCTGTTTCAATGCGGGCTTGAACCACGTCACCTGAAGACAGTGCGCGGCGGGCGCGCGCGGCACCCAACAACGCATCAAATGCCGGTATAAAAAGACTGGCGATACCTAAAACTGATAAGCCTGCGATAGGCCAGAAAAGGCCGAACGTGACTTTAAGATAGTCTAACGCACCGGAGACAACGAAAGCGGTTGCGATAGCAGCGGCAACGCATAGGCCGGCAAAACCCACGGCGGCAATGGATACACGATCAGCCCGCTGGTGCAAAAACGGTGCGCCAGATTTTGACGCACCGTTATGTGTTTCAGTGTTCGTCACACGAACCTATCAAGGTTTCCAAACCGGAACTGTGGCTGGGTCTTTACCCCAAGACGCGGCGAGATATTTTTCGCTAAGCTTCTTAATCGTGCCATCAGCTACCATCGCCGTAATGATCTTATCGATAGTAGCATTGTTGGCATTGCCCTTTTGATAAATGCCACCATAGGTTTCACCCGTCTGATATTGGCCAGCAACGATGTTGGAACCCTTGCTTTCCAAGGTTTGAGCCAAAACAATTGACGTGTCAGTGATTGCTGCATCAATCTGCTTGGCATTGAGTGCGGCAAACATCGAGCCCTGATCAGGATAAACCTGCGTGTTGGTGAGGCCAAGCTTGTCGGTGGCGAAAGCCATGCCGGTGGTGGATTGTTGAACGCCAACTTTAACCTTTTTAATCGACTTTTCATCAACCGGCGTGTCTTTGCGGATCAAAACGCCGATGTCTGAGTTAAAGTAAGGCACAGAAAAATCATGCACCTTCTTGCGCTCATCGGTGATCGAGATTTGGCTGAACGCAACATCGAAATCATGGGTTTGGCCGGCAATCAGCGGATCCCAGTCTGTGTTCACAACCGCCAGTTTGTCGAAGCCGGCCAGCCAGGCAATCTGGGCGGACATGCAATATTCCATGCCGTCAGCGATGGTTTCTGGCGTATCGCCATTCCACCACACGGGGCCCGGCAAATTGGTTTCAACGGTGAACTGGCCGGCCTTTGCAGGTTTGGCAATCGGCATCGAGCCCTTCTTGCCCGTCACTTCGCATTTGCCGATCATGTCAGCCGCACTGGCCGACATGGCCATGGCCATCAAGCCTGCTGCAGCCAGCAAGGCAATTTTGGTGAATTTCATTGTTTAAGCACTCCCTTTATTACCGCCACTGATTTAAATCGTAACTTGGCACCGCTGACAAGCGAATTGTGACATTTGAGTGTGAAGTGAAATAGATTTAAGAGGCGGGTATGACCGAGACCTATAAAATTGCCGCCTTCTATCAATTTGCGCCGCTTGCCAACTATACAGCGTTTCAGGCCCCTTTACTTGAAGCGATGCAGGCTCGGCGCGTTTGCGGGTCCATTTTGTTGGCTGAAGAGGGTATCAATGGCACCATTGCTGCTTTGCCCGAAAGACTGGACGAGGCATTGGATGAGATTTCGCGCGTTATTGGCCTCGATCATTTAGAGCCCAAATTTTCTTTTGGGGCGCAAAAGCCCTTCCGGCGCATGAAGGTGCGATTGAAAAAGGAAATTGTTACCATCGGCAAGGTGCACGCCAACCCCAACGAAAAAGTTGGCACTTACGTTGAGCCGCAAGATTGGAACGCGCTGATCAGCGATCCTGATGTTGTGGTTATCGACACGCGCAATTCCTATGAGTTCGGCGTTGGCACATTTGCGCGCGCGATCGAGCCGCAAACCGAGAGTTTTAGTGAATTTCCGGCTTGGGTGCGTGAAAACCTCAAAGATAAATCCAAAAAAGTTGCAATGTTCTGCACTGGCGGCATACGCTGTGAGAAAGCCTCAAGCTTCATGAAGCATGAAGGCTTCGAGCAAGTGTTTCATTTGAAGGGCGGCATTCTCAAATATCTGGAGGATGTGCCAGCAAACAAAAGTCTTTGGCATGGTGGTTGCTTTGTGTTCGATGAACGCGTGGCTGTGGGCCATGAATTGAAGGTGATGGACTTTTCACTGTGCCATGGCTGCATGGACCCGGTTTCGGCGGAAGATCGCCAGCATTCAAAATATGAAGAAGGTGTGTGCTGCCCCGCATGTGCCGACACGTTGAGCGCAGCGCAAGTGGCCTCGAACCGCGAGCGTCAAAAGCAAATTAAATTGGCTGCGGCGCGCGGCGAGAAACATTTGTTTTCCACGTGAGCGCCCTGCCCTAATCATACGGCGCGACTAAACCACGAAGAATAGTTTACAGAATTGATCAATGGCGAAAATAGAAGTGGGAACAAGAAAGGATAGGCAATGTTGCTCTATGTCACATTAGGTTCAAACGATATTGCGCGGTCTCGCCGGTTCTATGATGCAGCCCTCAAGCCCTTGGGTATGACCTGCAAACTCACCGATGAAAATGGCCTGGGATATGACTCGCTGGTGGCACCTCGCCCCAGCCGCGAATGCACGTTGTGGGTTGAAAGGCCATTCATGAAGTTGCCGGCCACTTGGGGCAATGGCACGATGATTGCACTTTCTGCCGTCACCCGAAAAGCTGTTGATGAATTTCATGTGGCTGGCTTGGCCCATGGCGGAATTGACGAAGGCGCGCCGGGGCTCCGCCCCTATCATGCGCATTTCTATGCTGCCTATTTGCGCGATCCCGATGGCAATAAATTATCCGCCGTTTGTGAAACGCCCCCGTGATGCGCGGCTGATCAGCCCGTCCAACCCAATCCGGCTGCCACACAGTTCATCGTGGCCAGCATGGCGCCATTAAGGGTGTCACTGGTTTTTCCGGCCCGGGTTTCGCGCAATAATTCAACTTGCCAGTTATTGGCTTGGCCCACCATTTCGCTGACGCGTTCAAATCGGCGGCGGAACGAGATGAAACGCTCACAAAGAATGCCATCACCCGAAAGTTGCAAAACCACTTTTGAGGTGCGCATATGCTCATGTTTGATCAACGCAAAAAGCCGTTCCGAATCCGTGCGGTTTTGCACCAATGACGCATATTTTTCGGCAACATTCATGTCTGCCAAATAGAGTGATTTTTCCACTTCATCGATGGCGAGGCGGAAACCCGGTGATTTCAAAAACATTTCGCGTAACAGCTTTAAGCCTTCGCTGCCGCGTGAAGACAAGAAATCGTCAAGCGCATAACCCAGCCCATACCAGCCGGTCAGCAAATGGCGATTTTGACTCCAAGCGAAAACCCACGGAATGGCGCGCAAGTCGCTCAACCCTTTGGCGCCGAACCGGCGTGAGGGCCGCGATCCAATTTTCAACAAAGCCAATTCTTCAACGGGGCTGGCCTGCTGAAAATAGGTGATCAGCGCCGGATCATTCGCCAGTTTTTGATAGGCCTTGAATGACAGTTGGGCAATCTGCTCCACCGCCGTTTGATGCTCAGGGTTCAATCGCTGCACATCCTCCACTTTTGATTTGAGTGAGTGCAGCAACACCGCCGAGGTGAGCGTTTCCATATTGATTTGCGCGGTGCCGCGATTGGCAAATTTGGATGAAACCACTTCGCCTTGCTCAGTCACGCGCATGCGCCCGCCCACTGTGCCTGCGGGTTGGGCTGCTATGGCGCGGCCCGCAGGTGCGCCACCGCGCGATACCGAGCCGCCACGACCGTGGAAGAAGCTGATGGCCACTTTGGCTTTTTCGCCCACGCGAATCAAGCGGCGCTGCGCTTCAAACAATTCGAACGAGGCACAGAAAAAACCGCCGTCTTTGTTGGAGTCGGAATAGCCCAACATAATTTCCTGGCAATTCCCAAGTTCGCGCACCGAGTTTTGAACAATGGAATTGACCAAAAGTTCTTCCATAATGGCTGCGCCCGCACGCAAATCTTCGATGGTTTCAAACAGCGGCACGACGCGGATCCGGCAGGTTTCGCAGGATGCGCTATCTGAGAACAGCCCGCAGTATTTCGCCAAGAGATAAAGGCCCAGCACATCGTCAGAAGCTTGCGTCATTGAAAGTATGAAAGTGCCAATGGCTTTCGGGTCTGGCCCATCCAAGGTTTCGCGGATGAGATGCAGCAGGCCCAAAAGCTCTGTGGCTTCTTCTGAGAGGTCGCGAAACTGCGGCACAAATCCCATGGGTTTGGAAATTTCGCTGTTAATCCATGCGCTCCACGCTTCAGAATGCAATGCAGGCGCATCTTCTTTAACCAGCGGATTCATCTTGCGCCAGATTTCAGCTAAAACGCGATTTGTCACCGTTGTATTCTGGCGCAAATCGAGCGAGGCTGTACGGAAGCCGAAAATCTCGGCCTCCCACCGCACGGGGCGAATCAAATTAACAGCAAGGCCAGCCGCGCGCATATCGTTTAAGGCGGCTTCGGCTTTGGCCATAAGACCAATCAGCTCGTCCACATTGGTGAAGGGTTTAGCAGCGCGCCCATGCTCAAACGTGGCTTCAAGTCTTTCTCGCAAGGCACTGAAATATAAGCGATAAGGTTCAGCAGAGTTGCGCGCTTTAAGGCCTTCGGCCTTCCCGGTCAGCGCCAACTGTTCATCGATCAAAGCCGCAAAATTCTCAGGGATAGGCATTTCAGCAGATGAGATTGAAAGCAGGCCCGCCAGTTCCTTCAGCTTTTCACCAAGGCGTGTGACGGCGGCCAAGGCGTTGGCGCGCAAGGCAGCCTTGGTGGTGGACACTGTAACAAAAGGATTGCCGTCTCTATCGCCGCCTATCCAGCTGGAGAATTTTAAGGGTGGGCGTAAGGCAGAAGTCGCATCCGGGAAATGCCGTGTCAGGCCCGCCAGCAAAGTGTCACACACCGCTGTCGTGCGATCAAACAAAGCGTCGCGGAAAAAATGCAGGCCCCAGGATACTTCATCTTCAACGGTGGGTTTTTCGGCGCGTACTTCGCCGGTCATCCATACCAGATCAATTTCATTGCGCAGTTGAAACAGCAAAGTGTCACGTTCGCGCGGTGTCCAGCGCGGATTATCGAGTTCAAAAAGTTTCAAATAAATACGGCGATGGATTTCCAGAACGGTGATACGTTTGGCCTCGGTGGGATGGGCTGTTAGCGTGGGGCCAACGTCCAAGATTTCCAACACTTTGGCAACTTGCTCATCCGTCACACCATTGGCCGCAGCCTGCGCCAAGGATTGTGACAGCGAACCCGACACGTCATCTGGCCCGGTTTGTTTTTCGACAGCGCGCCTGTTTCGCACCGTGGCGTTTTCTTCAGCGATATTCATCAGCTGCAGCCAAATGCTGATCGCTTGCAAGGCATGTTCGACCAGGTGGGGTTTAATGTTCTGGGCGGCCTTGGCGTCGTCAAGGATGGGCAAAACATCTGGCTCTCGCGTTTTAATCACCTGGCGCAGAAGTCCGCGCAGCATGGCCGTGATTTCATCGATATAGGAGGTATCTTCTAAAAGAGGTGCGCTCATCGTGTTCATGAGGTAATTTGTGCACCGCAACATGACTGGAGTCAACCGGTGATGATTGTTTGCAGGGAATCCTTTGACCAGCTATGCGGGCGGCCATGTTGACGATTTCAAACCTGTCTTACCGTGTTGGCGGCCGCCTTTTGCTGGACGACGCTTCTGCAGCCATTCCTGCTGGCCATAAAGTTGGGTTGGTAGGCCGCAACGGCACGGGCAAAACCACCTTGCTGAAATTAATCCTTGGCGAAATTGCAACAGAAGGTGGCGAGGCCTCTGTGCCGCGCAATGCCCGCATTGGCACTGTGGCACAGGAAGCGCCGGGTGGCAGCGAGACATTGCTGGATGTGGTTATGGCCGGCGACAAGGAACGCGGCGAACTTTTGGCGGAGGCGGAGACAGCCAAAGAGCCACACAGGATTGCTGAAATTCAAGTGCGGCTGGCTGACATTGACGCTTATTCGGCTGAGTCCCGCGCCGCTGTCATTCTTTCCGGTCTCGGCTTTTCGGAAGAAACCATGCGCGGCCCCTGTTCCGCACTTTCAGGCGGTTGGCGCATGCGCGTGGCTTTGGCGGCTGCATTGTTTGGCGCGCCTGATGTTTTACTTCTCGATGAGCCCACCAACTATCTGGATCTGGAAGGCACCATCTGGCTGCAATCTTACATTCGCGATTACCCGCATACGATCCTGTTGGTCAGTCATGACCGTGATTTATTGAACGTGGCGGTGAACGCCATTCTGCATCTCGATCAACAAAAGTTGACGCTCTATCAGGGCGACTATGACACATTCGAACGCATGCGCCGGGAGAAGCAGGCGCTGAATTCTAAAATGAAAAAGAAACAGGATGATCAGCGCGCCCATATGCAGGCGTTTGTCGATCGCTTCAAAGCCAAAGCTTCAAAAGCCCGCCAAGCGCAAAGCCGCATGAAGGCCCTGGAAAAGCTGGAACCGATTGCCGACATGGTGGAAGACCGTGTGGCCCCGATCAAATTTCCTAACCCGGCGCGGGCCCTTGCACCACCGGCCTTTTCATTCGACAAAGCCGGCGTGGGCTATGGTGACAAACTGGTACTGCGCAACATATCGCTGCGCATGGACCCCGAAGACCGCATTGCGCTGCTTGGCTCTAACGGCAACGGCAAATCCACCTTCGCCAAGCTGCTCTGCGGCCAGTTGGAAACGATGCAGGGTGAGATGAGCCACCATTCCAAAATCACCGTGGGCTATTTCGCACAGCACCAACTTGATGAATTAGACGAAACGCGCACGCCCTTTGAATATATCTCAACTTTGATGCCCGATGCGCCGGTTTCACAGCGCCGCGCCAAGCTCGGCGCGTTCGGCTTTGGCGCACATTTGGCAGATTCGCCGTGCAACACATTATCCGGCGGTGAAAAGGCCCGCATGTTGTTTTTTCTCGCCACCTTTCATGCGCCACATGTGTTGGTATTAGACGAGCCCACCAACCATTTGGATATCGATAGCCGTGAAGCGTTGATCCACGCCATCAATGACTATGAAGGTGCCGTGGTTTTGATCAGCCATGATAGGCATATTATTGAAACTTGCGTGGATTCACTGTGGCTGGTGCGCGACGGCACGGTGAAGGCATTTGAAGGTGATATGGACGACTATACCAATTTGGTGTTGGGCCGCGCACCGGCGCCTGCGGCAAAAAAACCGGAAGCGCCGAAGCCGATCAAGCCCGCAGCAACGCCGAAATCAAAAAACCATGCGGCAGCTTTGGTCAGCAAAATGGACAAGCAGCGCGAAAGGCTAGCGGTTCTAGACGCGGCCCTGGCTGATCACACAATCTATAAAGAGGAACCCAAGAAGGCGGCAGACTATGCACGGCTACGCGTGAAGTTTGCCGAAGAGTTGGATGCGCTGGAGACTGAGTGGTTGGAGCTTGAAAGCGCATGACTCTTTCGCTCATTGCCCTTCTCATTTTCATCTGTGCGTATATTTTGGTGATCAGCGAGGAAATACTTGCGCTTAAAAAATCAAAACCGGTGGTCTTGGCAGCTGGCATTATTTGGCTGCTGGTCGGTATTGCGTTTCGCGGTGCGGACCATGTGCAAGTTGATGCCGCCGCAGGCAATGCCATCAAAGACTATGGTGAGTTATTGCTGTTCCTTTTGGTTTCGATCACATTTGTGAATGTATTGGAAGAGCGCAAGGTTTTTGATGCCGTGCGCGCCAAACTTTTGGCCGCGGGTTT
>JANYHB010000016.1 GCA_025359265.1 Hyphomicrobiales bacterium | reverse complement strand
TGACAAAGTAAGGAGGCGCACATGCCCTATACTCTCGATTTTCACCGCGTTCTCAAAGCGCCTCCGATGCGTGTTTACAAAGCTTTTCTGGATTCCGCTGCTTTGGCCAAGTGGCTTCCGCCGGCAGGATTTGTCGGCAATGTGCAGCATATGGAGGCCAAAATTGGCGGTGGTCATAAAATGTCATTCACCGAAATTGACACCGGTTTCACTCACAGCTTTGGCGGCACTTATCTCGAACTCATTGCTGGTGAGAAGTTGGTTTACACTGACAAATTTGATGATCCAAATTTGCCCGGCGAACTGCGAGTGACGGTTATTCTCAAAAAAGTCAGTTGTGGTACTGATATTTCAATCACGCAGGCGGGCATACCTGATGTGATCCCGCAGGAGATGTGCAATCTCGGTTGGCAGGATTCCCTCAAACAACTGGCGCAGTTGGTTGAAACTGGCGCGCCAATATCCCAGGGGTGAAGTGATGGAAAAAACTGGCGTGATGCTGTGGTTCGACAGCGAGGCCGAGCAAGCGGCGGCGCATTATGCGAAGGCCGTTCCCGGATCGAAGGTCATCAGTGTAGAGCGTTACGGCAAGGCAGAACCGGGGCCAGAGGGCAGTGTGATGTTGGTGATGATGGAGTTCGGCGGGCGTTCCCTCATGCTGCTGAATGGTGGACCGCTGTTCACGCCCAATGAAAGCGTTTCTCTCACCATCACCGCCGAAGACCAGAACGAGGTGGATTTCCTTTGGACGCATATGAGCCAAGGCGGCAGCACATCAATGTGCGGCTGGCTGAAGGATCGCTGGGGCTTTTCCTGGCAGATTGTTCCACGCCGTCACTGGGAATTGATGACCACAGGCACACCAGAGGTAAAGACCCGCGTGTTTGAAGCCATGATGAAAATGACAAAATTTGACATCGCCAAGGTTGAGGCAGCAGCGAAGGGTTAGAGCGGGTGCTCGTGCGTGCTTCTGGGGGATCATGGCTTACGGGGTGAGGTGAAACTGGTTTCGATCAGATCGATACTCATCAATTGCACTTAGGATGCAAATTGCAAGGCTGCGGCATTCTTGCGTTTCGCCGCATCCAAAGTGCCAGCATCAAGTGTGTGAGCAAGATCTACCAAATCTTCATCCTTGAATTTTGGGATGAGTTTTTCCCAGACGGCATGGGCTTCATCAGCCGTTTTCGCCACCTCGGCCCAATCTGGGTTAGCATCAGCGGTCAGGATGCTATTTTTAAACCCCGTGTAGTCTAGCGTCGACACATCTTTCGGCACGCGGGCTTTTCCCAGATCAGAGGCATTGATGACAGCTTTGAAAGTTTCGATTGCCGCCAGCGAAAGTTGTGTCTTGGAACTGCCTTGGGCCAGGCGGGCCATTTCGTTAGCGCTCTTATCCAATTGCGATGCAATATCAGGCTTCAAAAACCCATGCGCTTTTATAAGCGCGGCTTTGAGGTCCACAATCTTCGGCTGGGCCGCGTTCATGCCATCGGCGGCCACTGCGTCAACCATGTCTTCACAGGCCGAAGCAGCGGCTTCCATTATAGCTTTGTGAGATTCAACTGCGGCCATCGATGGTGCGCTAAGGCCGCCAAGAACAAGTAACGCGAAAGAGTTGGGGAATAGAGAGTCATCGGGCTAATCCTTGTTTTGTAAGCGCCCATTGTGCCCGAACAATTTCGCATGAATGTGATGGCAGGATTGAATCGCGGTAAAGTAAAAAAACCCCGACATCACTGTCGGGGTTTTGTATTTTGCATTTGGAGCGAAACTTAGAAATCCATTCCGCCCATGCCGCCGCCGCCCATTCCGCCGCCGCCGGGCATTGCCGGGGCCGCGTTCTTTGGCTTCTCGGCAATCATGGCTTCGGTGGTGATCAGCAGTGAGGCAACCGAAGCTGCATCCTGCAAGGCCACACGCACAACTTTGGTGGGGTCGATGATGCCTGCGGCAACCATATCCACATATTCTTCAGTCTGTGCATTGAAGCCGTAGTTGCCGGATTTCTCCAACAGCTTGCCCACAACGATGGAGCCTTCAACGCCAGCGTTTTCCACGATCTGACGGAGCGGGGCTTCCAGCGCCTTGGACACGATCTTGATGCCGGCCATGGTATCTGAGTTATCAGAGTGCAGCGCATCCACAGCCTTTTTGGCGCGCAGCAAAGCCACACCGCCACCAGCCACAACGCCTTCTTCAACGGCAGCGCGCGTGGCGTTCAAAGCGTCGTCAACGCGGTCTTTGCGTTCCTTCACTTCAACTTCAGTGGAGCCGCCAACCTTGATCACAGCCACGCCACCGGCGAGCTTGGCCAAACGTTCCTGCAGCTTTTCCTTGTCATAGTCAGACGTGGTTTCTTCGATCTGCGCCTTGATCTGGCCAATGCGGCCGGCAATGTCGGCCTTCTTGCCTGAACCGTCTACAATCGTGGTGTTTTCCTTGTCAACGCGAACGCGCTTGGCGCGGCCCAGCATGTCAAGGGTGACGCTTTCCAACTTGATGCCGAGGTCTTCAGCAATCATCTGGCCGCCCGTGAGGGTGGCGATGTCTTCCAGCATGGCCTTGCGGCGATCGCCAAAGCCTGGCGCTTTCACGGCGCAAATTTTGAGGCCGCCGCGCAGCTTGTTTACCACCAAGGTTGCGAGTGCTTCGCCTTCAATGTCTTCAGCGATGATCAGCAATGGCTTCGAGGTTTGCACAACTGCTTCAAGGATGGGCAGCATGGCCTGCAACGAAGAAAGCTTTTTCTCGTGCAAGAGGATGTAACAGTCTTCCATCTCCGCCACCATCTTGTCGGCGTTGGTGATGAAATAGGGGCTGAGATAGCCACGATCAAACTGCATGCCTTCAACCACTTCGAGTTCGGTTTCGGCTGTCTTGGCTTCTTCGACGGTGATAACCCCTTCGTTGCCAACTTTTTGCATCGCCTTGGCGATCATGTCGCCAATGGATTTTTCGCCATTCGCAGAAATCGTGCCCACTTGGCCCACTTCTTCGGATGACTTGATCTTCTTTGAACGCTTCTTGAGATCATCAATGGCGCAAGCCACGGCCAAATCAATGCCGCGCTTCAAATCCATCGGGTTCATGCCAGCGGCAACGTTCTTGGCACCTTCGCGAACAATCGCTTGGGCCAAAACGGTTGCTGTGGTTGTGCCATCGCCGGCAATGTCATTGGTTTTCGAGGCAACTTCGCGCACCATCTGGGCGCCCATGTTTTCGAATTTATCCTCGAGTTCGATTTCCTTGGCAACCGTCACACCGTCTTTGGTGGTGCGGGGAGCGCCATAGGATTTATCGATTACAACGTTGCGGCCCTTGGGGCCCAGCGTCACTTTTACAGCGTTGGCAAGAATATCGACACCGCGGAGCATTCTCTCACGCGCGTCGGCACCAAATTTTACTTCTTTAGCAGCCATAGTTTTGTTCCTTTAATTGAGTTGAAATGAGAAAGGCGTGCGAGAATTCTATTACTCGAGCACGCCCATCACATCTGATTCCTTCATGATCAAAAGCTCTTCGCCGTCGATCTTCACTTCTGTTCCAGACCATTTGCCAAACAGGATGGTGTCACCCTTCTTCAGATCAATGGGGGTCAATTTGCCGGCTTCGTCGCGCCCGCCGGGGCCCACGGCGATCACTTTGCCCTGCATTGGCTTTTCCTGGGCGGTTTCAGGAATGATGATGCCACCCTTGGTCTTGGTGTCTTCTTCAAGCCGCTTCACGACAACACGGTCGTGCAATGGACGGAATTTCATGGATGTTAACTCCTTGGTTTGGTTATAAATTGTCTCACCCGACGAATGCGGGGAAACGCTGTTAGCACTCAATTTCAGTGAGTGCCAATAGCTGATGGGGCAGATAGGAGCGTACCCTTGGCAAGTCAAGAGAAGAAATGGGCCCTACTCAGGGGTAAGGCGGGCTTCCATGTAACTCAAAACTCATAGTTGGGTGGGCGGAATTGTGGGAGCATGGCGAGATTTAGGAGCCCATCGTCGCTTGTAAAAACATTCCTATCAAAGATTTAAAATCTTTTTAAAAACCCCTGCTACCTCGGCTTGTTTTTCCGCGAGATAGGCCTCGGTGGCGGAGAAATCTGGTTGCCCCGTAACTTGTGAAAGCGTTTGCAGCAAATGTTTGGGCGCTGTGTTGGGTTTGAACGGCCCATCGATGCACAGGCGCAGTACGTGGGTGAGGCGCTGATAGAGCGCGAGAGCTGAAAGCAGCATTTGCGAATCAGTGGGCGCAAGAAGCTCTAACTTTGCGGCAGCGGTCAATGAAGCTGCGGTGTTGGCATTTAAAATTTCAGGATGTGTGCTGGTATGGATCAGCTGCAGATACTGCGTGATGAATTCAATTTCCACCTGCCCGCCCGCCGTGCGTTTCAAATCCCACAGGCCATCGCTCAGCTGTTCACGCAACATCAAAGTGCGCATCTCAGCAATGTCCATTTTTATTTTTGCTGGGTCGCGTGGGGCAGCCAAGGTCTGGTGAATAATCCCGGCTATGTTTTCCGATAATGCTTTATCGCCCGCTACAGTTCGCGCTCTGGTCAGGGCCATGCGCTCCCATGTCCAGGCATCTTTTTCTTGATAGGTTTCAAATGCGGCGCGGCTGACAGCCAGCGGCCCTTTTGAGCCTGATGGACGCAGACGCATATCCACCTCATAGAGCTGGCCTTCAGCCGTGGGTGCACTCAGAGCAGTGACCAGCAGCTGGGCGAGCTTGGCATAATATTGTGAAGGGGCAATGGGGCGCGGCCCATCTGAGAGTTCGGCCGTTTCATGATGATCATAGACCAGCATGATGTCGAGATCAGAGGTTGCCGTCATCTCGTGGCCGCCAAGTTTGCCGAGGCCTATCAACACACAACTGCCGCCCCGCAGCACCCCATATTTGGTACGCATTTCGACGCGAACAATGTCGAGCAAGCGCGCGATTACCACATTGGCCACGGTTGTGAAGCCAAGACCTGCATGTTCGGCACTGATGGTTTCAGATAAAATGCGCGCGCCCACCCGGAAGTTTTTTTCGCGCGCGAAAACACGGGCCAGGTCCATGGCTTCCTCTAATGCGCAAGCCAACCCGATCACGATTTCAATCTCATGCTTCAACACATTTTGCGCGGGCAGGGCGGAAAAGAAATCAGGCGCAATCACCGCTTCCAGAACACGGGGCTGGGCGCTGATTTGCTGAGTCAGGCGCGGTGCAGCGCCCAGAATCAGCGCCATGAGGCCCAGCATTTTACGGTTGGCCTTCATCATTGATAACAGCTGTACGCCCGATGTAAGGCTTTCGAGAAACTGGTCGAAGGCGAAAAAAGCCTTGTCTGCCTCACCGGATTGGGCGAGCGTTTTTAAAAGTGATGGCATTAATTCCGTCAACACCTCGCGGGCCCGGGCGGTTCTGGTGGCGCGGTAACGGCCGAAATGCCAAGCGCGGATTGTCGCGGCCACTTCCGTCACCTGCACATATCCCATGTGGCGCAAGGTTTCCAGTGTTGCGGGGTCATCTTCTCCGCCGGTGAAAACCAAGCTGCCTTCTCCGGCGCTCAACTCATCGGCGGATTCAAATAGAGCCGCATAATGGCCTTGCACGCATTCCAGTGTGGTGCGCAGCTTTTCGGCCAATTCCCCACCATTTTTGAAGCCTGAAAATTTTGCATAAGTTTCAAATCGCGCCGGATCGGAAGGTGTGGTGTGGGTTTGCTGATCGTCAATCATTTGGGCGCGATGTTCGAGGGTTCGCAAGAAGGCATAGGACTGTTGCAACTCTGCGGCCGCCTGATGCGAAATCCATTTGGCTTGCGCCAGTGCATCCAGCCCCTCACAAGTTTTAATGCAGCGCAGGGCGGCGTTGCGACCGCCGGCAATTAGCTGTTGGGTTTGCACAAAAAACTCAATCTCACGAATGCCGCCACGCCCGAGTTTCAGGTTATGGCCGAGCACTGCAATTTCACCATGGCCTTTCACAGCCTGGATCTGCCGCTTCATGCTCTGCACATCGGCGATTGCGGCGAAGTCCAGATATTTCCGCCAGATGTAAGGCTTCATACGGGAAATGAATTCCGCGCCCAGTTCCATATCGCCCGCACAAGGGCGCGCCTTGATCATGGCTGCCCTTTCCCAATTCTGGCCTTGGGTTTCATAATAGATCGCAGCAGCTTCAATATCGATGGCCACTTGAGTGGCACGTGGGTCTGGCCGCAGGCGCAGATCGGTGCGGAACACATAGCCGTCTGATGTTATATCTTGCAACACCGAAACCAGGCGCTGCGTAAGCTTCACGAAAAACTGCGAAGGCTCAACATTATCGGCGAGGTTTGCCCGCGCGGAATCGTAGAGAACAATAAGGTCAATGTCGGAAGAATAGTTGAGTTCAAATGCCCCCATCTTGCCCATGGCGAGAACCAGATAGCCGTTGCCAATTTCACCATCCTTGATTTTTCCGCTGGCCATTTCCTGGCGCCAAAGAAATGCGAGTGCAGCCTCAACCGCTGCATCGGCAAAACGGGTGAGAGCCGCAGTTACTTTTTCCAGGGGCCAGATGCCGCCCAGATCATAAAGTGCCACGAGCAGAGCCAGCTTTTGTTTGGCTTGGCGTAACGCGCGCATTATCTCATCGCGCGGCAGGGCCTTATCAATTTCTTTGACTGATACAATCAAATCATTGAGTGCGGCATTAGCATCAGCCGCATAGGCTTGTGCGGCGAACTCAGAATGAGATTCCAATAGGCCCGTCAGATAGGGCGAAGCAGATTTAATCGACGATGTCAGTTCTTCAAAAGTCATGGTCAATACCTTAGCAGCTTGGCGCACATTGGAAATATGCTAGTGCTTGGGCATCGTGAAACCCGCCGCCTTCAATGCTTTTTGCAAATCGTTACCCAATACCACCTATGTGAATCAGTGGGGTGGCGCCCACGTCTGGAAGGTGGGCGGCAAAATGTTTGCGGTGCTGTTTGCGCCACCAGACAAATGGGCAGGGATCACCTTCAAAGCATCGGACATCAGCTATGAAATGCTGCGCCAAGAACCGGGTTGCAGGCCCGCGCCATATTTTGCATCCCGCGGGATGAAATGGATTCAATGCTATTCCGATGAAAGTTTGGGGTCAAAGGCGTTGAAGGCCTATCTCAAAGGAAGCCATGATTTGGTTTTTGCCAAACTGCCGAGATCAACGCGTCTGAAGCTCTCCAAGCCTCACTGACAGATTGCTGACAGTTTCTGGATGGGCCCCTGCTATGCAAATCCCATGATCGGCTACGCACAAACCATCTGGCTGTTTTGGATACTGCTTTTCGGCATCATCATTGTGCCGGGCATGGATATGTTTTTTGTGATTGCCAATACGCTCACGGGCGGCAGGAAGGCGGGCTTCGCCTCGGTATTGGGAATCAATCTCGGCGGTATTTGGCACACGATTTTTGGTGCGTTCTTTGTCGGCGCGATTACCGCGTTGGCACCGCAACTGATAACCGTAATCTTGCTGGCCAGTGCGGCCTATATGGCTTGGGTCGGGTATACATTGCTGCGCAGTTCCATCACGTGGGACACAATCGGTGCCGCGCCAGCGCGCAGCAGCGCCTCTGCTTTCACACAAGGGTTTGTTACGTGCATTTTGAACCCCAAGGCTTATATGTTTGTTCTGGCGGTTTATCCCAATTTTATTCAGCCACGCTTTGGGCCGGTGTGGGCGCAAGCTTTGGTTATGGGCGCGCTGACGCTGGGCACACAATGCTTAATCTATGGCGGAATTGCCGTTGGGGCCGCAACCTCCCGCGATCTTTTGACCGGCAATCCCAATATCGTTATAGCAACCGGGCGGGCTTGCGGGCTGGTGTTTTTTGTCGTGGCGGCATTCACCGTTTGGCATGCACTGACGGCTTGAACTGGTGCATTTTGGTAAGGCACAAAAGCTGCTACATTGTCCAATAGCCAGAGAGGTTCGCCCATGAACATTCACACTAAAAACGATTATACTCAGGTTGTTGAAGCTGACAAAGCCCATGTGTGGCATCACCTTCAGCAGCATAAGAAGTTTGAAACGATCGATCCTTTGATCATCATTGAAGGAAAAGGTTTGCGGGTTTGGAACCAAGCGGGACGTGAACATCTGGATGCCACGTCTGGCGGTGTATGGACAGTAAACGTTGGCTATGGCCGCGTGAAAATTGCCGATGCGGTGCGCGATCAGTTGGTGAAGCTGAATTATTTTGCCGGCGCCATGGGCACGGTGCCTGGTGCCATGTTTGCCAAAAGCCTCATTGAAAAAATGCCTGGCATGCGCCGGGTTTATTATTCCAACTCTGGTTCTGAAGCGAATGAGAAGGCTTATAAAATTGTGCGCCAGATTGCGCATAATAAATATGGCGGCAAGAAATATAAAATCCTTTACCGCGAGCGTGATTATCATGGCACGACGATTTCGGCCCTTTCATCAGGCGGGCAAGAAGAGCGCCGCGCCAACTATGGGCCTTATACGCCGGGTTTTATTTCAGTGCCGCATAATTTGGAATATCGCTCGCAGTGGGGCGATACAGAGGATTATGGCATTCGCGCGGCCAATGCGATTGAAGAGGTGATTTTGCGCGAAGGTGCAGACACAGTTGGCGGAATTATTTTGGAGCCCGTGGTGGCAGGTGGTGGCGTGATTGTGCCGCCACGCGGTTATTGGGAACGCGTGCAAGAAATTTGCACGAAGCATAGTGTGTTGTTGATCATCGACGAAGTGGTGTGTGGCATGGGCCGCACGGGCACGTGGTTTGGTTATCAGCAATTTGGCGTGCAGCCCGATATCGTAACCATGGCCAAAGGTGTGGCCTCGGGTTATGCGGCGATCTCATGCACGGTGACAACGGAAGCCGTGTTCAACGAATTTAAGGCCAATCCGGCTGACCCGATGAGCCATTTCCGGGATATTTCGACGTTCGGTGGCTGTACCGGCGGGCCAGCGGCGGCCATTGCCAATATGGAGATTCTGGAAGAAGAAAATCTACTCGAAAACGTCACCGACATGGGCGAATACCTATTGGAAAAACTGTGCGGCCTGCAGGGCAAGCACAACTGCATCGGCCAAGTGCGAGGGCTTGGCTTGTTCCAAGGCTTGGAACTGGTAGCCAACCGCGAAACCAAAGAGCCGCTGCCAGAAGCTTTGGTGCAAGCCGTGGTGGCTGACTGTATGGCTAATTCGGCAGTGATAATCGGCGCCACCAATCGTTCGCTTCCCGGCCTTAATAATACGCTGTGCCTCAGCCCGGCTTACATCGCCAGCAAGAGTGATCTGGACGAAGTGGTGGCGGCAATTGATGGGGCAATCACCCGCAAAGTGACGGCGGCATAGCCGGATAATTCGAAAGCTGGGATTCACTTTGGCCGAGAGAGTGTCTACTCTCTGGCCCAATTGATTCTATCTTTTGATTCGTGCGAGCGCTGATGTTAAAACAAGATTTGCCTTACCTTGCGGTCTTCGGGCTTGCAGCTACCTGCGCTTCGGGCGCTTTGGCCTATCTGGTTGCGGGTGGGGCACAATTTGTTTTGGCCACGGCCATTGGGCTGGGCCTTCTCGGAATCGGCCAAATTGCACTTCTGGGTTTGAGCTGGCAACAGCAGGAGCGAACAACGGCGCGCCTGCGGCGGGTGACGCGCGAGGCCGTGGAGCTGAACGTGGATGCGCGCGCAAAAACCGATTTTGTGCTTTCACGGCTGAGCCAATTTGAAGCCGCTGCCAAAATTCAGTCTGACGCTGTGCTGGGCGGCATTGCTGACATGAAATTATCTTATGGAAAACTGCAAAATGCGTTTACCGGTTTAGCCAGGCCGCAGACAGAACCGGCGGACGAAACCGTCGCCGAAGCGCCGGCGGAACTTGAGCAGCTACCTTCTGCGCCAGCGATTGAGGTGCCAGCTGAGCCTGCGGCAACGCCACTGACTGAACTTACGACTTTCGCGCTTGAGCCCATCATTGATGTGCAATCGCGGCGCACCGCGCATTATCGCTTGCATCTCTCGGTGAAAGTTGGGTCCGAAGATATTGGAGGCGAGAGATTGCTGCATCACGCCGCGCGGGTCGGCTTAAGGCCGCAGCTGGACTATGTGTCGGTTTGCGAAACATTGGGCCTGCTTTCGCGCCTGCGTCAGCGCGATCTTGAGCTTTGCATTTTGATGAATGTGGGGGCTGAAACTTTACGGGAAGATAACGTGATTGCACAAATTCTTTCTGCCTGTGAAGCCGCTGGCCCCTACGCCAAGGGCCTGGTTTTGGAAATGCCCCATGCGGCACTTTCGGGTCTATCCGAGCAAGCCCTCGAAGGCCTGGCGGAATTGGCCCGGAAGGGCATACATTTTGCCCTCTCGCAAGCGTCTATCGGTGGACTTGATCTGGAATCGATGGCGCTGTTAAACATTCGCCACGTTGGCATTTCGGCAGGCAGTATTGATACTGATGGCCCATCCCCGTCGCTGGTTGGATTTGTGCAGTTGGCCAGGCTTTCGCGCATTGATGTGATTGTCATGGATGTGCGCCAAGATACATTGATGCCCAAACTAAAAAACATTATCCGCTATGCCTGTGGCCCCTTCTTTGCAGAGCCACGCCGTGTCAAACGCCTCGGCGAGTTTGCGCAAGACACCGTAGAACCCGTGTTTGGCATCGCGGCGTAATGTTGATGGATGAGTTGTCCAGACGTTTTCCCACATGGCTTTGTGATG
Organism: Hyphomicrobiales bacterium; assembly: GCA_025359265.1. Lineage (GTDB taxonomy): Bacteria > Pseudomonadota > Alphaproteobacteria > Rhizobiales > Aestuariivirgaceae > Aestuariivirga. The sequence continues at coordinate 26,642 of JANYHB010000016.1, read as the reverse complement.
TGTGGGGTGTGGTGCATGATGGTTATAAGCCGATAGATTCTGCCGTGGCCGCACTTTCGCAACACCGGGAAAATGGCGGCAAAGTTATTTTTATCACCAACGCGCCGCGTCCCATGGTTAATGTTCAAGCCCATCTTGATGAGATCGGTGTATCGCGGGCAGCTTACGATGACATGGTCACATCAGGCGATGTGACCAGAGCGTTGATGAGGCAGCATGGGGCGCACGGCCTTTATCATCTTGGCCCCGAAATTGATTTGCCCTTGTTCAATGGGCTTGAGGTGAAGCGCGTGGCGCTGGAGCAGGCGGGCGCTGTGGTGTGTACAGGCTTGTTTGATGAGGCGCATGAGGCAGCCATGGATTACCGTCCACAGCTTCGCGACATGAAGCGTCTCGGTCTCACCATGATTTGTGCCAACCCCGATAAAGTGGTGCGAAAAGGCAATGTCATCGTGCCGTGTGCCGGTGCAATCGCAGAGGAATATGAATTGATGGGAGGCGAAATTTTGATGGCGGGCAAACCTTTTGCGCCGATTTATGATTTGGCACTGCTGCGGGCGGGCGTTGCGGATAAATCAAAGGTATTGGCCATTGGCGATGGGCCGGATACCGATGTGAAAGGTGCCCTGCAAAATGGAATGCCCGTTATATTCATTTCGGGCGGCATCAATGTCGGCGTTGATCCGGGCACTGAAGTGAAATTGAAATACGCCAACGCAGATATTTTATACATAATGCCCCAGCTTTACTGGGCTGCCTAATTTCGCTAGGCCCTAGCCATGTTCGAAGTTTCTGCAAGAAATCCACTATCGGCGCAATTGCACGGCGGCATTGTTGCCATTGGAAATTTTGATGGCGTACACCGGGGCCATCAAGCTTTGCTGGCGCAGGCAAAAGATGTTGCCAGGCGCGAGAACAAGCCCTGGGGAGTTGTAACATTTGAGCCGCATCCGAGAAGTTTTTTCAGGCCGCAGCAACCGGTGTTTCGCCTCACACCAGCGCCGATGAAGCAGCGCTTGCTTAAAGCACTGGGCGTTGATTTTGCATCGGGGGTGAATTTTGATGCAAGGCTTGCGGAACAAAGCGCAGAAACATTTGTGCGAGAGGAATTGCAAGGCAGGCTTGGAGCAACTCACATCGTTGCCGGATTTGATTTCTGTTTTGGCCAAGGGCGCAAAGGCAATGCAGACACGCTGCGCGCTGCTGGATTGAACGTCTCTGTTGTTAATGAAGTGATGGATGAAGGTGCTGGGCATTTACCCTTTTCATCCAGCAACATTCGCCAATCATTGCAACGCGGGCAACCGAGGCAGGCCGCGCAAGAACTTGGTTATGATTGGATGATCAGCGGCAGGGTGGTGCCTGGCGATCAACGCGGGCGAACGATCGGATTTCCTACCGCCAATATCGTGGTTGAAACGGGCGTGGAGCCTGCACGCGGCATTTATGCCACCTGGGTGCGCGAGACTGGCAAAGCAGAACCTCTGTGGATGGGGGCTGGCTATTTTGGCGACAGGCCAACATTCAACACAAACCGGACTTTTTTTGAAGTCTATTTGCTGGATCAAGATATTGATTTGTATGGCCGCGAACTCACTGTACAATTTGTGGAGTTGATCAGGCCAGATCAAAGCTTCACGTCTGTGGCGGCATTGGTGGCGCAGATGAGGGCCGATTGTGCCGCAGCGCGTGCAATCTTGACGCGGCAAAAAACCGCCGATTTTCCTCTGGCAAAGTTGCAAGCGTTGGGCTTGATTTAACCGGCCAGGGCGGGATCAAGCAGCCTGTGCATATGTACGATAAAATATCGCATCTGGGCATTATCGATGGTTTCACGGGCCTTGCCCTGCCACGCTTTGTGGGCCTCAACGTAGTTGGGGTAAAAGCCCACAACATCAAGTTTAGTTAAATCTTTAAAGGTGACGTTCGACACATCGTCCAACTCTCCACCAAATACCAGATGGATGAGCTGTTCCTGAGGTTCTATCTTGCGCATTACTGCTCCATAAATTCCATCATCAGGGCATGGCGCCGCAGATCTGCGGCCACAATTCCCTGTTGGCTGGGATAAGTGTTGTTGAATTTCATTTTTACACCGCGTTCGGTTGTAACTCTTGCACCGGCTTCTTGTGCCAGTAAAACGCCTGCGGCAACATCCCAATCATTTTTAGGGCCAAAAGCAACCAGAATGTCGGCACTTTTATCAGCAATCATGCAAAGACGCAAAATCTGGGGTGTGAAATTCATATCCATTTTTGTCACGCCAGACTTTTCCAACTTTTTGAAAGCGGAAATGTTGCCTGCAAGCCTGGCGCCGTGAAGGGTATCGCCTGGAGGCGTAAAAAGCGTCTTGCCATTGCAAGTGGCACCTTTGCCCGCTTGCGCGAAATAAAACCTGTCCAAGGTGGGTTGATAGATGGCAGAGAGTTCCAGACTCTCTCCATTGGTTAATGCACAGGCAATACACCATTCGTGCCGGCCGAGGTGGAAACTCCTGGTGCCGTCTATCGGATCAAGCACCCAGCACATTTGTTTAGCCGTGCGCGATGGATCATCGGCAGATTCTTCCGACAGCCAGCCATAATCAGGCTTGGCGCCGATAAGCTTGGCGTGCAGATACTCGTTTACGGCAAGATCGGCTTCGGTGAGAATGGAGTGATCTGGCTTTACCCAATGCTTATGCGGCTTGCCAAAAAAAGCGAGCGCTACGGCACCGGCCTCACGAATGGCTGCTTCCAGCAGATCAGCGTCCGGCAATGGTCATTCCCTCAACAAGGCAAGAAGGCGCGTTGGTGGATGAGCGGAACTCCAAGTCATTGGCGGGTGTTAGATGCTTGAACATTTCAATCAGATTGCCAGCCACAGTGATTTCGCTGACGGGAAATTTGACCTCGCCATTTTCGATCCAGAAGCCGGATGCGCCGCGCGAATAGTCACCCGTTGCGCCGTTGATGGAAGAGCCGATAAATTCGGTGATGAGCAAGCCCTTGCTCAGTGCACGGATCATTTCTTCGGGGTTTTGTGTGCCCACTTCCATGTGCATATTGGTGGTGGACGGCGAAGGGTTGGAAGCGAGGCCACGCGCGGCGCTGCCGGTGCTTTGCAGGCCAAGCTGCCGCGCGGATCGGAGATCCAGTACCCACGAGGTGAGCACGCCTTTGTCAATAAAGTTGCGGCGCTGGGTGGGCAAGCCTTCGCCATCAAAAAACTTGGATGCAAAACCGCGCAGACGCAGCGGATCATCGACAATAGTGATCGACTGATTGAAAATCTGCTGGCCCAGTTTGTCTTTCAAAAAGCTGACGCCGCGCGCGATGGCTGAGCCGTTGATGGCACCTGAGAGGTGCCCCAGCAGGCTTGCAGCCACGCGGCGGTCAAAGATGACGGGAACCGATTGGGATTGCAGTTTTTGTGGATTAACGCGTTTCACTGTGCGTTCTGCCGCTTTGGTGCCGATGTGATGTGGGCTTTCAACATCTTCGAAATGATTGGCTGATGAGCCGTAATAATCGCGTACCATGTCGGTGCCTTCGCCAGCGATCAGGCTGATAGAAAGACCGTATGCCGTGCGTTGCCAACCTTTTTCAAAACCATTTGAAAAAGCCAATGCCGTGGCACTGGAGGAAGATGAGCCACCCGCACCGCCGCTTTTACTGATACCTTGGACGCCAAGGCCAGCGGCTTCGGTTTGCTCAACAAGTTTTTTCAGTTCCGCAGGTGTTGGCGCAGTTTTGGAAACGAGATCAAGATCGAGTTGCAAAGTGGTTAACTGTTGCGGATCTGCAAGGCCTGCAAAGGAATCGGGCGGGGCCAGCTTGGCCATGGCCACCGCACGTTCGGCCAATTTCTGGCGCGCGTCTTTGTTGAGGACGCTGCCAGCAATTGTGGCGGACGATTGTCCGGCAAACACGCGAAGGCCCACGGCGCGGCTTTCGGAGCGTTCCAATTCTTCCACCACGCCGTGGCGGATGGAGATGGAGCTATCGTGGCTTTCGGCCACCATGGCTTCGGCCGCCGTGGCCCCAGCTTTCAAAGCCATGCCCATCGTATCTTTGGCCAGTTCAAGCAATTCTGTGTTCATTTCACCAAGCAACCTGCAATTATGCCAATAAGAATGAGAAGCCCAAACGTCCGATTGGCGCGGAACAAGTGGAGGCAGCCGCTGGCATCAGTGTGGTCGAAGTTACTGATCTGCCAAATGGCGTGAAGCGCGGCCGCTGCCACGCCGATATGGGCAATCAGCGGGGCATGTGCAAGCCATATCGCGGCATCAATGCAGGCGAGGCTGAGGCTGAAGAAGATGCTGAGCCACCTGGGCGTGGATTTGCCGAACAGAAGTGCGGTGGATTTAACACCGATCAAAGCATCATCATCTCGGTCTTGGTGGGCGTAAATCGTATCATAGGCCAGCGTCCAGAATACACCTCCGACATAGAGCACGATGGGTGCTGGGCTGAGTGTGCCTGTCACCGCTGTCCAGCCCACCAATCCGCCCCAGTTGAAAGCGAGGCCCAGCACCAATTGCGGCACATAGATTACGCGCTTCATGAATGGATAGACCGCGACGATCAGCAGTGAGGCGATGGCGGTGATGATGGTCAGCGGGTTGAACTGCAGCAGCACGACAAGACCCAGGAGGAGCAACCCGGCGAGAAACAGAAAAGCCCCCCGGCGCGACACCCGGCCGGAGGGCAGGGGGCGATTGCGGGTGCGCTCCACTTTGGCGTCGATGTCTTGGTCGGCCAGATCATTCACCACGCAGCCTGCGCCGCGCATGACGATGGCACCAATAAGGAAGAGTGCAGCTTGGTAGAGATTTGGAATGCCACCGCCATGCGCGAGCGTGGCAAGTGCCAAGCCCCACCAGCAAGGCAAGAGCAAAAGCCACCAGCCAATGGGCCGCTCCAGCCGCATGAGTTGCGCATAGGGCAACCAGCTTGGCGGCAGGCGCTGCACCCAGTACGATTTCACCGCGTCTTTGATAGTGGCATTTGTCACGGGGCGCGTGATACACGTTAGCCATGGCAAAATCCACGCCCCGCTTGTTTGTCGATCTGCCCCTGCAGCCGCGCGCCGAAATTACGCTGGCCGCGGAGCAGGCGCATTATTTAGGCGGCGTATTGCGGCTTGTGGCCGGCGACGCGGTGACGGTTTTCAATGGCGCGGATGGTGAGTTTCTGGCCCATGTGGCGGAGGCCGCGAAAAAGAAGATGGTGCTGCGGCTGGAAAAGCAAACCAGCGCTGTGCAGCCACCCGCCAACATTGATTATCTGTTTGCGCCGCTGAAACATTCACGTCTGGACTATTTGGTGCAGAAGGCAACCGAGTTGGGGGCGCGGCGATTGCGACCGGTGATCACGGCACGCACCATTGCAGAACGGGTAAATCTCAATCGCATGAGGGCCAATGTGGTGGAGGCGGTGGAGCAGTGCAATCAGGTTTTTGTGCCCGAGGTTTTGGAGCCTGTTCCTCTGAACGCGGCATTGCTGAATTGGGATGCCGGACGGGTATTAATCTATTGCGATGAAACGGCAGAGCCGGGCAATGCGGTTGCAGCTTTGGCGAAATTGAAAACGCCCGCCGCAATTCTTGTGGGGCCGGAGGGCGGCTTCACCGTGGAAGAGCGCGCGATGTTGAAGGCGCTGCCCTATGTCACCGCCATTTCACTCGGCCCGCGCATCATGCGGGCGGATACGGCGGGTGTCGCCATCATGGCATTGGCGCAAGCGGTATTGGGGGATTGGGCGGGAAAGTCCTAGTCATCCAATCCTTTGCCTTCGAGGATGGCGGGAATCCATTTTTCAACGCGACTTGTGCGCGTGATCGATTGCTTTGCGCTCGCGAAGAACAGCAAATATTGTTTTCGTCGGCCTGGCGTGAGGGCCTCGAAAGCTTTTTTCAGCTTGGCGGATTTATCCAAGGCTGATTGAAATTCTTTCGGCACCTTGAATTCGGCCACGGTTTTGAAGGCCACTTTCGCGCCGGATTTTTCGATGGCTATGGCTTCCTGCATGAACAACTTCAAGCGAGGTTCAAGTTGCCTGATTTCGCCGAGGTCTGAAAAGCGGATTTGCCGGGCCGATTGCACGTTTTCAGTCTGCTGCACCAGAAGCCCGCCTGCATCCTTGATCAAGGCACCCTTCATGAACAACAGGGCGCAATAGGCTTTGAAATTGTGGATGAGGAAGACATTTGCCTCATCCAGCACATAGCAGGCTTTGCCCCATTTCAATTCCTCTTTGAGGCCCGTAGTCAGGGCGATGGCGCGCAAAGCCGCAACTTCCTCGCGCCAGCTAGTGGCTTTGGCGAGTACGGACGTGACTTTAGGATTTGGTTGGCTTGCGGGCATGTGATCTGTGTCTATCAAGGTTACGTTATTGGTCTTGCCGCTATCACGGCAAGCCCTTACATACACCGGAAATAAAGGGAAGAAACACTTGAGCGGGCCAACACCAGAATCCGCCGATGGACGCAATATTATTGAGTCTAAGGCGCAACTTATCAGCTATTTTGAAGAAGGCTTCAAGCCTCGCGAGAAATGGCGCATTGGCACCGAACACGAGAAGTTTCCGTTCCTTACCGATACGCTTGGGCCGGTGCCCTATGATGGAGCACGCTCCATCAAGGCGTTATTGCAAGGGCTGCGGGAGCGTTTCGGCTGGAAAGGCGTTTACGAAGGCGAGAATATCATTGCGCTGTCTGATCCCAACTCGATGGCCAATATCTCATTGGAACCTGGCGGGCAGTTTGAACTTTCGGGAGCGCCGCTCACCACGGTCAATGATACATGTAGCGAAGTGACGGAACACATACGCCAAGTGAAGGTTATCGGTGGCGAATTGGGCATTGGCTTTTTAGGTCTTGGCGCTTCGCCCGTTTGGACGCGAGCTGAAACGCCTGTCATGCCCAAGGGCCGCTATGCAATCATGGCACCTTATATGGATAAGGTGGGCACATTGGGTCGCGATATGATGTTCCGCACTTGCACGGTGCAAGTGAATTTGGATTATGGTTCTGAGGCCGACATGGTGAAGAAGCTGCGGGTGTCTCTGGCTTTGCAGCCTTTGGCCACGGCCCTGTTTGCCAACTCTCCTTTTCTTGAGGGCAAGCCCAATGGCTATCTCTCCTTCCGTTCACATGTGTGGGAAGATACCGACAATGCGCGGGCTGGCATGTTGCCTTTTGCTTTTGAAGATGGTTTTGGCTTTGAGCGGTTTGTGGAATATGCGTTGGACGTGCCGATGTATTTTGTGATTCGGGATGGAAAATTCGTCAGTTGCGTCGGCGAAAGTTTCCGTAAATTTCTGAATGGTCGGATGGAACGGTTGCCCGGCGAAATTCCCACAATGCGCGATTGGGCTGATCATCTCACGACGATTTTCCCTGAAGTTCGGTTAAAGCAATATTTGGAAATGCGCGGCAGTGACGTGGGCAAGGGGCCGCTGCAATGTGCACTGCCGGCGCTGTGGGCCGGGCTGCTTTATGATCAGGGTTCACTTGATGCAGCATGGCAACTGGTGAAGCCGGCCACAGCCGAAATGCGCCAGAAACTACGCCACGAGGTGCCAAAGTTGGGCTTGCGGGCGCTTTTCTTTGACAAGCCCTTGCAAGATATCGCCAAGCATGTCTTGGCCATGGCGCGCAGCGGTTTGAAGTCACGCGGCTTTGGCGAGGAAGCTTTTCTTGATGTGTTGGATGAAATCGCCGAGAGCGGCAAAACCCGGGCCGATCGATTGCTTGAACTCTATCACGGACCGTGGAAAGGCGACATCTCAAACGTGTTCAAGGCGGCGGCGTTCTAGCTCAGGCAACCGCTTGCAACTTACGTCCTGATCCCAAGCCGTCGCGAACGTGCTGCGCCAGGGCTTCAGCGGCGCGGCTGAGTTTTCCCGGCTTGTGGATAAGGCCTATATCAAAGGCGCCCAATGCCGGGAAGCCATCCGCCTCGGTCAGAATCCGCATCCCCGGTTTCACACAAATGCGCGGCATGGCCGCTACCGCAAGGCCTTGGGTCACGACAGCGCAGATGGTGGCAAAGTTTGGGCTGGTATAGGCCACGCGGAATGTTCTCTTGTGGCTTTCCAGAGTTCGCATGGCCAGTTGACGCCAGCCGCAGCTGACGCTGGAGGCAGCAAGCGGCAAAATTTCTTGTGTATGGGTTTGATGTTTTGTGGATGTTACCCAAACCATATCAGCGCTGATCAACGCTTCGCCATTGATGTCTCCGCCGTTGAAGGTGACCACAGCAAGATCAAGCTCGCTGCCCCTGATGCGGGCCGCAAGATCGACTGATTGCAGGCATTCCACATCCACATTCACCTGAGAATGGGTGCGGCTGAAACGTGCCAGAATTTCAGGAAGGAATAAATCTGCATAATCGTCCGGCGTGCCGAAGCGCAGCGTGCCGGTAATTTCGGGTTGGCTAAAAGCGCCCATTGTCTCATCATTCAAAGCTACAACGCGGCGGGCATATTCCACCAGTCTTTCGCCATCACTGGTCAACCGGCTGCCCCTGCCATCGCGGGCAAAAATAGGGCGGCCTATGGTTTCCTCAAGTCGCTTCATTTGCATGGAAACGGCAGATTGGGTTTTGTTTACTTCTTCACCTGCGCGGGTGAAATTGCCACTGTCAGCAATGGCGAGAAAAGTCTTCAACTGATCGACATCAAGATTAGCCATACTGAGCATCCATCATAAATACTGATGGTTATCATTTAATACATTCGTTGGATAAATCAATCGGTATCTGCGATGAATGTCCATCAATTCATTGGATTGGAGAATATATCATGGATAATTATGCCTATCATCAAGCCCGTCAGTTTGGCTCAACCGAAGGTTACGGCCCTTTGGCACAGTTGATAGAGGCTATCAGGCGGCGCTGGGCACGGAAACGCTAATCTGGTTTACCAAACGGTAAGCCAGGATCATTGAGCCAAGACCAAATATAATCCCACCCAACGCGGTGCCCACAAGAATGCCTTCCGCACCGGCATAAGCGCCGCCGATGATGGCGAACGGAATAGTGCCCAATGTGGCGCGGCCCCAATTCGTCCACGTTGAATATGTAGGTTTGCCAAGGTTGTTGAACGCCGCAGCGGCCACAAACAGCCCGCCAAGAAAAGCCCACGAGACTGCGATATAAGTTGCAAAGAAATTCACCAGTTCGGCAGCGCGCCCGGCAATATGGAAGGCTGCAATCAACTGGCCACGCAATAAATATAAAATCAACGATGTGGCCACGGAATAGATCATGGCAAAGGCCAAGCCGTCTCTTAAAGCGCGCTTCACTCGCGGGTAGTCTTTTGCCCCGAAGTTCTGGCCGATGATGGGCCCCACAGCGCCTGAGAGCGAGAAGATCACCCCGAAGGCCACCGGCACCACGCGGTTGACCACGGTGCTGGCAGTGATAATTTCATCGCCATAAGGCGCAAAGACATAGTTCATATATCCTGCGGCAAAGGGTGTGGCCAGTTGCGAAACGATGGAAGGCAAAGCAATGCTCCACACCGCGCTCCAATCGCGTTTGAAATTTTGCCAACTGAACGGCATTAGAAAGCCGTGCACTTTGCCGAGGCCATAAAGGCCAACAGCAAAACACAAAGCATAGGAAATTGCATTGGCAGCGGCAGCCCCCTGGATTCCCCAACCAAATTTGAATATGAATAGCGGGTCGAGGATGAGCGTTGTGATCGCCGAAGCAAGTGTAACGTACATGGCGCGTTTGGCATCACCAATCCCACGCAGGCTGAATGAGCAAGACAAGGCACCTGCAAGGCAAATAAATCCTGGCGATAATGTCCAAATAAAAATCTTTGCCTGATGTGCGGTTTCACCGGTTGCGCCAAGCAGCGACAGGATTGGGGAGATTAAAATGGCCACCAAAACGGTATAAAGCGCTGAAATGCCAAGTGACATGTAAAGCGCGTTGGAGGCGAACTGCTTGGCGCGGTCTGGCTGTCTGGCACCCATGTTTCTCGACACAAGGGCCACAGCGGCTATGCCGGCACCGATTGCCAATGAAAGATTAGCAAAGTCAATGGTACCGCCGAAGCCGATGGCGGCGGTGATATGCGTATCATTGAGGCTGGAGAGAAAATACAGATCAGCCAGATCGACTACGAACAGCGTCATCAGCCCCAAGGCGCCCGTCAGCGTCATCACCACTACGTGCCTGAATATAGAACCTTGCAGAAAGCGGGCTTGCGTAACACTCATAATTCAAAGCCTTGATTTTTTGCTTCATTGGCAAGGGCGATGAGGCCGGTAAAATGATGGGCGCGCAAGCCCGCGAGTTTTGCACCCTGCACATTGGATTTCTTGTCATCGATGAACCAGCACAGTTCTGGTTTTTGATCCAGAGCCTGCATCAATTTTGTGAAACTTTGAGGATCAGGCTTTTTAGTGCCGAATTCGTAGGAGCAAAAGCGCAGTTTGAATATTTCGGCGGCCTCTGGAAAAAGTTTTTCCAGATGGTTTTTCACCACCGGGCCATTGTTGGTATAGATTGCCAGTGAGGTTTGCTCGCCCAGTTTCTTGGCCAGATCGAGCACACCTTCACTTGGCACCATGGCTAAGCGGCGCGCTTCAATCCATTGATCAAGTGAAATGTGGCGGCCCAATCTGATGCCGAATTCATGGAGATAGTTTTCAATCTCCATGTAGCCCCCTTGATCCGCCAAATCTTCAAAACCTGAATCCCACACCGCGGCACGCACGTCGCGCGCGGTCACATCCGCCAGCCTCGCGAGCGCACGCAATCTTCGGCCTAAGTCATAGTGGCACAGCACATCATCCATATCAAAGATGACAAGTTCTGGCTGCTCCATCAGGTGGCAGTGCCGCCCACCGTGAGATTATTGATGCGCAGCGATGGTTGTCCCACACCAACGGGCACGCCTTGGCCCGCTTTGCCGCAGGTGCCGATGCCGGGATCAAGCGCCATGTCATTGCCTACCATTGTAATCTGCTTGAGTGCATCAGCGCCGGACCCAATGAGGATGGCACCTTTCACTGGCCTGCCAATTTTGCCATCTTCAATGAGATAGGCCTCAGTGCAGGTGAAAACAAATTTGCCGGAGGTGATATCAACCTGCCCGCCGCCGAATGATTTGGCGTAAAGCCCCTTCTTCATGCTGGCGCGAATTTCGTCGGGGTGATGCTTGCCGTTGAGCATGTAAGTATTGGTCATGCGTGGTAAGGGCACATGCGCATAAGACTGACGGCGGCCATTGCCGGTTGGCTTCACACCCATTAGTCGCGCATTCAATCGGTCTTGCATAAATCCAACCAGAACACCCTTTTCGATCAGTGTGGTGCAGTTGGGCGATGTACCTTCGTCATCAATGCTGATTGAACCGCGCCGATCAGGAATTGTGCCGTCATCCACCACGGTCACTTCATCTGAAGCGATGCGCGTTCCCATGAGCCCCGCAAATGCCGATGTGCCTTTGCGGTTGAAATCACCTTCCAGCCCGTGGCCGATGGCTTCATGGAGCAGAATGCCGGGCCATCCGGGGCCCAAGAGCACGTCCATTTCGCCAGCTGGTGCAGCATCTGAATCAAGCCCAACCAAAGCTTGGCGCACGGCTTCGCGCGCTGCTTCTTTCCAGTTGACCTCGGTGATATAAATTGCCGGATCAGCCCGACCACCAAAGCCGTGATTGCCCTGGCCAGAGGTGCGATTATCCTGCGTCGTCACTGACACGCCAAAGCGGGTGAGGGGGCGTGCATCAAAATAGACCGAGCCATCGCCACGGGCGATGGTAACACGTTGGAAAGACGAGCCCAGCGACACGGATACTTGTGATACGCGCGGGTCCAAGCTGCGTGTGAATGCATCCACCTCTTCCAACAGGTTTATCTTTTTGGCAAAGCCCATGCTTTCCACAGGGTTGAATGAACCATACAGTTTTTTTGACGTTGGCGCAGGTGCAAGATCAACTTTGGCTTCGATGCCCTGATTTAAAACAGTGACGCATGTTTCGGCGGCGCGTTTGAGGCTGTTTGCATCAAGGATTGATGAATGAGCGTAAGCTGCGGTTTCGCCCGTAACCGCGCGGAAGCCAAAACCTTCACCCTGATCGAAGGAAGCCGAGCGTAAGCGACCGTCGTCAAAGACGAGTGATTCAGACTGGGAATGTTCTATAAAGAGTTCGCCATCATCGGCGCCCTTCAGCGTTTCGGCAATGTGTTTCAAAGCCGCCTCGCCGCCAAGGGCAGCAAGATCAGCATGGGCTTCAGCGGAGGAGGTTTTGCTCATGGTTGGATACATAAGCAATCTTGGTGCGGGTTGAAAGGGTGGAGTGAAGCTTTACTTAGCCACAAATTTATCAAGATCGGCCAAACCTTCGGCAAATCCTGACAAGGGAAACTTGATGGGATAGCCATTGCCGGGGCGATCATAAATATAAAACGTGATTTGCTTGCCTTTGTTGAATTTTTTCAACGTCACATCAGAAGCCTCGCCGAAGGCATCACAGGCGCGGGGCAGGCAGCGGGTGAAGGCCATGCGGCCTTCCAAAGCTGTCCCATCAATTTCCATCGCGACCCCGGTAGGCAAATAAACGCCGATGGGGGCAAAGGCGTCCATCACCGTTTGCACTTTGCCATCCTGGGTTTTAAAGCGCTTTACAATGAGGGAGATGCCGATTTTTGCGTCTTTATCGCTGTTGCCGGAGCGCGTCATGCCGCAGGTTTTCACAGGGGCTTGACCGGCTTGAGCAGGAACATCGCCACATTGCACAATCCAACCATTATGCGTGGCAACGGTTTCAACATTGGGCGGTGTGCCATCCGCTGGTGCGCCGGGGGCCGCAGTGCCAGCGCGCGGGCCCAAGCCGGGAGGGGCCGGAGGGCTCTGGCCTTGGATGGTTTGCGCTTGTGCAAAATGTGCGCTCATCAGGCTGCTGGCCAAGATGGAGATGCAGACGGTAATGAAAGCCAAGTGCCTGAACTTGCGTGATGTCACGATTCGAATTCCCCGATTTCCTATGTGTGGGCGCAATAGCGCTATAGAATCACAAAAACAACCCTGCAATTTAATGAAGGCAGGGCAACCAATTGGTGCTGAATTGCTGGCAAATGCGGCAGAATTCCGGCCTATTGCCAAGTGCTTGGCGCAACGACGTTTTGCCGCGCATCAGGGCCGTTGCGGTGGGGGGCGGAATGTGGTTCACCACGCTTTGGCGAACGATGCCCTTAAAGTTGAGGATGACCACAAAATGAAGTTCAACGCGGCACGGATTTTGGCAGTGGTTTCAGCGTTTTTTGCGTTTCCGGCTTTAGGTCTCGCCGCCGGTGGCCAACCGGTGAACTGGGGTGTTGGCTTGCAAGACTCGGTGACGCCGGTTCAGGATTTTATCGTCAACTTCCATTATTATTTGGTGTGGATTATCACTGCGATCACTTTATTTGTTTTAGGTTTGTTGATCTATGTGATGTGGCGCTTCAATGCCAAGGCCAACCCAGTGCCTTCAAAAACCACGCATAATTCTTTGATTGAGGTGTTGTGGACGATTGTGCCTGTATTGATTTTGGCCGGCATTGCTATTCCATCTTTCAAGCTGCTTTATATGGAGCGCAACATTCCCAAGGGTGATATGACGATCAAGGTGATCGGCAATCCTTCTTGGAATTGGACGTATGAATATCCTGATCTTGGTGTGAATGACGATAAATCTGCCAAGGTTTCCTTCACGGCTTATCTGTTACCCGAAGACAAAGCCAAGGCGGCTGGCGTTTCCTATTTGTTGGCTGCCGATGTGCCCATGGTTGTGCCGGTTGGCAAAGTGGTGAAATTGATTGTAACTGCGGATCCAGAGGGTATTATTCATGCTTGGACGATGCCATCCTTTGGAATTAACATTGCGGCGATTCCTGGTCGTTTGAATGAAGATTGGTTTCAAGTGACTCGTGAGGGCATCTACAACGGCCAGTGCTCTGAGCTTTGCGGCGTGCAACACGCCTATATGCCGATTGAAGTTTGGGCCGTTTCTGAGGACAAATACAAGGCTTGGTCGGAGCTTGAGCTGAAGCAGCCGAAGCCCGATGAGCTTAATGCATTTTTGAAAACCATTCGCCCGGCGGCTGCAAAAGTCGCGACCAATTAAGATTTAAAGGCACCTGATCCATGGCACATGCTTACGCAATTAAAGATGACCACGCTGAACCCCATGCCGATCCAACCGGGATTAAGCGCTATCTTTTATCCACCAATCACAAAGACATAGGCACAATGTATTTGTGGTTTGCGATTTTTGCGGGCATTTTGGGTGGTGCTCTTTCCATCCTCATGCGCATGGAATTGCAAGAGCCGGGCATACAAATTTTCAAAGGTCTGGCGCAGATGGTTTACGGTGTTCCCGAGAACGCCGCACTCGATAATGGCAAGCAAATGTATAATGCTTTCGTTACGGCGCATGGCCTGATAATGATCTTCTTTATGGTGATGCCGGCGATGATTGGCGGCTTTGGAAACTGGTTTGTGCCCCTGATGATTGGAGCGCCAGACATGGCGTTTCCGCGCATGAATAACATCTCTTTTTGGCTTCTTATTCCTTCATTTGCATTACTTTTGATCTCTATGTTTGTTGAAGGCCCGCCCGGCATGCATGGGGTGGGAGGTGGCTGGACGATTTATCCGCCGCTGTCCTCCAACGCTGGCCAACCGGGCCCGGCGATGGATTTTGCCATTTTGTCGCTGCATCTTGCGGGTGCATCTTCGATATTGGGTGCCATCAACTTCATAACCACCATTTTTAACATGCGTGCGCCTGGCATGACGCTGCACAAGATGCCGCTGTTTGTGTGGTCAGTTTTGGTGACAGTGTTCCTGCTGTTGTTGGCGTTGCCGGTTCTGGCAGGGGCCATCACCATGTTGCTGACCGATCGTAACTTCGGCACATCCTTCTTTGTGCCGTCGAAAGGTGGAGATCCGCTGCTCTTCCAGCATCTTTTCTGGTTTTTTGGACATCCGGAAGTTTACATTCTGATTTTGCCAGGTTTTGGCATTATCAGCCAAATTATTTCCACGTTCTCGAAAAAGCCGATCTTTGGTTATCTGGGCATGGCCTATGCGATGGTGGCCATTGGTGTGGTGGGCTTTTTGGTGTGGGCCCATCATATGTTTACGGTGGGTTTGGATGCCGATACGCAAGCCTATTTCACGGCCGCCACCATGATTATCGCCGTGCCAACGGGGATCAAGATTTTCTCGTGGATTGCCACCATGTGGGGCGGCTCTATTGAGTTTCGTCCACCCATGCTTTGGGCGATTGGCTTCATCTTCCTGTTCACGGTTGGGGGTGTTACGGGTGTGGTGTTGGCCAACGCAGGCGTGGACCGTGACTTGCACGCGACCTATTATGTTGTGGCACATTTCCATTACGTGCTGTCATTGGGAGCTGTGTTCGCAATCTTCGCTGGCTGGTATTATTGGTTCCCGAAAATGACCGGCTATTTGTATAATGAATTCTGGGCCAAGGTGCACTTCTGGATCACCTTTATTTCGGTGAACTTTATTTTCTTCCCGCAACATTTCCTTGGACTGCAAGGCATGCCGCGCCGCTATATTGACTATCCAGCGGAATTCGCAGGGTGGAATTTTATCTCGTCGATCGGCTCTTATTTCTCTGGCCTTGGTGTGCTGGTGTTCCTTTATGTGACGATCAGCGCCTACATCAAGAAAGTTCCAGCGCCCGCCAACCCCTGGGGTGTGGGGGCCACAACCTTGGAATGGACTTTGCCATCACCACCGCCGTTCCACCAGTTCAATGATCTGCCGATCATCAAGTAACCCATGCGCTTGAACCACACCTATGATCCCGTGCTTGATGCAGCCGCCGGTGGCGGCCAAGGCACTGTGCGGGATTATTACGAGCTGTTGAAACCGCGCGTGATGGCGCTGGTGATCTTCACCGCCATTGTGGGTGTGTTTGCAGCGCCGGGCCCTATTCATCCGTGGTTTGGGTTCATGACCATTTTGTGCATCACGGTGGGGGCAGGGGCCGCCGGTGCGCTGAACATGTGGTATGACGCTGATATTGATGCGCTGATGAAGCGCACGGCGAAACGGCCCATTCCATCAGGGGCCATTCTGCCGGGTGAGGCTTTGGGGTTTGGCCTGACGTTGGCGGCATTCTCTATTGTGATGATGTGGTTGGTGGTGAACTTGGCGGCAGCGGCGTTGCTGGCTTTCACCATTTTCTTTTACATCGTGATTTACTCGATGGGCCTGAAGCGCCGCACGCCACAGAACATTGTGATTGGTGGTGCGGCGGGGGCCTTTCCGCCGATGATTTCCTGGGTGGCGGTGACGGGGCATATTGACCTTGGCGCCATTTCACTTTTTCTGTTGATATTCATGTGGACACCGCCGCATTTTTGGGCCTTGGCACTGTTCCGCGAAGGTGACTATGAAAAAGCTGGCATTCCCATGTTGCCCAATGTGTATGGCCGCGCTGAAACGCGCAAACAGATTATGCTTTATACGCTGGCTTGCCTTCCCGCTGCCGCCCTGCCAGCGTTGGTTGGTGTTTCGGGTTTGTTCTATTCCCTGGGTGCTGGCGTGTTAACCGCAATGTTTGTTTGGCGCGCCTTTAATGTTTATCGCTTCAGCGAAGGTGGGCCTGCTGACCTGGCGGCAAAGAAGCTGTTTGGTTTTTCCATTGTTTGGCTTTTCGCGATGTTTGCCTTGATCTGGATTGAGAAGCTGGTTGGACTGCCTGCATTCGTTGCGGTGCTGCATGGCTGAGCGCAAAATTGTTGGGGCTTTTTCGCCTGAAGATTTGAAACGCCGGAAGGCGCGCGCCGTGGTGATGGCATTTTTGCTGGTCGGATTTATGGTGATCATCTTTGTCAGCACCGTTTACAAAATCAAAGTGGGTGTTGGTGGATGAAGCCGGCTTTGCCCCAAGCCAAAAAAAATTTGCGCGTGGCATTGGCTGCGGGTGGCATTTTTGTGAGCATGATTGGCTTGGCCTATGCTTCGGTTCCGCTTTACAAAATCTTCTGCCAGCAAACGGGTTTTGGTGGCACGACGCAGCGCGCGGCCAAAGCACCCGACAAAGCCACACAACAATTTATCAATGTGCGCTTTGATGCCAACCTGTCATCGCAACTCAACTGGCGGTTCCAGCCCAAGCAAACGGTGATGCGCGTAAAAATAGGCGAACAGAACATGGCCTATTTCGAGGCCACGAATTTGGCGAAGCATGAGAATACGGGCAGTGCGGTTTATAACGTGTCCCCGCCATTGGCTGGCGCGTATTTTGACAAGATCCAATGTTTTTGTTTCACCAAGCAAACCATCAAGAGCGGTGAGAGCGTGGAATTTCCCGTGGTGTTTTTTGTTGACCCCGATATTCTGAAAGACGCAGATGCCAAGGCTATTGACGAGATTACTTTATCTTACACTTTCTATCCGGCTGAAGTGGCGCTGAAGCAGGCCACCAATTGATTTTGAGGAGCAACACCCATGGCTGATTCACATGCCAAACACCATGACTATCATCTGGTGAACCCAAGTTGGTGGCCCGTTGTGGGGGCTTCCTCGGCGTTTATCATGGCTGTAGGTGCCGTGACATGGATGCATGGTGCGCCTCCTTATGCGTTGGTCATCGGTTTTGGCTGCGTTCTTTACACCATGTTCATGTGGTGGCGAGATGTGATCCAGGAAGCCAATACAGGCGATCACACGCCGGTTGTTGCATTGCATTTGCGTTATGGCATGTTGCTGTTCATCGCCTCAGAAGTGATGTTCTTTGTGGCCTGGTTCTGGGCTTTCTTTGATGCCTCGCTGTTTACGAACGAAGCCAAAATGGCGGCGCGGGTTTTGGCCACGGGTGGCCTTTGGCCGCCCAAGGGCATGACGGTGTTTGACCCGTTCCACTTGCCCCTGCTGAACACCATGATCTTGCTCACCTCTGGCACCACGGTGACGTGGGCGCATCATGCTTTGCTGAACAATGACCGCAAGGGTTTGATATGGGGGCTGGGCCTCACCATTTTATTGGGTGCCACTTTCACCGGTGTGCAGGCCTATGAATATGCCCATGCGATGTTTGGATTTTCCAATGCCAATGGCGGCAATATCTATGGCTCCACCTTCTTCATGGCCACGGGCTTCCATGGCTTTCACGTTTTGGTGGGCACGATATTTTTAATCATCTGCTGGCTGCGCGCCCGCGGTGGGGCCTTTACGCCGAAGCAACATTTCGGTTTTGAAGCGGCGGCCTGGTATTGGCATTTCGTAGACGTGGTTTGGTTGTTCCTGTTTGTGTGCATTTACGTGTGGGGAAATCATGGCGGCGCTGTTCCGCTGGAATGAACGAGAACTACTATCAAGATTTCTCTGCGGCGCGTACTGGGCTGCAAGGCAAATGCCCCCGCTGCGCGCGGGGGAATTTGTTTGATGGCTACCTCGCCGTGGCCAAAAAGTGCAATGTTTGTGGGCTTTCATTCAGTTTTGCCGATGCGGGTGATGGGGCCACCTGGTTTGTGATGTTGTTTGCCTGCGTGGTGGGCGTGGGTTCGATCTTTGGGATTGAGGCCGCTTACAGCCCGCCGATTTGGGTGCATGTTCTGGTGGCGCTGGTGCTGATCGTTGTGGTGCCTTTGCTGATGCTGCGCCCGATCAAGGGCCTGCTGTTGGCGCAACAATGGAAAACCAATGCCCATGAAGGCCAGACCTAGTGGCAGATAGAACGCGGCTTTGGCCCGTGCTTTTGGCCACTGCGCTGGGCTTTTTGATCTTGTGTTCGCTTGGCATGTGGCAGTTGCAACGGCTGGCGTGGAAAGAGGGCCTGATTGCCACATTAACGGCGCGGATGGCTGAAGATCCACTTCCCCTGGCCGAAGCGTTGAAGCGCTTTGCGGCGGGCGAAGACGTTGAATATCTCAAGGTGATTGCGAAGGGTGAACTTGACACCGCGCATCCGCTTTATAAGCAGACCGTGTTTTATGACATGCCGGGGTGGGAGGGGCTGGCGCCGTTTCAATCTGACAACGCAGGTCAAGTGCTGGTTGATCTGGGCGGCACAGATCAGTATGGTTTGGTGCCCAAGCCGGTGCCGGAAATTCTGGGCGTGGTGCGCCTGCATCACTTGGGGCGTGGCTATTTCGACGCTGCGAACAATGCCACGAAAAACCAGTGGTTCTGGTGGGATTTAACCGCCATGCATAAAGCTGCTGGCATGAAAGAAGGCTCGCCCCTGATTATCTTGCAAGCGCTGGGCAATGAGTCGGGGTTTCAAGCGTCTCCGGCCAAAGTGGAATTGAGCAATAACCATCTTGGTTATGCCATCACGTGGTTTGGCATGGCTGCGGCTTTGCTGGGCGTGGCGGCGGCATTTGTGTTTCAGCGCGGGCGGCGCTATGGCATCGCGCCATGAAATATGTTTCCACCCGTGGCCAAGCACCAAAGTTGAATTTTGAAGGGGCGATGCTTTCAGGCCTGGCCCGCGATGGTGGGCTTTATGTGCCGGAGCATTTTCCCAAATTCACCAAAGCGCAGATGACGGCGTTGCGCGGCAGGCCTTACGAAGATGTGGCCTTTGCAGTGTGCGCGCAATTTGTGGGCTCTGCCATTCCGGCAAAAGAATTGAAGGCGATGATTTCTGCGGCTTATGCCACGTTTGATCACCAGGCTGTGGTGCCGCTGAAACAACTGGGCCCCAATGCGTTTTTGCTGGAACTTTTCCATGGGCCAACCTTGGCTTTCAAAGATGTGGCGATGCAGCTTTTAGCGCGGATGATGGATTGGAGTTTGGCAAAAAATCAACGCCGCGCGGTGATTGTGGGGGCTACCTCCGGTGACACAGGCGGTGCCGCCGTTGCGGCATTTGAGCAGAGCCAGAATACCAGCCTGTTTATCTTGCATCCACATGGCCGGGTTTCTGACGTTCAGCGCAGGCAAATGACCACGGTGAAGAGCCCAGCAATTCACAATCTCGCTATTGAGGGCACATTTGATGATGCCCAGGCGATTGTGAAAGCGCTGTTCAATGATCACAAGTTCCGTGATGGCGTTGGCCTTGCTGGCGTCAACTCCATTAACTGGGCGCGCATCATGGCGCAGATTGTTTATTATTTTTATGCCGCGCTGGCGTTGGGTGCGCCCGACCGCAGGGTGAGCTTTACCGTTCCATCAGCCAATTTCGGCAATATGTTTGCGGGCCTCGCTGCCAAGCGCATGGGTTTGCCGGTTGATAAGTTGATTGTTGCCACCAATAGCAACGACATTCTTGACCGAACAATCAAGACAGGGCGCTATCAAGTGACCGGCGTTCACCCCACCATCAGCCCGTCTATGGATATTCAACTGTCCAGCAATTTTGAGCGGTTGGTGTTTTTGGCCAACCGGAATGACCCTGCTGCGGTTCGTGCCGCCATGGGCAGCCTGGCGCAATCGCAAAGCTTCACCCTGAAATCGCCCGCACTAAAATCAATTCGCGCTGAATTTTCATCGGGCGCATCGTCAGAGGCCGAGACTTCCGCCAGCATGGCAGAAACTCTCAAACACACGGGCGAATTGGTTGATCCGCACACGGCGGTTGGTTTGCATGTTGCGATGCAGCATCAAGTCCAATCGCCCATGGTTATTTTGGCTACGGCGCACCCGGCAAAATTTCCTGATGCGGTGCAGGCCGCGACTGGCCAAACCCCCCGTTTACCCTTACATCTATCTCACTTGATGAATGCCAAAGAAAGTTTCAAGGTGCTGCCAAATAGTGTGCAAGCTGTGAAGGACTATATACTGTCGCAGGAAGGGCACTGAAGGGATCGTTTAATTTGTCAGTTGAGATTACCAAGCTTTCAAATGGACTAACGGTTATCACGCAGATGATGAGCCATTTGGAATCGGTGGCTTTGGGCATTTGGGTGAAGGCTGGGGCGCGTGATGAGATGCCCCACGAAAATGGCGTGGCGCATTTTTTGGAACACATGGCCTTTAAAGGCACCAAGCGCCGGCGCGCCCGCGACATTGCCGAAGAGATTGAAAATGCCGGCGGCGAAATCAATGCGGCCACAGGCATGGAAACCACCACTTATTACGCCCGCACGCTGAAGGGCGACTGGCCGATGGCCATGGATATTCTGGCTGATATTTTCACCTCATCGACTTTAGAAGATGATGAGATGGAGCGTGAGCGCGACGTGATCTTGCAAGAGATTGCGGCGGCCAAAGACCAACCCGATGATTTGGTGTTTGAGCTGGCGCAGGCTGCTTCTTATGGCCAACATCCGTTGGGACGCAGCATTTTAGGCAGCGAGGCTTTGGTTAATTCCATGACGCGTGAGCAGATGTTGGCCTGGCGCGAGCGCAACTATTGGGCTTCACGCATGGTGGTGTGTGGCACAGGCAATGTGGACCACGCAGCCTTTGTTGCCGAAGCTGAAAAGCATTTTGGCAAAATTGCCCACGGCCACATGCCGCAACGCCAGCCACCGCATTTTGGCGCCGAGGCGATGACAGAGCAGAAGCCGCTCGACCAAACCCATATTGTATTGTCTTTCCCGGCCCCCAATTACCGCGACCCGCGGGTTTATCAATTGCAGGTGTTGGCCAGCATTTTGGGCGGCGGCATGTCATCGCGCTTGTTCCAGGAGGTGCGCGAAAAGCGTGGGCTGTGTTACAGCGTGTTTGCTTTTGGCACGACCTATGAGGACACCGGCCAGCTTGGCGTTTATGCCGCAACTTCGCCTGACCATACGCCCAAGCTGATTGATGTGACGGCGGACGTGATGCATTCCATGATTGACGAGGTTTCAGAAAAAGAAATTGAGCGGGCCAAAGCGCAATTGAAAACCTCTATCGTCATGAATCTTGAAAGTGCTTCCTCACGCGCCGATCAAATTGCGCGGCAGTATTTGGCCTTTGGTGAAGTGCCGGATATGAAAACGTTGATTGCCCGCATTGAAGCGGTGACATCTGAACAAGTGCGAGCCTTGGCCGCAGAAATTTTTGGAGATACGGTGCCCTCGATGAGCGCCGTGGGGCAGCTTTCTTCGCTTGAAAGCCATGCCGCCTTGGCGGCACGGTTTAAAAAGAAACCGCGGTGAGCAGCCTTTTTTTCTTTGGAAAAAGTGATCAACAAAATGCTCTGCAGGGTGAGCGGGTTTACCTGCGTGAGCCAGAATTAGGGGATTTTGATGGATGGGCGGAGGTGAGACAGCGCAGCCGTGCCTATTTGGAAAAGTGGGAACCGACTTGGGCTGATGATGAATTTTCGCGGTTTTCGTTTCGGCAACGGGTGCGCATTTATGCGCAGCGCGCGCGCGACGATGAAGGCCATGCGTTTTTCATTTTTGAAAGGCAAAGCCACCAGCTTATCGGCGGCGTGACGCTGAGCCATGTGCGGCGCGGCGTTTCACAATCAGCCACACTGGGATATTGGATTGGCGAAAACTTTGCCGGCAAGGGATTGATGAAGGATGCGTTGCGCGCACTCGTGGCGGTTGCAAACAAGCGGTTTAGTTTGCACCGGCTGGAAGCCGCCTGCCTGCCCCATAACGAGCGCTCTCGCCATTTGTTGTTAGCTTGCGGTTTTGAACCGGAAGGATTTGCAAAATCCTATGTCAAAATTGCAGGCAAGTGGGAAGATCATCAGCTTTTTGGCCTGGTATTGTCTTGATAATCTGGGGGCAACTTTGCCTTGTTTCCCCGTTGTTAACGTAAATCGCTAAATTGTTTGCATGATTCGCGGAGATAAGAGGGCGAAGGCTGGGTTTTTTGTGGTGCTGGCGTTACTGTTCGCCAGCCTTGCCTTGGTGTTGCCCGCACATTCTGCAAGTGGAGTTTTGGACGTTGATGGCAAAATCAACGGCATCGATATTTCACAATTGCGCGAGCCCATTGTCAGTGAACGGCCCGAGATCAGCGTGCAGGGCCCGCAAGAAAAAGACAAGACCAAGCTGATCGCCAAAGGGCCGGGGCCAAGTTATTATTGGTCGTTATTCTCACTTAACAATGTGACAGATGCACCGCTTGATTTTGTGTTGGCGGTGGATGGGCAATATTTTGCGGGTTCGGGGGTTTTTGTCATGCGGCATTATGGCCCCAACCTGGTGGGCGCCGTGCTGACCAAAGACTCGGTTGCCTTGCCGGTTTTTGATGCGGGCTTGATGCAGGCCATTGCGATTCACGTTGCGCCGCATGAAAGCACCAATGTGGCCGTCGAGAGCCGTGAGGCCAATGTATCTGCCAGCTTGTGGCAGCCGATCGCTTTTCAAGGCCTGCAAGCCGGACACGCTTATTTCGTGGGGTTGGCAGAAGGCGTTATGGTGCTGGTGCTTGTGGCGCTGCTTTGCCTTTTTGCCTATCGGGCGCAACCGGCATTTCTGGCGTCAGCGTTTTTTGCTGTTGCGGCACTATTTTTTGTAGAATTTGGCGTGAATGGCTTTATCGGAAAATTTCTTTCCTTAAGCATGCCCATCAACATCCTTCGGGCCCTGGCTGAAAGTGCCATAGTCTTGGCCTTGGCTTTGTGTGCAGCGGTTTATATTCCGTCACACGCGTGGAAAGGCTGGTGGCAACGCGCGATGATTGTGGTGGGGGTGTTGGCGCTGGCAAACTTGGGTTATGCGCTGGCGGAACCCTTGCTGGCCGCGCTTTTGGCGCGGTGGGCTTTGGTGCTTTTAACCGGCGCTTGCGTGGTAACAGTTTGGCAGACGCGAAAGATTGGCCGGGAAAGTGTCGATCTACGCGGAATTTTCTGGATTGCCCTGTTGGCTTGGGTGCTGGTGGCAATTTTAATGGCGTTGGCACAATCAGATCCTGCAATAAAAGCGGTGCAGTTGGCCATTGCCACTGCGGTTTTGCTGATCGCGCTGAGCGCTGCGATGGTGCGCCATCTCATGGCCCACGGCCTGAGTGCGCGGCCGTTTATTGTTGAAGCTAATTTGCGCAGTTTGGCGCTTTCGGCGGGTAAACACATCATGTGGGACTGGCTACCCGAGCATGAAAAACTTGAGATCAGCAGTGAGTTTGAACGCAATCTCGATTTACCGGTAGAGGCTGTGCCGGAGAACCGCGTTGCACAGTTTTATGCGTGCATCCATCCGCTGGACTTGGCGACTTACAAAAAATTAGCCGAACGCACTGATCTGCAACCCAGTGAGCGTGTGCAGCTGGAGCTGCGTTTGCAACATGGCAATGGCAGTTATCATTGGTATGATCTGCAGGCGCGCGCAGTGCCCGGCCCAGATGAGCAGGTGGAGCGCTGCATCGGCACGCTGACCAACATTGGCAGGCTGAAAAATGTGGAAGAGCGGTTGGCCTATGATGCGCTGCAAGACGGCGTGAGTGGACTGCCTAACAAGGCCTTGTTTGTCGATCGGGTCAATCGTGGACTTGGCACACCAGGCGCGTTGCCGCTGCGGGTGATGGTTGTTGACATTGACCGATTCAAAACCCTCAACGAAGGGTTGGGCCAGGATGTTGGAGACCGGATTTTAAAAATTACCGCAGATCGATTGGTTGGCCTTGTTGATGAGAATGAAACTGTGGCCCGGATGAATGGTGGGCAGTTTGCGCTGGAATGCGCTGAAACCATGGAGCGCGGCGACTTCAGTTTATTCGCTGGAGATGTGCAGGCGCTGGTGGCCGCACCCATCAAGCACGGACCGCAGCAGATTGTGTTATCGGCCAGCATCGGCATTTCCATGCCCGGCAAGATTGGCACCAAAGCGCAGGATCTCATCGACCAGGCCACGGTTGGCATGTTGGAAGCGCGCAGCGAAGGCGGCGCACGAACCGAATTTTATCATGACGAATTGAAGGATGACCGCGCCGAACAGCTTTCTCTCGAATCCGATCTGCGCAAATCGCTCAGCCAAAACGAAATCGTTATTTACTACCAACCGATTGTTGAACTGGCCACACTGCACGTGGTGGGTTTTGAGGCCTTGGCGCGCTGGCATCATCCACGCTTTGGCCTGTTGCCACCTGCCGATTTTATTGAAGTTGCTGAAACCGCTGGCATGATGCACGAGATCGGCCAATTCATGATGGCCGGTGCGGCGCGGCAACTGGGCATTTGGCAACGGGTGCATATGCGCGGTAAACCATTTTTTGTTTCAGTCAATGTATCTGCCACGCAACTTTCTCACGCAGATTTTCCGGCCAGGGTGCAGCAACTGTTGCTGCGTGAGAATCTTGTGCAAGGCAGTTTGAAGATCGAAATTACCGAGACGGTGGTGATGCGCCAACCGGAGCGCAGTGCCCGGTTGCTGCAACAATTGAAGGCCATGGGTGTGGGGCTGGCCTGCGATGATTTTGGCACCGGTTTTTCAAGCCTCTCTTCACTTCGTGATTTTCCGTTTGATACTTTGAAGCTGGACCGATCTTTTATCGCACTTGAAGATTTTGATGAACGCAATGGCAAGATTATCATGTCTATCACCACACTCGCGCAGAGTTTGGGGATGACAGTTGTGGGCGAGGGCATTGAGACGCAAGGCCAGATTGACCGGCTGGCCAGCCTTGGCTGCGAATTGGGGCAGGGTTTCTTGATCAGTGAGCCCGAAACCGCCGAATCAGCCAGCGCACGTTTGACCCAGATGCTTTTGGGCAGGCATTTGAATGCGCCCGCCACCATGCAAATCGAAGATCCTGAACCACTTGAGCAATCGCCGCCCTCTTACTTTTATGAAAAAGCCCCGCGCGTTGAGCCGCAGCCGCAACCCCCAGTGCAGCCTTCGCTGATGCAGCCCATGTTTGCCGAAGAGTTGCCTTCCATTTTCAGCATGCCTTCCGCCAACGCTCAATCCGCGGCGAAACGCAGCAAGCCGAGGCGCAAAGCCCCGCGCAAAAGGCGGCGCTGAGGTTACGTCAGCTCTGCAATGAAAGTTTTAAACCGCGGCTCTTCGAGAAAAAGGGTGAGATCATCCTCATCGGCCTGAAACCCAAGTTTTTCATAAAAGTGGCGCGGGCGTGAGGTTATTGGGGTTACGTCCAGTCGCAGAAAAGTTGCGCCGTGCCTGGCGGCTTCGCGCGCTGTTGCCCTGATGAGATTTGCGCCAAGGCCGCGTCCGCGCAGATGACCCAAGACAAACACGTCGGATATGAAAGCACCCTTGGCCGCGCGCCACGTGGAATAGGTGGTGAACCACACACAGGCGCCGCAAAGCAGGGCGGCATTATCGGCAATCATCACGCGGACATCACCATTCCAGCTGCGCAACGTTTCGCCGGTGATGCGCGGTTGGGTTGCCAAGCCCAACTCCTTGGGAATTTGGCGGATGAAGCTGGCCACGGCGTCTTCCTGTCCGGCGCGCATGGGGCGATAAGCGATGCTCATGGTATTTTCAGCCTTGACGTGTTCTGCTTCAAATCAACAAGCGACTATGCTAGCAGATTGGCCTTAGTCTCGGTAGCTCAGCAGGATAGAGCACAGGTTTCCTAAACCTGGGGTCAGGGGTTCGAATCCCTTCCGGGACGCCACTTTGGTATAAAACTGCGAACGCCAAATGCCGCCAATAGGTTTCGTCTTCGTTTCTGAGTTTGCGCCGCTTGGGCTACCAAGCATCATGCGAGGTGCTGGGATCTCACGGGACAATGCACCTTCGCAAGACAGCCTCTCATTAATAACGGCTTCATTTAATAACGGCTTCGCGCGTGCGGACAGTTGTCAGAGCTACAA
>JANYHB010000007.1 GCA_025359265.1 Hyphomicrobiales bacterium | reverse complement strand
GTAACCAATTTGCGCGAGATCACTTTGTTCCCGATGAACCAGCAGGCGCAGGATTTGCTGATGGGTGCGCCGTCTGATCCATCGCCCAAGCAATTGCGCGAACTTCACATCCGTTTGAACGTGTCGGAAACCAAAACGCCGTAATGCTGGATTAAGATTTGTTTGCTTAGATGGGCGGCTTCGACCGGGGTTTGTTCATGCGTAAAATCATTCTCGCTGCATCGCTGCTGCTTTCATCCACGGGCGCCAATGCCGCCACATCGGATCGCTGCAAAAACATTCTGGATTGCATCTTCAACACCGCGCCACGCCATCAAATTGTTCAACCCCAAGAGATGGCGCTCTCCGGCGGCTCACACCGTGAGATGGTGCGTTGGTCAGAAGAGCAATATCCAACAGGTTCCATCATCGTGCGAACTCCAGAACGCGCCTTGTTTTTTGTGACCGGCAAAGGCGAAGCGATGCGCTATGCGGTGGGGGTGGGCCGCGAGGGCTTTCAGTGGGGTGGCACATCACGCATTGTGGCCAAAGCTGAATGGCCGGGCTGGACTCCGCCGCCAGAGATGATCACGCGAGAGGCCAAAGTGGGCCACATTATTCCACCGCATATGGACGGTGGGCCCGGCAATCCATTGGGTGCGCGCGCCATGTATCTGGGCGGACGCATGTACCGCATTCATGGCACCAACAATGAGGCGTCTATCGGCGGCGCTGTTTCATCCGGCTGCATCCGCATGATGAATGCCGATGTGATTGACCTTTATGAACGCACGAAGGTGGGCGCGAAGGTTTGGGTTTATCAGTAGCCCTCCGACGCTAGCGTCGGAGGGAGGCGGTGCATCGCTTCGCCATCAACCAAAAACCCCGGGGCTAAGGGCCACCGGGGTTTGATTCAGTTTTGAAACTGAGAGAAGAAAGTTACTTCTTCTTTGCCTTCTTTGCGACTTTCTTAGCAGCCTTCTTGGCGGTCTTCTTCGCAGCTTTTTTAGCAGCCATAGTATATCTCCATAAGGATATGATTTTGTTATGCCCCACAACGCGGGCCAGACTGACTTTGTACGCGCATCAACAAAAATATTTTTTTATTTTTGCCCGTAACTGGACTGTCTTGTGAACCTCATTGTGTGATTCGGCAATATGCCGACAACATCTGGTATCTAGGATGCGTTTGGTTAACAAGTTGGAAACGAATCTGCAAGTTGCAATATAGTCCGTAGACGGATTAAATGCAAAAGTTATAAAACCTATGTAGCATTCAGGTTAAATTGATTAATCTGTGTACGGATGAAATTAAAATAAAATGCAGCTTGCCTGTCAATCAAATTGCGGACGCTACGCTGCTGGATGTTTTGCACAGATTCTTTCATGATGAAACGCTGAAATGACGCAAAGGGGAGGCCAATCTTCTCTTGATTCTGCTTTTTGGCGGTGTTGATCTTGCATTGACGAGATCGATTCTTCGCCGTCTTCTCGCGTTGAATGGCGGCGGCAGAAGTAAAAAAGCAAAGGCCGGGATTGCTCCCGGCCTTGTGGTTCATTGGAGTATAAATGGTGCCTTACGAACAGCCACTCGTGTTGCCACAGGTATCACACTTCAGACACGTGCCGTTGCGCACCATGGTGAAGTTGCCGCATTCGCCACAACTATCGCCTTCATAGCCTTTCATCCGGGCCTGGGCGCGTTGATCCATGGCTCTCACCGGCTTGGATGCTTCATAAGCCATCACTGGCGCTTCTGTTAAACCAACGGCGGCCAAAGGTGCGCCCACACTATCGCCCACGCGCATTTGCAAGGCATGAGCGGGCGAAGAGGCTGCGGCCTGCTGCGGCATCATCACCACATTGGCCAGGTTTTGGCGGCGCACAAAGCCGTTCGACACAAAGCGCTGGGCTGGAGCCGAAGGTTTCTGTTGTTCCATGCCTTCGTTCTTGGCATGCGCATCAAAATGCATATCCAAGGGTTCAACATGCGCAAGGTCATGACGGCTGAGATAAGACACCGCCAATTCGCGGAACACATAATCCAGGATCGACGTGGCGTTTTTGATTGAGTCATTACCTTGCACAATGCCGGCAGGTTCAAACTTGGTGAAGGTGAAGGCATCCACATATTCTTCCAGCGGCACGCCATATTGCAGGCCAAGAGATACTGAAATGGCAAAGTTGTTGATAAAGGCACGCAGCGCTGAGCCTTCCTTGTTCATATCAAGGAAAATTTCGCCCAAGCGACCATCTTCATATTCACCGGTGCGCAAGAACACCGTGTGGCCACCAATTTTAGCCTTTTGCGTATAGCCTTTGCGGCGGCCAGGCAGCTTTTCTTGATGGCCGGCCACGCGCTCAATAATACGCTCAATAATCTTTTCCACCACCGTTTCCACCCGCGCTGGCATGGATTTGGCGGTGAGGGTTTCAACCACGTCTTCACTTTCATCATCATTATCTGCGAGCAGCTGCGATGACAAAGGTTGCGAGAGCTTTGAGCCATCACGGTATAGCGCATTGGCCTTCACGCCCAATTTCCAGCTCATCATATAGGCGGCCGAGCATTCTTCCACCGTGGCCTCATTCGGCATATTGATGGTTTTGGAAATGGCACCTGAGATGAAGGGCTGTGAAGCGGCCATCATGCGAATGTGGCTTTCAACAGAGAGATAACGCTTGCCGATGCGGCCACACGCATTGGCGCAATCAAACACGGGAAGATGGTCATCCTTCAAACCGGGAGCACCTTCGAGAGTCATGGCACCACACACATGGATATTGGCTTTATCAATATCAGCGCGTGAAAAACCCAAATGAGCCAGCATGTCGAAAGAGAAGTCATTCAGCTGAACATCGGTGAGTTTGAGAACGTTCTCGCAAAAGTCTTCGCCGATGGCCCATTTATTAAATACGAATTTGATATCAAAAGCGGAGGCCAAACCGCCTTCAATCCTTTCAATCTGCTCATCGCCAAAACCCTTGGCCTTGAGCTGCGCATGATTGAGTGTGGGCGAATCGGCCAGTGAGCCATGGCCCACGGCATAATTGATGATGGTTTCGATTTGGTCGGCATTATAACCCAAGGTGCGCAGAGCCTCTGGCACGGCCTGGTTGATGATTTTGAAATAACCGCCGCCTGCCAACTTTTTGAACTTCACCAAGGCGAAATCCGGCTCAATGCCCGTGGTGTCGCAATCCATCACCAAACCAATGGTGCCGGTTGGGGCCACCACTGTGGCCTGGGCGTTGCGGTAGCCATGGGCTTCGCCCAATTCAACGGCTTTGTCCCACGCTTTGCGGGCGGCCAGGGCCAGTGACTTTTCCGAAAGCTCAGCTTCATCCAGCGGCACAGGTGCAACATGCAAGTTTTCATATCCCACAGCCGCACCATAGGCCGCGCGGCGATGGTTGCGCATCACGCGCAGCATGTGTTCACGGTTCTTGGCAAAGCCCAAAAATGGCCCATGTTCAGCAGCCATTTCAGCTGACGTTGCATAAGCAATGCCTGTCATGATTGCCGAAATCGCGGCACAAATGGCCCGGCCCTCGTGGCTGTCATATGGAATGCCAGCCGTCATCAAAAGCCCGCCGATATTGGCAAAGCCCAGGCCCAGCGTGCGATATTCATAAGACAGGCGAGCAATTTCCTTCGACGGGAACTGCGCCATGAGAACCGAAATTTCCAGAACCACCGTCCACAACCGCGTGGCATGTTCATAAGCCGCAATGTTGAATTTGCCCGTGGCCACATTGCGGAATTGCAACAGGTTTAATGAAGCCAAGTTGCAGGCGGTATCATCCAAGAACATATATTCAGAGCATGGGTTTGAGGCGCGAATTTCGCCAGAGCCGATGCACGTGTGCCAATCGTTGATGGTGGTGTGGAACTGAATGCCAGGATCAGCTGATGCCCAAGCGGCGTGGCCAATTTTGTCCCATAATTCACGCGCCTTCAGGGTTTTGAAAATCTTGCCATTGGTGCGGCCAACAAGATTCCAATCGCCGTCTTTTTCCACAGCGCCGAGGAATTCATCAGTGACCCGAACCGAATTGTTGGAATTCTGGCCAGAGACCGTGCGGTAAGCTTCGCCATCCCAATCCGAATCGTAGGTGTCGAATTCAATTTCAGTATAACCTTGCTTGGCGAACTGAATGACGCGCTTGATATAATTGTCAGAAACCTGGTTGCGGCGGGCATCTTTAACCGCGCGCTTGAGGGCCGGGTTCTTTTCAATTTCAAAGCAATCCCCGCCGGGGCCTTCGCAATTCACGCATGCCTTCATGATCGCGGTAAGATGCTTCTTGACAATCTTTGAACCCGTGACGAGAGCGGCTACTTTCTGTTCTTCTTTCACTTTCCATTCGACGTAGTTTTCTACATCCGGGTGATCAACATCCACCACCACCATCTTGGCCGCACGGCGCGTGGTGCCGCCAGACTTGATGGCACCGGCTGCGCGGTCTCCAATCTTAAGGAAGCTCATCAGGCCTGACGATTTGCCGCCGCCGGAAAGTTTTTCGCCTTCGCCGCGCAACATGGAGAAGTTTGAACCGGTGCCAGAGCCATATTTAAACAGCCGCGCTTCGCGCACCCACAAATCCATAATGCCGCCCTCGTTTACCAAGTCGTCAGAGACGGATTGGATGAAGCAGGCATGGGGCTGCGGATGTTCGTAAGCGGTTTTGGATTTAGTCAGCTTGCCCGTTTCAAAATCAACATAGTGGTGGCCTTGTGCGGGCCCGTCGATGCCGTAAGCCCAATGCAGCCCGGTATTGAACCATTGTGGTGAATTGGGCGCACATTTTTGGGTGGCCAACATGAAGCACATTTCATCATAAAAGGCGCGCGCGTCTTCTTCGGTGCTGAAATACTTGCCCTTCCAGCCCCAATACGTCCACGTGCCCGCAAGGCGGTTGAACACCTGCTTGGCCGAGCGTTCGCCGGTGATGCGTTCTTTGGCGGTAAGGCCAGTCAAAGCCTCTTCATCTGGAATGGAACGCCACAACCACGACGGAACGGATTCTTCTTCAAAACGCTTCAAAGCCTTGGGCACACCGGCTTTGCGGAAATACTTTTGGGCCAAAATGTCGGTGGCCACCTGGCTCCACGAGGCAGGCACCTCAATATCAGCCAAACGGAAAACGATGGAACCATCGGGATTTTTTATTTCGCTCACCCCAACGCGGAAATCCAATCCCGCGTAAGCATCCTGGCCCGCTTTAGTATAATGACGTTCAATCCGCATAATGCCCGTATCCCTTAATATCCCAAGCCGTGCACGCGTGAATACGCGCACGGTACTCCTATTCCCCGTGTTCGACAAACCCTGTGATGGCGATGGTTCTCGCCCCCAACGCATGCTGGCGGTTGTTGTTCCAGCAACCAGAACCCGCGAGAAAAAAGCCCTCGCATCACCGCCGCACGACCTTAAAATTAAAGTAACTCAACACGCCCAAAACGTCAATAGCTAGTGTGTTAACGCAAGGTTAATACCACCTATTGTGTCCCCAGCTTTTTTGCGGCTGTTGATAGGGACATACTGATCCGATTCTGGGGACAAGCTCAAGAACTCTCAGCAAAAAAATCCAACGCCAAATTCGCGCTGTTGAGGAAGGCACATTGGGGCTTGACTTCTGTCAAGAAAAGAAACGCCCAGTAACAAAAATTTTTATGGCGGTTAGCCTAATCGTGGTGGCGTGTGCCCTGCGTCCCTCGCAACTAAAGATGGAGCTGAGATGTTGTTTCCCCGTCACACAGCGCCAACAACTTGGCTGAGAGTGACTGGTTTATCCGACTCAGCCGAGCGCAGGATCGCCGCCATGGCGCGCATTGAGGCGGCACCGTCAATAATTGACGCGCCACTCATCGGCGCCCCCTTCAACACCACATCGGCAAAACTTTCCAGTTGCCGGCGGTAAAAATGCCCATCCGCCCCTAGAACCCGCGTTGTGGCGCCCGTGCATTCACGGAAAATGTCCACTTCGCTGGATTTGTAATACCACGGGTTCAAAGTCTTGGCCGCAACGCTGCCGTTTTGTCCGTAAATCTGAAACCCCTCATGCCAATCTCCTCGGACGGCAACGGTGAGATCAAGATGTCCCAGCACGCCATTCTCAAATTCCACGTCTATAAAAAAGCACTGCGCCCCAAAACGTTCCCGCACGCGCGCCTGCACGGCCAAGATCGGCCCGCCCAGCCAACGCGCCAGATCAACCAGATGGCTGCCATGGGCCAACATGTTATAGCGGCGCAGATCTGCCTTGGGATTGCCTGAAGGTTTCAAGGCTGCAGCACCTAAACGGGGCAAGGGCTGTATGGCATCAGTCATGGTATAGCGGTGGGTTGAATCGCAATACCAGGCTTTCAGAGCCAGCATTTCACCCATTTCGCTGTGGACAAATTCATGCGCGGCCTGAATGCCGGGGTCAAAGCGCAGCATATGGCCCACTTGCAGCTTGCGGCCAGTGCGGTTAACCACTTGGGCCAGCTCTTCCACTTCTTCGATGGCAATGCCGATGGGCTTTTCACACAGCACATGTTTGCCCGCAGCCAGGGCCTTGCGGGCCGCTGGCACATGGAACGCATCAGATGTGGCGATGATAACGGCTTCAACGGCTGGGTTTGCCAGCATCTTGTCATAGTCAGCATAAATGGTTGCCGCATCATAAAACGCGCCGAAGCGCTGGGCCAAGCCTTCATCACGGTCGCATACCGCGGCCAAGGTGACATTGCGACCCTTCTGAACACTTTCCAAATGGGCGAACTGCGCAATCGGACCGCAGCCCAGTATGCCAACGCCAAGAAGGCGTTTTTCCTTAACGAGAACCATTTTTGCCTTTCAATAACTTAAGCTTTTTGGGTGGCATGGCGCTTGCCACTGGCCCCAACCACCAGAGCACAGGCAAAGCCAGCAGGCTGACGCAGCCCAGCAAAATCCAACTTTCATTTATCGCACCGGTAATCCCGAACTGCCCAATCGCGTCGGTAATGCTCATCATGCCCATGGCATCATTGGGTGCGGGCACATCCGACAGTGGCATGCCTAAAGCGACCGCCGCCTTTTCTGGCTCTGTCTTGATCCATTCATTCACTTGATCAGAGTAAACCGGTGAGCGTTGCCAGATCATTGTATCAACCACGGCAATACCCAAGGCCCCGCCCATATTGCGCGCCAGATTGAACAGGCCGGACGCATCACCCACCTTATCCAGCGGCATTAACGCCAGCGCAAAGCGAATGGGTGGCAACACAATAAAAGCAGAAGCCACGCCGCGCACCAGTTGCGGCCAGAAAAATGTTTCCCGATCCGATAGCAAAGTAAGATCAGCGTTCATGAACAGCCCGATGCCAAAGGTGACAAAACCCACTGCCGACAAAATTCGCGCGTTGGAATAACGATCAATCTGAACGCTGATTGGCGCTGTAAATAACTGCGATAGGCCCATGACCAAGGTGGTGAGGCCTATGGCCAATGGCCCATAGCCGCGCACCGAGGCCAGAAAGAACGGGATGAGAAAGATATTGGCATAAAGCACAAAGCCGGTGAGAAATGACAACATGCAGCCAAAGCCCAGCGACCGATCTTCCAGCAAATGAAACATAACCGCCGGGTTAGGCCGCTTCCATAGCCACCAAAGGGCCGCCGCTGAAAGCCCAAACCACGCCAGAACATGGAGCGCCAACCAGCCATCCTGTGGGGCATATTTCATTCCGATCAACAAAGCTGAGAGCCCAACACCCAAAAGCCCCAGCGAGAGATAATCAAGCCCGCGCAACTCCGCGGTGTTAATGGGCTGTTGCGGCAACGCAAAATAGCCCATTGCAACGGCAAGAATTCCCGGCGGCACATTGATCAGGAATAGTGCATGCCAAGTATAATGTTCAGTCAACCACCCGCCGATCAACGGCCCCAGCGTTGGGGCCAGGACAGCAAGAAACCCTGCCAATGTGGTGGCCAATGATTGCTCTATGCTGGGAGGAAACAGCAGGAAAATCGCGGTGAAGACAATGGGGATTAAAACGCCGCCGGCGAAGCCTTGCGCAATGCGGCCCACTAAAAGTTCGACATAGCTGTTGGAATAGGCGCAGAAAATCGAAGCCAGTATGAAAAATACCAGAGAGGCCAGCAAGAGCCAGCGCAGCGTGAACACCCGCATCAACAGCCCCGTGAGGGGAATGGCGATGACCTCGGCAATGAGATAGGCCGTCTGCACCCAGCTGATTTGATCATCGCCAATCTGGAAGGCCTTGGAGATGACCTTCAGCGAGGTGACCACCACCTGAATATCCAAAATGGCCATGCCCATGCCGATGCACAAAGCGATGAACCCAATCCACCGCGGAAAGCGCGGCAGCGTGATACGTTGATCAGGGCGGGACAACTCTGGAATCATTTGACAACGACAATAATTGGATTTGGCGGAAATAGTTTTTTCAATGCAGCATTGCCCTGCAAATCAGCAAATCCGAGAAAGTCTTTGGCTTTTTCGGATTTTGCGGCGTTAAAACTGTTCGCGTCAATCAAGGATGCTTTGGCAAAAACGGCTGTCGATGCACCCGCGACGTTGCCGCCAGCTGTGTACATGATCAAGCCCAATGGAAAGTTTTTGAACACCGGCACCCCTTAAGAATCTGGAGAACATCTTAACGGCTGCCAGACTGCTGGCAATGCACAAAGCTCAGGCTTTATTTCACGTAATCGCCGCCGGCGATGACATAATAATCTCCGGCATCAGCGGTGAAAATATGGCCCCCCAGCTTCAAACCAGACTTGCCATCTATGCTGCCAAGACAGATTGAAGTGGTGGTTTCATCATTTTGTTTCCAAAACAAGGTTGAGCCACAGTCTTTGCAAAAGCCCCGCTTGGCAAAACTGCTGGATGCAAACCATTTGAGGCCATCTTGGCGCGTAAACATTAAATCGCCATCTGCACAATGCGTGGAAGACCAGTAGTTGCCGGTTTGCTTGCGGCATTGGCCGCAATGGCAGGCCGTTACATCCGAGAGCGGGCCGTGAATTTCGAAAGCGACTTGGCCACAGAGGCACGATCCAGTTTTCACGATTTAATCCCCCTTGCCAGTGCTGTGATGTGGGTTGGCCCAATGCCACAGCAACCGCCGAAAATGGTGGCACCCAGCTCTTGCCACTCTTGCGCCTTGGCCACCAAATCTTCGGGCGCAATGACATCATGGAACACCCAGTTTGGTGCTTTATAATAGCCGCATTCCGGATAGGCCCCCATTGGCCCCAACCAACTTTGTCGCAATATCAACAGGGCATTGTGCGTGTCATTGGGGGAGGTGTGCATAATGCACATTGCATCGGGCTTCAAAGACGAAAGTTTGGGGGCGAAATCCGCCAGCTTTTGATCGGCGCGCCCAAAGCCCACCAATTCCCCGTTATGCCGTTCAACGGAAATGCAAATCCACATCGGCAGTCCGGTTTCTTTGGCCACTTCACAAGCCCAAAGCGAATAGTCTGCATCGCGCATCATTTCCATCATGATGAAATCAACGCCATGCTTTTTCAAATTCGCAGCCTTGCGGCGGAACAAAACTTTGGCTTCAGCCTCTGTCCAATTCCTGGTTAAATCTGTGCGATCCGTTCCTTTAATCACCGGCCGCATCGTGGAGAAAGAACCCGCAACCGCGGCCTCCGTTTTTGCAGCCGCTGCTTTGGCATAAGAAATCGCCAGCGCATCCAGTTCTTCCACTTCTTCATCGCGCCCATAGGCATTGAAAGACAACATTGAGGTTGCAAAAGTATTGGCTGCAATCACCTCAGCACCCGCCTTGATATAATCTGCGTGGACTTGGGTGATAATCTCACCAAAATTACGATTGGCATCAGCGCACCAAGTGGCCGAACTCATTTTTCCGCCGCGTCGCTCTATGTCGGTTCCCGTGCCGCCATCAATAATGATGGTTTGGCCTTTCTTAAGTTTAGCGGCGATCTGGTCGTAGCTCATGGGCGGCCTTGAGTGCATTCATATGGAATTGCATTTGTGGCTTCTCATAGCGGAAAGGCACACCAACGGGGCAGGCCAAGCGTGCGAGGCAACCACTTTCGGTGCAATTATTGCGCGAGTGTAGATGCCCGATACAAGCATCAACCTCATATTTACGACCATTGAACGCCGAAACCGGACAGGCCGATAGACAGGGCTTGGTGCGGCAACTTTCGCAAGGATGTAAACTGGCAATGGGCCGGGGGAGGCCAACCGCCGTCGGAAACAACAGGGCGGCCCGGTAAGCGTGCCAAAGTCCATAAACCTTATGAATGTTCAGGCCCAGCGGTGATTGGTATATGTTGCCTGCGGCACGCGCCCATTGTTGAAAGGGCAGGTAAGGCGCATCGAAAGGAAAAGCCGCCGTAGCGCCCAAATCTTGCGCCAAAGAATTAACCACCCGCCGTGTCCAATCGTCCATGATGCCGCCGCCTTCGCGGCAGAACCGGCGAAACATCGCTGGCCCGGCATTGCCGATGAGAATGATAAACTTTGTGCTCCCCAGATCCGTTGGTGCAAACCAGCCGAAGGGGGTGAAACTCTCCTGCTGGATGCGGTTGAGAATGGGGTGTTCCACTTTTACGAAGTTTTCTCCTGCATATATTCACGCGGGAGTTTGATATCGTGCTTGGCGCGGATCATTTCATCAATGTCGCGCGGGATATATTGGGGGTAATAGCTGGAGAGAATTTCCGTTTTCCTGGCAATGGCCTTCTTTAAAATATCGGGCTTGCCTGCTTCATTCCATTCCTTCGGGCTCATGCGGTTGGCCATTTTCGGATAGACATATTCGGTCATCATCATCGACAAGGTTTGCTCGCTGCCAAGATAATGGCCCGGCCCGCCGAGGCAGGTTTCGGAAATCACGTCGAAGGAAAGTGTATCCTCATTCACTTCAATGCCGCGCACATTGCGGTTGATGGAGCCTAACATATCATTGTCAATGAGCAGGCTTTCCAAACAAAAACCCAAAAGCGAGGCGTGCATGCCCGCGGACTCATACATCAAATTGATGCCTGTCATTGCGGATATGCCCGCCGTCAAACCTTTTTCATAGCCCGCTTGAATATCCGGCATCTTGGCATCGCACATGCCGGATGCGGAGCCTACCGTCAGCCCAAAGTAATGCCCCATCTGGGCGCATGCCGATGTGATCAATGCTTGCTCACCCGAACCGCCACTCATGGCGCCGGTGCGCAAGTCTGACACGAAAGGCCAAGGCCCCCAAATGGCGATGGCACCGGGCACCACACAGTTGATATAAACCAGGCCCGCCAAACACTCAGCAACCGCTTGCACCACGGTGCCAGCCAGCGCCGCGGGTGATGTGGCCCCAGCTTGTGCAGCAGAAAGCAACAATACGGGCATGCCGCCACGCGCTGCTGTTTCCAAACAAGCACAAGCGTCCTCGGCGAAATTAAGCGGCGGAACCACAAAGCAGTTGGATTGCGAAACAAACGGCCGCTCACGCCATTTCTTTTCGCCGCCTGCCACATAATGCAAAATTTGCAAGCATTCATCCACATGCGCAGCTTCCACCATGGATGTGCCCACGTGTTTGTTGGTGCCAGCGATGGAAGCATAGAGCGTGTTGATATCCAGATCATGCCCCGTCAACATATCTCGCGCGGTGAGGCAACGCTGGAAGAAATGGATATTTTCGCACGTGTCCACAATGCGCGCCGCATCATAAAGATCAGCCAGATAAGATTCACGGTAAGAATTATTTTCGATTTCGACCACGTGAACCGCAGCACCTGCTGTGCCGAAATAAACTTTGTTGCCCCACGGCTGCATGTCCAATTGCGGATCACGCGCGTGCAGCACAAAGTTCTTGGCACAAGAGGCCAGGATGTCTTCAACCAATGCCGGCGGAATGCACAGCCTGCCATTGTCGCGCATGAAACAGCCTCGTGCTGTCATTGCCGCAATGCAAGAGGGGATGGCCCGCGCCAGGCCCACTTCATTCAAAAGCTTCAACGCCGTTTGATGAATGCGTTGCATCTCTGCATCTTTCAACGGCTTGTATTGGCCGCCTTCCATGCCGGGCCGCACCGCAGCTTGCGACATCGGAATGGCCGTGGCGCGCAAGACTCTGCGTGCTTCACGCCCGCCGCGCCGACGGAATTGCTCTTCGATGAGACTCATGCTTTCCTCAATTTTAATTACGGCGGTAAAATGCGCCACGCCCCTTCACTTGCCAAGGGGGCGAGCCTCACCAATGTTTAATAAATTTCACCACCCCACTGCCAACCCAACTGGAAAAAACCTATGCTACAATCAGTTGGGTTCCTGATTTGGGGTGAATGAAATTGGCACGTCGTGATTTGCCGCCTTTGCGCGCTTTGACAGCCTTTGAGGCTGCAGCGCGGCTGGGTTCTTTTCGAATGGCCGCCGGGGAACTGGGGATCACGCGGTCTGCCATCAGCCATCAGATCAAATTGCTCGAGCAGCGCCTTGAAGTGCAGCTCTTCCGCCGTGATGCGAGGCGCGCGGAATTGACCACCGCAGGGCACAGCTATTATCCGCCCGTGCGTGATGCATTTGATCAAATCCAAGCTCAAACCCGCGCCTTGCGTCCGGCCAATACGGACATGGAACTAACCATCCAGGTTTATGTGACGGTGGCGCTGAAATGGCTGATCCCGCGCCTGCATGATTTTGAGCGCCGCTACCCCGATGTGAAAGTGCGGCTTTCAACATCTTACTTCG
Source organism: Hyphomicrobiales bacterium (assembly GCA_025359265.1). Taxonomy (GTDB): domain Bacteria; phylum Pseudomonadota; class Alphaproteobacteria; order Rhizobiales; family Aestuariivirgaceae; genus Aestuariivirga. Next base: position 23,357 of record JANYHB010000007.1, on the reverse strand, counting down.
ATTGGGATTTCAATGAACGCGACGTTGACGTGGGCATTATTCTGGCCCGCAATAAATTGCCGAACCATTATTATCGGCCGCTATTCAAATCATATCTTGTGCCCGTGTGTTCGCCAAAACTTAATTTGACGAAGCTTGCCGATTTGAAAACCAGCAAGCTCATCGATGTTTATACCGCTGAGGAAGATTGGCAAATCTGGTTGGATGCGGCAGGCGTGAAGAATGTGAAACCAGCCAATCGGCTTTCAGTTGATAGTTATATATTGGCGCAAGAAGCGGCAATTGAGGGCAGGGGCGTGGCCATGACGATTGGCCCTTATGCCGCCGAAGAAATTAAATTGGGCCGCTTGGTACAACCTTTGCCCTTGCGCGTGCCACACCGCCATGGCTGGTATTTTGCCTGCGCCAGCGCCAACCGCTCAAAAAACAAGGTCCGCCGCTTTGAAGAGTGGCTGGTAAAACAAGTGGCCGCTGATCCGGCATTGGAGGCAGTTAAAGAATGAGCATGGAAACCGAACCGCGTCGCCGCAGAGGTGGCGCACGTGGCAATCCGCAAGCCGGAGATGGTGGTAGATTACAGCAGCAGGTGCCACGCAAATTGCAGCGCCGCTTCACCCCCACAAAAATAATTTCCGATGATGAAGTTGAATCAATCCATCATGCGTCTCTGCGTGTGCTGTCTGAAATTGGCATGGATTTCTTGCATGACGATGCTCGCGCCATGTGGAAGAAAGCGGGTGCAAGAATAGACGGCGAGCGGGTGCGTTTTGATCCGGCAATGGTGGAGGAGCTGGTCTCTTATGCTCCTGAAACCTTCGTGATGCATTCGCGCAACCCTGCGCACACACTCCATATTGGAGGCGACAATATGGTGTTTGGCACCGTGGGCTCACCACCCAACTGCCATGATATGGAAGGCGGGCGTCGGGTGGGCAACCGCGCCGACTATCAGAAGTTTTTGATGTTGGGCCAACATTTCAATGCGATCAATTTTTCAGCGGGCTATCCGGTTGAGCCTGTTGATATTCATGCCGGCATCCGCCATCTCGATGCGCTTTATGACATGGCCACACTTATGGACAAGCCGATGACGGCTTATGTTTTGGGTGATGCCAGAACCATTGATGCGCTGGAGATCGGACGCATTGTCAGCGGCAAACCCCAAGCACAATTCGAGCGTGAATGTTCGATCACGACCGTTGTAAATACCAACTCGCCGCTGAAGTTGGATTACAACATGCTGCAAGGCATGATGCGCTTTTCAGGAGCCGGTCAATCGGTTTGTGTAACGCCGTTCACTTTGGCGGGGGCCATGGCGCCGGTTACGGTTGCGGGCGCCTTAGTGCAACAAAACGCCGAGGCCTTGGCCGGGCTGGCCTTTTGTCAGTTGGTGAAAAAGGGCGCGCCCGTCATCTATGGTGGCTTCACCTCTAACGTGGATATGAAATCAGGTGCGCCTGCCTTTGGCACACCGGAATATATGAAAGCTGTTATGGCGGGCGGACAATTGGCGCGCCGCTATAAAATTCCCTACCGCACCTCCAACACGTGTGCCGCCAACATGGTGGATGCGCAGGCAGCCTATGAAAGCGTGTTTTCCCTCTGGGCGTTAACCCAAGGCGGGGGCAACTTCATCATGCATGGTGCAGGTTGGTTGGAGGGTGGTTTGGTTGCCTCTTTCGAAAAATTTGTGCTGGACGTGGACCTGATTCAAATGGTGAGCGAATTCCTGCAACCCCTTGAAATAAATGAAGATGCCCTTGGCATTGAAGCGATCCGGGAAGTGGGCCCCGGCGGGCATTTTTTTGGAGCGCAACACACTTTGGCGCGATATACTACCGCGTTCTACCAGCCTTTGATTTCCGATTGGCGCAACAATCAACAATGGGTGGCGGCGGGCAGCCCGCAAGCCTGGCAGAAAGCCAACCACGTTTACAAGCAGGCGCTGGCCGAATACCAAAAGCCACCGATGGATGATGCCGTACATGAAGAGTTGAAAGAATTTGTGGAACGGCGCAAACGCGAGGGCGGCGCGCCGACGGATTTTTAAGGTGAATGGCGTTCTTGTCATCGGCGGGGCCAATGCTGACATCAAGGCAAAAACCCTGGCCGCCCACGTGCCAGCCACCTCAAACCCAGCAGCAATCCAAGTCAAGCCCGGCGGCGTGGCCCGCAACATTGCGCATAATCTGGCACGCCTTGGCATCGACACGGATTTGATCACCGTGCTCGGCAATGATGCCAATGGCGCCATGATCACCAAAGCCACGGAAAAAGCTGACGTGAGTTTGGCCCATAGTATTTTCATGAACGTGGCGACGGGCACATATGTCGCTTTGCTGGACGAAACCGGGGAATTGATAACGGCAGCCTCCGACATGAAGTGCCTGACGTGGCTTTCAAAAACCCATGTTGAACAAAAACGCAATGTTGTGGCAGAGAAAAAATTTGTTCTGGCGGATTGCAATTTGGAACCAGACGTGTTGGACGAAATCGCCAGCCAGGCCGCGAACAAATTGGTGGTTGAACCCGTCTCGGTTTCAAAATGCCAAAAGCTGTTGGCCCTTCTTAAAAACCACACCGTGTTTCTGGCGACGCCAAATCTCGATCAGCTGGGCGCCCTCACCGGCACGCGCGATATCGCCGTGGGCATTGCCATACTACACCAGCTGGGCCTTCTTAACATCGTGATCCATGCCGGCGCGCTGGGTGCCTATGTTTCGGACGGTAGCACCATCACGCATATTCCATCACCAGCGCAGACAATTATCGATGTGACAGGTGCGGGCGATGCGGCAACGGCCGGCCTCATCTATGGCTTGATTCAAGAACTGCCCCTCGCCAACGCCGCAACGCTTGGCCAAGAGACAGCGGCAAAAGTAATCGCAACAGAATACTCAACTTTGGAATAGATGATGAAAGTTAAATTCAGCGCCGCTGTTAAAGCCGCCATCGCGAAGGGCAAGCCGGTTGTTGCCCTCGAAAGCACCATCATAGCTCACGGCATGCCATACCCGCAGAATTTCGCAATGGCGCAGAAAGTTGAAGGCATTATTCGCCATGGTGGTGCGGTGCCCGCAACAATCGCCATCATCAAGGGTGTATTACGCGCCGGACTTTCAGAAAAAGAATTGCAGCTTTTCGCCCAAGAAGGTTCTTCAATCATCAAAGTTTCTACGCGAGACATGCCCTTTGTGGTGGCGCAAAAGCTGAACGGCGCAACCACGGTGGCCTCCACGATGCGCATTGCGGAAATGGCGGGAATTAGAGTTTTTGCCACAGGCGGGATGGGTGGTGTGCATCGGAGCGCGCAAACCACGTTTGACATCTCAGCTGATCTCACCGAATTCGCCAATAGCAATGTGGCAGTGGTGACAGCGGGGGCCAAAGCTATTCTTGATTTGGGCCTCACGCTTGAAACTTTGGAAACTTTGGGCGTGCCTGTTGTGGGTTTTGCAACTGATGAATTCCCGGCTTTTTATTCGCGCTGCTCTGGCTTCAGGGTGCCGATGCGCCTCAACACGCCAGACGAGATTGCGGCGATGATGTGGGCCAAATGGAAAATGAATTTGCGGGGCGGCATTGTCGTGGCCAATCCCATTCCCGCGGCAGAGGAAATCCCGGCATCCGAAATTGAGCCGATCATTCAAGCCGCATTGAAGCTGGCGCAAACCCAAGGGATTGACGGCAAAGACACCACGCCCTTTCTGTTGAAGGCGATCGCCGAGGCTACATTCGGAAGGTCCCTCAAGGCCAACATCGCCCTGGTTGAAAACAATGCAAAACTCGCGGCCCAAATCGCCAAGGCCTATAGCCAGAAACGAAAAACATAAATCGCCGTCATCACCACGCCCGCGCAGGCGATGAAATTGCGCACCAATGTTACGGGCAATACCTTCAGCAACCGCGTTCCAATATAGGCACCCAAAACGGTTCCCAGCATCAGGGTTAAAGTTTCAGGCCAGGCGATAAGGCCTTGCCAGACGAACACGAAACAGCCCGCAACATTGGCTGTAAAGCCCAAAACATTCTTGAAGGCATTTGTCGTCCGCAATCCCCAGGCCGTGGTTGCACCCAAAATGGCCATGAACACCACGCCCACACCGGCACCGAAATAACCCGCGTAGACGGCGGCAATGAAAACCAATGCCGCGCGAAGCCGCGGGTGATCATCGCCCGCAATCAACCGCCCAAGGCTGGCGCGCAATTGCGCCGCGAAAATAAAGGTGACTGTTGCAAGGCCGATAAGAGCTGGAATTAACAAAGTGAAGAACCGCGCCGGGGTGTACAAAAGCAAAAATGCGCCCAGCACGCCGCCGACGAAGGCCAGCCCCTGCGCCAGCCAAAAGCCAAACTGGCGAGCAGGCAATTTGTCGCGGTCCATTATCGCTGCCAAACAATTTGCCGGCAAAAGTGAAAATCCATTCGAAGCATTGGCAATGATGGCGGGCAGGCCCGTGCTCAGCATGGCTGGGAACGTGAAGAGCGAAGCACCGCCTGCCATCGAATTGGCAATTCCGCCAAAAATGCCAGCAATAACCAGCAACACATATTGCCAATAATTCATTTTTTCTCATCTCACAAAGTTTGGATGGAATTTGCCGCAATTCTCACCTAGCTATTGGGCTGAACCGAAAAACTTTCAAGCCTCAGCTTTGTGGAACTAATGCAAACCTATTTTGACCACTTCGTCCATTTTGTATTGGATTATTTTGCGCTTCATCCTTATTGGGCTGTGGCGCTGGTGTTTCTGATTTCTCTTGGTGAAGCGTTACTGGTCATCGGTTTGGTGGTACCCTCAACTGCCGTTTTGATTGGGGCGGGCACCTTGGTGGGTGCCGGCAAGCTGCCATTCTGGCCGGTGATGATCGCCACAATTGCGGGCTGCATTTCCGGTGATCAAATTTCCTATTGGGCAGGCCGTATCTATGGTGAGCGGTTGCGCACTTTATGGCCCTTGCGGAATTATCCGCATCTCTTGGCCAAAGGTGAAGAATATGTGCGTTTGCATGGCGGCAAATCCATTGCCATTGGCCGTTTTGTTCCCGGTATAAAGGCCGTTGTTCCCGGCATTGCCGGAATGTTTGGCATGAGCCAATCCTATTTCCTCACCGTTAATTTTTTCTCCGGCATCGTTTGGGCTGCCATGCACGTTTTGCCGGGCGTTTTACTTGGGCAAGCATTTTTATTGGCCGGAGAGTTGAGTGGCCGACTGGTTATTGTTCTGTTAATTCTTTTGGCAATTCTGGCCATTGGCGGATGGTTGGTGCGCGTGATTGTGGGAATTATGTCACCTTACCGCCTGGCCATACAAGGCCGCATCGCTGCTTGGGCGGCAAAAAGTAGTGCCTTGTCGATGCAGCGCTTTGCCAAAGTGATTGCGCCGGAAAACCCAAATTCAGTTTTGCTGGTGCTTTTGATCGTGGTTGGTTTGGCTGCCGTGGTAGCGCTGATTGACTTGGTATCGGGCTTGTTGATCCGTCAAGCGGTGAGTCAATTTGACCACTCCCTCTACAATTTCTTCAGCGAACTTCGCTCACTGCCTGGAGACGAAATTTTCATCAGGGTTACGATGCTGGGCGATCAATATGTGCTGTATGCGGTTGTCGCGGTGCTGATAATGTGGGCCGTCCTCAAGCGAAATTGGCGTGCCGCTATGGCTGTTATCATAACCCTTGTCGCTGCCCGTTTGGTGACCGCGGCTTTCTCGTTTGGATTAAGCGTGCCAGGCATTGGCGCACAAAATATGGATTTTAAATTTCCGGCACCACATGCGCTTCTGGCGGGTACGGTATTTGGCATGGTTGCGGTTGTTACGTCACGCGGTCTTTCGCGTTGGACGCAGGCTATTATTGCCGCCGGCAGCGCGATGTTGGTGATGGCCGTTTGCTTTTCCCGGCTTTATTTGGGGGTGAATTGGTTTAGCGACGTAATCGGCGGCGTGTTGGTGGCGCTCATTCTTCTGGCAATTTTCTCTGTGGCAATTTCAACCATTCAATTGCGCCGGTTTAGTCCATTGATGTTGTTGGCAACCACCTGCATTGTGTTGCTTGGCGCAACCTCGATCGACATTGAAAAAACCTTTGATCGGCGATTTGAACGCTTTCAACCCGTCAATAAAATAACCGTCTTCTCAACTGATGACTATATTTCCACCGGTTGGAGCAAACTGCCGGTTCAGCGCATCAATCTGGTGGGCAGGCCCAGTGAGGCGTTTCAATTCCAATGGATTGGCTCGCTTGATACCTTGAATAGCGTTTTGCAGAGCCAAAATTTTGTGACTTGGAACCGATGGAGACTGTGGGATGCACTGCCTTATCTCAGCTCCTCAAGCACCTTGGCTGAAATGGCCCCAAATCCTGTGGTACACGAAGGTTTGCGTGCTAAAGCCACGGCAACAACCATAGACACCAAGCACCCAGATCACCGTTTGGTGCTGAGAGCCTTTCAATCGAATTCGGTGGTTGTGGAAGGCGACGGCAAATTGCGGGTTTATTTGGTCGATATCACCCATGAATTCGCGAAGCGTGATTTTGGCCTTTTTGCTGTGCCCACCGATCAGCCGGCCGACGCCGATGAGGTAAGTGATGTGCTATCGCGCCTAACGGCTGACCCTGGCGTTGAAAAACTGGCCGAGCGCCAACTGGGAAATCAACTTGTGGTCATTTTGCGGCCCAAATCCTGATTGAACTTGCCAGCCCCTTCCGCCATATTGTGAGTTGATTGAAAGAGTCTCATCCATGCAGTTTCTGAAACAATTCTTTACGTGGTGGAATGGCCAAACCTGGAACACGCGATTTTATACGTGGCGCGCAGGCACGTTCGTTGGTGAAGACGAATATGGCAATAAATATTACAAGGCAAAGTCAGCGGTGCCGGATTCCATTCCAGAGCGCCGCTGGGTGATTTACAAGGGTTATTCTGAGGGCTCGCAGGTTGCCTCTGGCTGGCACGGCTGGCTTCATCACCGTGTGGACGTTGCGCCGCCAGATGAAAGTTATAGTTCCTTCGAATGGCAAAAGCCCCATGAACCGAATTTGACGGGTTCAGCGGGTGCCTACCATCCGCCGGGATCGATTGCGGTTGGGGGCAGCCCAGCGCCGCGCACCGGATATTATCAGCCATGGAAGCCGCAATGAAGGCCAACACGCTGGAAACCCTGGTGGGCGCCCTTGTTATTGGTGCCGCAGCATTATTTTTTCTGTTTGCTTACCGCGTTGCGGGCCTTGGCGGCCCGTCTGGCGGTTATCACGTGACGGCGCAGTTCAATAACATCGCCGGCGTTGCCGTGGGCACCGACGTGCGTGTGGCTGGTGTGAAAGTGGGAACAGTGGTTGGCCAATCGCTTGACCCCAAGTCTTATCAGGCACGAATTGACATGCTGCTTCAACCGCAACTGCAGCTCGCTGACGATACTTCAGCCAAGATCACCTCTGAAGGCTTGCTTGGCGCGAATTTCGTGGCCTTGGAGCCTGGCGGTTCAGACGCCAAACTTACCAATGGCGGAGAAATTTCTTACACACAGGGGGCGGTGGATTTGTGGTCGCTTATCAGCCAAGCCATGTTCTCCAAAGGCAGCAAATCCAGCGACGCTCCAGCCGCTCCAGCTGAAGCCCCACAACCGCCAAAGCCATGAAAATTTTATTGCGCCTTGGAGCGGTGATTTGGCTTTGGCCAACAATGGCTTTGGCCGAGCCAATTGCTAATCCCATCGCCATTTTTTCTGGCCTCGACAAGATCTTGGGCGAAACCACAACCTTTGAAACGAAAATCGGCGAAGAAAAAAAATTTGGCGGTTTGTTGGTAAAGGCAGATGTTTGCAATTCCCGCCCCATCACCGAAGATCCTAAAACCGTGGCGTTTGTTGAAGTTGTTGAACACGGCACGGATGGAACCAACAAGCGCATTTTTTCAGGTTGGATGTTTGCTGAAAGCCCCGGCTTGAACGCTGTTGAGCACCCACTTTATGATGTTTGGCTGGTGGGATGCAAAGATCCAAATGCCCCGCCGCCGCCCGTTGAAACGGTGCCCGATTTGGCCACGTTGCAAGATCAAATCGAAAACGGCGACCAACCACCACCAGATTGATAAGCTTTGCGCAAATTCAGCTCATGATGCAGCCAGTCGCAGAACCTCTTCAATATTATTGTCGCCCGTAAACGCAAAAAAATCGGCATCGGCTTCTGTTGCCTCATCAAGGATGGGGCGGTATTCTTTCTTGGGCACCGTATAACAGCCAAATTGTTTCAAATGATTGTTTACGAATTGCGCGTCAAGCAATCTGAAGCCCCCGAAGTTCAACCGTGCCACAAGATGAACCAAAGCCACCTTGGATGCGTCGGTTTCACGCGCAAACATGCTTTCACCAAAAAACGCGGCCCCAAGGCGCACCCCATAAAGACCGCCAACCAGCTCTCCACTTCGCCACGTTTCAACCGAGTGGCAACAACCCATTTTATGCAGCTGACCATAAAGCCTCAAAATTCGAAGATTTATCCAGGTATCCTTTCTGTCGGTGGTTTTTTCTGCGCAATGCTTCATCACGCGTTCAAAAGCCGTGTCGACGCGAATCTCGAACCCTGCTTGACGCACAGATTTTTTAAGTGACCGCGATATATGAAAATTTTTCAACGGCAGCACGCCCCGCTCATCCGGCTCAATCCAATAGAGTGAAGGATCATCTGCACTCTCTGCCATGGGAAAGACCCCAACCGAATAAGCCTTTAACAAAACCTGAGGTGTGATTACGCTCATTATTCTCACATCTTAGTGCGGGCCAGATATTTTTCCAGCCAATGAATGTCGTAATGCCCGTCGAGAATATCTGGCTCTGCCAATAATTTTTGGAATAACGGAATTGTCGTTTCAACGCCATCCACCACAAATTCCGAAAGGGAACGGCGCAAACGCATCATGCATTCAGCGCGCGATTTACCAAACACAATCAGCTTTCCAATGAGCGAGTCATAATATGGGGGAATGCGGTAGCCAGAATAAAGGGCAGAATCTACGCGCACACCCAGTCCACCGGGAAAATGCACGTCATTCACTTTGCCCGGCGAGGGTATGAACGTGAGCGGGTTTTCGGCATTGATCCGGCATTCAATGGCATGACCAGAGAATTGAATGTCGCTTTGCTTGTAAGCAAGGGCCGCACCAGCAGCCACGCGGATCTGCTCTTGCACCAAATCAAGCCCAGTGATGGCTTCAGTGACGGGGTGTTCCACCTGCAAACGCGTGTTCATTTCGATGAAATAAAATTCATTATTTTCAAAAAGAAACTCAATGGTGCCCACGCCCTCATAGCTCATCTTGGCCATGGCGTTGGAAACGCGGGCGCCAATTTCATCGCGCTGTTTTGCGTTCAGGGCAGGCGAATGAGCTTCCTCCCAAATTTTCTGATGGCGGCGTTGCAAAGAACAATCGCGTTCGCCCAGATGGATCGCGCGGCCTTGCCCATCGCCCAAGATTTGAATTTCAATATGGCGGGGTTTTTCCAAATATTTTTCAATGTAAACTTCGCCATTGCCGAACGCCGCCTTTGCCTCGCTTTGGGCGGTGGAAACGGCAAGCTCAAGCTCAGCTTCCGAGTTGGCCACCTTCATGCCGCGCCCGCCGCCGCCAGCGGTGGCCTTGATGATCACCGGATACCCAATATCTTTGCCAACTTTGCGGGCGGTTGCAATATCATGCACGCCGCCTTCCGAGCCAGGCACAATAGGTATACCCAATTCCTTGGCCGTGCGTTTGGCTTCAATTTTGTCACCCATCGTGCGGATGTTTTCAACTGATGGGCCAATGAACTTGATGTTGTGGGATTTCAGTATTTCCGCAAACTTGGCATTCTCTGACAAGAAGCCATAGCCGGGGTGAACCGCTTCAGCGCCGGTGATTTCGCAGGCCGCAACAATCGCCGGAATGTTGAGATAGGAATCCTTGGCGGGAGGCGGGCCAATGCACACACTCTCATCGGCCAGCTTCACGTGCATGGCATCAGCATCAGCCGTGGAATGAACCGCAACTGTTTGGATGCCAAGCTCGCGCGCCGCGCGGAGAACGCGAAGGGCAATCTCGCCGCGATTGGCAATGAGAATTTTATCAAACATTGTTCACTGGATCACCATCAGCACTTCGCCATATTCAACCGGCTGCGCATTTTTGATATTGACCTTCACCAGCTTGCCAGATTTTGGTGCGGCAATTTGGTTCATGGTTTTCATGGCTTCGATGATGAGAACGGTTTGGCCTTCCTTCACCATGGAACCCAGTGCGGCAAACGCCGGTAATTCGGGCGATGGCGAAAGATAGGCAGTGCCCACCATCGGAGATTTCAGTGGCGTGCCGGAAATTTCTTCGGTGGCGACCTGCGATCCAGCGACAACAAGCGCCGGTGCAGAGTGCTGAATCGTTGGTGCCGAATGAACCATCGAAGCCATTTGCACAGACTTCGACACGCGCACGCGGGCACCTTTGTGATCGAGTTCGATCTCAGTGAGACCTGTCTCGTCTAAAATGGCTGCAAGCTTGCGGATAAGGCTTAATTCAGCCGACTCTTTTGGTTCCGAAGCGGCGGACTTTTTCTTTACGGGCATTATGCCTTTCCCTTTTTATTCAAAATGGTGCTGAGAGCATCCAGCGCCAATTCATATGATTGTGCACCAAAACCACAGATCACACCGCGAACGACCGGTGAGATATAGCTGTGATGGCGAAATGTCTCGCGGCTGTAAACATTGGAAAGATGCACTTCAATCGTAGGTAAAGCCACGGCCTTGATCGCATCGTGGAGCGCCACTGAGGTGTGCGTATAAGCTCCGGCATTGATGATGATGCCTTGAGCTTTTTCGTGCGCCTCATGAATGTGGTTGACCAATTCGCCTTCAACATTGGTTTGGCGAAATATTGCGACCATGTCCAAAGTCTGGGCCTTGGCCAGGCACAGCGTTTCCACCGAGGCCAATGTATCATGCCCGTAGAATTCAGGCTCCCGCAGGCCGAGCAAATTGAGGTTAGGCCCATTTAAGATATAAACGGTCTTCATAACGAGCTTATAGACAGGAGTCGGCAGTTTGAAAACCGCTCAGCACTCTTTGCAAACACCTTTTGCGCGTTCCTCCGCAACCATGGTTTCCATGCGGGCCAGTTCCAGGTAACCGGGATACACATTCTTGTTCACGAGAAAACCTGGCGTACCGGTGAATTTGAGGGCTGTGGCCAGTTTCACCGTGGCGGAGAGATTGGCATCAATATCCGCCGAAGCCATATCTTCCTTCAGCCTTTTCATGTCGAGCCCAATAGATTTTGCAACTTGCGTAACAACGTCAGGTGTGACTTGCCCTTGAAAGGCGAACAGCGCTTGGTGCAACTCCCAATATTTGCCTTGCTTTGCTGCCGCCATGGCGGCCCGCGCTCCAGCTTCTGAACCTTCGCCGAAAATTGGCCATTCCTTCATCACAACGCGGACATTCTTGTCTTTCTTGACGAGCTCTTGAACATTTTTGATGCTCTTGCGACACCAGCCACAGTTGTAATCCATGAATTCAACAATGGTAACATTGCCAGATGGATTGCCAATCACCCCATCGCGGGCATTGTGGAATATGTTTTGCGACGATGTGGCCAAGGTTGAGGTTTGCGCAGATGCCGCGTCTTTTTCTTCTTTCAACTTAAGCTTTTCAACCATTTCATTGAGAATTTCGGGATGTTCATTAAGATAAGCGTGGACAATATCTTCCACTTCTTTTTTCTGATCGTCGCTGAATGCTGCGGCATTTACCCCACAGGCCAGCGACAATCCAAACATCAGAGCGGTAACAAAACATATAAAGCGGCGCATACTAAAACTCCTCAATTCCAATCACTTTTTTGCAGCAAAACTTTCAATATCAGAGGCACGCAACCATTCTGGGCTGCCTTGCTTCAAGTATTTCTTGGCCAGAGCGGCCTTTTCCTGGGCGTTTTTCATGTCGCCCGTAGCATAGGCAAATTCTGCCGTGGCGAGTTGAGCGTGGGCAATATCCTTCTTCAGGCCATAAGCCTGCGCCATAAATTTATACAGGCTGGGCTCTTCCCCTTCGGAAATCCGTGCTTGTTTCAACAGGTTAATTGCTTCGTCGGCATGAGCCGGGTTTTCTGAACCCAGCAAGATCTGGGCATTTAGAATTTGCAACAGCCCATTGTTGGGCAAAATCACCCGCGCTTTTTTGATGAAAGCCAAGCCTTCATCCGCCCGGCCATTTTCGAGATAGGCTTGGGCCTTCAATTCCCAAAAATAAGGGTCTTGCGGCGCTTCCGCCGTTAGAGTGTCAATAACTGGCAGAGCCGCTTTCAAATCTCCACGCCGGAAAAACGCGATGGCATGGGCATAGCGCGCGGGCAAGGAATTATCGGACGCAGGATAACGTGAAAAAACCTGTAAGGGTGTTAGAAACCCTACTAACTTGGCTTGCGCCAATTTGTGGCGCATGACCAAAGCGGGATCATCCTGCTTATTATAATCAGGCGAGGCCTGCGCTTGTGCTTCCAATGTCCGAAGCCTGTCGAATGGCAAGGGATGGGAATAAGCGTAAGGGTCTGCACCATGCAAACTGGCCAACGACTCATTAGCTAAAATCCGGAACAGCTCCAACATGCCCTTGGCACTTTGATGCGTGGCGGCAAGGTAGCGCATGGCGCTTTCATCTGCCGTAGCCTCCATCGCGCGTTGATACACCAAAAAGCCGCGCTGGGCAGAATTTTGCGCTCCCAGAATGATGCCTGCGCCCGTTTGAGACGCCGTGTTGCTGCCGGATGCCGCACCGCCGACAATGGCTGCAACGCCCAGCAACGTGCCTACAATCGCTTCAGTTGAGGCTTCCGCCATGGCACTTTTCAACTTTGCAAGATGGCCGCCTGCGATGTGGCCAGATTCGTGTGCCAAAACCCCAATCACCGTGTTGGGCGAGGGTGCGCGGGTTATCAATCCGCTATTGACAAAAATACGTTGGCCACCGGCAACGAAGGCGTTGATACCGGGTGCACCAATCACCACAACGCGGGCTGCGTTGGCATTAATGCCTGCGGCCTTAAAAATGGGGCCGGCGTAAATGCGCAACAAGCCTTCAATTTCAGCATCACGAATGACCGTTGGGCCAACATCGCGGGCGCGTTTATCACTTTGATCTGGAACAGCAAACGAAGATTGGGCGGCCAGGCAAAGCCCCACCGCCACAGCCGTTATCCTTGTCAACAACCGAACCGCCATGAAAGCGCTTTGCCCTTGGATTGCGGCAGCTTCTTGTTCTATCGCTTGCTCCACCAGCCGCCTTTGCGGGCGGCGGGTTCTGCCGCCACTGTGGGCGCAGGTGGCTGCCACTTGCGTGGCTCAGGCTCAGGGATCGGCTCGGGAATACTGATCACCACCGGTTGCGGCGGGGCCACAAACTCGGATTGCGGGCGGTCTTGGCGTGGTGGCCGATCTTCACGCGGCGCACGTTCGGCGCGCTCGCCATTGTTTGAGCCATTGCGCGCGGGCCGATCAGTGCGGTCACGGCCGCCTCTGCCGAACCGTCCACGGCGGCGACCATTGCGGTCTTCGCCGGGGCGACGATGACCGGGTTCTTCAGAGCCTTCGGCTGGCGGCGCTTCAGTAAGAAATTCGGAAGCCACTTCAACAGTTTCCGCATCAGTTTCTGATATTTCAGATGAAGTCATATCGGAGTTTGATGGCGATCCGTTTTGGCGATCTTCCCCACGACCACCGCGTTTACCGCGGCGGCGTCGGCGACGACCATTTTCGCCTGTTCCGGGCTGGCCATTGGCATTATCAGAAGTGGAAGAAAGATCATCGTTGTCTGCTGAAACGGCCTCGCCAGCGATTTCTTCTGCGACCACGTCTTCTTCAACTTCAGGCTCATCGGTAAAGCCTGATTCCATTTGAACTGGTGCAGCAACCCGGCGTTGAATGCGTTCCCGTTCAGGCGCCCGCTCAATGATGGCTTGCGTTCCTTTCACATCTTCTGCGCTGGGGCTGAGGAAAATGGAAATGCCATGCTGCTGCTCAATTTCCAAGAGGCTGTCTCGCTTCTCGTTGAGCAGATAGAAAGCCACTTCACGTGCACATTTCACGGTCAAATTTTCGGCGCGGCCCTTTTGCAGGAACTCTTCAATCTGGCGCAGCACACCAAGGCCGCACGATGGGATGGAGCGTACAATGCCGCGCCCTTCACAATGGGCACAGGTTTTGAACGAACCTTCCAAAAGGCCGGGCCGCAACCGCTGGCGCGACATTTCCAGCAAGCCGAAATGTGAGATTCGGCCCACTTGAATGCGGGCCCGATCATTCTTCAATGCGTCTTTCATCCGCCGCTCAACCGCACGATTGTTGCGGTTTTCTTCCATGTCGATGAAGTCCACTACCACCAGGCCTGCAAGATCTCGCAGGCGCAACTGGCGGGCAATTTCATCGCAGGCTTCAAGATTGGTTTTGGAAGCCGTATCCTCGATATTATGTTCTCGGGTGGCCTTGCCGGAATTGATGTCGATGGCCACCAAAGCTTCGGTTTGATTGATCACCAAATAGCCGCCTGAAGGCAGGTTTACAGTTGGCGAAAACAGCGCATCAAGATGGCTTTCCACCTGATATCGTTGCAATAAAGGCTTTGGGTCTTTGTAGGCTTTCACATTTTTGGCGTGCGAAGGCATGAGCATCTTCATGAAGTCTTTGGCTTCTTTATAAGCTGCCTCACCATCAACAATGATCTCATCCACATCTTTGGTGTAAAGATCGCGGATCGAGCGTTTGATCAGATTGCCTTCTTCATAAACCAAGCACGGGGCTGAGGATTTAAGCGTGAGTTCTCTCACACTTTCCCAAAGGCGCATCAAGTAATCGAAATCACGTTTGATTTCAGGCCGGGTGCGTTGAGCGCCAGCGGTGCGCACAATAACGCCCATGCCTTTTGGCACTTCCACGTCTTTGGCCACTTCCTTAAGGCGACGGCGATCACTGGCGTCAGTAATCTTGCGGGAAATTCCACCTCCACGTGCAGTATTTGGCATTAAAACGCAATATCGGCCCGCGAGGGAAAGATAGGTTGTCAGCGCTGCGCCTTTATTGCCGCGCTCTTCTTTAACCACTTGCACCAGCAAAATTTGCCGGCGTTTGACGACTTCTTGAATTTTATAAACCCGGCGACGGGGGCGGTGACGCTGAGGGCGGCGCTGCGGCACTTCTTCCATGGCGTCATCCTCGCCGATGGTCTCAATTTTCTGTGCCTCAGAATCTTGTTCCACTTCAACAAGTTCACCAGCGGGAATGGTATCAGAAGCAGGGTGATCGTGATGCTCTTCGTCCAGCGTTGCAGCTTCATCAAGGGCCGCGGAGGCAACAAATTCCTGCGGTTCTGTTAACTGGGCAGTGCCGGGTTGATCACTTGTATCTTGCTGTTCTGTCTCAGCTTTTTCGTCTTCGGCCTCATCTTCCTCGGCCTCGGCTTCTTGCTCGGCAATCAATGCCATGCGGTCGGCGATGGGAATTTGGTAATAGTCTGGATGGATTTCGGCAAAAGCCAAAAAGCCATGACGATTACCGCCATATTCCACAAAAGCGGCCTGTAAAGACGGCTCTACACGGGTGACTTTGGCGAGATAGATATTGCCTTTCAGTGGTTTACGAGAAGCGCTTTCGAAATCGAATTCTTCTAGTTTAGTGCCTCGAGCAACAACAACGCGGGTTTCTTCCGGTTGACTGGCGTCGATGAGCATTTTTGAGCCCATAATAATCATTCCTTGGGCCGCTATCCAATTGTTTTGTCATAGATTTTCCCTTCGAGACTGGAAAACTTGAAAAACCTTTACAAGCGGCGAAAATGGACGCGGGCCGCGGGGCATTTGTATTTCAACGCCAACGCCAGCCCCCGGAAAACCGAGGGGATGGATCATTATTGGCGCGACAGCCTGGCACACGTCGAAGTTGACCTTTGCTCCAAATGGAGCGGTTAAATAAACTGGCACAGCCAGATATTGGCCCAAATAGGCCGGTTAAAACGCAACCGAAGCCAGCAAAACAACTCTCGAAGGCAAGCTTGGCGCGAAACTGATGCCTTTGAAAACACAAGCAGATGTTGAGTCTTCCAAAGGACTATTGCTACTTAGTGTTTATGCGCGGGCAATGCAAGGTGCGCTTTACATGGGGGCGGCCCTGCGCCACCGGCAACCAACGCTTAACCAAGTTTGGCTAGTTTCGGACCATTCAAAAGGCTTCCGTGTGCTCCGTTTTCTGCTTCAAATTTCATGTCTTTTAATGACTCTTAGCGTCTTTTCCACGGCCTTCGCACCAGCTGTGGCCAAGCCTGTGCGCAGGCACCACAGTGGCTTAGCTGCTCCGCTGATAATTTCACCGGATGGCAATCCGCAAACCAGTTCCA
The DNA here is from genome assembly GCA_025359265.1 of Hyphomicrobiales bacterium. Classification (GTDB taxonomy): domain Bacteria; phylum Pseudomonadota; class Alphaproteobacteria; order Rhizobiales; family Aestuariivirgaceae; genus Aestuariivirga. The sequence goes on along the minus strand of JANYHB010000007.1, from coordinate 6,951 downwards.
TTGCACCCATTGCAACAGATGCCGAGGTTGTGAAGCCAAAGTTCACCATTGCGATTGACCCGGGGCATGGCGGCATTGACCCTGGTGCCTCAAGTGCTGACCGGGTGCGCGAGAAAGATGTGGTGCTTGCCTTTGGCTTAGCGTTGAAACAGAAACTTGAGATGACGGGACAGTTTGCCGTGGTGATGACACGCGACGATGACACATTCATTCCGTTGCAAAATCGCGCCAGAATGGCCCGCGAGATCAAGGCTGATCTGCTCATCGCAATTCATGCTGACAAATTGGATGATCCATCGGTGCGTGGCACAACCATTTATACCGTATCTGAAAAAGCCTCTGATGCGGAAGCCGAAGCCCTGGCGCAAAAAGAAAATCGCGCCGATATTATTTCGGGCATGGACCTGGGCCATCAAAAAGCCGAGGTGGCCAATATGCTGATCAACCTGGCGCAGCGCGAATCCAAATCGCAGGCGTTGATGTTTGCCAAACAAGTGGTGAATGAGATTGCGCCCATAACGGGATTGACCAGCAAGCCCATGCGGTCGGCAGCCTTTGTTGTGTTGAAAGCGCCTGAGGTGCCTTCGGTTTTGGTTGAGCTTGGCTATCTTTCGAACAGCGCTGACAAGGCCAAGCTGCTTTCAAAAACCTGGCGCGACGCTATGGCGACAGCTCTGACGCGCGCAGTCGAACAACATTTTGTAACGGTGGCCACGGCCGCGAAGCAATAAGCCGCCCACGCCTTCGCCACAATTCAGGCCTAAAAAATGCGTGTTCAAATTCGTTTTGAAGCACACTGAATCATGCTAGCTCAAGCCGCTTTCATGATTTAACCAATATCACAAGGGTTGCATGTTCCGTTTTTTTGCTTGGTTGTTTGGCCTCATTTTCATGATCACGCTGGGCATGGCGGCCGCTGCGGTTTATGTGATTTTGGACGTATCGAAAGACTTGCCCGATTACAAGCAGCTGGCTTCATGGGAGCCGCCCGTGATGACGCGCATGCACGCCGCTGATGGTTCACTGCTGGCTGAATATGCCACCGAGCGGCGCTTGTTTGTGCCCATCAATTTGATCCCCAAACGCGTGGTGAATGCTTACGTTTCCGCCGAGGACAAAAATTTTTACACCCATGCAGGTCTGGATTGGCACGGCATAGCCAAAGCCGGCTTGCGCTTTGTGCAAGTGAAGTTGACGGGCCACGGCCAAGTGATTGGTGCTTCCACAATTACCCAACAAGTGGCCAAGAATTTTTTGCTGGGCGATGAAAAATCTATCACCCGCAAATTGCGTGAAGCCCTTATCGTGCAGCGCATTGAGGCGAGTTTCAGCAAAGACCAGATTATGGAGCTTTATCTGAACTACATCAATCTGGGCTTTCACTCTTATGGAGTTGCCGCCGCAGCTTTGAACTATTTTGGAAAACCGTTGGATCAGTTAACCAATGAGGAGGTGGCCTATCTTGCGGCTTTGCCGAAAGCGCCCAACAACTACAACCCCTTTACCAATTATGACAAAGCCATCGCGCGCCGCAACTATGTGTTGGAACAGATGCAATTGAACGGTTATATTTCTGCCGATGATTTGAAGGAGGCCAGCGCCAAGCCCCTTAAAGTGAATCCGCGGCCCTTTGGGGCGCAACTGTTTTCAGCCGAATCTTTTGCCGAAGAAGCGCGCCGCGAGTTGATTGTGAAATATGGCAAAGACCAACTTGATACGGGCGGCTATTCGGTGCGCACGACGCTTGACCCCAAGCTACAAATTTTTGCCAGGCAAGCCGTGGCGCGTGGCCTGATTGGCTTTGACCGTAAACGCGGCTGGCGCGGACCCCATGACCATGTGGCTGATGTAACCGGCGATTGGGCCAAAGTATTGGAAAAATATCATGTGCCGCCAGACCAGGCACCGTGGCGCGTAGCAGTGGTTTTGCAGGTGACTGACGCGAACGCAACCATTGGCCTGCAGCCTGGAATTTTGAAAGATGGCAGCCGCGCCAAAGACCGCGACCAAGGGCTTATTCCACTGGCCTTGATGCAATGGGCGCGCAAATATCTGGATGGTGAAAAGCTGGGACCCGAAATTAAAAAGGCCGGAGAGATTTTGCAGGTGGGCGACATTGTTTATGTGGCACCCTCGGGCAACAAAGACGAATTTCATTTGGTGCAAATTCCCGAAGTGCAGGGCGCACTTGTCGCGATGGACCCGCACACCGGCCGCGTGTTGGCCATGGTGGGTGGCTTTTCTTACGGGCAAAGCCAATTCAACCGCGCGGTGCAGGCCGAGCGCCAGCCGGGTTCTTCATTCAAGCCCGTGGTTTATGCCGCAGCTTTAGACAATGGCTATTCCCCGGCCTCGGTGGTGCTGGATGCACCGGTTGAAATCAAGCTGCAAAACGGCGAAGTGTGGAAACCAAAAAATTACGAGAAGGATTTTTTCGGCCCCTCCACCTTGCGGCGCGGCATTGAACAATCGCGCAACACCATGACCGTGCGCTTGGCTGATGCCATGGGCATAACCAAAGTGGCAGATTTGGCCCAGCGGCTGGGCATTTATGATCACATGCCCCTTGAACTGGCCTTTGCTTTGGGGGCCGGTGAAACGACCTTGCTGAAAATGACCACGGCTTATGCCGACATTGCCAATGGTGGCAAAAAGGTTGACGCAACTTTGATTGACCGCATTCAAGACCGTTTCGGCCACACGGTGTTTCGGCATGACATGCGCGATTGTTCGGCCTGCAAGGCTGATGCTTATACACCGGGAATGCCAGAGCCTGACCTCATTGACAACCGCGAGCAGGTGATGAACCCTTATACGGCCTATCAAATCACCTCGATGATGGAGGGGGTGGTTGAGCGCGGCACCGGCAAGAAAGTGCAAATCGTGGGCAAGCCCGTGGCTGGCAAAACCGGCACCTCCAACGATGAAAAAGACGCCTGGTTCATCGGTTTCACCCCTGATTTGGTGGTGGGTGTTTACATTGGCTTTGATACCCCAAAACCCATGGGCAAGCGCCGCACCGGTGGCGAGTTGGCAGCCCCCGTGGTGGCGGATTTCATGCGCCTGGCGCTGCGTGACAAGGCCGCCATTCCCTTTCGCGTGCCGCGCGGCATTGAACTTATTCCCATTGAGGTGAAAAGCGGCAAGCGCGCGGTTTATGGCAACGACGGCGTGATCTTGGAAGCCTTCAAACCCGGTGATGAGCCACCCGCCAACGCCACCGTGATCGGTCAAGGGTCTGGAACCAAGGCGTCAACCGCAGGGGCTGGCGTGGTGTTGGTGCCACAGGGGGCACCCGCCGCGCAAACCCAAGGCGGGTTGACGAGTGGCGGCAATGGCCTTTATTGAGCGGCGATAAATTGATTTGAAAGTTCCACATGCGCGCCGAAACCATTAAAGACATTTCCGAGATCGAGCAGTCATTAAGCCTGCTGAGGAGGCATCTTTGACTGGGATCACTCAATCCGCGAACTGGCCGAGCTGAACGCCAAAGCCGAAGACTCAGCCATTTGGAGTGATCCGCAAAAAGCCCAGGAGGTGATGCGCAAACGCCAAGACCTTGACAACCGCATCAATGGCATTCTGAAAATTCAGCAAGCGTTGCAGGATGGCGCTGAACTCATCGCAATGGGTGAGGCAGAGGACGATGGCGCAATCGTTGCCGAAGCTGAAAAATCCATCACGGCTTTAAAGAAAGATATTACTTTAGTTGAACAAGACGCTTTGCTTTCGGGTGAGGCTGACGGCAATGACAGTTATATTCAGATCAACGCCGGTGCTGGCGGCACCGAAAGCCAAGACTGGGCATCCATGTTAATGCGCATGTATGTGCGCTGGGCCAATCAATCAAAATTCAAGGTTGAGGTGCTTGATCAGCATGATGGCGAAGAAGCCGGCATTAAAAGCGCCACGCTGCAAATCAAGGGCCACAATGCTTACGGCAAATTGAAAACCGAAAGTGGCGTGCACCGCCTGGTGCGCATTTCACCCTATGATTCCAACGCCAGGCGACACACCTCTTTTGCCTCCGCTTGGGCTTATCCGGTGATCGATGACAATATCAATATCGAAATTATTGAAAGCGATTTGAAGATTGATACCTACCGCGCTTCGGGGGCTGGCGGCCAACACGTGAACACCACGGATTCCGCCGTTCGCATCACCCATGTGCCAACAGGCATTATTGTGGCTTGCCAAGCCGAACGCAGCCAACACAAAAACAAGGCCACGGCCATGAAAATGTTGAAGGCGCGCCTGTATGAATTGGAATTGCAAAAGAAGCAGGAAAAGGTGGATGCGGCCAATGCCAAAAAAACCGAGAATGGCTGGGGACACCAAATCCGCTCATATGTGTTGCAACCCTATCAACTGGTAAAGGATTTGCGCACTGGCCATTTCACTTCCAACACCGCTGCAGTGTTGGATGGGGATATTGAAGAATTCATCCAAGCCTCATTGGCACACCGCATCCGCGGGGGCGCGGAAGAGTCTATCGAAGACATCGATTAGGCTGCATACCGTTTATTTGGTTTGCTTCAACAGGGTGATATCGGGCAAGGGCGCGTCATAATGATTTTCACTATTCGTGTTTGACGGCAGGTAACCATTGCCAAATTTTGCACTGTAGCTTGATGAATGCGCGTTACTGTCTGATAAATTGCTTTGGGTGATTGATCCCATGACGAACGCGCCATGCTCGATACTCAGCCCTTCATGCACCACGTTGCCTTCCACATGCGCACCCTTTTGAATGGTGACATGCGTTGCCGTAATTGGCCCCAGAACGCGGCCGCGCACCACAACAAATTGTGCTGAAACCCCGCCATTCACCTGGCCTTCGCTATCAATCAGGCAGGTATAGGCGCGAATCGACCCACGCAATTCGCCCTCAATGTGGATTTCACCGGCTGTTGAGATGTTACCTTCAACAGTTGTATCGCGCCCGATAAAAGAGGGTTCTGCGGCGGTATCAGCAGCAACAGGCTCAATCGCCGCAACTTCTTGGCGTGGGGCAGGCTTGTTGCGTTTGAAAATCATGAAACGTCCTTACACATCAAATCGAGACTAGGCGCTTTTAGCCAGCTTGTCATGGTGCAATTATGAACAAACCGTCGTTACCGTGCCATGGTTTCGCCTAAGTTTGTTGCCCTTAACACTTGGATTGGCCTTATATTAATGGGACAAGCAAGGGCAAAGATTCTTGAGCGGTGAACGGCGAAGCGATGCGGTGGCGACAGGGTTGGCCTGATTGAAAATGACGGCGCTGAAATATGTGTTGTTCGCAGGAATTGCGGCACTGGCACTTTTTGTGATTGCGGCGGCATTGGTTTATGTGCGGCTGACCCAAGGCCCAATGTCGGTTGAATTTTTGCGCAGCCGTATCGAGCAATCCGTGGCCGCGCAAATGCCTGATTTGCGCATCAAACTGGGCGATGCATTTTTAGAGATCGACCCGAAAACCCACAACCCGCATGTGAGTTTTAAAAATATCGTCGTTTCCGATGCCAAAAATAATTTAATCGCCAGCGCGCCGCAAGCGGCCCTGAGCCTTGATCCTTGGGCCCTGTTGCAGGGCAAGGTGAATGCACGCAATTTAGATTTGATTGGCCCGGCCATTTCGGTGCGCCGCAATGCAGATGGCTCTGTGGTGTTGGGTTTCAACACCGCGCCAGCTGCCACAGATACCAGCGGCACGGTGGCCGCTGACAATGCCCCTGATAGTTCAGTTGCTCCGGGAGCCCCGGCAGAAGAAACCACCGGTGCTGGCCTGCTGAATTTGCTGGATAGCAATAACGATAATAATGCGCTTTCATCATTACGTGAAATTCGCATCAGCGACGCACAGTTGCGTTTTTATGATGATGGCAACGCCGCCACCTGGTTTGCGCCTTCGATTGATCTGACCTATGAAAAAAAGCCTTATGGTTTTGTGATTTTGGCACGCGGTGACGTGGCAACCAACGGCAAGCCATGGCACGGCGAAGTTTCAACCACCTATCAACACGCCGAGCAAAAATTTGAAATCAGCGCAACATTGGACAACGTTATTCCTGCCACGGCGGCGCGGAAAATTTTTGCCCTATCCAAATTCGCAATGGTAACGGCGCCGCTGTCAGGCCATGTGGAAATGGCCTTGGCAAACTCCGGCAAGTTGCTTTCTGCGTCGGGTGAATTTCAGGCAGCGCAGGGGGCCATCACCCTGCCGGACTATTTTGCCCAGCCCATTGCCGTTGACCAAGGGGTTTTTCGCGTGGTCTATGCGCCCGATACCGAGAGCTTCAATCTGGATAATTCTTCGCTGAAGCTGGGCGGCCACAGCGTGGCGCTGAGCGGCAGCATTCAACCGCAGCGTTTGCCCAATGGCCAGTTGAATGCCCTTGCCATCAAATTAACCACGCAGAGTGCGGCTGCCGATCAAAACGCCAAAGGCGATCAACAAACCGCAGCATTGATCGACCGCATTGAATTCAGCGGTAAAACGGGCGTTGATAAGGCCCAGTTGGATATTGATGACTTTGTTGTGCTCTCAGGCAACAAGGGCTTGCGCATGCGCGGCAGCATTGCGGGTGGCGAAGCCTCGCCAGCCATCCATCTGGCCGGGCGTTTGCGCGATATTGATTTGGATTTGCTCAAAACCCTTTGGCCACCCATTGTGGCACCCCGCTCACGCCAATGGATTTTTGAAAATGTAAAGTCTGGCATCGTGCCTGAGGGCACGTTTCAAATCAACTTTGCCGAAAACCAGCTGGCTGAGGCGCAGGCCAATCACTTGAACCCCGCCGGCTCGATTGACTTCGGATTCTCCTTGAAGGATTTCACTTCGCATTATTATAAGTCGATGCCGGACATTGAGAACGCTTCTGGGCAAGGCCATGTGAGAGACAACAGTTTCAATTTGGATATTGATGCCGCCACCGCCAGATTGGCCAGCGGCGATGTGATCAAGCTGCG